>NZ_MVHT01000019.1 GCF_002086275.1 Mycobacterium intermedium | reverse complement strand
ACGTGTCAAACGGGGGTTCCGCCCCCCCCCCTTGTCGGGGGCTAGGCTTTCCCCAACCAGCTTCCCCGGGGGGGCCACTTGGGCGCCCGCGCAGTCCCCCCCCCCCGGCCGCCCCCTAACGGCGCGGCCGATCCCTATTACGTCGGTGGCGCGCGCGGGTGCCATGAAGTCCAGGGTCATCGATACGGTGACCCCCCGCAGGTCGGGTGGCGCCTGCGCGCCGCACCACGCCGCGGCCATCACGGTGACGTCGGCGAGGGTTGCGATAGCCCCGCCGTGCACCATGTCGCCGACGGTGACGTTGGACGGATCCCACGGCAGTCGCAGCCGGACGCCGTCGGCCTCGAGTCGTTCGGCGACGATTCCTAGCTTCGCGACGAATGGCGATGCCGGCAGGAACTGAGCAATGACGTCGCGCCCGCTCGGCGGCGCGTCGGGTTCGGGGTCAGCCATGTGTCCATGCTGTCGCACGCCCAGCGGGGGCAACAGTCATTCGTTGACATGACCGGCCGGGACTGGTTCTATAACTGGGTAATGATCATAAATATGGTCAAATCTACCAACTTTACGGACAAATAGTTAGGTCCTTATGACCAGTACGGTGCACGCCGGCCCCGCGCCCGGCCAGTACGAATTGAGCCATCTGCGCTCATTGGAGGCCGAGGCCATCCACATCATCCGGGAGGTGGCCGCAGAGTTCGAACGGCCGGTGTTGTTGTTCTCCGGCGGCAAGGACTCCATCGTGATGTTGCACCTGGCGCTCAAGGCATTCCGCCCGGGGCGGTTGCCGTTTCCGGTGATGCACGTCGACACCGGCCACAACTTCGACGAGGTGCTGGCCACCCGCGACGAACTGGTCGCCGAATCCGGCGTGCGCCTGGTGGTGGCATCGGTGCAGGACGACATCGACGCCGGCCGCGTGGTCGAGACCAGCCCGTCGCGCAATCCGCTGCAGACCGTGACGCTGCTGCGGGCGATCCGGGAGAACAAGTTCGACGCCGCCTTCGGGGGAGCCCGGCGCGACGAGGAAAAGGCCCGCGCGAAGGAACGGGTGTTCAGCTTCCGCGACGAGTTCGGCCAGTGGGACCCGAAGAATCAACGGCCCGAGCTGTGGAGTCTGTACAACGGGCGCCACCACAAGGGTGAGCACATCCGCGTCTTTCCGCTGTCCAACTGGACCGAATTCGACATCTGGTCCTACATCGGCGCCGAAAACATCAAGTTGCCCGCGATCTATTTCGCCCACCGGCGCAAGGTCTTTCAGCGTGACGGGATGCTGCTGGCGGTACACCGCTACCTGCGGCCTCGCCCCGGCGAAAAGGTATTCGAGGCCACGGTGCGGTTCCGCACCGTCGGTGACGTCACCTGCACCGGGTGCGTGGAATCAGAAGCCACCACCGTCTCGGAGGTCATTGCCGAAACCGCGGTGACCCGCTTGACCGAGCGTGGCGCGACCAGAGCCGACGACCGGATCTCGGAAGCAGGCATGGAAGACCGTAAACGGCAGGGGTATTTCTGATGGCCGCTCCCACCACGCTTTTGCGCCTCGCGACCGCCGGTTCCGTCGACGACGGCAAGTCCACGCTGATCGGGCGCCTGCTCTACGACTCCAAAGCGGTCATGGAAGACCAGTTGGCCGCGGTAGAGCGAACATCCAAGGAGCGCGGTCACGACTACACGGATCTGGCGTTGGTTACCGACGGGCTGCGGGCCGAGCGCGAACAAGGCATCACCATTGACGTCGCCTACCGCTATTTCGCCACGCCCAAGCGGAAATTCATCATCGCCGACACCCCTGGTCACATCCAGTACACGCGCAACATGGTCACCGGCGCGTCGACCGCTCAGCTGGTGATCGTCCTGGTCGACGCGCGGCACGGCTTGCTGGAGCAGTCCCGCCGGCACGCGTTCCTGGCCTCTCTCCTGGGCATCCGCCACCTGGTGCTGGCGGTCAACAAGATGGACCTGATCGACTGGGACAAAGAGAAATTCGAGGCGATCCGCGACGAGTTCCACGCGTTTGCGGCGCGCCTCGACGTGCAGGACGTGACGTCCATCCCGCTTTCGGCGCTGCACGGCGACAACGTGGTCACCAAATCGGACCAGACGCCGTGGTACGAGGGGCCTTCGCTGCTGTCGCACCTCGAAGAGGTCTACATCGGCGGTGACCGCAACCTGGTCGACGTGCGGTTCCCGGTGCAGTACGTCATCCGCCCGCACACACTTGATCATCAGGACCACCGCAGTTACGCAGGCACGGTGGCCAGCGGAGTGATGCGGCCGGGCGACGAGGTGGTGGTACTGCCGGTCGGCAAGACCACCCGGATCACAGCCATCGACGGTCCGACCGGCCCTGTGGAGGAAGCGTTTCCGCCGATGGCCGTGTCGATCAGCCTGGCCGACGACATCGACATCTCGCGCGGCGACATGATCGCGCGTGCCAACAATCAGCCCAGAATCGCGCAGTCTTTCGACGCCACCGTCTGTTGGATGGCGGACGACTCCGCGCTCGAACCCGGCCGCGACTACATCATCAAGCACACCACCCGGACCACGCGGGCGCGGATCACCGCGCTGGACTATCGCCTCGATGTCAACACCCTGCACCGGGACAAGACGGCGGCGGCGCTGAAACTCAATGAGCTGGGCCGGGTTTCGCTGCGCACCCAGTCGCCCTTGCTCCTCGACGAGTACACCCGTAATGCCACCACCGGCTCGTTCATCCTCATCGACCCCGACACCAACGGCACGGTGGCCGCGGGCATGATCCTGCGCGACGTCTCGACACACACCGCCAGCCCCAACACGGTGCGGCACAAGTCGTTGGTGACGGCCGAAGACCGGGCCACCAAGGGCAAGACTCTGTGGCTCACCGGGCTGTCGGGTGCCGGCAAGTCGTCGGTGGCCATGCTGGTCGAGCAGAAGCTGCTCGAAAGGGGTATTCCCGCTTATGTTCTCGATGGTGATAACTTGCGGCACGGCTTGAATGCCGATCTCGGTTTCAGCATGGCCGACCGCGCGGAGAACCTGCGCCGGCTGGCGCATGTCGCCACGCTGCTCGCCGACTCCGGACAAATCGTGCTGGTGCCCGCGATCAGCCCGCTGGCCGAGCACCGCGAGATGGCCCGTAAAGTCCACGTGGACGCGGGATTTCCGTTCTTCGAAGTGTTCTGCGACACGCCGATCGAGGAATGTGAGCGCCGGGACCCCAAGGGGCTGTACGCCAAAGCGCGGGCTGGCGAGATCACCCATTTCACCGGGATCGACAGCCCCTATCAGCGCCCGAAGAACCCCGACCTGCGGCTCACTGTGGACCACACGCTCGAGGAACAAGCGCAGGCCGTGCTCGACCTGATTGAATCGTTTTCATGAGCGATCACCAGCTGGCCGCCGAATTGGCGACGCAGGCCGGGGAGCTGTTGCTCGGTGTGCGCACCGAGTTGGCCGACGCGACCGAAGCCGAGCGAAAGGCCGCGGGGGACAAGCGGTCGCATGACTTCCTGATGGCCGCGCTGGCAAAGCGTCGCCCCGACGATGCCGTGCTGTCCGAAGAGGGCGCCGACGACCCCGTGCGCCTGCGGTCCGAGCGCGTGTGGATCGTCGACCCACTGGACGGCACCCGGGAATTCTCCGAACTCGGGCGGCAGGACTGGGCCGTGCACGTGGCGCTGTGGGAATCCGGTGAGCTCGTCGCGGGCGCCGTCGCGCTTCCGGCGCAAGGTGTTACGTTGTCGACCCCCGACGTCGACCCACCGGCCCCGAATCCCGCCCCGCCGCGGATCGTGGTGTCGCGTACTCGGCCGCCGGCAATCGCTCTGCAGGTTCGCGACAGCCTCGGCGGAACGCTGGTCGAGATGGGATCGGCCGGGGCCAAGGTGTCGGCGGTCATCCAAGGACTGGCCGACATCTACGTACACGCCGGCGGTCAATATGAATGGGATTCCGCCGCACCGGTGGCGGTGGCGCGCGCTGCCGGTCTGCACACGTCGCGGCTAGACGGGTCTCCGCTGCAATACAACCGGCCCGATCCGCTGTTGCCCGATCTGGTGGTGTGCCGGCCGGAGTACGCCGACGCGGTGCTGAGTGTAACCGGCTAGCTGGCAGAATTCGTGGCATGCGGATGTCGGCCAAGGCGGAATATGCAGTGCGGGCGATGGTTCAGCTCGCCACCGCCGAGCCCGGCACGCTGGTAAAGACCGACGATATTGCGCAGGCGCAAGGAATACCGCCGCAATTCCTCGTCGACATCCTCACCAACCTGCGCACGGACCGTTTGGTGCGCAGTCACCGCGGCCGTGAGGGCGGCTACGAATTAGCCCGTCCAGCAAACGAAATCAGCATCGCTGACGTGCTGCGCTGCATCGACGGACCGCTGGCCAGCGTCCGCGACATCGGACTCGGTGACCTGCCTTATTCCGGCCCGACCGTGGCGTTGACCGACGTCTGGCGGGCGCTGCGGGCCAGCATGCGCTCGGTGCTGGAGGAAACCACGCTGGCCGACGTCGCCGCCGATGCGTTGCCGGCGCATGTGGCGAAAATGGCCGACGACTATCGCGATCAGGAGAGCAAGCGACACCGCAGTACGGGCGGTTAGCCGCCCGAGCCATAGGGGCGGGTGAGAATCTCCATCGAATGTCCGGCGGGATCGGGGAAGTAGACTCGGCGAGCGTGCGTGTTGGTACAGCGACACGCCGTATCCGCCGTCATTCTGCGCACGCTCGCGGCGAGTCACACCCGCTACTTCGACGCCGTCAGCTCCAGCGCGATGTTGTCCGGGTCGCGGAACTCCAATATGTACAGCGGCCCAATGTCCTTGACGGGCTCGTGTGAGATGCCAAGGTTGTCGAGATGCGCAGCGGCAGCGTCCAATTCGGCCCGACTGCCCAACCGGAAAGCGATGTGATCCAGGCCGGTGCGGTTCTCGTCAAAGGGTTCGCTGCCCACCGGTCGAAGTCCCAGCAGCGCGCCACCCAGGTCGTAGATGACGCCACCGAACAGGAAACCTAGCTGTTCGCGAGTCGCCTCGTCGGCATTGTCGGGAAGCTCGATCAGCACCGGCCAATCAAACACGCTCTCGTAGAACCGCCGCGATCGCTCGATATCGGTGACTGTCAGCCGGACATGCGCAATCGACGCGCTCGCTAGACCCATCACCCCATGCTGCCAGAATCGCTTTGTGCAGATAGGTATGACCATGCCCGTGATGGAGCCCGCCCTCGACGCCACCGTGTTGCACAGCTGGGCTCGTGCCATCGACGAGGGCCCGTTCTCCTCGCTGTGCTGGGGCGAACGCATCGCATTCGACAATCCCGACAGCCTGACGCTGCTCGGGGCGTTGGCCGCGTGGACGCAGCGGGTGCGACTGGTGACGACGGTGATCGTGCCCCAGCTGCACGACCCGGTCATGCTTGCCAAGGCGCTCGCAACGGGCGACATGCTCAGCGGCGGGCGCCTGACCGTCGGTGTCGGCGTCGGAGGAAGGCACGAGGACTATCACGCCGTCGGCGCCGATCCCAAGACGCAGACGATCCGCGGCATGGCCGAACGGGTGGCGGTGTTGAAGCGGGTCTGGGCCGGGGAAAAGGTCACCGACTCGACCCTGCCGGTCGGCCCATTGCCGGTCCAGGCCGGCGGCCCGCCACTGTTAGTGGGCACCATCGGGCCCAAGACCGTCCGCAGCGCAGCCGCCTGGGCCGACGGCATGGCTGGTACCACCCTGGATCTCGACGTCGCCAAGCAGAACGAGCTCTTCGACGTGGCGCGCGCGGCCTGGGCAGAGGCAGGCAAGCCTAGACCCCAGCTGACGACGTCGTTCTGGTTCGCGTTCGGATCGCCCGACGAAGCGCGTTCGCAAGTGCATCGGCACCTGCGCCGCTACATGAACTGGATACCTGCGGAGTACGTCGACGCCATGGCGCCGACGACCGGCTGGGCCGGCAGCGAAGACGAGCTGCTGCAAGTATTTCGGAGATTCGAGGCGATCGGTACCGACGAAATCCAGCTCATCCCAACAAGTTCCGATCTCGAGCAACTACACCGTGCTGCCGACGTCGCCGCGCGACTCTGAGGTGCACTGCGAGACTTGCGCAATCAACGCCACAAGGCGGTCGATGACCCCGGGTGACAGGTCGTGACCCATGCCGGCGATGGTGACAAGCCGGGCGCCGCTGATGGCCGCCGCCGTGGCTCGGCCACCGCTGGGATGCACGATGGGGTCGCGATCGCCGTGAATCACCAATGTAGGCGCGGTGACTCGGCGTAGTTCCGCGGTGCGGTCACCCGACTTGTAGACGGCGTTGATCTGCCGTGCGACACCGGCTCCGGCTGCCTGACGCAGGCCCCGATCCCAGGCTCTCGTCGCGTACTCGGCCGCCGCCGACATGTCAGGGGCAAACCCCTTGCCCGCCAAGTGTTCCACCAGCCGCAGGTGCTTGCGGATGAATTCCTTGCGGGTCCGCGAGCCGGGGTTGGCCAGCAAGAGCTGCGTCGACATCGCGGCTTGTCCGACCCGTCGGCTGCCGGTGGTGGAGAAGATCGACGTCAATGACAAGGTACGGGTCGGGTAGCGGGCCGCGATCGTCTGGGCGATCATTCCGCCCATCGACATTCCGACCACGTGGGCCCGCTCGACGCCGAGGTGGTCGAGCACCGCGACGGCGTCGCCGGCCATGTCGGCCAGGTCGTAACCGTCTTGGCGGGGACGCTGGAGCGCCCGGCGCCACAGGCTCGGTGGCGGGGTAGTGGCCGGGGTGGTGCGGCCGACGTCGCGGTTGTCGAAGCGGATCACGTAAAACCCTTGGGCAACAAGGCCATCGATCATCTCCCGAGGCCACGAGGTCAGGTCCAGCGTCAGGCCGGCGATCAAGACCAGGGGGCTACCGGACGGATCACCGTCCGTCCGGTAGCACACCTGCCTGCCGGCGCCGGCCGGGCAGAAACGATCGGTCATGCCGACACCGCCACCGGGGCCGTGCGGGAGGCGTGGGCAGTGCTGAAGTGCAGGTGTCGATCCACCACCGGGCGGCCACGCAGCAACTTGACGTCGTCGTAGTAGCTCGAGGACATCAGCCACGGTGCGTCATTGCCCTGCTTGGGCATCAGGTGTACCGCGCGTTGCACGTATCCGGCGGAAAAATCCAGCAGCGGACGTGCTTCCATGTCCGGATCGTCGACCTCGGGACGGGCGGTGTCGTAACCGTGGGCGTCCATGTGGGCCAGCAGTCGGCAGAAGTGTTCGCACAGCAGCCCGACCTTGAGCGTCCACGACGAGTTCGTGTACCCGACGGCGAACGCGAAGTTCGGCACACCGGAGAGCATCATGCCCTTGTAGGCGAACGACTTGGTGAGGTCCACCGGCTCGCCATCGATACTCAACGACATCCCTCCGAGCAGCTGCAGGTTCAAACCCGTTGCGGTGACGATGATGTCGGCATCCAGGTGTTTGCCCGACTCCAGCTCGATGCCAGTTTCGGTGAACGTCGCGATGCGATCGGTCACCACCGAGGCGCTGCCGTCGCGGATGGCTTTGAACATGTCACCGTCGGGAACCGCGCACAACCGCTGGTCCCACGGGTTGTAGGTCGGGTTGAAGTGCTCGTCGATCGGATAGCCCGCGGGCAATTGCTTGGCGTTGAGGTAGCGGATCGCCTTCCTGGCCGCGCCGGGGAACGTCTGGCAGAACTGGTACACCACACGCTGCCGCAGGATGTTCTTCCGTCGCGAGAGCGCGTACCCGCGCTTGTCGCCGAGCAACTTCTTGGCGGTGTTGGCGAATGTGTCCTTCGCCGGCACCGGCATGATGTAGGTCGGTGAGCGCTGCAGCATGGTCACGTGTCCGGCCGTGCCGGCCATCGCCGGCACCAGGGTGACCGCGGTCGCCCCGCTGCCGATGATGACCACCTTCTTGCCGGTGTAGTCCAGGTCCTCGGGCCAGTGCTGCGGGTGCACGATCTGCCCTCCGCCGGCGACGAAGCGGTCACGGCCCTTGAACTCGGGGGTGTAGCCCTGGTCGTACCGGTAGTAGCCGCCGGCCATGAAGATCCAGTTGGCGCTGAACTGCACGAGGTGGCCGGTCTGCACGTTCTCTGCGTCGACGATCCAGCGCGCTTCGGCGCTGGACCACTGCGCACCCAGCACCTTGTGGTGGAAGCGGATCTTCTCGTCGATCCCGTTCTCAGCAGCGGTCTGACGCAGGTAGGCAAGAATCTTGTCGGCGCTCGCGATCGCGTCGTCGTCCTGCCACGGCTTGAACTCGTAGCCGAAGGTGTGCAGGTCGGAGTCCGACCGGATGCCCGGGTAGCGGAACAGGTCCCAGGTGCCACCGGTGGCGCCGCGCGCCTCGAGGATCGCGTAGGTCCGACCCGGGTGGTCTTTCTGCAGGTAGTAGGCGGCGCCGATGCCGGAGATCCCGGCGCCGACGATCAACACGTCGACGTGCTCGACCTGACTGGCGACATTGCCTGCGGTGCGGTCCATTGGTGGCTCCTTGGGATGATGCTGGATTCGATACTCGAATCGTCCCGTTTCCAGGCCCGGTCGCGATAGCGCAAAATGACTCAAAATCGCGCTGTAATGGTGCATAATGCACCACCGGGGCTATCCTGAGCCGATGCCGTGGAAACCGCCATCACCTCGGTGTAAAGAGCTGATCCGGCAGATCGCGCAGATCGTCGTCAGCCCGCAGCGGGAGTGGCTCGAGCAGTTCGACCGTGCGGTGCTTGCGGCCAGCCCGATGATCGCGGCCGACCCGGAGCTGGCGGCTGCCGTGAGCCGAAGCAACCGGGACAACCTCTACTGCTGGGGAACGGCCAACGTGCGCGACCCCGGTGCGCCGGTGCCGGCGAACACCGGGCCCGAAGTCATGAACGTCGCACGCGAGCTCGTCCGCAGGGGGCTCACGGCTTACACGCTCGACGCCTACCGAGTGGGCGAAGGGGTGGCCTGGCGGCGACTGATGGAGATCGCGTTCGAGCTGACCTCCGATCCCAACGAACTCCACGAGGCGCTCGATGTGTGCTCGCGCTCGATCAGTGCGTTCGTCGACACGACGCTGGCCGCCATCGCCGCCCAGATCGAGTCGGAGCGGGACGAACTCACCCGTGGCAGCCACGCCGATCGTCGCGAGACCGTCGCACTCATCCTCGATGGCGCGCCCATACCCCGGCGGCGGGCCGAGGACCGCCTCGGCTATGCCCTGACGGGCACCCACACCGCCGCCGTCATCTGGAGCGACACCCCGGCCGGTGATCTTTCTCGGCTGGACAAGGTCGCCGAGGCGTTCGGTCATGCCACCCGCGCGCGGCCGCTGATCGTGCTGGCCAGCACGGCTACCCGTTGGGTCTGGGTGCCCGGCAACAAGGCCGGTGACCAGCCAGATATCGGTCCGCTGAGGCAGGCGGTCGAGGCGCTGCCCGACGTCCGGGTGGCCGTCGGACCGACCGCCGCCGGTATCGACGGATTTCGACGCAGCCATTTCGACGCCGTCACCACCCAGCAGATGATGGCGCGCTTGCAGTCACCGCAGCGCATTGCGCTGTTCGGCGAGGTTTATCTGACCGCGCTCATCACCGCCGACACCAACCGGGCCGCCGAGTTCGTCCATTACGCTTTGGGTGACCTCGAATCTGCCGACAGCGAATTGCAGGACACAGTAAGGGTTTTCGTCAACGAGCAGTGCAACGCTTCCCGCGCGGCGGCGCGTCTGTTCACCCACCGCAATACCCTGTTCCGGCGGCTGGCCCGCGCCGACGAGCTGCTGCCCAGGCCGCTGTCGGAATGCAGCGTCATGGTCGCCGCCGCGTTGGATGTGCTGCGCTGGCGCGGGCAGCCGTGATGCCCGGCTCACGCTAAGCCCACACTAGGAGGGTGCCCTTCATCGAACCCGTAGCGTCCCGCGAGATCTACCGAAATCCGTGGATGGTGCTCCGCGAGGACGACATCCGCCGACCCGACGGCAGTAGTGGCATCTACGCCGTGGTGGACAAGCCCACCTATGCCCTGGTGATCCCGTATGACGGGCGACGCTTCCGGCTGGTGGAACAGTTCCGGTATCCCGTGGGCGCGCGGCGCTGGGAGTTCCCACAGGGGACCGCACCCGGCCTGGCCGAGCTCGAACCGGCCGAACTGGCCCGGCGTGAGCTGCGCGAGGAAACGGGGTTGCTCGCGGCGTCCATGGAGGCATTGGGTCAGGTGGACATTGCACCCGGGATGACCAGCCAGCGCGGGTGGGTGTTCCTGGCTACCGGGATCTCGGAGGGCGAGGCCGCACGCGAGCATGAAGAACAGGACATGCGCAGCGAGTGGTTCGCGCGCGACGAAGTGGAACGGATGATTCGCGCGGGAGTGATCGTCGATTCGCAGTCGATCGCGGCCTACGGCCTGTTTCTGTTGCGCGGCCGATGAATTCTGGCGCCGCCCTCGGTCTGTAGGTGTATGACCATCACAGAGTGCAACCTCGACGGGTACGGGGCGCCGACCATTGAATGGGCCCGTGTCGAATCGGTGCTGGCGAGCCAGCTGCCGCAAGCGCCGGGAACTGGGGGACCGCAGCGTCACACCATGTGGCTGAGCACGATCAACCCAGACGGCCGCCCTCATGTGGTGCCCGTCGGGGTGATCGTGTCCGGAAGTCGTTGGTACTTCACATCGGGCCCGGCAACGCGGAAGTCCCGCAACCTGACTCGCGATGCCCGTTGCGTGATCAGTGTCGCGACCGAGCCTTTCGACCTCGTTCTCGAAGGTCAAGCCGATCGCGTTACCGACTCCGATGAATTGCGCACTGCAGCTGAAGCTTTCGCTGCTGACGGCTGGCCCGCTCGGGTCGAGGGCGATGCGTTGACGGCGGGCTACAGCGCCCCGTCGGCGGGCCCACCGCCGTGGTACCTCTACCGCCTGACGGTGTCGACGGTATTCGCATTCGGGACATCCGAACCGCTGGGTGCCACCAAATTTCAACTGGACTGATACCCGGTTGCGTCATGCGCTCAGCAGGATGTAGTTGGTGCGATCCTCTTGTGTAGCTGCGCTGCGCGGCACCTTGGTGGTCGTGATGCTCGCCGCTGCCGCGCCGGCGCATGCAACGGCACCGGTGTGGAATGGCAAGTACTCGCTGGTGCGCTACGCCGTCGAAAAGACCGGCACCAGCGTCGCCGCCAGTCAGGCGGAACCGAGCTTCAGCGCCGACTACGTTTTTCAGACGACGTGTTCGGCCTCGGCGTGTGTTGCGACGGCCACCAACGGACCGAAACCCAAGAATCCGACGCTGCCCCAACCGTCGCATTACACCTGGGATGGGACCAGGTGGGTCGAGCGCTTCGACTTCCAATGGGATTGCTACATGGGGGAGGGCGTCCCGAAAGTCTGGGCGCCCGCACGGTCATGGGCTTTCTACACACCGCAATCCGACGGGACGTTGCGCGGGATCTGGCACACCGACATTGCCAGTGGGCCGTGCCGTGGCAGCGTCGAGATGCCGGTCGCGGCCATGCCGTCCTGACGCCGGGCCCGGCGCCCCCGACTGGTCACATTTGAACGGTCGGAATGGCTACCGGCGGTTGCGGAGGTATCGGCGCGCCGATCGCCTGAGCGAGTTGTTGCGGAGCCCAATTCAGCAGCGCGGGGAGGATTCCGCCAATGCCCGTCCCGCCGAGCGGAATCGTCAGCTGAGGCTCGACTAGGAGGCCGTCGGCCGGCCCGATAATGACGCTCGTCGTCGACATCGGCGTGAGGAGTCCGCCGAGCGGAATGGCGAGTGCCATCGGTGCCTGACCAAGAGGCAAGGACAGCGGCGGCAGGCTCATGCCCAGCATCACCTGGCCGTTCAAGAATCCGTTGGCGACAACGGCCGGCGCTGTGAAGAGTTCCGCCGCGGCCCCAATGAAGTCGCCCGTTTGCACCGCCGCCGAGAATGCCGCTGCGCTGGCACCAATTGCGCTGATTGTGGTGACCGGCGACCCGATGAGGCTGAGCCCCAGCGCCACGGGGAACCCGAAGAATGCCGGTCCGACGGCGGGTGTCGCAGTGTCGACGCCGACCGAGTAGGAGAAGTCGAAGATTGTCTTGACCAGGTTCGCAGCGTTTTGCCCCAGGTAACCCGGGATGGTGCCGATAGGAAGCAGATGGGTCAAGGCGGCTTGCGGCCCGGCGCCCCCAGTGCCCATCTCCTGCATCGCATTACCGAAGGCGGTGGAGACGATCTCACCGTAGCCCGTGTGGTTGGCGATGACCTGGCGCAGGAACGGCACAGGGTTTGACGTCCAGCCGTTGCCGAGGCTTTGCAGGTTCGCGGTGGTGTTGATGACGAGTTGTTCATAGGGACCGGTAAAGGCACTCCACCCGGTACCGCTCGAGCTGAAGCCGAACCCCGGCACCGTCGGGAGGCCCGGAAACCCCGGGAACTCCGGCAATCCGGGTATCGGGTCCGCGGGAAGCGCGACGGCGGCGCGCGCGTTGGCGAGTTCAGTGCCGAGATAGGCTCCCGCACTTGACTTCAGCACGTTGACGAACTCCCTGTGAAACGCCTGGGCCAGGGTGTTCACGCGTTGATACTCGCGGCCGAAGTTGCCGAACAGCGCGGCGATCGCCGACGACACTTCGTCGGCCGCGGCCGGCGCGATCGTTGCGGTCGAATATGCGGCGGCAGCGGATGCCTCGGTCAAGGCCGAGCGAATGCTTGCCAGATCCTGAGCCGCAGACCGGATCCATTCCGGTGCAGTGATGACAAATGACATCGGTCAACTCCCCTCGGACTGTTCGACATCCGTAGAAGGGGAGGTCGGCCCGAGTCGACCGCATTAAACATCCGGTGAACGGTTTCGTTAATTTTTCTTCAGCAATTGGATACTTGTCCGATTGCCGAACCGCTTCAGGCGGCCGCGACCGTCGACAGCAATGGCTGCAGGGTCTGCAGCAACGGCTGGCGGTCCCGCAGGTAAAAGTGGCCGCCGCGGAGGATCTGCACCGAGAAGTCCGCAGAGGTCCGCCCACGCCATTCGCGCAAGTCGGCCTCGCTGACGAGCGGGTCCTCGTCACCGCCGAAGACATGAATAGGGCACGGCAGTTCGGGGGCGAACTCTTCCTCGTCGGTCATGCAAAGCCGGAAGTCGTGGCGAGCGGTCATCAGAGCCCGTTCCTGCAGGGTCGGCCAACGCGTCAAACCCGAAGGCATTCCGCCGATGTGGGACAGGAAGGTCGCGAGCTGGCTGTCGTCGAGTTCGTCCACCATGTGCAGCGGAGGCGGCAGGTGCGGTGGCGAGTAGGCGGACAGGAACACCGCGCGGGGCAGGACGGCGCCGGCTTCGGCCCGCGCGCACGCCAGGCGGTACGCCAACAGGGCGCCGAAGCTGTGACCGAAGAACATGTGCGGCTCGTCGAGCAGCGGGCCAAGTTGTTCGTTCACCTCGGCAACCAGCTCCCGCAGCGTGGCAAACCGCTCCCGGTTGGCGATTTCAACCGGAACGACCTCGACATCCGGCGCCAGCACCTTGCTCCAAGACTTGAACACCAACCCGCCGCCGCCGGCGTGGTGAAAGCAAAACAGCCTCACGGTACTTGCCTTCCTAATCCATGTTTGCTGAATTCACGATCACGCACGGCCCTTGATGGATCCTTGGCGGATCCTTGCGTATTTCTTGCGTCGCCTAGGCCCGCGCGCGTCGACCCCGCACAAGCAAATGCGGGACCCATTTCGGGTCCCGCATCGTGGGTGGTTGGTCCTAGGTGGAGGTGACGTACTGCGGGCAGTAAGCCTTGGCGGCGTCGACGGCGAATGTCTTGGATCCCTTGGCGCTCAAGCCGGTCCGCTCGGCGACTCCGGCGTAAACCTCCGAGGGGGACTGGCCCGCGTCGAGGGCCTTGCAGACGGCGTGGGCTTCGCTGATGGCGCGCGCCGCGCTCGGCGGCGTGATTCCGTCCGCCTGGATCTCGGCGAGGAAGGCGTCATCCGTCGTGGTAGTTGCGCCGGCACTTCCGGCGAAGCCGAGTGCGGCCAAGCCGAGCGTGGCGGCGGTCAAGGTGGTGCCTGCCAGGGAAGCAGCGAAACGGCGGTTGAACATTTTGGTCTCCGTGTACTGATGTGGTGGTGGTTGACGCGGGATTGCGTTGTCCAAAGAATCGGCCCCGGCTCTTGAGGGATTCTCAATGGATCCTTGTCGGAATTGATATGCCGCTGTGATGGCGCTCCCGCCGTCATAACCGCTGGTCAACTGAGAGGATGGCGGCGGCCAATGCCGTAATGAATCGAGGGTTTGACCACATGCTCGAAGTGATTGACAAAGGCCGGAGCACCGATGAGCACCCGCTGCCATTGCTGTTTGTTCATGGGGCCTGGCACGCCGCTTGGTGCTGGGATGAGCACTTTCTCGACTTCTTCGCGGCCCGCGGATACCGCGCGGTGGCCCTGAGTCTGCGCGGCCACGGGGGAAGCTCTGGTCGTGAACGTCTGCGCTGGAACCGCATTGGCGACTACGTCGACGACGTCGCCGAGGTGGCTGCGCAACTCCCGAAAAAGCCGATCCTGGTGGGACATTCGATGGGGGGCTTCGTCGTTCAGCACTATCTGGAACGCGACGGCGCCCCCGGCGCCATCCTTCTCGCGCCCATTCCGCCCAACGGCGTACTTCGGGTTACCAGTTACATCGCAACCCACCATCCGGTTGAGTTCGCGCAGGTGAACGCCAGGCTGAGACTGGCTCCGCTGGTTGCGAACCCGAAAATTGCTCGAGCCCTGCTGTTTTCCGATGCGGTGCCGGATGCGCAGGTCAACTCTTATCAGCAACGATTGCAGGACGAGGGTTATCTGGGCTTTCTCGACATGCTCGTCCTCGATCTGGTCAAGACGCACCGGGTCCACCAGATCCCGACGCTGGTGCTGGGCGCCGAGCACGACAAGATCGTTGCGCAAAGCCAAATCCAGCGCACTGCATCGACTTACGGCGCGGAGATGACGATCTTTCCAGGCATGGGCCACGACATGATGTTGGAACCCGGATGGCGGCAAGTCGCCGAACGAATGGACAACTGGCTTTCAATCCTGGGTTAGAACGCGGATGAGGTCGGCCGTGCGCCGGGGGTGTTCGATCATCACCAGATGTCCGGCGGGAGAAATCGTAACGTGTTCTGCTTCAAGGGTTTTAGCCAGTCGAATCTGCTGATTGCGCCAGAAGTGGGTGCGCAAGCCGGTGTGGGCCGTCGCCACCATGCGTCGTATCGGGGGCAGCGGGTGGCGGGCTCGCAGCCCGCACAGCTCGGCGGCCAGGTCGGGATAGGCGACTTCCTCGGTGAGCAATGCCAGTAGGAATCCGGGTTCGGTTGCCGCGTTTCGTATTTCCGACCTCATCCGGGCATCGAGACCGCCGGGACGCCGCCGTTGCACCAGGGTGAGGCCGGCGTGCGCCAGGGGGCGGTCCAGGCGCAGTTTGCTCAGCAACGTCGCGGTGACGTCGGCGGCGGCCAGTTTCACCGGGCTCGGCAACGTGAGCCGCCGGGGGTTTGCGACGCTGGAATCCAAGAGTAGTAGCGCGCCGGTTCGCCCGGGGTACAAACGGGCGAACGCCTCGGCGAAGAAGCCGCCGACGGAATGTCCCACCAGCACTGCACCTTCCGACCGCGGCACCGCGTCCAGAACGGCGGCAATGCGGTCTGCCTCGCCTCGGACCGTGCAGCGGCGATTTCTGGCCGGCGCTGGCGTCACGGGAGTGCCCGGGCGGTCGAATCGCACGACCCTGTGGTCATCCGCAAGGTGTGCGACCGTGTCGCTCCAGTGCAGCGCGCGACCGCCGAGGCCGCTGCACAACAGCACGACCGGGCCGCTGTTCCCGTCGATGCGGATCTGCTCGCGGTAGCCGTCGACTTCGACATCGACGCGTTCGATCATGGGCCGGAGTCGATCCTTATCCGAGCCGTGCGGATCGCGACGTAGATCAGCCAGCCGGCGAACGCGGCCAACTCGGCGCGCTGCGCGACCCCCACCATCCCAATCACGTGAGCGTTTTCGATGAGGATCGCGATGCCGGTCGCTATCGCAGTGCCCACCAGGGCTCCCAACATGGACAGACCGAGTTTGCGCACCCCTGCCGGCGCGAATTCGCGGCGGTCGGCCACGGCGAAGGCCAGCAACGATGCGATGGCGCCGACCAGCACGACCCCACTGCTGAGCCAGTGCAGTTGATGGCCTATCGGCACTGTGTTCGAGGCTTCGCGGGCTGCGCACGCGGCATCCGAACTTGGCGCGCACACCAGCCTCCACACAGTGCTGTCCAGGGCTGTGGCCACGGCGAAAGCGCCGAGCGCCAACCATCCCCGTCTGGTCCACGGCGTGCCCCCGACGCCGATGAGGGCCGCCGTCGTCGCGATGAGCAGGACGATCGCCGCGCCCAGATCGCAGGCCCGAAACCACTCCCCGTACGGCTGGTCGGCGGCGGCGAATTCACTGATGTACAAGTCCGGATCGGGCAGCAACGTGCGGGTGAAAACACATTCGAGCAACCAGTTGGAGTACAGCACCGCGCCCACCGCGGCGCCGACAGTGGCGACCCATCGCAGGGTGAGCGACAGCGACCACCGCTTCGGGGTATGCGGCGCCAAGTCGGTGCGTTGGGGCACGGCCATTAAGCCATAATGCCCCGTTTACGGACTTCTATTACATAAACGTTACTAAGCGAGGTCGGACTCGTTGTCATCCCGCTCGTAGTCGGGGACCTGGCGGACGCCGGTTTGCAGCGCGAGGCGGTGGAGGTCGGGGTCGTAGGTGAAGGGTTCGGTGCTGTCGATGAATTGTTCGACGATGCGCACGAAGCGGTCGGGGTGGTCGGCGTGGGGCATGTGTCCGGAGTCTTCGAAGATTTCCAGCCGGGAGCCCGGGATGTGCTGGTGGGCGAGGTGGGCGTGCTTGACGGGAATGATCATGTCGTCGTTGCCCCAGATGATCTGGATGGGCAGGTCTTGGGTGAGGTAGGTGCGGTCGAGCATGGTGATGTATTGGCCGCGGGTGTCGACCACCGAGCGCAGGGTGCGGGCGAAGGCGTCGACGGCGCCGGGTTTGGCCAGGCCGCGGGCCAGGCGGGGCAGGCTGGGTAGGTCGCGGGTGAATTTGTTGGCGCCCAAGAGTTTTCCGACGGTGCGGCCGAGCAGTTCGACGGCGGGCAGGGCGCCGGGCAGTTGCAGGGCGGTGAGGGCTTCGGCGCCGCCGGGCAGGGCGGCCAAGCGTAGCGCGGTGCTGACGTCGGTGCTGACGCCGCCGGCGCTGACGAGCACGACGCGTTCGACCATTTCGGGGTATTGGTAGGTGAACTGTGCGGCGATGCCACCGCCCAGGGAGTGCCCGATCAGGGTGACGCGGTCGATCTCGAGGGCGGTGAGTAGGTCGCGTAGTCCGTTGGCGAAGGCGGCCAGGGAGTAGTCGGCGCGGGGCTTGTCGGATTCGCCGTGGCCGAGCAGGTCAGGGGCGATGACGGTGAAGCGTTGGGCGAGTTTGGTGTGGATGGGTTGCCAGGTGGTGGAGTTGTCGCCGACGCCGTGCAGCAGCACGATCACCGGGCCGGATCCGGCGATGCGGAAGGCGCGGCGGTGGCCGTGGATGGTGATGTGGTGCAGTGTGGGTGCGCTGATGTCGCGTACTGGCCGCAGGTGGCGGCGTGGCGTGGTGCCCATGGTGGTCGGTCCCTTTCTTCCCCCGGGAGGGCCGGCATGCCGGCCTGTTAGAAAGAAGCTTCCAGGGCAGCGCTTGCGGAATCCTTGCAGAGATCTTGAGGCCCTCGGTCCGCGGCGGCGCCGCGCCGGCACGTCAGTCGCTAGCCGATGCGCGTGAGGGTGAATGTGTCATGCGGGTCGGGAATGCCGCACCACGCTGAGCTGCTCAAAAAGTCGGCTTCACCGCGAAGCGAGGCCGGATCCCACCATTGGTGGACGGTGACCGGATACACGCCGCCATCCCACAACGAACCGTTGTCGCCAAGCATGTAGGCGGGACATGTGATGCCGTCCGGGACCGTCCTTGTCACGGTGTGACGACCGTTGACCAGGGGAGCGGCGAAACCATGGCCCGGCGTCGTTGTCACATGGGCGACGCACTGAGGGGAGCACACCGTCCGGATGGTCCAGGTCGAGGTGTCCCCGTCCTCGTCCAGGTAGGTATAGACACCTTCCATGACCGGGACCTCGGCTCTGGCTGATGGTTGTGCCCCGGCGCTCGCGCTGAGCAAAAGGCTGGATAGTAGTGCAGCGGTCGCGGCGAGCCTGTTGAACCTCATCTACCAGCCTTTCGCCAAGTTAATTGCGCATGCGCAACTTATGTATAGAGGATCAGCGGGGCGGCGGACAACTCCGCATGTCCAAGCACGCTCATGGACGACTCCTATGGATCGAAACCATTTGGAGTGGTTGATCAGCAAATTACGCTCACGCTGCGCAAATAGTATCTGCGGCGCGCGTCGCGGAAGCTGTGAATTGGATAAGTGTCAGCGGCCGTCAACGACCGATTCGGGGTAGCGGCTTATCGCCGCCACCTATGTCTGCTCAAGCAGTCGGCACGGTGAAGGTGATCCCGCCGATCGCGGCAATGAGGGTCCGGAGAACGAGCGAAATGACGATTTCGACCGCTGCAGCGATGATCGGCCCAATAAAAAAGCCGAACGGATTCTGCAGGATGGTGAGCAGTAGATTCAGCGCGGCAACGAAGCTGTTCAGCGCTGGGATCTGGATGGCGGCGGCGGTGGGAATCGTGCTGGCAATCTCAAGAGCGGGTTGCAACGCGGCGGTGTTAGCCGACTCGGCGCTGCCATACGCGGCCGCGCCGGCGGTCAATCTATCGACAAACTGCTGGTGAAATGTGGCCGCTCGCCCGGCCAGGTCCTGGTAGTCCTGGGCGTGCGCCGAGAACAGTTGAGCGATGTTTGCCGAGATCTCATCAGCGGCCGCGGGTGGCAGTGTGCTCGTCGAGGGGGCGGCGGCCGCATGCGCTGCACTCAGGGTCGAACCGATATTTGCCAAATCCGCTGCCGCCGTGGCCATCAGACCAGGTATTGCGATCACATTCGACATGTCTGCCCCCGCTCATCATCGGGCCGCCAAAGTGGCAAGAGTATCGCGTGGGCTGGCCGTATCCAGCAATTTTGCTCCAAGTCGTCGCCGAACACTCAAATAAAGTGCACCGCAGATGTTTTCAATAATCCCTATCGGGTGACCTGCATCGAAGGGCGCTCGCACCGAGTTCGCCGAAGGTGGGGCAGGTTGCCCGCCGAAGGCGATTCCGAGTGCACGCGCCACACATTCGGCGTCGGGTGGAGGCCCCACTCGTTCATCAGCCGCCGAAGACGGAGAGGTCCCTGTATGGGGAGGGCGGCCCCACCGGTGGGGACTTGCGAACTGCGCCCTTCTGACCATAATTGGCACTCATAGAGGGAGAGTGCTAACGCGTGTGGTGAAGCGGAGGGAGGGAAATGTCCATGCGCGGTGCTGATTTCGTGTTTTGGTCTGATGGTGCGGAGTCCGCTCGTCCACTGCGGATCGTGATGGTCGCACCGCCGTATTTCGACATCCCGCCGACCGGCTACGGCGGTGTCGAGGCCGTCGTCGCCGACCTCGCCGACACCCTCGTCGCGCGCGGCCACCACGTCACCGTGATCGGTGCCGGAAAGGGGCGGACCGCGGCGCAGTTCGTGCCGTTGTGGAGCCGCACGATGCCGGAGCGGTTGGGGGAGCCCTACCCCGAGGTGATGCACGCGTTGAAGGTGCGCAGCGCGATCGCCCGAATCGCGGCGGACCAAGGTGTCGATGTCGTGCACGACCACACCTTCGCCGGCCCGTTGAACGCACCGGCCTATCAGGCCATGGGGCTGCCGGTGGTGGCGACCGTGCACGGGCCCGTCGATGACGACCTGTACCCGTACTACCGCGAACTCGGCCCGGACGTGGGTCTGGTGGCCATCAGTGACCGTCAGCGCGAACTGGCACCCGACCTGAATTGGGTTGGGCGCGTACACAATGCGTTGCGGATCAACGATTGGCCGTATCAGCCGGACAAGGGTGACTACGCCTTGTTCCTGGGGCGGTTCGCGCCGTACAAGGGCGCGCATCTGGCCGTGCAGGCCGCGCACGAGGCGGGTATTCCGCTCGTCCTCGCCGGCAAGTGCAGCGAGCCCGCGGAGAAGGAGTACTTCGAGGAATGTGTGCGACCGCTGCTCACTGACACCGACCATCTGTTCGGCGAGGCCGACGCGGTCAGCAAGCGCAAGCTGTTGGCCGAAGCGCGGTGCCTGCTGTTCCCGGTGCAGTGGGAGGAACCGTTCGGGATCGTGATGATCGAAGCGATGGCGTGCGGTACCCCGGTTGTCGCGCTGCGCGGTGGCGCGGTGCCAGAGGTGGTTGTCGACGGTGTGACGGGCTTCGTCCGCGACGATCCCGCCGACCTGCCGGCCGCGATCGAACAGGCGTCCACCGTCGATCCGCAGGCCTGCCGCCACCATGTCGCAACCAACTTCGACGTCGTGCGACTGGGTAGCGGCTACGAGCGGATCTATCGAAAGGTCAAGCGGCAGCACGTGATTCAGTCCGGAACATCAGGAATGGTGGAACCGACGGCGCAGCGCTCGCTGGTCCGGGAACTGAGTGACAAGGCCACTGCATGACTGCTTCGGGCGGGTTCAACACCGGTGCCCCCGCCCAGATCGGCTCGGGCGCCGAGAACGTGACACTGGTCGAAGGGGCGACATTCTGCCTCTCCGACCGGCGTGGCGACGTGCTGCTCGGCACGTCACACGGACTGTTCTTCCGTGACGCGCGGGTGCTGTCACGTTGGGAACTGCGGGTCGACGGCCAGGCCCCCGAGTCGTTGTCCGTGGAGCCGACGGAAGCCTTTGCGGCCCAATTCATTCTGCGTCGGGCACCGCGCGCCGGACGAGCCGACAGCACGTTGCTCGTGGTTCGCGAGCGGTTGATCGCCGACGGGCTCCGCGAAACCATTTCGCTGCACAACCTCGACGACGAGAGCACTGTGGTGTCGCTGGAGCTGCATGCCGACGCCGACTTCGCCGATCTATTCGAGGTCAAGGCGGGGCGTGTCGCGGTGCCCGGTGCCGACATGGCCGTCGTCGACGGCGAGCTCGTCTTGCGTGAGCCGGGTGATCAGGTGCGAGGCCTGACGGTCGCGGCGACCGGTGACCCCATCGTGCTGCCCGGTTCGCTGAACTGGCGGGTGGTGGTGCCGCCGCGGGGGCGCTGGCAGACCGAGATTGTGGTGCAGCCGACGTGGGCCAACCAGAAGATCACTACGCGGTTCACGCGCGGCGAGGACGTGCATTCCAGTGCTCCGGCCCGCAAGATCAAGGCGTGGCGGAGCACGGCGACCACCGTCGTCACCGACTACCCGCTGCTGACGCAGGTTTTGCGCCAGACCGAAAGCGACCTGGGCGCGTTGCTCATGCACGACGAAACCGGCCGTGGCCGCTCGTTCGTCGCCGCGGGGGCCCCGTGGTTCATGACGCTGTTCGGCCGCGACAGCATTCTGACCGCATGGATGGCCCTGCCCTTGGAGGTCGGGTTATCGATAGGCACGCTGCAGCGACTCGCCGACTTGCAGGGCCGGCGCGTCGACCCGATCACCGAGGAAGAACCGGGCCGGATCATGCACGAGATCCGCCGCGGCCCTGCCAGTGACGATGTCCTGGGCGGCAGCATTTATTACGGGTCGATCGACGTCACGCCCTTGTTCGTGATGCTGCTGGCGGAAAGCTGGCGATGGGGCGCCGACGAATCAGCCGTGCGATCGCTGTTGCCCGCGGCCGACGCGGCACTGGCCTGGGCGGAACGCTACGGCGACCGTGACGGCGACGGCTTCATCGAATATCAGCGCGCCACCGACCGTGGCCTGATCAACCAGGGGTGGAAGGACAGCTTCAACGCCCTCGCGGACGCCGCCGGGCGTGCGGCCGACCCGCCGATCGCACTGTGTGAAGCCCAGGGCTACCTCTATGCCGCGTTGCTCGGGCGGGCCGAGCTCGCCGACGCGTTCGGCGACGCGGCCGCGGCGGCGCTGTTGCGCGAGCGCGCGCAAACCTTGCGCAGGGAGTTTCACAACGCCTTCTGGCTGCCCGAACAGGGCTGGTACGCGTTCGCCCTGGACGGCCGAAAACGCCCGGTTGATGCACTGACCAGCAATGTCGGCCATTGCCTGTGGACGGGGATTGCGTCGGACGAGCATGCCGCGGTGCTCATCGAACGGCTCTCGGGCCTCGAGATGGACTCCGGGTTCGGTTTGCGCACGTTGGCGACGACGATGGGCGCCTACAACCCGATGAGTTACCACAACGGCTCGGTGTGGCCGCACGACACCGCAATCGCGGTGGCCGGACTGCTGCGGTACCGCCATTTGCCCGGCGCCGTCGCACTCGCCGAACGGCTGACCACCGGCCTGCTCGACGCGGCGGAGGCGTTCGGCGGGCGATTACCCGAGTTGTTCTGCGGCTTCCCCCGCTCCCAGTTCCGCACCCCGGTGCCCTATCCCACGTCGTGTTCCCCGCAAGCCTGGGCGAGCGCCGCGCCGCTGCTGTTGCTGCGATCGTTTTTGGGTCTGGACCCCGACGTGCCACACCGACGTTTGTCCGTGGCGGCCCAATTGCCTGCCGCCTGGGGACGCGTCGTACTCACCGATCTGCGACTCGGCAACCTGACGGTGCACATCGAGGCCGAGGGACAGCAGGTCAAGACGCAAGGGTTGCCCGCCGACTGGGAGCTCCTGACCGGTTCTGACTGACCCGGCCGACCGCGCCGTGACAGGACAACAGGTGCCGATCAGGCTTGCTTGGTCTCCCAGAAGATCTTGGCGATCTCGTCGATCTTGTCGAGGAGTTGCTGCGCAACCTGCGGGTCGATGGAGCCCTTGGTACCGCCGGCGCCGGCGAGCTTGGTGGCTTCGTTCACCAACTGGTGAAGCTGGGGGTACTTCTCGAAGTGAGGCGGCTTGAAGTAGTCGGTCCACAGCACCCACAGGTGGTGCTTGACGAGTTCGGAACGCTGCTCCTTGATGATCAGCGCCCGGGTGCGGAACTCGGGGTCCTCGTTCGCCTGGTACTTCTCGGCGATGGCCTTGATCGACTCGGCCTCGATTCGCGCCTGGGCCGGGTCGTACACACCGCAAGGCAGGTCGCAGTGCGCACGAGCGATGAGGTTAGGGGCGAGAAAGCTCGGCAGTCGCATTCGATCCTCCAACAACGCAAACTTCGGTGTGGCTGCGCGAATGTCTGTTCGCGCACGGAGAGCGGTGTTCGGTCTCCTTACTGGCGACCCTACCGCTAAAACACCAGATAAACCGATGCAGAACCTGGACGGAATTTCGGGCGGCGGCTGACATCGCGGCCTGGTGGTCTCGTAAGCGGACGGTACGGTTCGGCTGTGACCCCGGTGCGGCGCAGGACGGTCGTGGTAGTACTTGCCGCCGCGGGCGCGGCGGTCGGGTGGCTGGTGTCGCGGGCGTTGCGAGTCGGAGTGTCCGGGCCCTCGATGGTGCCGACGCTGCGTGACGGTGACGCGCTGGTGGCTTACCCGGTGCGCCGAGTGCGGCCGGGCGACGTGGTGATCGCGCGATTCCGCAGCCGACCGGACCTGCTCGTCGTCAAACGGGCGATACGGCCACATGGGGACGGCTGGTGGATCGAGGGCGACAATCCGCTCGTCACGGACGACTCGCGGAAATACGGTGAAGCGATCGTGTTGGGTCGCGTCCTCTTCCGGTACTGGCGTTCCGATGCTGGCGGCGTCCCCGGTCGACGCGGTCCGTAGATGTCGTCCACCCGTGTCGCTCAGAAAAGACTTGCCGAGAGCCCCCCGTCGACCACAAACGCACCGCCGGTGCTGAATTGTGCGCGATCACCAGCCAGGAAGACGGCCAGATCCGCGACGTCGTCGACTGTGACGTAACCGCCCTGTGTCTGGGCCAGCAGGTCGTCGAAATCGATGCCCAGGGCCTGGTTGTACAGTTCGCGGTTCCCGGTCACCAGCTCCGTCTCCACGAAGCCCGGCAGTATCGCGTTGACCCGGATCCCGGCGGGCCGCAGCTCGAGCGCTGCTGTTTTGGTCAGGTTGACCACGCCGGCCTTCGCCGCGGCGTAGTGCCCAGCCAGCGGCACTGCGGCCAGGGCGGTCACGGACGCCATCGTGATGATGGATCCCGCCACCTGCGAGGCGATCATCGCGCGGGCGCCATGTTGCACGGTGAGGAAGACGCCATCGAGGTTGATCGACATCATCTGCCGCCACATGTCAAACGGCATGTCGAGCAGCGGTGCAAGAGTAGCGATTCCGGCGTTCGCCACAACGATGTCGATCTTGCCGTGCTCGGTGAGCACGTGATCGAACAGGGCTGCGGTGGTGACTTCGTCGCGGACGTCGCACCTCACGGCGGTGGCGTTGGGCAACGTCTGTGCGGCCGAGGCGGCCGCATCCTCGTTGATGTCGGACACGACGACCACCGCACCGTGAGCTGCGTATTTCTTGGCGACTTCGTAGCCGATGCCGCGGGCGGCGCCGGTGATGACGGCCACCTTGCCGGCCAGGGAGCCGGACGTGCTGATTGTGAAGCGTTCAGGTGAAGTTGTGATTGTCATTTGTGTTCTCCTAGAAAAGGTTTGCGGTGAGTCCACCGTCGAGCAGGTAGTGAGATCCATTGACGAAGCGGGCTTCGTCAGAGGCAAGGAAGGCGACGGTTTCGGCGACCTCGGCGGGGGTGCCGTAGCGGCCCTGCTTGAGGTTGACCAGGTCGTCGAAGGGGATCGGTGCGATCGCCTCGACGGCTGCGCCCAGTCGGTCGCCCATGTCGGTTTGGATGATTCCGGGACAGACCGCGTTGACGCGGATGCCGACCTGGCGAAGCTCGATGGCGGCCGACTCCGTGAAGCGCACGACCGCTCCCTTTGATGCGCAGTACGCACTGAGCAGTGGCCCACCCGCGGTGCCGGCGGCGGAGGCCAGGTTGACGATCGCGCCCCCTCCGGACGCGGCCATCACGGGGACCACCGCCTTGGTGCAGCGGAACGTGCCGACGACGTTGATGTCCAATATGTGGCGGAATTCCTCGTCGGTGAGTTCCGTGATGGGCTTGGCGATTTCGATGCCGGCGTTGTTGACCAGCAGGTCGAGGCCGCCGAATGCTTTCACGGTGGCTTCGACGGCGGCCTGCACATCGTCGGTGGAGCGCACATCGCAGCCCAGGCCGATGCATCCGTTGCCGAGTTCGTTGGCGGCGGCGACGGCCCCATCGGCGTTGAGATCGGCCAGTGCCACGCGGGCACCGCCCTGGACCAGGCGGCGCGCGATGGCCAGGCCGATGCCGCGTGCAGCGCCGGTGACGAGTGCGCGTCGCCCTGAGAGATCATTCATTTCCGTTTCCTCGAGTTGTCATTTGATTTGTCGTTCAACGCAGTTCGTCAAGCGCGAGCTGCGCGGCATTGGCCCCGCACATGCCGTGTGCACCCGGGCCCGGCGGTGTGGCCGCCGAGCAGATGAACATTCCGGGTATCCCTACGCGGTAGGGCGAGAGTGTGGTGCGCGGACCGAAGACGAGCCGGCGGACGTCCTTCGAGCCAGTCATGATGTCTCCGCCGACGTAGTTGAGGTTGTAGGACGCCATCTGCGTGGTCGATCGGACCGTGTATCCGACGATCCGTTCCCGGAAACCCGGTGCGAATCGCTCGATCTGGCAGACGATCGCCTCCGTCGCATCACCGGTGTAGCCGTTCGGGACGTGGGCATAGGTCCATAGCGGATGGACGTTGCCGACGGAGCGCTGCGGGTCGGCGAGATACTGCTGCCCGACCAGCACGAAAGGACGCTCGGGCATCCGGCCGGCGTGAACGTCCCGTTCGGCGGCGGCCAGCTCGGGGAATTCGCCGACCACGTGGACCGTCCCAGCGTGGCGCGCGGCAGGATTGGTCCATGGGACGCTGTCCTCGACGGCGAAGTCGACCTTGAATGCACCCGGTCCGCGCCGGAATCGCCGATAGGCCCGGGAAACCCTGCGCGGCAACCGATCTCCGAGGATTCCCGCTATCGCCTCCGGGGCCAGATCGAACATCGTGACGTCGTTGGGCGGGAGCTGCGACGCCGTTTCGATACGCACGCCGGTCTCGATCTTGCCACCGAGGTCGACCAACAGCGATGCCATCGCGTTGGCAATGGATTGCGAGCCGCCGGCAGCGACCGGCCAGCCGTGGCGATGGCCGGCGGTGAGTATCCCGAGTCCGATCGCCGACGTCATGGGATGGTGCAAAGGCCGGAATGCGTGGGCGGCAACACCTCCGAACAGGGCGCGGGCTTCGGGGGTACGAAAGCAGCGGGCCAGCGTTGACGCGGGCAGCACGGTCGGAACGCCAAAGCGGGCCAGTGTCAAGGGATGTGAGGGAATCCGCAGCAGCGGACCCATGATGTCGTCGGACAGCGCATCGTATTTCGAGGATGGACCACTGAACAGTGCGCGCCAGCGCGATCCATCACCACCCAGACCGTCCGCCGTCTGATCCACCGAGCGGTAGAGCACGCCGGCGCTGCCGTCGTCGAGCGGATGGGCACAGTCGACCTCGGACCACCGCCAGGACAATCCGTAGCGCTCCAATGGCAGCCCACTAAGAAACGGCGATCCCACGGCCATCGGGTGTATGGCGGAGCAGTGATCATGCAACAGTCCCGGAATGATCGCCTCGCTGCTCCTGGTACCGCCGCCGATCTCGTCGGCGGCCTCCAGCACGGTCACCTGGACTCCCGCTTGAGCGAGTGTGATCGCGGCGGCGAGCCCGTTGGGCCCGGCTCCGACGACGATCGCGGTGCTCATGGCAGGGCCTCAACGCGGTGGTTCTGCCTAGTCCAGCTCACCTCGGTCGGGATAGGGCCGTTGGGCAGCCACGGCTGCTCGGCAACTGCGTCGGCGACCTTCCAAGTGCCACGCTCGATCACGCCCAGGGCGGCGTCGATGACCTTGTAGTGCTGTACCTTGCTGCCCCAGGCCTGCGACTCGACCCACGCGACCACCAGTTCGCCCGGCTCGAAGGCCGCTTCCCGCTGCACAGCGGCGATCAGGTCCTCGTTATGCAGGTGACCGTCACCGAAGTTGAACCCGATCAACGAATTGCAGACGAACTCAGCCTCACGCACGGTGCGGGTGTCGATGTCGGGCAAGTTGTTCAGTAGCACCGACAACAGGCCGCGGCCCTGGCTGTGCATGGTCCGAAACGCAACGGGTTGGTGCATCGTGATTTCGGCCCACCGCGGTTCGTACCCGAAGTCGACAAACTGGTCGACCAGGTTCTTCGTCGAGCGCGTGACCTTGTCGAGCTTCTTCTCCCCACCTGGCGCGAACGCCCAGACGGCCGAGGCCCAGTTGCCGGAGTACTGCCGCAGCGACGGCAGAAACGACACCTTGTCGGGTCGGAAGCTGCCGAGGATCGGGAAGAACAGCAGACCAACGACGATCCCTGCCAACAACCACGGCGACGACATGTCCGTGGTCGCGTATCCGTTCCAGTTCGGGAAGCCGAGGAACAGGAAAATGGTTGTGTAGGCGAACATCACGTTCCACTCCAGCGGTACCGCCAGGGGGAACGTCGAGATGATGAACAGGTGGAACCCAACCATCAGGACCACAGCGGCGACCGTCAGCCATTTGTTGGTGGAGAACAGCAGGATCAGCGGGGCGATGATTTCGACGGTGGTGCCCAACACGTGGGCCATCCCATCGGCGAGCCGTGACGGGCGCAGGTCGCGGGGGAAATCGCGGTAGTGCGCCCGCTTCAGCCACTTGAACCGGACCAACGGGCTGTTACTCACCATCGGCGGGATGACGTTGGAAAAGTGCTTGCCGAACTTCGACACTCCCGCACCGACCCACACCGCGACGATCAGCAGCTTGAGCGCGATGATCATGTCGATGAACGGCAGGACCGTGAAGAAAAGGATCGCGGGCAGGTACTGCTCGCTGCGTGCAGCCAGGAAGATGATTTTGTCCCGCAGACCGAGCACTACCAGCAGCACCATCGGTGCGACGAGTAGAACCGGACTCACCAGACCCGAGACGTTGTGGGGCATGACCGCAGACAGTGAGTCGCTGTGCACGCCGGGTGAAAGCAGCGGAACGGCAACGGCGATGAGCAGCGCGACATAGAGCACCACGTCGAACCAGGTACGGCGGTCTCCGCCGGTGAATGGCACCCACCTGAAGGGACGTAACCGGATGGTGCCCGGTCGTGCCCAGAAACGGGCTCCACCAGTCATCGGTTTGACCTTGCCGCACAACGGTCCCCATGCGCCCGCGACGTTCAAGCACTCGAGCAGCACGGTCCAGAGCACGAACTTTCGATACACGATCGGCTGGTTCCACCATTCGGAGATGTGCCAGAACGCCGGCAGATCCGACGTCAACGTGGCGACGAGGACACCGCCCAGCGCGTAGCAGAAGATCAGTTTGACGATGTAGATCGCGTGGACCATCGTCGGCGAGCCGAACCCGTTGTCAACCCAGTTGGTCGTGAGCAGGCGCATCCGCTCCGTAAATGTCTTCTGCAGAAACGTGTCCGGATCGACGTCCGGGAACACCGGTGTAGTAAATCCCATTTGAGTGAATCCTGGTTCGTTGGATGGGTGTTGGAGGTTGGGTGTTACGCGGTGTGCGGAACGGTCTGCAAGTTCTTCCGGAGCGACGGCTTGTCGATTTTGCCGACGGGGTTCTTCGGAAGTTCGTCAAGAATCGTGATCTCAACGGGCAGCTTGTATTTCGCTATGGCACCGGAGAGGTACTCGCGAATCTGATCGGGCTCGATTGTCATACCCGGGGTCGTCCCGACGAACAGGACGGGCTCTTCGCCGTAGACCGGATGGGCGCGGCCGACTACGGCCGCCTCGGCGATTTCCGGCAACTGGTAGACGACGGTCTCGATTTCCTTCGGATAGATGTTCTCGCCGCCACGGATGATCATGTCCTTGGCCCGGTCGACGAGAACGAGGTAGCCGTCCTCGTCGAACCGGCCGATGTCGCCGGTATGCAGCCAGCCGCCGACCAGCGCCTTGGCGGTCTCCTCCGGCCGATTTAGATACCCGCGCATGACATTTGGTCCTTGTATTAGGACTTCGCCGGCCTGACCGTCGGGGACGGGTTGACCGCTTGCGTCGGCGATGCGGATCGTCTGCCCGGGCAGCGGCAGTCCGACCGTGCCCGCCTTGCGCGTACCGTGGAGCGGGTTGATAGTGCTCGCACAGGACCCTTCGGACAGTCCGTACCCTTCGATAAGTGGTATGCCATAACGGTTTTCAAACTTGTTCAGCAGCTGGACGCTGGCTGGGGCGGCACCGCAGACGGCGAACCGTACCGAGGATGCATCCGGGCGGATCTCGGCGGGCAGGTCGGCCAGCATCGCGTAGATGGTTGGGACGGCCGAGAAGTACGTGGCGCGGCTCCGCTCGATCCGATTCCAGAATGTCTTCGGGCTGAACCGGCCGGCGATGGTCGTGCGACCGCCTGCGAGCAGCGGTGAAAGCGTGCCCGCCACAATGCCGTTGGCGTGGAACAGGGGCAGGATCAGCAGGCTGTGGTCGGCTTCGGTGAGTTTGAACGCATCGATCGCCATGGCGCACATCGCATCCAGGTTGGCGTGGTCGAGCATGACTCCTTTGGGGCGCCCCGTCGTTCCGCTGGTGTAGATCAGCAGTGCGAGCGCATCACCGACGACCGGGGTGGCAGCCGCGGACCCGGCGGAGGTCAGCTCATCGGTCAGGAGCACCTCCGCAGAAACCTCGAAATCGATGGGATAGTCAACAATCACGACCTTCGCCGCGGCGTCGGCCACCTGATAGACCGCCTCCGCCGGCGCGAGCGCGGGATTGATCGGGGTCACCGCCGCGCCCAGACGCCATGCTGCGAAAAGGGATACGACAAGGCTGGCGGTGTTGGGCAGCATGACGGCAACGACATCGCCGGCGCGAACGCCGTGCGCCTGCAGGGTCGCGGCGGCGCCGGTGACCGCGTCGAGGAACTGTGCGTTGTTGAGGTCAAACCGGTCGTCGGCGATGGCCGGCGCGCCGGGGTCCTGCTGTGCGCGAAGGTCGGGGAGGGTAGGCAAGTTCATGTGATGAACGTACGAATCGGCGGCGCTCAAAACACCGTCGCGACGCCATGAACTTCATTCCCGCTTTTGTCGCCGGAAGACAGTATTTCCCACAGTCGGGTCCCGAGACGTTCTACAGTTTGTTCATGCCGGATCCGAACCGGTGCGACGAGGCGGCCGTCACCGAGACAGCCGCCGCGGTGGTCGATCGGCTCGCCGCCCGGCTACCCAGCCTGACGCGGGCCGTGGTGGACACCTTGACGAGGGGTATCTCGGAGCTCCCTGGCGACGCCCAACTGATGGGCCTGCTCGCCGCCAGTACCGCAGGAAACGTGGATACGGTCTTTCGCGCCTTCCAGCACGACATTCCGATCGATCGAGTCGAGCCCCCTACTGCGGCGCTCGAATACGCCAGGCGGCTGGCGCAGCGCGGCGTGCCGATGCATGCAATGGTGCGTGCATATCGGTTGGGGCATCAGGCGATGGTGGGGATGATTGCCGACGAGGTCCGCACGCTCAACCTCGATCCGGCGCTTGGCCGCGACGTCTTCGAGTGGATGACCGAGGTGACCTTCCGGTATATCGACTGGATTTCCCAACAAGTCGTTGAGGTATACGAGGCCGAGCGGGACCTTTGGCTGGAGAACCGCAGCCGCGTGCGTGCCGTCCGCGTTGCCGAGATCCTCACCGGCGGCGACGTCGACGTGGACGCGATGACGACGGCCATCGGCTACCCGCTGCGGCGAACGCATTTGGCGCTCATCCTCTGGCTGCCCGACGACTCGACGGCAGGCAACGAAATCGCAAGGCTGGAACGCTATCTCAACGAAATCGCCGACACCGCGCAGGCCAGCAATGCGTTGTTCATCGCGGCCGATCGGCTCACCGGATGGGGCTGGATCGCACTCGGGGCCGACGCCGGTGCCAACCCGATCGGGCGCATCCGCGCACTGCTAGCCGATAAGTCCGACGGACCGCGTGTCGCGCTCGGGACGGCGCTGCCCGGCGTCGACGGGTTCCGGCGCTCGCACGGCCAGGCGCAGAATGCCCGCCGCGTGGCAATCGCCGCCGGATCCGCGTCGCCCCGCATTGTCGCCGCAAGCGAGCCGGGATTGACCCCGGCGGCACTGTTGAGCGGCGATATCGGCGAAACGCGCGCGTGGGTGCGTGAGACTCTCGGCCCGCTGGCGAACGATTCCAAAAACGATCGACTCCTGCGCGAAACGCTGCGGGTGTTTCTTCGGGAGGGCGGCAGCTACAAGGCGGCGGCCGAGGAGCTCAACCTGCATTTCAATTCGGTGAAATATCGCGTGCAGCGGGCGATCAGTCGCCGGGGATGCCCGATCGAGGACGACAGGCTCGACGTCGAGCTGGCATTGCTCGTCTGCCACCGGCTTGGTACTGCAGTCCTCGAGGGTTAACCAGAAGATCGCCACGCGGTTCCTGCGCGAAGTTCGCGAGCGACCGCGTTTGTACGGCGACACGCCGCAGATTACGTACAAATGCGCGCGCTCGCGCCGGGCTCGGCGGCCAACGCCGCTATCGACGTGACCAGATCCTGCGGAGCTTGCCTCCGCGCTCCCCGCCCGAACCTGGAGTCCGACCGGAAGCCTGCGCGGGCACGGTGTGCACCTTGAGGTCCTCCGCGCAGTCGCATTCGGCGATCACCTTGCGGAATCCGGCGCCATCGCCCTCGATAGCACGGCGTTGAAATTCCATCAGCAGCTCGATGGCTTCAGGCAGCACGGGCACCGGCAGGGTGTCCGAGCCGACCACCGCCCATCCCCGGGCGAAAGGCGGATCGGCGGCCGAGATGAATTCCACACGCACGCGCTGCCAACCGACTGGTGCCGCCTCGCGAACATGACCGAGAGCGTCCTCGATCAGCGACCGGTTGCCGGCATCGTGGCGTTGCGTCCTTGTCACGTTGACCACCTCATTGGAATTGGATCGAAGGGTATCCGTCAGGACCGCGAACAACCCGTCGGCATGGGGACAAGACTGCCGCATTTGCGGCGTCTGCGGAATTCACGTCTAGCACGGTGGCGGACTGGTGTTCGACTCGCGGCAAGCCGTGCCATGACTGGGCGCATCTGCACTGGGACCCGCGGCTTCGTGCTCGAGTTCCGGTTCGGAAATCCTCGATGCCTGGTAGAAACTGCGCTCGACCATCCAGCACAACATGCGCGCCGAAGCGGGCGCGTCGTCGGGTCCGTCGCCGAATGTCAGTCCGCCACGCACCAGTAATGCGGTAAAAGCCTCGGCGACAGCGTGCACGTCGCCGCCGGACGGGCCGACATGCTCGCCGCTCCGGTGCCGGGCGCGCGCCGGCGTCGGGCTGAATCCCACACTCACGCAACGAGCTTTACCGGGCGGTGACCTCGCCGCCTGGGGGGAACACCGCCGACCCAACGATCACCCGGCCAGTACAGCCGACCAGCGAAAACGGCACTGGGCATAGCTTGAATGTGAACAGAGTTCGGTGTCGCGCCGATTATGCAGACGTGGACAAGATCGAGTGCTAGCGTCCGGCCCATCAGAAGGTGATGGAAGGGATGAAGATGGCTGCGTTCGATCAGGATTGGAGTAAGCCGGCGGCGATGGCCATCCCCAAGGAGGGCTACTTCGAACCGCAACGCGGCCGTTACGGCCCGGTTTATCCGCGAACTCCGGCTTGCTACGGATTTTCCATCATCGCAAAGGTCAAGGAGGGCCGTGAGGAGGCGCTTCGTGCCTACGGCAAGCAGATCGAGGAGACGATCAAAGCCAGTCCGGACGCGCTAGCCGTCTTGCGCCTGCACTACCTGCGCTGGGTGCTTTTCGATGTGGGGTTCGGCTTGTACTTCCAATACCAAGGCATCTTCGACACCGACTTCGACAAGTACACCGAAGACGCGGTGCAGTTGTTCAGCCAGACCGGAATCACGACGGCTTTCGTGAACTTGGAGGGCTTCCCCGAGGACTGGAAGGAGAATCCGGAAGCATTTGTGCAGTTCGTGCGCGACCACCACTTCCCGAGCTTCTTGGAATACGGTGAATACCCGTACGTCACAGCGGACGAGGTCAAGAAAGCTCTGCGGCTCAAGGCGGCATTCTCCACGATGCTCGATCAGATGCAGTGAACGCCGCAGTCTGTGGCAAACATGCTTGAACTCGATGACATCCAGCACATTCTGCTGACCCGCACGCCGGCGATGACCGGTCGCTACGAGTTCCTGTCCTTCGACACGGCCGTCGGCGGCCGGGCGTGGCTGTCCGAAATGGTGGAAGTCGTGGAGTCGGCGGCATCGGTGCCGAGCACGATGGACGACACCAAGCGGTGGGTCACGCTGGGGTTCACGTGGACGGGTCTTCGAGCGTTGGGAGTGCCCGAGGAGTCACTGGACACCTTCCCCGAGGCCTTTCGCCAAGGGATGGCTGCACGCGCTGACATCTTGGGTGATACCGGCCCCAACCACCCCGACAACTGGGTCGGCGGTTTGGCCGGCGAGGATCTGCACGCGATTGCGATCCTGTTCGCCCGTGATGACGCCGAGCAGGCCAGGGCCACCGGCGTCCACGACGACCTTCTCGCGCGTATCGGTGGTGTGCGGCGGCTATCGTATCTGGACCTGAATGCCACACCGCCGTTCAACTATGCCCACGACCACTTCGGCTTCCGGGATCGCCTGTCTCAACCGGTGATCGAGGGGACCGGCGAGGAGCCCACTCCGGGCTCCGGCGACCCGCTGAAGGCGGGCGAGTTCATCCTCGGCTATCCCGACGAATTGGGTCCGGTAGTTAATCTGCCGCAACCGGACGTGCTGTCCCGGAACGGCACATACGCCGCGTACCGACGGCTGCAGGAACATGTCGGCCTCTTCCGAGAGTACTTGAGCGACAACGCCGAGACCCCCGAGGAACAGGAGTTGCTTGCGGCGAAGTTCATGGGTCGCTGGCGCAGCGGCGCCCCGCTTGTGCTGGCGCCCGATAAGGATGACCCCGAGTTGGGTGCCGATCCCATGCGCAACAACGACTTCAACTACAAAGAGATGGACCCGCATGGGTACGCATGCCCGCTCGGCGCTCACGCGAGGCGGCTCAACCCTAGGGACACCGCGCACAACATGAACCGACGGCGGATGATCCGCCGCGGGGCTACCTACGGTCCTGCGCTTCCAGACGGAGCTGCCGACGACGGCGCCGACCGCGGCATCGCCGCGTTCATCATCTGCGCAAACCTGATGCGGCAGTTCGAGTTCGCCCAGAACGTCTGGATCAACGACCGGACCTTTCACGAGTTGGGCAACGAACACGATCCGATCTGCGGCACGCAGGACGGCACGCTCGAATTCAAGATCCCCAAGCGTCCGATACGAAAGGTCCTCAAAGGACTTCCAGCATTTACGACCCTGACCGGCGGGGCGTACTTCTTCTTGCCCGGCATCAAGGCAATGCGTTATCTCGCCCAACTCAGTTGAACAGCAGGAAAACTCATGACCGCTACACGACGCGGAGCTCGCACCTACAACCAACTGCACGTTCCACGAACACATTCGGGTGGGCGGCGCATCAGCATCTACTGGACGTGGAGCTATCCCTGGGAGTCGCAACGCGATATTGAAGAACTGGACAACAGGTTCTCCACCATGACCGAGGTGCGCAGGGCGGCATGGCCGAACTACGAAGGCGAGGATTGGGACGAAGCCAACTTCCTGCAAGGCGTCGCAGGCACTCTGGAGCTGTTTCACCGCTCGACGCTGGCGTTTCAAGAGTTGGCCGGTGAAGCGACGGGCCATCCGGTGGCGGTGTTTCAGCGCATTGATCAGGCGGGCTACAAGCAGCTGATCGACGAGCGGATCCTCGCTGACACCGACACCATGATGGTGTTCGGGCTGGATCATCTGGTTGGGCAGGAGGAAGCGGCACCGGAGGAAATTTCAGCCATTCAAGAATGGCTGAAGCGGGAAGGCACCTGCCTGCTGCTGGCTCCGCATCATGACGTCGGTTTCACCGACGACATGCAGCAGCGGCAGGTCGAGTACCTACACCATGGCGACCCGTTGGTGCCACGCCAGCAACGCTTCACCGCCTACACCCGCTCACTGATGAAGGCGCTCGACGTTCCCGTCTACAACAAATGGGGACTTCGCCCTGCCGTCGTGGACGGCACCGATGAAATCGCTCCGCTCAGCGCGTGTCGCGACTTGGACACTCCGCGGCTGCTCGACAACGTCACCACCCTCAATTTCCATCCCCACCTGCCGCACTACGAACTGACCGCACCAGAAAGCGACTCCTTGCGCGTACTGGGCCGTCAACGCGTTGACCCCAACCGGCCTCATCCCTTCACCGCCGACGGCAACACCGAGTTCAACGCGCTGATCTGGATGCCGCCCAGCGGGCAACGGGCCGGTGACATCGTCCTGATCGACTCAACGAACTTCACCACCCTCTTCGGAGGCACAGACAGTCTCAAAAACCTCTGGCACAACCTCGCCACAATGAAGTAATCGCCGACGGGCGCACTGCAGAAAGCCGTTCCGATCGCGACCCTGATCTTCGTCATGTCGAGAATGGTCGCGATGGGCATTCCGGTGTCCGCGCTGCCGCCCTTGGCCCGCTCCGAGGGCGGGGTGCGCTGGTGGCACTGGGCGGCGGGTGAGCGCGGACGGTGCCGTGGTGTTCTGTTGAGGACAACGGCGAGTGGGCGGCCGAGCAGGAGCTGTAGCGCGCTTCAGGTAGCTGGCTCGATACGAAACTGCGCTTCAGCTAGTCACCCTCCGCCGCTACGGTGGCCCTATGGCAGGGAGCCGTCTGGAAGTGCGCCTACACCAGGGACGGGATCGAGCCGAGCTCTCGCAGTTCACGCGCACCCTCGACGAGATCCGATGATCGCTGCGGGATATCGACGAGGTCTACCTCCTACAGGGCACCCCGGCCACGTGGGTGGTCGACTCAAGCGGACCGAAATGGTATGGACCGCGACGCTCTACGACGAATGAACCTCGCCGTGCAAGCAATAGCCCTGCCTACACCTTTGCGAGACCGACACAGGCTCGCGAACAACGGGAGCGCTGGACCGGCGTGGCATCCAGTGAAGCGGCGCGGCAACGCGGAATGATGGGCCACCGTGGTGGAGGAAGCGAAAGACCTAGACGATGAAGACGTTGGCCAATACGGGGGCATGAGCACGGCCAACAAGATCCGCGTGGTGCAGACGGTGCTTGCCGCCACCGTTGCGGCCTTCGCCATATCGGTCGTGGTGGCCGGACACTGGTGGACCACCCCGCCACCGCCGCCGCCGCCGCCCCTGCCGCCGCCGTCGGTCAACGTTCCGTTGGTGAAGCAGCAGGTCGTCGAATTGCTGCAGAATCAGATGAACACTCTCGATGCGTTCAAGGATTACGGAATCACGGTTGCGGACGACTTGACGCTGATCAACACCGGCCTCAACAAATACGACGGGCTTGCCACCGTTCACACGCGCAAGGGCACCCAGAAATACCTGAGTGTCACCGTGTGGGCAGATCCCACTGGCGCGATGTTCTACCAGATGGACCCCACGTCGGCGGCCAACCTGGTCGAGGCGGCCCGCAAGGAGGGCGGTGGCTGACCAGGGGTTTGCTGTCCGCCGCCGCCGCGCCGCGACAATCGCGCTGATCGCACGCAGGCCGTTGAGCTATCACCCAAAAATCGAGTCTGAGCTGCAAAAAAAGCTTGTGCCCCCGGCAGGATTCGAACCTGCGGCCTTCTGCTCCGGAGGCAGACGCTCTATCCCCTGAGCTACGGGGGCGCACAAACCAGATGCACCGATGGGGCTCGCCCAGAGTAACGCATCACAATGGAGGCCTGACCACCGCAATGGATTCGGGGGGCAAGCACCCCAGCCAATAGGATGGACGATCGTGACCCCCGCTGACCTCGCTGAGCTGCTCAAAGCCACCGCTACTGCGGTGCTGGCCGAGCACGGCCTCGACGTGTCCGCATTGCCGGCAACGGTCACGGTGGAGCGGCCGCGCAACCCTGAGCACGGTGATTACGCCAGCAACCTGGCCCTGCAGCTGGGCAAGAAGGTCGGCGCCAACCCCCGTGAGCTGGCCGGATGGCTCGCCGAGGCCCTGGCAGGCGCCGACGGTATCGCCTCCGCAGAGGTGGCCGGACCGGGTTTCATCAACATGCGCCTGGAGACCTCGGCGCAGGCGCAGATCGTCAAGAGTGTCATCGAGGCCGGTGACGCCTTCGGCACCTCTGACCTGCTGGCCGGGCACAAGATCAATCTGGAATTCGTCTCGGCCAACCCCACCGGGCCGATCCACATCGGCGGCACCCGCTGGGCCGCGGTCGGTGACGCCCTGGGTCGGCTGTTGACCAGCCAGGGCGCGGACGTGGTCCGCGAGTACTACTTCAACGACCACGGCGCCCAGATCGACCGGTTCGCCAACTCCTTGATCGCGGCGGCCAAGGGCGAACCGACGCCCGAAGACGGCTACGCGGGCACCTACATCAACGACATCGCCGCCCAGGTCCTGCAGAAGGCGCCGGACGCGCTGAGCCTGCCCGACGACGAGATGCACGAGACCTTCCGTGAAATCGGTGTCGACCTGATGTTCAGCCACATCAAGGAGTCGTTGCACGAATTCGGCACCGACTTCGACGTCTACACCCATGAAGACTCGATGCACACCAGCGGCCGGGTCGACCAGGCCATCGCCCGATTGCGCGAAACGGGCAACATCTACGAAAAGGACGGCGCAACCTGGTTGCGCAGCAGCGCTTTTGGTGACGACAAGGACCGCGTCGTGATCAAGAGCGACGGCAAGCCGGCGTATATCGCCGGCGACCTCGCATACTACCTGGACAAGCGCGAACGCGGCTTCGACCTGTGCATCTACATGCTCGGTGCCGACCACCACGGATACATCTCGCGGCTCAAGGCGGCGGCGGCCGCGTTCGGGGAGGACCCGGCCACGGTCGAGGTGCTCATCGGGCAGATGGTCAACCTGGTCCGTGACGGTCAACCGGTCCGGATGAGCAAGCGCGCGGGCACCGTGATCACCCTCGACGACCTGGTCGAGGCGCTGGGCGTCGACGCCGCGCGCTACAGCCTGATCCGTTCGTCGGTGGACACCGCGATCGACATCGATCTGGAACTGTGGTCCTCCGCCTCGAACGAAAACCCGGTGTATTACGTGCAATACGCGCACGCCCGGCTCTCGGCCTTGGCGCGCAACGCCGCCGAACTCGGCCTCGCCCCGGACACCGAACACCTCGATCTGCTCAGCCACGACAAAGAGGGCACGTTGCTGCGCACCATCGGGGAGTTTCCGCGGGTGCTCAAGACGGCCGCGTCGCTGCGCGAACCACACCGGATCACCCGCTACCTGGAAGACCTGGCCGGCGACTACCACCGGTTCTACGACTCGTGCCGGGTGCTGCCGCAGGGTGACGAGGAACCCACCGACCTCAATGCCGCACGTCTCGCGCTGTGCCAGGCGACCCGTCAGGTCATCGCCAACGGGCTGGCAATCCTCGGAGTGAGTGCCCCGGAGCGCATGTGAACGTTCATCCCGCCGGTCCTCGCCACGCCGAAGAGACCCGACCCGCGCCCAGCCCCCCGCGTCCGCAGTCCACGGACGAGCTACTACGGCTGGCGCCAAATGTATGGCCGCGCAACACCACTCGTGACGAATCCGGTGTTGTCAGCATCGGTGGCCTCAAGCTGACCGACCTCGCGCACGAGTACGGCACGCCGCTGTTCGTCATCGACGAGGACGACTTCCGCTCCCGCTGCCGCGAGACCGCCTCGGCATTCGGCGGTGGCGAGCACGTGCACTATGCGGCAAAGGCGTTCCTGTGTACCGAAATAGCGAGATGGATCGACCAAGAGGGCCTGTCGCTGGACGTGTGCACCGGCGGTGAGCTCGCGGTGGCGCTGCATGCGAACTTCCCCCCGGGCCGAATTGCCCTGCACGGCAACAATAAATCGGTCGCCGAATTGACCGCGGCCGTCAAAGCCGGTGTGGGCCATGTAGTCGTGGACTCGATGCAGGAAATCGAGCGTCTGGACGCGATCGCGGGCGAGGCGGGAGTCGTCCAGGACGTTCTCGTGCGGCTCACCGTCGGAGTCGAGGCGCACACCCACGAGTTCATCTCCACCGCCCACGAAGACCAGAAGTTCGGGTTGTCCATTGCCAGCGGTGCGGCCATGGCCGCGATCCGCCGGGTTTTCGCCACCGATCACCTGCGTCTGGTTGGCTTGCACAGCCACATCGGTTCGCAGATCTTCGATGTCGCGGGCTTCGAGATCGCCGCGCACCGCGTCATCGGCCTGTTGCGCGAGGTCGTCCGCGAGTTCGGCGCGGAAAAGACCGCGCAGCTTGCCACGATCGACCTCGGTGGGGGATTGGGTATCTCGTACCTACCGTCCGACGATCCGCCCCCGATAGCCGACCTGGCCGCCAAGCTGAGCACCATCGTCAGCAACGAATCGGCCGCCGCCGGCCTGCCCACGCCGAAGCTGGTCGTTGAGCCCGGACGCGCCATCGCCGGACCCGGGACCGTCACGCTCTATGAGGTCGGCACCGTCAAGGATGTCGACGTCAGCTCCACCGCAAACCGGCGCTATGTCAGCGTCGACGGCGGCATGAGCGACAACATCCGGCCCGCTCTCTATGACGCGCAATACGACGTCAGGCTGGTATCCCGGCTCAGCGATGCGCCCGCGGTGTCGGCCCGGGTTGTCGGAAAGCATTGTGAGACCGGCGATATCATCGTTCGCGACACCTGGGTGCCCGACGACCTGCGGCCCGGCGACCTGATCGCCGTCGCAGCGACCGGAGCGTACTGCTATTCATTGTCGAGCCGTTACAACCTGCTTGGCCGCCCTGCGGTGGTAGCCGTCAACGCAGGCAAGTCCCGCCTGATTCTGCGCCGGGAGACGGTCGACGATCTGCTGAGTTTGGAAGTGAGGTGACCTGTGCCGGATGACGAAAAGCCGGTCGGCGTAGCGGTACTGGGGTTGGGTGTCGTCGGCAGTGAAGTCGTGCGCATCATCAACGAGAGCGCCGACGATCTTGCCGGCCGCATCGGGGCCCCATTGGTGCTGCGCGGCGTGGGAGTGCGCCGCGTCTCCGCCGACCGAGGCGTACCGATCGAACTGCTGACCGACGACATTGACGAGCTGGTGTCACGCGATGACGTCGACATCGTCGTCGAAGTGATGGGCCCGGTCGAACCGGCCCGCAAGGCGATCCTCTCCGCGATCAAGCACGGCAAGTCCGTTGTGACAGCCAACAAGGCGCTACTGTCGACCTCCACCGGCGAGTTGGCCAAGGCCGCCGAAAGCGCGTTCGTCGACCTGTATTTCGAGGCGGCGGTCGCCGGCGCGATCCCGGTGATCCGCCCGCTGACCCAGTCACTTGCCGGCGACACGGTCCTACGCGTGGCCGGCATCGTCAACGGCACCACCAACTACATCCTGTCCGCCATGGACAGCACCGGTGCCGACTACGAAAGCGCCCTGGCCGACGCGAGCGCGCTGGGGTACGCCGAGGCCGACCCCACCGCGGACGTGGAAGGTTACGACGCGGCGGCCAAAGCCGCCATTCTGGCGTCCATCGCCTTTCACACCCGGGTGACCGCGGATGACGTGTACCGCGAAGGCATCACCAAGATCACCCCGGCGGATTTCGCGTCCGCACGGTCGCTGGGCTGCACCATCAAACTGCTCTCGATTTGCGAGCGCATCACCACCGACGAAGGACAGCAACGGGTTTCGGCCCGGGTCTATCCCGCTCTGGTGCCCTTGTCGCATCCGCTCGCCTCGGTCAACGGGGCGTTCAACGCCGTCGTGGTCGAGGCCGAGGCGGCCGGGCGCCTGATGTTCTACGGCCAGGGTGCCGGCGGCGCACCCACCGCCTCGGCGGTCACCGGTGATCTGGTGATGGCGGCGCGTAACAGGGTCCTGGGCAGCCGCGGCCCACGCGAGTCCCAGTACGCCCAATTGCCGGTGGCTCCAATGGGCTTCATCCCCACCCGCTACTACGTCAGCATGAACGTCGCCGATAAACCCGGCGTACTGTCCGCCGTCGCAGCCGAATTCGCCAAACGTGAGGTGAGCATCGCCGAAGTTCGCCAGGAAGGCGTGGTGGACGAGGGCGGCCGATGGGTGGGCGCACGCATCGTTGTGGTCACCCACCAAGCGACCGATGCCGCGCTCTCGGAAACCGTTGATGCACTGGCCGACTTGGACGTTGTCTCGGGGGTGGCAAGCGTGCTGCGATTGGAAGGAACCAGCATATGAGTACCCCGAGGACCACGGTCCACCAGCCCTGGCCCGGTCTTATTGCGGCATACCGCGACCGGCTGCCAGTGGGCGACGACTGGACTCCGGTCACCCTGCTCGAGGGTGGCACCCCGCTGATCGCGGCGACCAAGCTCTCGAAGAAGACCGGTTGCACCATCCACCTCAAGGTGGAAGGTCTCAACCCCACCGGTTCGTTCAAGGACCGCGGGATGACCATGGCGGTCACCGACGCGGTGGCTCGTGGGCAACAGGCAGTGCTGTGCGCTTCGACCGGCAACACGTCGGCGTCGGCGGCCGCCTACGCCGCCCGCGCCGGCATCACCTGCGCGGTGCTCATTCCGCAGGGCAAGATCGCAATGGGCAAGCTGGCGCAGGCGGTTATCCACGGCGCCAAGATCATTCAGATCGACGGCAACTTCGACGACTGCCTGGAACTGGCCCGCAAGATGGCGGCAGATTTCCCGACGATCTCGCTGGTGAACTCGGTCAACCCGGTGCGCATCGAGGGGCAGAAGACCGCGGCATTCGAGATTGTCGACGCGTTGGGTTACGCGCCGGACATCCATGCCCTTCCGGTGGGCAACGCCGGCAACATCACCGCGTACTGGAAGGGTTACACCGAGTATCACCGAGACGGGCTGATCGACAAGCTGCCCCGCATGCTCGGCACCCAGGCGGCCGGCGCGGCGCCATTGGTGCTCGGCGAACCCGTCAGCCACCCCGAGACCATCGCCACCGCCATCCGCATCGGTTCACCCGCATCGTGGACGTCAGCCGTTGAGGCACAACAACAGTCCAAAGGGCGCTTTCTGGCCGCGACCGACGAGGAGATTCTGGCGGCTTACCACCTGGTGGCCAGCACCGAGGGTGTGTTCGTCGAGCCCGCGTCGGCGGCCAGCATCGCGGGCCTGCTCAAGGCTATTGACGACGGCTGGGTGGCGCGCGGGTCGACCGTGGTCTGCACGGTGACGGGTAACGGTCTCAAAGACCCCGATACTGCGCTCAAAGACATGCCAATTGTGTCTCCGCTGCCGGTGGATCCGGTATTGGTGGTGGAAAACCTGGGGCTGGCATAGTGGAGTTCGCGAGCGCGGCGGAGTCGGACGAAGCGGGACGCCACTCATCCGACCTGGTGTTCGCGAATGCGGCGGAGTCGAGCGCCGCGGGCGCCGCACTGGCCCTGCCCCTGCCCGCAGGTCTGATCGGGAGCGCCGTCGTCTCGGCATCGAGCGCCAACCTCGGCCCTGGTTTCGACACCCTCGGCCTGGCGTTGAGTCTTGTCGACGAGATCGTGGTCGAGACAACGGAATCCGGCCTGGTGGTGGAGGTTGAAGGCGAGGGCGCCGGTCAGGTGCCGCTGAACGCTGACCACTTGGTGGTACGCGCCGTCCACCGTGGTCTGGAGGCCGCAGGAGTCAGCGCGACGGGCCTGGTGGTGCGCTGCCGCAACTACATTCCGCATTCACGCGGGCTGGGCTCCTCTGCGGCGGCCGTCGTCGGCGGGTTGGCCGCGGTTAATGGTCTTGTCGCACAGACGGATTCGAAACCTCTGAGCGAGGCGCAGCTAATCCAGCTGTCCTCGGAGTTCGAGGGCCATCCGGACAACGCCGCCGCCGCGGTACTAGGCGGCGCGGTGGTGTCCTGGACCGACGCGACCCAGGATCGGCCCAGATATCTGGCGGCCCCGCTGCAGCTCCACCCGGATATTCACCTGTTCTCGTTGATTCCGGATGTGCGGTCGTCGACCGCGGAAACTCGGGTACTGCTGCCCGTGCAGGTCACCCACGAGGACGCACGATTCAACATCAGTCGCGCTGCGTTGCTGGTCGTCGCGCTCACGCAACGCCCTGATTTGCTGCTGGCCGCCACGGAAGACGTATTGCATCAGCCGCAACGCGCTCCGGCGATGCCGGCATCGGCGGAATATTTGCGCTTGCTTCGGCGTCTCAATGTTGCGACAGCCCTATCCGGGGCTGGGCCCGCATTGATCGCACTCACAACGGAGCCGGAATTACCCCCGGAAGCCGTGGAGTACGGGGCGGCAAATGGATTCAAGATAGCTGCGATGACCGCCGGCGAAGGAGTTCGCTGGAGCCCGGGACCCACAGTTCGGGATTGATTCACAACGTTGCCGGGGGGTTGCTTGCTTCCCGCCAGGAAGCGGGCTATCCTCGGAGCCGTCCAGCAATCGCAGCACCTGCATCTGCATACACTGCATTGCCGCTAGGACAAACCACCAATTCTTCTCGTACGAGGTTCGCCGCTTACTCCGCCCCCTTATTGGCGATCACCGTTGCAGAGTCGACTATTGGGCATTCGGCCATCTAGCTGATTGCACGAACCCCCCGCATGACCTGATCAGCAGGGGAAAGAAAGGAAATCCGTGTCTGATACGGACCTCATCACGGCTAGCGACAGCACCGACGTCACGTCGGTTTCCGCCGCCACCGAGTCTCGCGAAAGTCGAGCGACTCAAGAAACCAAGGACACCCCAGCCACTTCAGATGTAAAGACCACTGCATTGGCCGGCTCGGGCTCCCTATCCACGATGGTGCTGCCCGAATTGCGTGCACTGGCCAACCAGGTTGGCGTCAAGGGCACCTCGGGCATGCGCAAGAGCGAATTGATCGCCGCGATCCAGGAAATCAGAAACCAGTCCAACGGTGTGTCGGGTACCAAAGCGCCCTCGACAGAGGCTGCAGACGCCGGCGCGGACGCCCCCAAGGCCGAGGCGTCGACGACAACCGAGGCACCGTCCAAGGACGAGCAGAGCGGTCAGTCGGCCGGACCGCGGCGTCGGGAGCGTCGCGGCGCATCGCGCGACGCCGGGTCGTCCTCCGGTGCCGATGGCGGCGCCGACAACAAAGCCGACGACAAAGCCAACACCGACGACAAAGCCAACCAAGCTGACAAAGCCGAGAAAGCCGAGAACCGCCAGGACGGCGGGCAGGACACCAAGACCGCCGAACGCAAGGACTCCGACCAGGACCAAGGCGGTGACCAGCAGGGCTCGGGTGGTCAGCAGGCCCGCGGTGGCGACGACGAAGGCGAAGGACGGCAGGGCCGTCGTGGCCGCCGATTCCGCGACCGCCGCCGCCGCGGCGAGCGATCAGGCGAGGCCGGTGGCGAAGCCGAACTGCGTGAGGACGACGTCGTCCAACCGGTCGCCGGGATCCTCGATGTGCTCGACAACTACGCGTTCGTCCGTACGTCGGGGTACTTGCCCGGTCCGCACGACGTCTACGTGTCGATGAACATGGTGCGTAAGTACGGCCTACGTCGCGGCGACGCCGTGACCGGCGCGGTACGGGTGCCCAAGGACGGCGAGCAGCCCAACCAGCGGCAGAAGTTCAACCCACTGGTGCGCTTGGACAGCGTCAACGGCGGGCCGGTCGAGGACGCCAAGAAGCGGCCCGATTTCGGCAAGCTGACGCCGTTGTATCCAAACCAGCGGCTGCGTCTGGAGACGACCCCCGAGCGCTTGACGACGCGCGTCATCGACCTGATCATGCCGATCGGCAAGGGACAGCGCGCCCTGATCGTGTCGCCGCCCAAGGCGGGTAAGACGACCATTCTGCAGGACATCGCCAACGCCATCACCAGGAACAACCCCGAATGCCACCTCATGGTCGTGCTCGTCGACGAGCGGCCTGAAGAGGTGACCGACATGACCCGCTCGGTCAAGGGAGAGGTCATCGCCTCGACGTTCGACCGGCCCCCGTCAGACCACACCTCGGTCGCCGAGCTGGCGATCGAGCGGGCCAAGCGGCTGGTGGAGCAGGGCAAGGACGTTGTCGTGCTGCTCGACTCGATCACCCGGTTGGGCCGCGCGTACAACAACGCGTCGCCGGCGTCGGGCCGGATCCTGTCCGGTGGTGTCGACTCGACCGCGCTGTACCCGCCCAAGCGTTTCCTGGGCGCCGCCCGCAACATCGAGGAAGGCGGCTCGCTGACCATCATCGCCACCGCGATGGTGGAGACGGGCTCCACCGGTGACACGGTCATCTTCGAGGAGTTCAAGGGCACCGGTAACGCCGAGCTCAAGTTGGACCGCAAGATCTCCGAGCGCCGGGTGTTCCCCGCGGTCGACGTGAATCCGTCGGGTACCCGCAAGGACGAGCTCTTGCTCTCGCCCGACGAGTTCGCCATCGTGCACAAGCTGCGCCGGGTGCTGTCGGGCTTGGATTCCCACCAAGCCATCGACCTGCTCATTTCGCAGCTGCGCAAGACGAAGACCAACTACGAGTTCCTGGTCCAGGTTTCCAAGACGACACCTGGCAACATGGACAACGACTGACACAAACCCGCCGCCGGGAATGTCCGAGCCCTTATCGGTGTTTTGGGTTCATGGCGGTTGACCTGGCATAATCGCCCTCGACTACAAGCCGGACAGCCGCGTCACGAGCCGAGGGCCACGAGCGAAAGATCGAAGAGGACAGCATGAAGACCGACATTCATCCCGCCTACGACGAGACCACCGTGGTCTGCGGTTGCGGGAACACGTTCCAGACGCGCAGCACCAAGCCGGGCGGTCGCATCGTGGTCGAGGTTTGCTCACAGTGCCACCCCTTCTACACCGGCAAGCAGAAGATCCTCGACAGCGGCGGCCGGGTCGCCCGCTTCGAGCGGCGGTACGGCAAGCGCAAGGCCGCAGCTGACAAGGCCGAAGCCGACAAATAGCTGGCACACCGACGCCCGAACTGTGCACAACGCTGCACAGGCCGGGCGTCGGTTCGCGTTTACGGTAAGCAGGCGGCAGGAGGTGTGACATGACGCAACCGGTGCAGACGATTGACGTCTTGCTCGCCGAACACGCCGAACTCGAGCGCGCGCTGGCCGATCCCGAACTGCACAGCAAGCCCGACGAAGCGCGCAAAGCCGGGCGCCGGTTTGCCCGCTTGGCCCCCATCGTCGCGACCCATCGCAAGCTGGTAGCTACGCGCGAGGATCTCGAGACCGCGCGTGAACTGGCCGCCGACGACCCGTCGTTCGTCGACGAGGTTGCCGAACTGGAGGCACGGGTCGCCGAACTGGACACCCAACTCACCGACATGCTGGCCCCCCGGGATCCGCACGACGCCGACGACATCGTGCTCGAGGTCAAATCCGGTGAGGGAGGGGAAGAGTCGGCGCTGTTCGCCGCCGACCTGGCCAGAATGTACATCCGCTACGCCGAGCGCCACGGGTGGACGGTGACGGTCCTGGATGAGACCACTTCCGATCTCGGCGGCTACAAGGACGCCACGCTGTCGATCGCCAGTAAGGGCGATTCGCCCGACGGTGTCTGGTCGCGGATGAAGTTCGAGGGCGGCGTACACCGGGTGCAACGCGTGCCGGTAACGGAATCCCAAGGCCGCGTGCATACTTCGGCCGCGGGCGTGCTGGTCTACCCGGAACCCGAAGAAGTCGGCGAAGTGCACATCGACGAATCGGATCTGCGCATCGACGTTTACCGTTCTTCGGGCAAAGGCGGCCAAGGCGTCAACACCACCGACTCCGCGGTGCGAATCACCCACTTGCCCACAGGAATCGTCGTCACCTGCCAGAACGAGCGGTCGCAGCTGCAGAACAAGACGCGCGCGTTGCAGGTGTTGGCCGCCCGTCTGCAGGCCTTGGCCGAAGAGCAGGCGCTTGCCGACGCCTCGGCGGACCGCGCGAGCCAGATCCGCACGGTGGACCGCAGCGAGCGCATTCGCACCTACAACTTCCCGGAAAACCGCATCACCGATCACCGAATCGGGTTCAAGGCGCACAACCTCGACCAGGTGCTCGACGGCGACCTCGATGCGCTTTTCGACGCCCTGGCCGCCGCCGACAAGCAGTCTCGACTACAACAGGCATGACCTCGCTTCGGCACGCGATCGACTCCGCTGCGACGCTGCTCGCCGAAGCGGGAATCGACTCCGCGCGCAGCGATGCCGAGCAGTTGGCCGCCCACCTGGCCGGCACCGAGCGCGGGCGGTTGACCTTGCTGGAACCGCCCGGCGAGGAATTCTTCGGACATTACCGCGACGTCGTGGCCCAACGGGCCCGACGGATTCCGTTGCAGCATCTCATCGGAACGGTCTCGTTCGGGCCGGTCGCGCTCCACGTCGGCCCTGGTGTCTTCACGCCCCGCCCGGAAACCGAGGCGATCTTGGAGTGGGCTGTCGCGCAGCAACTTTCGACGCGCCCGCTGATCGTTGATGTATGCACCGGATCTGGCGCGTTGGCGATCGCTCTCGCCCGGCACCGGCCGGCGGGCAGAATCTACGGCATCGACGTTTCCGACACCGCCCTCGAGTACGCACGGCGCAACGCCGCGGGCAGCAACGTGCAGCTGGTAAGGGCCGACGTCACTGAACAAGGGCTGCTTCCCGACCTTGATGGGCAGGTCGACCTCGTCGTCGCCAACCCGCCCTACGTTCCCGACGGAACCTTTGTCGAACCCGAAGTGGCACAGCATGATCCGCACCACGCCGTGTTCGGCGGCCCGGATGGCATGGCGGTGATACCGGCCGTTGTCCGCCTTGCCGCCCGTTGGTTGCGTCCCGGCGGCCTGGTCGCCATCGAGCATGACGACACCACTTCCCGGTTGACCGCCGAATGCTTCGAGGCCGCCGGGGTTTTCGAGGACATAGTGCCGCGCAACGATCTCGCCGGACGACCGAGGTTCGTGACGGCCAGGAGGGGGGCGGCGCAAAGTGAGTGAGATCTTCGACTGCGCCGACCCCGACCAGCGTGCGCGCGGCCTCGAGACGGCCGCGGCGCAGCTCAAGGCCGGGCGTTTGGTCGTCATGCCGACGGACACCGTCTATGGACTGGGCGCGGACGCCTTTGACAGCGTCGGCGTGAATGCGCTGCTGGCGGCCAAGGGGCGTGGGCGCGACATGCCCGTCGGGGTCCTGGTCGGCTCCTGGCACACCATCGAAGGCCTGGTCTACTCGATGCCCAACGGGGCCCGGGAATTGATCCGTGCCTTCTGGCCCGGTGCGCTAAGTCTTGTGGTGGTGCAGGCGCCGTCGTTGCAGTGGGACCTCGGCGACGCACACGGCACCGTCATGCTGCGAATGCCATTGCACCCCGTCGCCATTGAGTTGCTGCGGGAGGTCGGCCCGATGGCGGTTTCCAGCGCCAACGTGTCCGGTCAGCCGCCCGCTGTCGATATCACCGAGGCGCGGCGCCAACTCGGCGAGCGCGTCGACGTCTACCTCGACGCCGGCCCTTCCGCGCAGCAGGCCGCGTCGACCATCGTCGACTTGACCGGCGCCGCCCCGCGCATCCTGCGGCCGGGACCGGTTGGTGCCGAGCAGATCGCGTCGGTCCTCGGCGTGGATGCCGAGAGCTTGATCGCCTAGGCGCATTCCGCCGGGTGCTATCGCCGGCGATGGCGCATTTCAAAGTCGATTGCTGCCCGGCTCACGGTACAGGTGTGGCTGCTGTGAAAGACCGACAGCTGACCCCACAACTGGCGGCATTCACTGCGCAGACCGCATCCGCAAGCGGACCTCCCAGGTTGGTGAGCAGGTTGGTGAAGTAGGGTCTCGAGGTGTCCAGCGACGTGGCCAGCCTTGCCGGTGGCTTGCTAGCACTCAATGATCGCAGCGCCGGTGTCCCACTGCGCGAACTGGCCCTCGTCGGCCTGACCGCCGCCATCATCACGTATTTCGCCACCGGACCGGTGCGCGTGCTCGCTACCCGGTTGGGTGCGGTGGCCTATCCACGAGAACGGGACGTGCACGTCACGCCAACCCCGCGGATGGGCGGGCTGGCGATGTTCCTCGGTGTCGTTTCGGCGGTCTTCCTCGCTTCGCAGCTTCCGGCGCTCACGCGCGGCTTCGTCTATTCAACCGGCATGCCCGCCGTGTTGGTGGCGGGAGCGGTCATCATGGGCATCGGGTTGATCGATGACCGATGGGGTCTGGACGCCCTGACCAAGTTTGCTGGGCAGATCACGGCGGCCAGCGTGCTGGTCACCATGGGAGTTGCCTGGAGCGTGCTCTACATCCCATTCGGCGGCGTCGGAACCATCGTGTTGGACCAAGCCTCGTCGATCCTGCTCACCTTGGCGCTGACGGTTTCGATCGTCAACGCAATGAACTTCGTCGACGGACTCGACGGCCTGGCCGCCGGACTAGGCCTCATCACGGCGCTGGCCATCTGTATGTTCTCGGTCGGTCTGCTTCGGGATCATGGCGGTGACGTGTTGTTTTATCCGCCCGCGGTGATCTCGGTAGTGCTCGCGGGAGCGTGCCTCGGCTTCCTGCCGCACAACTTCCACCGGGCCAAGATCTTCATGGGTGACTCCGGGTCGATGCTCATCGGCCTGATGCTCGCCGCGGCGTCCACCACCGCCGCCGGCCCCGTTTCCCAGAACGCCTACGGTGCCCGCGACGTGTTTGCTCTGTTGTCGCCCTTCCTGCTGGTGGTGGCGGTCATGTTCGTGCCGATGCTCGACTTGCTGCTGGCCATCGTTCGTCGCACGCGTGCTGGCCGTAGCGCCTTCACCCCCGACAAGATGCACCTGCACCACCGATTGCTGCAGATCGGCCACTCGCATCGACGTGTGGTGCTGTTGATCTATCTCTGGGTGGGCATCGTCGCCTTCGGTGCCGCCAGCACGATCTTCTTCGACCCCCGACATACGGGGGCGGTGATGCTGGGCGCGATTTTCGTGGCAGGGGTCGCGACGGTGATACCCCTCCTGCGTCGCGATGACGAGGACGACGAATACCTCGACTATGACTAGCCGGGAGGCGATCGCCGCCCGTCCGGCAACGCCTGCGAGGGCCACTACGACAGTCAGTAGTAGTGGCGTGTTCCTTATGGTACGGTGCTGGTAGAACCCCGAAATAAACTTCGCGGGTTGCCGGCCAACCGGCCCGTCGGATGCACATTCGAGCGTGCCGATTAACGACCGACACAGGGAGTGACCCCTTGGGTGATTCCACCATGAGCCTTGCGATACGCTCGGCGGGCCACAAAACAGCCAGTCGAGTGTTTCCCGCCACGTAAACCCGGATTGAGGTACCGAAGTGACGACACCAGCGCAGGACGCGCCGTTGGTGTTTCCGTCCGTTGCGTTTCGTCCAGTTCTTTTGCTGGTCATCAGCGCTGGCGTGACGGCGGTGGCGCTTCTGCTCACCGGACTGAACGGTCAGCTGAAGATCGGTGCGTTCTTCGGCCTCGGGATGCTGCTGGGTTTGCTCAACGCGCTCCTGGTGCGGCGGTCGGTCGCCAACATCACCGCCAAAGACCATCCGATGAAAAGCACGATGGCGCTGAACTCGGCGTCACGGCTCGCGGTCATCACCGTCATCGCGCTCGTTATTGCCTTCATCTTCCGGCCTTCCGGTTTGGGTGTGATGTTTGGACTGGCGCTCTTCCAGGTGTTACTGGTGGCAATGACCGCATTGCCGGTTTGGAAGAAACTGCGAAGCGGGCAACCGGAGGCAGAAGCGGTAGGGACGGAGGGGCGCATCAGCGATGAATGAGTCGATCATGGCGGAAGCTGGCATCGAGGTTGGTCACCACCGCACTGCCGAATTGCTTGGATTCACCGTCAACATTGACACGATCCTGTCCACGGCCATCGCCGCGGCGATCGTCATCGCGCTGGCCTTCTATTTGCGTTCCAAGGTCACCTCGACGGATGTGCCGAGTGGGGTGCAACTGTTCTTCGAGGCGATCACCATCCAGATGCGTGGCCAGGTGGAAAGCGCCATCGGCATGCGCATCGCCCCGTTTGTCCTGCCGCTCGCGGTCACCATCTTCGTGTTCATCCTGATCTCGAACTGGCTTTCCGTTCTCCCGCTGCAGTACCAGGAAGACGGGAAGACAACCGAATTGCTGTCGTCGGCGGCCGCGGACATCAACTACGTGCTGGCGCTGGCCCTCTTCGTCTTCATCTGCTATCACGCGGCGGGCATTTGGCGCCGCGGCATTATCGGGCACCCCGTCAAGGTCTTGAAGGGGCACGTCACGCTGCTCGCGCCGATCAACGTCGTCGAAGAGCTTGCGAAGCCGATCTCGTTGTCGCTCCGTCTTTTTGGCAACATCTTCGCCGGCGGGATTCTGGTCTCGCTGATCGCGATGTTCCCGTGGTACATCATGTGGTTGCCGAATGCGATCTGGAAATCTTTCGACCTGTTCGTCGGCGCCATCCAGGCGTTCATTTTCGCGCTGCTGACGATCCTGTACTTCAGTCAGGCCATGGAGTTAGAAGAAGACCACCACTAAAAATCCTGGTAGACCGCTACCAGCGTTATCAAGGAGGATAAGAATGGCATTGGATCCCCAAATCGTTTCCGGCGCCCTCATTGGCGGTGGAATCATCATGGGTGGCGGCGCCATCGGTGCTGGTATCGGTGACGGCATCGCCGGTAACGCGCTGATTTCCGGTGTTGCCCGCCAGCCCGAGGCGCAGGGACGGTTGTTCACGCCGTTCTTCATCACCGTCGGTCTGGTTGAGGCGGCCTACTTCATCAACTTGGCGTTCATGGCGTTGTTTGTCTTTGCCACTCCCGGCGCCTCGTAATTCGTAGTGATGGGTCCTGAAGGCGAAGTGCGCCTTCTTGCTTCGGCTGTTGACGTCGTAGCGGAAGGCCAGAAGAACTTCCTCATTCCCGACGCCACATTTTTCTTTGTGCTGGCGATCTTCCTGATCGTGCTCGGCGTTATCAGCACATGGGTGGTGCCACCAATCCTGAGGGTGCTGCGGGAACGTGAAGCCATCGTGGCCAAGACGATCTCGGACAACAAGAAGGCGTCGGAGCAGTTCGCGGCGGCCGAGAGCGACTACGAAGAAGCCATGAAGGAGGCCCGAGCTCAGGCGGGCACCTTCCGTGACAATGCCCGGATCGAGGGTCGCAAAGTCATTGAGCAGGCGCGATCTCGAGCCGAGCAAGAGGTGGCGGCGACGCTGGCAACCGCCAACGAGCAACTGAAGCGCGAAAGGGACTCCGTCGAAATGGACTTGCGTGCCAACGTCGGAACCATGTCGGCCACCTTGGCCAGTCGAATCCTTGGAGTCGACGTGACGCCGTCTGCGACGACCAGGTAGCCACCATGTCAACTTTCATTGGCCAACTAATCGGCTTTGCACTCATCGTGTTCCTGGTCGTGAAGTATGTCGTCCCGCCGGTGCGCCGCTTGATGACCGATCGGCAGAACCTGGTGCGTCAGCAGCTGGCAGATTCGGAGAAGGCCGGCAAGCGGCTGACCGAGTCGACCACCGCGCACAGCCAGGCCGTGCAACGGGCAAAGGACGAAGCGGAGCGCCTCGTCGAAGAGGCCAAGGCCGACGCCGAGCGCATCACCGAGCAGCTGCAGGCTCAGGCCGAGTCCGACGCGGAACGCATCAAGGCACAGGGTGTGCGCCAGGTGGAATTGCTCCGGGTGCAACTGACCCGTCAGCTCCGCTTGGAGCTCGGCCACGAATCCGTGCGTCAGGCAAGGGAATTGGTGCGCGACTACGTTGCCGATGAGGAGCAGCGAGCGGCCACCGTCGACCGGTTCCTCGACGAACTCGACGAGATGGCACCCGAGCCGGCCGAGATCGAGTACCCCGTGCTGGCAAAGATGCGGTCCGCCAGCCGACGCGCACTGGGCAACCTGGTCGACCGGTTCGACACCATCGCCAAGGATCTCGACGAGTCGGCGTTGGAAAAGCTGGCCGATGAGCTGGTTTCGGTCGCCGGCCTGCTCAACCGCGAAGTTGTGGTGACCCGGTACCTGACCGTGCCGGCCGAAGAGGCCTCGCCGCGAGTCAAACTCATCGAGCGGCTGGTCTCGGGCAAGGTCGCCGACTCCACGCTCGACATCCTCAAGACGGCGGTTTCGGAGCGTTGGTCGGCCAACGGGGACCTGATCGATGCCCTCGAGCACGTGTCGCGGCAAGCGCTGTTGGAGGTCGCCCAGCGCGAGGGTCGGGCCGAAGAAGTCGAAGACCAGTTGTTCCGGTTCGCCCGCGTTGTTGACACGCAGCCGCGCCTGGCCATCCTGTTGGGCGACCAGACGACATCGGCCGAGGGCCGCGTCGAATTGCTCCGCAAGGTGCTTGACAGCGCGAGCGGCGACGTCGACAAGACCACCAAAGCGCTGCTGTCCCACACGATCGAGCTGTTGAGGGGTCAGCCGGCGGATGAAGCCATTGCACTGTTGGCTGACGTCGCCGTAGCGCGCCGCGGCGAGATCGTCGCCCAAGTCAGCGCCGCCGCCGAGCTCCGCGATGCTCAACGCACCCGCCTGGGTGAGGTACTGAGCCGCATCTACGGGCATCCGGTGGCGGTGCAGCTTCAAGTGGATCCCGATCTGCTCGGTGGCCTGTTGATCTCGGTGGGCGACGAGGTGATCGACGGCTCGTTGAAGTCACGCTTGGCTGCCGCCGAAGCCCAGTTGCCCGATTAACCCCAAATACGAACTAGTCACCACAAACTCCGAAGTAGGAAGACGAAAAGCCATGGCCGACTTGACAATCTCCGCTGATGACATTCAGAGCGCGATTGAAGAGTACGTAAGTTCGTTCACCTCCGACACCTCCCGTGAAGAGGTCGGCACCGTCGTCGACGCGGGGGACGGTATTGCCCACGTCGAGGGTCTGCCGTCGGTGATGACACAGGAGCTGCTCGAGTTCGAGGGCGGCGTCCTTGGTGTCGCCCTCAACCTGGACGAGCACAGCATCGGCGCGGTCATCCTCGGTGACTTCGACAAGATCGAAGAGGGCCAGCAGGTCAAGCGCACCGGCGACGTGCTGTCCGTGCCGGTCGGTGATGCGTTCTTGGGCCGCGTGGTCAACCCGCTCGGCCAGCCGATCGACGGTGGCGGCGACATCGAGACCGACCAACGCCGCGCGCTCGAGTTGCAGGCGCCGTCGGTGGTGCAGCGCCAAGGTGTGCGGGAGCCGCTGCAGACCGGCATCAAGGCGATCGACGCCATGACGCCGATCGGCCGCGGGCAGCGTCAGCTGATCATCGGCGACCGCAAGACCGGCAAGACGGCGGTCTGCGTGGACACGATCCTCAACCAGCGCAAGAACTGGGAGACCGGCGACGAGAAGAAGCAGGTGCGCTGCGTCTACGTGGCCATCGGGCAGAAGGGCACCACCATCGCCGCCGTGCGCCAGGCTCTGGAGGAGGGCGGCGCGATGGACTACACCACCATCGTGGCGGCCCCGGCCTCCGACTCGGCCGGCTTCAAATGGCTTGCGCCGTACACAGGTTCGGCGATCGCCCAGCACTGGATGTACGACGGCAAGCACGTGCTGATCGTGTTCGACGACCTGACCAAGCAGGCCGAGGCCTACCGCGCGATCTCGCTGCTGCTGCGCCGCCCGCCGGGTCGCGAGGCCTACCCCGGTGACGTCTTCTACCTGCACTCCCGGTTGTTGGAGCGCTGCGCCAAGCTGTCCGACGAGCTCGGTGGCGGTTCGCTGACCGGGCTGCCGATCATCGAGACCAAGGCCAACGACATCTCGGCCTACATCCCGACCAACGTCATCTCGATCACCGACGGGCAGTGCTTCCTGGAGAGCGACCTGTTCAACCAGGGTGTCCGGCCGGCCATCAACGTCGGTGTGTCGGTGTCCCGCGTCGGTGGCGCCGCGCAGATCAAGGCGATGAAGGAAGTGGCCGGTTCGCTGCGCCTGGATCTGTCGCAGTACCGCGAACTGGAATCCTTCGCCGCGTTCGCCTCGGACCTCGACGAAACCTCGAAGAAGCAGCTGGCGCGCGGCGAGCGTCTGGTCGAGTTGCTCAAGCAGCCGCAGTTCCAGCCGATGCCCGTCGAGGAGCAGGTGGTTTCGATCTTCCTGGGTACCGGCGGCCACCTGGACTCGGTGCCGGTCGAGGACGTCAAGCGCTTCGAAGCCGAGCTGCTGGACCACATCCGGGCCTCCGAGCAAGGGTTCCTCGACGAGATTCGCACGACCGAAAAGCTCACCGAGGAAGCCGAAAACAAGCTCGTCGACATCATCAACCACTTCAAGAGGGGCTTCTCGACCAGCACCGGCGAGTCAGTGGTGCGCGACGAGCACGTCGCACCCTTGGACGAAGAGGAACTGGAGAAGGAATCCGTCAAGGTCAAGAAGGAAAAGCCCAAGTCCAAGGACAAGAAGGACAAGAAGTAGCTAAAAATGGCTGCCACACTTCGCGAACTTCGAGGCCGGATTCGTTCGGCGGGCTCGATCAAGAAGATCACCAAGGCCCAGGAACTGATCGCGACCTCGCGCATCGGCAGGGCTCAGGCTCGGCTGGAATCCGCACGTCCGTACAACTTCCTGCTCACCTCGACGCTGCTTACCCTGTCCGCAGAGGCGGCGCTGGACCATCCGTTGCTCGTCGAGCGTGAAAACCCAACGCGGGCGGGCGTTCTGGTGGTGTCCTCCGACCGTGGTCTGTGTGGTGCCTACAACTCCAGCATTTTCCGCCGGTCGGAGGAGTTGTTCTCCCTGCTGCGGGAGGAAGGCAAGGAGCCGGTTCTGTACACGGTCGGCCGTAAAGCCCAGAACTACTTCTCGTTCCGAAACTGGGACATCAAGCAAGCTTGGACGGGCTTTTCCGAGCAACCCCAACCCGAGAACGCGGCGGAAATCGGCGACACTCTGGTCGAGACGTTCATGGCGGGCAGGGACGATGACGACGACAACGCCGATGGGGTAGAGGGCGTTGACGAATTGCACATCGTCTACACGGAATTCAAGTCGATGATGTCGCAGCAAGCGGTGGCCCACCGGATCGCACCGCTGGTCGTGGAGTACGTCGAGGAAGACACCGGTCCGCACACCCTGTACTCCTTCGAGCCGGATGCGACCACGCTGTTCGAGGCCCTGCTGCCGCGATACCTGACGACGCGCGTGTATTCGGCGCTGCTGGAATCGGCCGCCTCGGAACTGGCATCGCGCCAACGCGCCATGAAGTCGGCGACCGACAACGCCGACGAATTGATCAAGGACCTGACGTTGCAAGCCAACCGCGAGCGGCAGGCCCAGATCACCCAAGAGATCAGCGAAATCGTCGGTGGCGCAAACGCGCTCGCCGACGCCTCCAAATAAGGCCCGACGAGGAAGCGAAAGAACTATGACTGCCACTTCAGAAACGACTGACAAGAAGTCGGGCGGATCCGACACCAACGGCCGCGTGGTTCGGATCACGGGTCCCGTCGTCGACGTCGAATTTCCGCGTGGTTCCGTGCCGGAACTGTTCAACGCGTTGCACGCCGACATTCCCTTCGAGTCGCTGAAGAAGACGCTCACCCTGGAGGTGGCGCAGCACCTGGGTGACAACCTGGTGCGCACCATCTCGATGCAGCCCACCGACGGCTTGGTGCGTGGCGTCGAGGTCATCGACACGGGTCGGTCGATCTCGGTGCCGGTGGGCGAGAAGGTCAAGGGCCACGTCTTCAACGCGTTGGGGCGCTGCCTCGACGAGGAGGGGTACGGCGAGGACTTCGACCACTGGTCGATCCACCGCAAGCCGCCGGCCTTCGAGGACTTGGAGCCTCGTACCGAGATGCTCGAGACCGGCCTCAAGGTCGTGGACCTGCTGACCCCGTACGTGCGTGGCGGCAAGATCGCACTGTTCGGCGGTGCCGGCGTGGGCAAGACGGTGCTGATTCAGGAGATGATCAACCGTATCGCCCGTAACTTCGGTGGCACTTCGGTTTTCGCCGGCGTGGGGGAGCGGACCCGTGAGGGCAACGACCTCTGGGTCGAGCTGAAGGAAGCCGACGTCCTCAAGGACACCGCCCTGGTGTTCGGTCAGATGGACGAGCCGCCCGGCACCCGTATGCGGGTGGCCCTGTCCGCGCTCACCATGGCGGAGTGGTTCCGCGACGAAGCCGGCCAGGACGTGCTGCTGTTCATCGACAACATCTTCCGCTTCACCCAGGCCGGCTCCGAGGTGTCGACGCTGCTCGGTCGTATGCCGTCCGCGGTGGGTTACCAGCCGACGCTGGCAGACGAGATGGGCGAGCTGCAGGAGCGCATCACCTCGACCCGAGGCAAGTCCATCACGTCCATGCAGGCCGTGTACGTGCCCGCCGACGACTACACCGACCCGGCGCCGGCAACCACCTTCGCCCACCTCGACGCGACCACCGAGCTGTCGCGTTCGGTGTTCTCCAAGGGCATCTTCCCCGCGGTGGACCCGCTCGCGTCCAGCTCAACCATCCTCGACCCCAGCGTCGTCGGCGACGAGCACTACCGGGTAGCGCAGGAAGTCATCCGAATCCTGCAGCGCTACAAGGACCTTCAAGACATCATCGCCATTCTGGGTATCGACGAGCTGTCGGAAGAAGACAAGCAGTTGGTCAACCGGGCGCGGCGTATCGAGCGGTTCTTGTCGCAGAACATGATGGCCGCCGAGCAGTTCACCGGCCAGCCGGGTTCCACGGTGCCGGTGAAGGAGACCATCGAAGCGTTCGACAAGCTGACCAAGGGCGACTTCGACCACGTACCCGAGCAGGCCTTCTTCTTGATCGGCGGACTGGACGACTTGGCCAAGAAGGCCGAGACCTTCGACGTCAAGCTGTGATCGGGCACGGCTACCTGACCCGGCACGCAGCGGAGGTGTTGTGACATGGCCGTATTGAACGTTCAGATCGTCGCCGTCGACCGCAAGATCTGGTCGGGCGAGGCAACGTTCCTGTTCACTCGCACCACCGTTGGCGAGATCGGCATCCTGCCCAACCACATTCCGTTGGTGGCGCAGTTGGTTGATGACGCCATGGTGCGTGTCGAACGCGAAGAAGGGGACGACTTGCGCATAGCGGTCGACGGGGGCTTCTTGACGGTCACGGAAGATGGCATCAGCGTGCTCGCCGAATCAGCCGAGTTCGAAAAGGACATCGACGAGAGCGCCGCCAGGCAGGACGCCGAGTCCGACGACCCGAAGACCGCCGCCCGGGGGCGCGCTAGATTGCGCGCTCTCGGCGTGATCGACTAGCAGTCCGATGAGCGCGCCCATGATCGCTATGGCCGTGCTCGTCATGGTGCTGGGCGTGGCGGTACTGGCGCTCAGCTATCGGTTGTGGAAGCTGCGCCAGGGCGGCACGGCGGGCATCATGCGCGACATTCCCGCCGTCGGCGGTCACGGCTGGCGGCACGGCGTAATCCGCTACCGCGGCGGCGAAGCGGCCTTCTACCGGTTGTCCAGCTTGCGGTTGTGGCCGGATCGCCGGCTCAGCAGACGTGGGTTGGAGGTCGTGGGCAGGCGCGGGCCTCGCGGCGACGAATACGACATCATGACCGACGAGATCGTCGTTCTGGAACTGCGCGACACCACGCAGGACCGGCGCTCGGGGTACGAAATTGCTTTGGACAGAGGGGCGTTGACCGCGTTTCAGTCCTGGCTGGAGTCCCGCCCATCGCCGCGTTCGCGCCGGCGTAGGGTCTGACGGCGGTAGTGCGCCTAGCTTGCGCCGCGACCGCCGCCTGGTTGCCACTTCACGTCGCCATCGGGGTTGGCCACGCGGGCGAGGATGAACAGCAGGTCCGACAGCCGGTTGAGGTATTTCGCCGGTAACACGCTGACCCCCTCCCGATGGGCGTCCACGGCAGCCCACGCCGAGCGCTCAGCCCGGCGCACCACTGTCCGCGAGACGTGCAACAGCGCCGACAGTGGTGAGCCACCAGGCAGCACAAACGAATTCAGTGCCGGCAGGCCCTCGTTGTAGCTGTCACACCACTTTTCGAGGCGATCGATGTAGGCCTGGGTGATGCGCAGCGGGGGATGCTTGGGGTTCTCCACCACCGGGGTGGACAGGTCCGCGCCCGCGTCGAACAGATCATTCTGGATCTGCCGGAGCACAGCCGCGATCTGCTCGTCCGGCCCGCCCAGGGCAAGGGCGACCCCGATCGCGGAGTTGGCCTCGTCGCAGTCCGCGTACGCCACCAACCGCTCGTCGGTCTTGGACACCCGTGAGAAATCGCTCAACCCCGTGGTCCCGTCGTCGCCGGTCCGGGTATATATGCGGGTCAGGTGGACAGCCATGCCCAAAACCGTACCCGGCTGACCGAGTCGGCTGACTGACAAGCCGATAGCCCTTCACTAGACTGACGCGGGTGGCGGAGCGATTCGTGGTGACTGGTGGCAACCGGTTGTCAGGCGAAGTCGCCGTCGGAGGTGCCAAGAACAGCGTCCTCAAGCTGATGGCCGCGACATTGCTGGCGGAGGGCACCAGCACCATCACCAACTGTCCCGACATCCTCGACGTGCCGTTGATGGCCGAGGTGCTGCGCGGTCTGGGCGCGACGGTGGAGCTTGACGGTGACGTGGCCCGCATCACCTCACCCGACGAACCGAAGTACGACGCCGACTTCGCGGCGGTGCGGCAGTTCCGCGCTTCGGTCTGTGTGTTGGGCCCGTTGGTCGGGCGCTGCAAGAAGGCCAGGGTTGCTCTTCCGGGCGGCGACGCGATCGGGTCGCGTCCGCTGGACATGCACCAAGCGGGCCTGCGCCAACTGGGCGCGACGTGCAATATCGAGCACGGCTGTGTGGTCGCCCATGCGGACACGTTGCGGGGTGCAGAGATTCAGTTGGAGTTCCCGTCGGTGGGAGCTACCGAGAACATTTTGATGGCCGCTGTCCTGGCCGAGGGCGTCACCACCATCCACAACGCCGCGCGGGAGCCCGATGTCGTGGACCTGTGCACGATGTTGAACCAGATGGGCGCGCAGGTCGAAGGCGCCGGCTCCCCGACGATGACCATCACCGGCGTCCCGCGGCTGAACCCGACCGAGCACCGGGTGATCGGGGACCGCATCGTCGCCGCGACATGGGGCATCGCCGCCGCCATGACGCGCGGCGACATCACGGTGACGGGAATAGATCCGTCGCATCTGCAGTTGGTGCTGCACAAGCTGCACGACGCGGGGGCTACCGTCACCCAAACCGACAACAGTTTCCGCGTGGCCCAGTACGAGCGACCCAAAGCGGTCAATGTCGCGACGCTGCCTTTCCCCGGGTTTCCGACGGATTTGCAGCCCATGGCGATCGCGCTCGCAGCAATTGCCGACGGCACTTCGATGATCACCGAGAACGTGTTCGAAGCCCGGTTCCGGTTCGTCGAGGAGATGATCCGGCTGGGTGCCGATGCCCGCACCGACGGACACCACGCGGTGGTACGCGGACTGCCTCAACTGTCGAGCGCTCCGGTGTGGTGTTCGGACATCCGAGCCGGCGCCGGACTGGTGCTGGCCGGCCTTGTGGCAGACGGCGATACGGAGGTCCACGACGTCTTCCACATCGACCGCGGCTACCCATTATTCGTCGAGAACCTGCGGATTTTGGGAGCGGAGATCGAGCGGGTACACTAACCAACGTCAACGCCATCAGGCGCGGACCTCAAGACAAAGAGGACCGAAACCGGGAGTTGACTTTCCTGCCGGATCTGTATTAAGCTGGCAGGGTTGCCCCAAAACGGGCGGAACAAGTGTTGTTTGAGAACTCAATAGTGTGTTTGGTGTTTTTGTTTGTTGTTTTTTTGACTGCACCTAGCACTCCCCGTGTGTGGGTGTAGTCGTTTTTTCAGATGCCAGTATTGGTGTCTTTTTGTTAGGTCAGATTTCTCTGATTGTGAATTCTCCTCGATACCGAGGCGATTTTGTTTGGAGAGTTTGATCCTGGCTCAGGACGAACGCTGGCGGCGTGCTTAACACATGCAAGTCGAACGGAAAGGCCCCTTCGGGGGTACTCGAGTGGCGAACGGGTGAGTAACACGTGGGTAATCTGCCCTGCACACTGGGATAAGCCTGGGAAACTGGGTCTAATACCGGATAGGACCTCTCGGCGCATGCCTAGGAGGTGGAAAGCTTTTGCGGTGTGGGATGGGCCCGCGGCCTATCAGCTTGTTGGTGGGGTGACGGCCTACCAAGGCGACGACGGGTAGCCGGCCTGAGAGGGTGTCCGGCCACACTGGGACTGAGATACGGCCCAGACTCCTACGGGAGGCAGCAGTGGGGAATATTGCACAATGGGCGCAAGCCTGATGCAGCGACGCCGCGTGGGGGATGACGGCCTTCGGGTTGTAAACCTCTTTCAGCAGGGACGAAGCGCAAGTGACGGTACCTGCAGAAGAAGCACCGGCCAACTACGTGCCAGCAGCCGCGGTAATACGTAGGGTGCGAGCGTTGTCCGGAATTACTGGGCGTAAAGAGCTCGTAGGTGGTTTGTCGCGTTGTTCGTGAAATCTCACGGCTTAACTGTGAGCGTGCGGGCGATACGGGCAGACTAGAGTACTGCAGGGGAGACTGGAATTCCTGGTGTAGCGGTGGAATGCGCAGATATCAGGAGGAACACCGGTGGCGAAGGCGGGTCTCTGGGCAGTAACTGACGCTGAGGAGCGAAAGCGTGGGGAGCGAACAGGATTAGATACCCTGGTAGTCCACGCCGTAAACGGTGGGTACTAGGTGTGGGTTTCCTTCCTTGGGATCCGTGCCGTAGCTAACGCATTAAGTACCCCGCCTGGGGAGTACGGCCGCAAGGCTAAAACTCAAAGGAATTGACGGGGGCCCGCACAAGCGGCGGAGCATGTGGATTAATTCGATGCAACGCGAAGAACCTTACCTGGGTTTGACATGCACAGGACGCGTCTAGAGATAGGCGTTCCCTTGTGGCCTGTGTGCAGGTGGTGCATGGCTGTCGTCAGCTCGTGTCGTGAGATGTTGGGTTAAGTCCCGCAACGAGCGCAACCCTTGTCTCATGTTGCCAGCGGGTAATGCCGGGGACTCGTGAGAGACTGCCGGGGTCAACTCGGAGGAAGGTGGGGATGACGTCAAGTCATCATGCCCCTTATGTCCAGGGCTTCACACATGCTACAATGGCCGGTACAAAGGGCTGCGATGCCGCGAGGTTAAGCGAATCCTTTTAAAGCCGGTCTCAGTTCGGATCGGGGTCTGCAACTCGACCCCGTGAAGTCGGAGTCGCTAGTAATCGCAGATCAGCAACGCTGCGGTGAATACGTTCCCGGGCCTTGTACACACCGCCCGTCACGTCATGAAAGTCGGTAACACCCGAAGCCAGTGGCCTAACCCTTTGGGAGGGAGCTGTCGAAGGTGGGATCGGCGATTGGGACGAAGTCGTAACAAGGTAGCCGTACCGGAAGGTGCGGCTGGATCACCTCCTTTCTAAGGAGCACCACGAAAAGCACCCCAACAAGTGGGGTGCGAGCCGTGAGGGGTTCTCGTCTGTAGTGGACGGGGGCCGGGTGCAACAACAAGCAAAGCCAGACACACTATTGGGTCCTGAGGCAACACTCGGACGCTGTTTTCGAGGGTTGTCCCACCATCTTGGTGGTGGGGTGTGGTGTTTGAGAATTGGATAGTGGTTGCGAGCATCAAAATGTATGCGTTGCCGTTCGCGGTGGCGCGTTGTTTTGTGCAATTTTATTCTTTGGTTTTTGTAGTGTTTGTAAGTGTCTAAGGGCGCATGGTGGATGCCTTGGCATCGAGAGCCGATGAAGGACGTGGGAGGCTGCGATATGCCTCGGGGAGCTGCCAACCGAGCGTGGATCCGAGGATGTCCGAATGGGGAAACCCAGCACGAGTCATGTCGTGTTACCCGTACCTGAATATATAGGGTGCGGGAGGGAACGCGGGGAAGTGAAACATCTCAGTACCCGTAGGAAGAGAAAACAATTGTGATTCCGCTAGTAGTGGCGAGCGAACGCGGAAAATGGCTAAACCGTACGCATGCGATACCGGGTAGGGGTTGTGTGTGCGGGGTTGTGGGACTATTACTTCTCAGCTCTACCTGGCTGAGGGGCAGTCAAAAAGTGTTGTGGTTAGCGGAAGTGGCCTGGGATGGTCCGCCGTAGACGGTGAGAGCCCGGTACGTTAAAACCCGACACCTGCCTTGTTTTAGCTCCCGAGTAGCAGCGAGCCCGTGGAATTTGCTGTGAATCTGCCGGGACCACCCGGTAAGCCTAAATACTTCTCGATGACCGATAGCGGATTAGTACCGTGAGGGAATGGTGAAAAGTACCCCGGGAGGGGAGTGAAAGAGTACCTGAAACCGTGCGCCTACAATCCGTCAGAGCCTCCTCGTGGGGTGATGGCGTGCCTTTTGAAGAATGAGCCTGCGAGTCAGGGACATGTCGCGAGGTTAACCCGTGTGGGGTAGCCGCAGCGAAAGCGAGTCTGAATAGGGCGTATCCCCGTAAGGGGTGTAGTGGCATGTTCTGGACCCGAAGCGGAGTGATCTACCCATGGCCAGGGTGAAGCGCGGGTAAGACCGCGTGGAGGCCCGAACCCACTTAGGTTGAAGACTGAGGGGATGAGCTGTGGGTAGGGGTGAAAGGCCAATCAAACTCCGTGATAGCTGGTTCTCCCCGAAATGCATTTAGGTGCAGCGTTGCGTGGTTCACCACGGAGGTAGAGCTACTGGATGGCCGATGGGCCCTATCAGGTTACTGACGTCAGCCAAACTCCGAATGCCGTGGTGTCAAGCGTGGCAGTGAGACGGCGGGGGATAAGCTCCGTACGTCGAAAGGGAAACAGCCCAGATCGCCGGCTAAGGCCCCTAAGCGTGTGCTAAGTGGAAAAGGATGTGCAGTCGCAGAGACAACCAGGAGGTTGGCTTAGAAGCAGCCACCCTTGAAAGAGTGCGTAATAGCTCACTGGTCAAGTGATTGTGCGCCGATAATGTAGCGGGGCTCAAGCACACCGCCGAAGCCGCGGCACATCTACGTAAGTAGGTGTGGGTAGGGGAGCGTCCCTCATTCAGCGAAGCCGTCGGGTGACCTACGGTGGAGGGTGGGGGAGTGAGAATGCAGGCATGAGTAGCGAATAGGCAAGTGAGAACCTTGCCCGCCGAAAGACCAAGGGTTCCTGGGCCAGGCCAGTCCGCCCAGGGTGAGTCGGGACCTAAGGCGAGGCCGACAGGCGTAGTCGATGGACAACGGGTTGATATTCCCGTACCCGTGTGTGCGCGCCCGTGATGAATCAATTCTGCTAACCACCCAAATGGTGGTCTATCAATCCCTTCGGGGTGCGAGGATCGCCGGCTGCGTGGGACCCGGGTTGGTAGTAGTCAAGCGATGGGGTGACGCAGGAAGGTAGCCGTACCAGTCAGTGGCAATACTGGGGCAAGCCCGTAGGGAGAGCGATAGGCAAATCCGTCGCTCATTAATCCTGAGAGGTGATGCATAGCCGATTGAGGCGAATTCGGTGATCCTCTGCTGCCAAGAAAAGCCTCTAGCGAGTTCACACACGGCCCGTACCCCAAACCAACACAGGTGGTCAGGTAGAGAATACCAAGGCGTACGAGATAACTATGGTTAAGGAACTCGGCAAAATGCCCCCGTAACTTCGGGAGAAGGGGGACCGGCATGCCGTGAACACCCTTGCGGTGGGAGCGGAAACCGGTCGCAGAAACCAGTGAGAAGCGACTGTTTACTAAAAACACAGGTCCGTGCGAAGTCGCAAGACGATGTATACGGACTGACGCCTGCCCGGTGCTGGAAGGTTAAGAGGACCCGTTAACTCGTAAGGGTGAAGCGGAGAATTTAAGCCCCAGTAAACGGCGGTGGTAACTATAACCATCCTAAGGTAGCGAAATTCCTTGTCGGGTAAGTTCCGACCTGCACGAATGGCGTAACGACTTCTCAACTGTCTCAACCATAGACTCGGCGAAATTGCACTACGAGTAAAGATGCTCGTTACGCGCGGCAGGACGAAAAGACCCCGGGACCTTCACTATAGCTTGGTATTGGTGTTCGGTACGGTTTGTGTAGGATAGGTGGGAGACTGTGAAGCCTCGACGCCAGTTGAGGTGGAGTCGTTGTTGAAATACCACTCTGATCGTATTGGACACCTAACGTCGAACCGTATATCCGGTTCACGGACAGTGCCTGGTGGGTAGTTTAACTGGGGCGGTTGCCTCCTAAAATGTAACGGAGGCGCCCAAAGGTTCCCTCAACCTGGACGGCAATCAGGTGTTGAGTGTAAATGCACAAGGGAGCTTGACTGCGAGACCTACAAGTCAAGCAGGGACGAAAGTCGGGATTAGTGATCCGGCACCCCCGAGTGGAAGGGGTGTCGCTCAACGGATAAAAGGTACCCCGGGGATAACAGGCTGATCTTCCCCAAGAGTCCATATCGACGGGATGGTTTGGCACCTCGATGTCGGCTCGTCGCATCCTGGGGCTGGAGCAGGTCCCAAGGGTTGGGCTGTTCGCCCATTAAAGCGGCACGCGAGCTGGGTTTAGAACGTCGTGAGACAGTTCGGTCTCTATCCGCCGCGCGCGTCAGAAACTTGAGGAAACCTGTCCCTAGTACGAGAGGACCGGGACGGACGAACCTCTAGTGCACCAGTTGTCCCACCAGGGGCACCGCTGGATAGCTACGTTCGGACAGGATAACCGCTGAAAGCATCTAAGCGGGAAACCTTCTCCAAGATCAGGTTTCTCACCCTCTAGGAGGGATAAGGCCCCCCGCAGAACACGGGTTCGATAGGCCAGGCGTGGAAGCTCAGTAATGGGTGAAGCGGACTGGCACTAACCGGCCGAAAACTTACCAACACATAACCAATCGCAACCACTATCCGTCTCCGGCATTTATGCCGTTAGACACTGCACCCCGCCACCAAACAAACTTGAATGTGTAAAATAAATAGAGTTACGGCGGCCACAGCGACAGGGAAACGCCCGGTCCCATTCCGAACCCGGAAGCTAAGCCTGTCAGCGCCGATGATACTGCGCTTATCGCGTGGAAAAGTAGGACACCGCCGAACACACAAAAACACCCCCAGCAATGGGGGTGTTTTTGCATGCGCCGGCCCGCCGAGACCGGCTGCTGCGCGGCGCTGAGCGCCTCACTGCCCAGCAATGAGCCACGTTGCTCGCTAAGCTGCCGGCGGCCGATGCCAACCAAGACCTTGCATTCGGATTCCGCGACGCCGACGGCCAATGTCGCCGAGTACGGTGGTCTGCTGGTGAGGAGTGGCGGGGCTCTCGCTAAATGGCGCCGATTGCCTGGAGGAGTGCGAGCCCGCCGGTCGCCCGGGCGATTTCATAACCTAGGCCGCCCAATTGGGTGCCCTGATACGAATAGGTTGAACCCACAAACGTCCCCGGCTGGTCATAATAGGTTACCGAAATGGGCTGAGCACCAGCCATGAGCCCGCCAAAGGGAATCTTGAGCGTGAAGGCATCCTGCCCGCCAACGCCACCAGTGTTCAGAATTGCTGGCAACTGGGATGACCCAATCTCGACCGTGTGATGGCCAAACAGTATGGAATTGGTGAATTCGAAAGGCGCGGATACGAATGCACTGGTAGCGCCCACGAAGTCACCATTAGCAATGGCAGCGAAGAATGCGTTGTTGCTGTTCGCGAGCGAGGCTTGCCCGGTGACATAGGGGCCGGCCATGGCCGCTAGCAGCGGAAGCGCCGGGGGCAGGGTTATTGTTCCCCCGGTCATTTGGGAGGAGGGGGGGGACAACAAACCGCTGTTGGACCACACCACGGTCCCAACTGCAGTCTCAAGGGTTAGCGTCATCGTCATTGCTCCAGGGAGTACGTCGGCGTAGTCCACGGTCGTCCATGCTTTTATCGGGCCGAATGGTGTCTCCCACAAGACTGGGCCGGATGTCCCTGAGGCGGCGGGGTTTGGCAGGGTTGAGGCGCTTCCGATCGCGAGTTGGCCCAAAAGGTTCTGAATGGGCGCATTCAGCGTGTTGGCCAGGGCTTGTTGAGCATTGGTCAGCTCCGTGCTGAGGTACTGGGCCGCGCTGTTATTCAACAATTTCACGAATCCGTCGTGAAAATTCAAGGCCTGGTTGGCGAGGGATTGGAATTGCTGGGCGTTGGTACTGAACAATGCCGCGATCGCCGTGGACACCTCATCGGCGGCAGCAGCCAGTACCTGCGTCGTAGGTGCTGCGGCCGACGCATTTGCCGAGCCGATCGCCGCTCCTATCTCGGCCAACTCCGAAGCGGCCCCAGCCACGATCTCCGGCGCGATGAATGTCGATGGCATCAAGAAACCTCCAACTTGGATACTGGCAACGACGGTTCGCCTTCGGGACTGGTCTTTCAGGAGTGCGCTTAGTGGCTTTCGCGCCAGCAACCGCCTCGTCGAGATGTCCTCGCGGCATCCAAGACCGTATTGTCGGTGTGGCCGCGTCGATAGAGGGATTTCCCTGGAGTTGGCCGCGTCGTTCGCGCCGAGAGTGTGGACTGTGGCCCGAAACCGACCTAGGGCCGGGTGCTCCCCTCACGTTCGGCGAGGCCGACATCCCCGCGACGGGGCAGGCCAACCGCGACAACGGCAAGGTGCCGGTTCGCCAGTCGGCAATGCCGTCGATGGACTACTGGGTCCGCGCGGGCACCTCGATATCCAAAACGCCGTGGTCCTGCGCGGCGATTCGACGGGCCTGCCCCGCCAGAATCCCGGGCTGGGCATCGGTGTGCGCCGACGCCACGTGCGTCAGGATCGTGCGCTGCCCCTCGATGTTTGCGGACCACCTGCACAGTCACCGGGCCCCAGGGCGCGTGCGCACCTTCCGCATGTACGCCACGGCCCGAAGCTACCGGCTTGGTGCCCCAGACGAGCCGCTAAGCCGAGCGAAAGCGCAGGTCAGCGAACTGGAAATGCAGAACTCACCCAACGGGTGTCCGAAGTCAGCGCAGAAAAGTGCTTACGATCGTGTTCAGCAGGACCGGGAAGAATCCGCCGAATTGCGTTCCGCTGTAGGCGATGTCATGTGCCAGGCTCGTGGCCTGCACCCCCGGTTGCCATATGGGGTTGTCAATCGTGTAGTCGGGCGATGTGACCCGGATGGGTTGGGCGGGCGCGAAAAGTCCGCCAAAGGGAATGTGGAACGTCCGCGGGTACGCGCCGAGTTCCTCCCCAAGCGGGATCGAGATCGTTTCATGCCCGAAGAGCACGGCGCCGGTGAAATTGAACGGGGCCCCCAACCATGCGACCGCGGCCCCCAACGGGTTCCCGGTCTGTACGGCATTGAAGAACGCGTTGGTGCTGTTGCTCAGCGATGCCCCACCCGTGATGTAAGGGCCGGCTAACGCGGCGAGGAATGGGACCGCCGGTGGCGTGATCAATGTCCCCCCGGTTGTTGTGATCACCTTCCCGGTCTCCGACATGATCCCATTCGTCTCCCAAACGAGTGAGCCGAGCGGAGTGGTTACTCTCAGACTCGACGAGAGAGGCCCGTTCAAGCCGTCCGGGTAAACCTCGCTGTAGTTCAACGCGAATTCGCCGAACGGCGTGGGAAAACTGAGAGGGGGTAGGACGGTCTGCGTTTCGGCCGCAGACACGGCGCTCTGGCCAACTCCGATCGCGTTCGCTAGCGTTTGCTGGGCATTTGCGAGCTCAGTGCTCACATACTGGGCGGCACCACCGCTCAACAGCTTCACGAACTCGCCGTGAATGGTCGCCGCTTGGGCGGAAAGAGCTTGGAACTGCTGGCCGCTTGTACTGAACAACGCCGCGATCGCCGTGGACACTTCATCGCTGGCGGCCGCGATGACCTGCGTCGTGGGGACGGCTGCCGCGGCGTTAGCCGAGCTGACGGTCGATCCGATCTCGGCCAGCTCCGCGGCCGCAGCGGTGACTGCCTCTGGGCTGACGAACGTAAACGACGACATCGGAAGCCTCCAGACTCCTTTGCGAGACCGACTCCAAAGGACTTCTGGGCTGCGGCCTCGGACCCGTGATTTTGCGGGCCAACGATATAAGTCGCTTTCCTGCTTCGATAGAGGGTTTTCCCTGGAGTTTGGCGCCATCGCACGCCCATGATCGGCAGGGCGGTCTGCGGGAAACCCTCGACCACGGGTTCAGTCGAACAGGGTCAATTCCGCCGGCGTCCGGCGCTTCTCCAATCCGAGCAGGGTCTGCTTACGGTCCAGGCCGCCGCCGTAGCCCGTCAGTTTTCCGCTGGCACCGATCACGCGGTGGCACGGCACGATGATCGCAATCGGATTGTGGCCGTTGGCCAATCCGACGGCGCGGGCCGCGCCGGGGGCGCCGATCTGCTCGGCGATCTCGCCATAAGACCGCGTCTCCCCATACGGAATTGTCAACAGCGCCTTCCAGACTCGCAGCTGGAATTCGCTGCCGCGCAGGTCGAGTTCGAGATCGAAGTCGGTGAGCTCGCCGGCAAAGTAGGCCTCCAATTGGGCGACGGCATCGCCAAACGCCCCGCCGTCTTCGGTCCAGCCGGTACGGCTCGGTTCGTAGGTCTGGTCGACCATGCGCAGATTCGTCAGCGTCGAACCGCGGCCGGCCAATGTCAGCTGCCCTATCGGACTGTCGATGGTGCGGTAGTGAATCATGCGATCTCCCGTACGGGCCATTCGTTTACCGGATGTTCGAGGGTGGCCCACAGATGCTGGGTGGCATAGGAGCGCCACGGCCGCCAGCGGGCGCTGTGTTCCAGCAGTGCCCGCTCCTGGACGGGTAGGCCAAGTTGCTTCGCAGCCAGCTTCAACCCCAAGTCGCTGACCGGAAACGCGTCAGGGTCTCCGAGTCCGCGCATGGCGATCACTTCCGCGGTCCAGGGACCGATGCCGGGCAGTTCCAACAACTGTCGACGCGCGCGTTCCCAATCGCATCCGGCGTCCAGGGTCACGCTACCGTCGGCGAGCCCGGCGATCAGCGCGGTCACGGTCCGCTGGCGCGCCTTGGGAACCGACAGATGCGCAGGGTCGATCTCAGCCAGTTGTTCGATGGACGGGAAGGTGTGCGTCAGTCCGCCGTGCGGGTCGGTCATTGTCTGGCCGTACGCGGCGACCAGTCTGCCGGCGTGGGTGCGTGCCGCCTTCGTGGAAACCTGCTGGCCTAGGACGGCCCGCACGGCTAGTTCGGCTTCGTCCACTGTTCGCGGAATCCGTTGTCCGGGAGCTTTATTCACTACCGCACGCAATTGAGGGTCAAAGCTGAGCGCTTCCACTACCGCTTCCGGATCGGCGTCAAGATCCAGCAGCCGTCGGCATCGGGCGGTGGCGGCCGCGAGGTCGCGGAAGTCGTCGAGGACCAGCACGCACCGCACGTGGTCGGGTGCCGGGGTCAGTGCGACGACGCCGTTGCCCCACGCCAGCCGTAGCGTGCGCCGGTACGCGCCGTCGCGAACCTCCTCGCAACCCGGCACCGCGCCGGCGGCCAGATGACCGAAGACCCCCTCGTAGGCGAACGGTGTCCGGACTGGCAGGCGTAGCGACACCGCGCCCGCCGATGCGGTGTTGGACCCAAATCGGGCGGCCGCGCGCTTGCGCAGCTGCGTCGGTGTGCTGTCGCACACCAACCGCACGGTCTCGTTGAACTGCCGGATGCTGGAAAAGCCGGCGGCGAAGGCGACGTCGCCGAAGGGGAGATCCGTGGTCTCGATCAGGATCCGGGCGGTCTGCATGCGCTGCGCGCGGGCCAGCGCGAGTGGCCCCGCGCCGACTTCGGCCTGCAGCAGTCGCTCAAGTTGACGCGTTGTGTAGCCCAGGTGTGCGGCGAGGCCGGTGACGCCGTCTCGATCCACTGCGCCGTCGGCGATCAAGCGCATGGCCCGGGCGACGACATCACCACGCACGTTCCATTCGGGAGAGCCCGGCGACGCGTCAGGACGGCACCTCTTGCACGCGCGGAAGCCCTCTCGCTGCGCGGCCGCGGCTGTCGGCAGGAAACGCACGTTGCGGGCGAACGGGGGACGCACGGGGCAACTGGGGCGGCAGTAGATCCGGGTGGTCAAGACCGCGATCACGAACCAGCCGTCGAACCGGGCGTCCTTCGACTGGACGGCCCGGTAGCAGCGGTCGAAATCTTCATGCACCCTTCGACAATTACACCTGGTCGCCGACAAGACTGGCGGAAAAGCGACATCAATGTGGATCGCAGGTGAGAGCAACAAGGGTTACGCGACGGTCCAACCGTCGCGGCGGTCATCTACTTTGAGGGTTTGGCGGGCTCGACCGGCGATGCGGTCCGGATGCGCTGGTCGTAACCGCGCAGCTTCACATAGCGTCCCAAAGACCAATGGGCGCGCTCACTTTCGCTCGCGCCCTGCACAACCTGCTCCGAGGCCAACAGCTTGCCGGGCTTGGATTTCGCGAGTTCGCACAGTCGCGCCGCCTCGTTGACGGGCTCGCCGATGACGGTGTACTCAAACCGTTCTTTGGAGCCCACATTGCCTGCGACCACCTCGCCCGCGGCCACGCCGATGCCTGCCGGGCATTCGGGGACCTCCTCCACCAGTCGTTTCGCTATCGCGCGGGCAGCGGCCAGGGCATGGTCTTCGGGGTTCTCAAGCCTGTTAGGGGCGCCGAAAATAGCGAGCGACGCGTCGCCTTCGAATTTGTTGACGAGTCCGCGCTGGCGGTCCACCTCTTCGACGACGACTGCGAAGAATCGGTTCAGCACTTCGACGACCTCGGCCGGAGGGCGCTTGGTCACCATTTTCGTCGAGCCTTCGATGTCGATGAAAACCACAGCGACGTGGCGTTCTTCACCGCCCAGCTTGGGCTTCTCCTTTTCGGCCGCTAGCGCGACTTCGCGTCCGACGTGACGGCCGAAGAGGTCGCGGAGCCGCTCCCGCTCCCGCAGGCCGTCGACCATCGCGTTGAATCCGCGTTGCAGCTCACCCAATTCGGTTCCGTCAAACGCCACCAGGTCGCCGCGCAAGTCGCCCTGCTCGACACGTTTGAGCGCCGCACGCACCACCCGGACCGGCGTCGCCGTCAGCCAGGCCAGGATCAACATCAGGATGAAGCCGAAGATCAGGGTGACGGTTGAGATGATGAGCACCCCCACCGCGAATTGGGTCTGGGTGAGATTGCGCAACACGATCTCGAAGAAGGCCAGCAGGGCGATGCCCACCACCGGAACACCCGAACCCATCAGCCACACCATCATGGTTCGCCCCATGATCCCCGGTGCCAGCCGTCGCGGTGGTGGCCCCGCTTCGAGCGCCTGCGCCGCGACCGGACGCAGCGCGAACTCGGCCAGCAGATAACTGCCGGTGGCGACCAACAGGCCGCAGAAGCTCACGGACAGCAGGAATCGGGGGATGAACAGGTGATTCACCATCCCGAACAGGGTCGTTGTCAGCACGGCGCCGACTCCCCACAAGATCAGGTCGACGACCGCGACGCGCCACGGAGCCAGGAACGTGTTCCGTGAGTCGTTGCGGTCCGGCTTGCGTTCCTCGATTGCCCAGCGCAGCGACAGCACCGTCTGCCGGGTGATCCAGTAGGCGCCAAACGCCACCGCAAGAACGATGTAGATCGGCACGGCGATGGTCGAGATCCATAACGGGGCGTCCTCGAACACGCTTGGCTCCGGAATTGCCACGGTTACCAGCAGGATCGCCACGCCGATCCCGATCAGGTTGGCCACCACGATCAACGTCGTCAGGATGACCTGGATGCGGACCCGCCGACGATGTTGGCTCTCGGTGACCCGCCCCAGCAGCCACGACCCGTATGCGGGCGTGTCCGGCCGCCCGCTCTGGTGGGTGACCCTCTCGAGCACTCGGCCCACGCGTTGCGCTGTGGTCCTGTTGGTCTTCTTGGGCGACCCTTTTGTCGGCATGTTGGCGTCAGCCTAATTCGTCAAACAGGCTCTAAGGTGATTCGGGTGCGTCTCGTCATTGCTCAATGCACCGTCAACTACATAGGTCGGCTCACCGCACATCTGCCTTCCGCGCGCAGGCTGCTGCTGTTCAAGGCTGACGGGTCAGTCAGCGTTCACGCCGACGACCGTGCTTACAAGCCGTTGAATTGGATGAGTCCGCCGTGCTGGTTGACCGAAGAGGTCGACGGCGAATTTCCGGTTTGGGTGGTCGAGAACAAGGCCGGCGAACAGCTGCGAATCACGGTGGAGGCGATCGATCACGACTCCAGCCACGACCTGGGCGTCGACCCGGGTTTGGTCAAGGACGGCGTGGAAGCCCATCTGCAGGCGTTGCTCGCCGAGCACGTCCAACTGCTCGGTGAGGGATACACGTTGGTTCGTCGCGAATACATGACCCCGATCGGGCCCGTCGATCTGCTGTGTCGTGACGAGCGGGGCGGTGCGGTTGCGGTGGAAGTCAAGCGCCGCGGCGAGATCGACGGCGTGGAGCAGCTCACCCGCTATCTCGAATTGCTCAATCGCGACAGCGTTCTCGCGCCCGTCAAGGGGGTGTTCGCCGCCCAGCAGATCAAGCCCCAGGCCCGGACACTGGCTAATGATCGCGGAATCCGTTGCCTGACATTGGATTACGATCGCATGCGGGGGATGGACAGCGACGAGTACCGGCTCTTCTGATGCCTCGGCGCGGGCGGGGTAAGCCGCCGCGGCGCCGCGAGCCGGCAAAGTTCGCGCCGATGGCGGGGCGCGTGGAGATCGGGCCCGATGGCTACGAATACGAAGTGCGCCCGGTCGCTGCGGCCCGCGCGGTCAAGGTATATCGCTGCCCCGGATGTGACCACCAAATCCAGCCTGGCACAGCGCATGTGGTGGTTTGGCCTACCGATCTGACGCAAGCGGTCGAGGAACGCCGGCACTGGCACACCCCGTGCTGGGCAAATCGCGCTACCCGCGGCCCCACTCGAAAGTGGTCGTGAGTAGCCGGATTGGCCGGAACCAGGAAGAAATCAGGAAGCGGGCTCGACCAGTTCGATCAGAACGCCGCCGGCGTCCTTGGGGTGGATGAAGTTGATCCGGGAGTTTGCCGTGCCGCGACGGGCCTGCTCGTACACGAGGCGGACGCCCTGATCGCGCAACCGTTCACAGATCGCGTCGAGATCGCGAACGCGGCAGGCCAGCTGTTGGATGCCCGGCCCGCGCTTGTCCAAGAACTTCGCGATGACCGATGACTCGTCTAGGGGGGCCATCAGCTGGATCTGTGCTGTGGAACCCGGCACGGTCAGCATTGCCTCGCGGATGCCCTGGTCCTCGTTGACCTCCTCATGCACGAGAATCATGCCGAGGTGGTCGTTGTACCACTCGATTGCGGCGTCGAGGTCCGGGACCGCGATGCCGACGTGATCGAGCCCGGTAACCAGCGAGGTACCCAGAACCTGACGGGCGTCAACTTGATCGGTCGTCACCCCCTAACGGTAACCTCGATATAAAGAATCTGTCTCTACCGGGTTCTCCGGACGGGCTGTTCTCGTGCGCTTAGGAGGTAGTTGTGACGACGTCGGTGATAGTTGCTGGAGCACGGACGCCTATCGGAAAATTGATGGGTTCGCTGAAGGATTTCAGCGCCAGCGATCTGGGTGCCATCGCCATCAAAGGTGCCCTGGAAAAGGGCAACGTTCCGGCCTCATTGGTCGAGTACGTGATCATGGGGCAGGTGCTGACCGCGGGGGCGGGCCAGATGCCCGCTCGCCAATCTGCCGTTGCTGCAGGCATCGGCTGGGATGTGCCGGCACTGACCATCAACAAGATGTGCTTGTCCGGCATCGACTCGATCGCTTTGGCTGATCAGCTCATCCGCGCCGGCGAGTTCGACGTGGTGGTGGCCGGGGGACAGGAATCCATGACAAAAGCCCCCCACCTGCTGATGGACAGCAGGGCGGGCTACAAGTACGGCGACGTCAAGGTCTTGGACCACTTGGCTTATGACGGGCTGCACGACGTATTCACCGACCAGCCAATGGGGGCGCTCACCGAGCAGCGCAACGACGTCGACCAGTTCACCCGTCAGGAACAGGACGAGTACGCCGCCGCATCGCACCAAAAGGCCGCTGCCGCTTGGAAAGACGGCATTTTCGCCGACGAGGTTGTCCCGGTGAGCATTCCGCAGCGCAAAGGTGATCCGCTGCAGTTCAGCGAGGACGAAGGCATTCGCGCGAACACCACCGCCGAGTCTCTCGCCGGTCTCAAGCCGGCGTTTCGCAAGGACGGCACCATCACCGCCGGGTCCGCGTCGCAGATTTCCGACGGAGCGGCCGCGGTTGTGGTGATGAACAAAGAAAAGGCCCAGGAACTGGGGTTGAGTTGGCTGGCCGAGATCGGTGCGCACGGTGTGGTCGCCGGGCCGGATTCGACGCTGCAATCGCAGCCGGCCAACGCGATCAAGAAAGCCCTTGGCCGCGAAGGCATTTCGGTCGATCAACTCGACGTCGTGGAGATCAACGAAGCGTTCGCCGCGGTGGCCTTGGCCTCTACGAGGGAACTCGGCGTGAACCCCGAGATCGTCAACGTCAATGGTGGCGCAATTGCGGTCGGGCATCCGATCGGCATGTCAGGGGCACGGATCACCCTGCATGTGGCGCTCGAGTTGGCGCGCCGTGGATCGGGCTACGGAGTGGCTGCGTTGTGCGGCGCCGGCGGCCAGGGCGACGCGTTGATCCTGCGCGCTGGTTAACTCGTCAGTAGCTTTGCTAACGATCCGCGGACACG
>NZ_MVHT01000199.1 GCF_002086275.1 Mycobacterium intermedium | reverse complement strand
TGTCAATGGCCATCTGGAAGTCCCCGTTTTTGGCCAGGAGAAGTCCCCGCCCCTGAGCGGGTGATTGGCTAACTCTTGGTGGCTCCCTTCTTGTGGTCGGCATGGCGCATCCGGTAGGACTCGCCGGAGGTGATGACGATCGTGGCGTGGTGCAGTAGCCGGTCGAGAATGCTGGCGGCGGTGGTGTGCTCGGGCAGGAATCGTCCCCATTGCTCGAATGGCCAGTGTGAGGCGATGGCCAAAGAGCGGCGTTCATAGCCGGCAGCCACGAGTCGGAACAACAGTTGAGTGCCGGTGTCATCGAGCGGGGCGAAGCCAATCTCATCCAATATGACGAGGTCTGCCCGCAATAAGGTGTCAATGATCTTGCCGACGGTGTTGTCGGCCAGACCGCGGTAGAGCACCTCGATCAGGTCGGCTGCGGTGAAGTAGCGGACCTTGAAACCGGCGTGCACGGCGGCGTTTCCGCAAGCAACGAGCAAGTGGCTCTTGCCCGTGCCCGGCGGGCCGATGACCGCTATATTCTGCTGCGCCCGAATCCATTCCAAGCTCGACAAGTAGTCGAACGTAGCTTGGGTGACCGAGGATCCCGCCACGTCGAAACCGTCGAATGTCTTGGCGACCGGAAACGCCGCAGCCTTAAGACGACTGGCGGCGTTGGAGGCATCGCGAGCGGCGATTTCAGCCTCCACCAATGTCCGCAGGATCTCGTGTGGGGTCCAGCGTTGGGTCTTGGCCACTTGCAGCACCTCAGCGGCGTTGCGCCGCACGGTGGCCAACTTCAGCCGCCGCAGGGCGGCGTCGAGGTCAGCAGCCAACGGCTCCACCGACGGTGGCGGCACCGCTTTGGTTGTATTCGTGGTAGCGGTCATGAGGCCGTCCCATCGGTGGAGGTGCCGTCGATCCGGTAGGCGTCCAAGGATCGGGTCTCGGCGGTGGGCAGGTTGAGGACCAGGGCGTCACCGGCAGATCGGGGTTGTGGGGTTCCGGCGCCAGCGGCCAGGATGGAGCGCACGTCGGCGGCCCGGAACCGGCGAAACGCCACCGCCCGGCGCAGGGCGTCAACCAGGGCCTGTTGTCCGTGGGCAGCGCCGAGTCCGAGCAGGGTGTCGAGTTCAGATTTCAGCCGGGTGTTCCCGATGGCGGCAGCGCCGACGAGAAACTGCTCGGCGTCAGACCCCAGGGCGCAGAACTGTTTCTCTGCATGGGTTTTCGGGCGCGGTCCACGTGAGGGTGCCGGGCGGGGTCCGTCGTAATGGTCATCGAGGACAGAGACTTCCCCGGGGCCGACGAGTTCGTGTTCGGCCACGATCACCCCGGTCGTGGGCTCCAGGATGATCAACGCACCGTGATCGACGACCACTGCCACCGTGGTCGCGACCAGCCGCTGGGGCACCGAGTAGCGGGCCGAGCCGTACCGGATACAGGACAGGCTGTCGACTTTGCGGCGCACCGACCCGACACCAATTTCTAGCCGCAGCGACGGCAGAGCTTTGAGCACGGTGCGCTCTTCTGCGAGCCGTTGGTCAGGGATGGCGCAGATCTCCGAATGCAGTGCGGCGTTGACCTCGGCGCACCATAGGCCGGCCTGCTCGTTGAGCTGTCGCAGATTGACCTGCTCGCCGGTGATCGCGGCTTCGGTCAAAAGCGGGACGGCGAGGTCGTCTTGGGCGTAGCCGCATAGGTTTTCCACGATGCCCTTCGATTGCGGGTCCGAGGCGTGGCAGAAGTCCGGGACGAACCCGTAGTGAGAGGCGAACCGCACGTAATCCGGTGTTGGGACAACGATATTGGCGACCACGCCACCTTTGAGGCAGCCCATCCGGTCGGCCAGGACCTTGGCCGGCACTCCGCCGATGGCCTCGAGGGCTTCGGCGATCATCGCCAGGGTGGTGGAAGCTTTCTGATCACCAGCGAAGCGCACGAATCGCCAGCGCGAGTACGCCAGGACCGCGCAGAAGACGAACAATCCGGGTGCCGCTTCGGCCCAGTCCATCACCAGATAGTCACCGGGTGACCAGACCGCCGGACGCCGTTGATGTTTGTTCTGTTTGCGCCACAACGCTTTCTGCTCGGACACCAGGCGCCGGAAATTGCGCGCGGAGCCCTGATACCCGGCGGCACGGGCGATCGGCAACATCCGCTTGGCCGACATCTTGGCCTTGGACTTGTCGACCCGCTCAGCCACCAGCTCGGTGAATGCATCGAGGTTGCGCGCTCGGGGCTCCCGCAGCGGTGGCCCGCCGACCTCGGCCCGCTCGATGACCCGCTTGACCGTCTTATGGGTCGTCCCGCACAGATCGGCAGCACCGCGATACGTCCCGACCTGCTGATACGCAGAAATGATGTTCATTTGCTCCCTTGCAGACTTCAATAGAGCTCCCTGGGCGGTGTGGTGACAGTTGGCGCTATCACCGTCACCGCCCAGGCCCACAGCTCCCGGAAACGACACGAAACCCAGCAAAGGAGTGGGGACTTCTACCTGGCCACCAGTGGGGACTTTCTACTGGCCACAGATGGGGACTTTCTCATGGCCATTCACA
>NZ_MVHT01000198.1 GCF_002086275.1 Mycobacterium intermedium | reverse complement strand
GCTCGGGCCCGGACTGAGCAGCAGGTTGGTTCCACCGACCAGCGCGGTATCGCTTTCGCCGGAGCGCAAACTCTGGCAGGCCAGGTGTACCGCGACCAATGACGACGAGCAGGCCGTGTCGATGACCATCGCCGGGCCGCGAGCCCCCAGGAAGTAGGCCAGCCGTCCCGCGGTGAAGTTCAGCGCATTTCCGGTGGGGATGTACGCGTCGAGATCCTCCGGCCGCAACTGACCCGCCAGCGTGACCATGTAGTCGTACGCGGTGACGCCGACGAAGACGGAAGTCTGTGTACCCCGAATCGTGTGCGGCGCAATGCCGGAGTGTTCCAGCGCTTCCCACGCGACCTCGAGGAACAACCGCTGTTGCGGATCCATCGCCGCCGCTTCGCGGGGTGAGATCGAGAAGAACTCGGCATCGAACTCGTCGGGTTGCCAGCCGGAGAGAAAGCCGCCGTCACGACTGCAGATGGTGCCCGGGACGGTGTGATCGTCGGTGAAGAATGCGTCGGCGTCCCAGCGCTCCGGGGGCACCCGCCCGATGCCGCTGCGGCCGTCGCGCAACAACTCCCAGAACTGCTCCGGGTTGTTCACCCCCCCCGGGAATCGGCATCCCATGCCGACCACGGCGATCGGTTCGGTGCTGGATTTCTCGGCGACCGCGAGGCGAGCGGTGAGGTCGTCGATCTTGCGCAACGCCTCGGTGATGATCGCCCGGCGGTCTGGATTCGGGGCAGACGTAGTTGTCACCGGCTCAGCTCAACCTTTCTGAAAGCTGTTGCAACAACTCATCCTCTGTCAGTTCGTCGTAGGTATCGCCGGCGTCGGCCGAGCCTTCTGAGGCGGCCGGAGCCGCCTCGGCCAGCTCCGGCAGGACGGTGGCCAGATAATCGGTCAGGCTGTACACGGTCGGGTAGTCGAACACCACCGAGGCGGGCAGGAATTCGCCCAGCGTCTCAGACAGCGCGCGCTGCAGTGTCACGCTCATCAACGAGTCCATGCCGAGCTGGAAGAAGCCGGTCGACGGGTCGAGCGTTTCACTTGCGGGTAGCCCCATCACCTTCGCGGCCAGCGCGCCGACCTCGTCGAAGAGCATGTCGAGCCGCCGTTCGGGCGGGCACTTCCCGAGGGCCTTGCGGAACTCGCTCTCCGGCAACGCCGCCTCGCCGGGCACCGGCAACAGGTCCTCGACAATGCGCAGCGCGCCGCGGGTGCGGTAGGCCGCCGCCAGCAGCGGCCAATCCGCTGCCACCACAACGGTTTGCACGCCGGCGGCGGGGTTGATTGCGGAGGCCAGCGCCTCGATGGCCACCTCGTCGTCCATGGGGTGCAGGCCGGATTCGGTGCTCACCTGGCTTGCGTCCTGCTGTGCATCGGCGAGGGACTTCCACAGGCCCCAGGCGATGACGGTCGCGGGCAGTCCCATCAGGCGGCGGGCGTGGCCCAGGGTGTCCAGGAAGGCGCTGGTGGCCGTGTAATGGCCCAGCCAGCGCGACCCGGTCAGTCCCGAGATCGACGAGAATGAAACAAAGTGCCGCACGGGGTGTTTCAGTGACAGCCGGTGGAGCAGCCGGGCGGCGTCCAGCTTGGGCCGGAACATCGCGGCGACGTCGTCGTCGGTCATCTCGCTGAGCAACACCGGTTGACCGGCGAAGGCCGCCAGGTAGATCCCCTCCAAAGCGGGCAGGTCCGCCCCGAACCGGTCGAACAGGGCGCTCATTGCGACGGGGTCGGCCGCGTCCGCGGCGACCTGAACGAGCGTTGTTCCGGTTGCCGCAAGGCTTTCGGCAAGCTCCGCCAACCGGGTGCCGGGGTTGCGGGACACGGTGACGATCGTCTTGGCACCCATCGTCGCCAGTTGACGGATCAACTGCGGTCCGATGTTTCCGGTGGCGCCGATCACCAGCTGGCTGGTGTCGCCGCCGAGGGTGACCGGTGGCGGTGCGGCGGTTGGCCTTTGCAGCCGAGGTGCCCGGCGCAGCCCCGAGCGATAGACGACCTGGTCCTCGCCGTCACCGCTGTGGGCCTCGTCGCGTAGGTATGACGCGGCCAGCACGGACGGCACCGACTCGTCGAGATCGATGACGCCGCCCCAGATTTCGGGGTGTTCGAGCGCCAGTGTGCGGCCCAGCCCCCACAGCACGGCGTGGGCCGGGTTGGCGCGCTCGCCGTCGGCGACGGGTTGCGCGTTGCGGGTCAGAATGAACAACTTGGGTTGTGACGGACTCGCCAGCAGGGCCGCGGCCAACCGTCGCGCCGTGTGGAACAGGTCGTACGCTGACTCGACGTCGACGGGATCGGCGGGGGACGGCGGTACGTACAGCACGTACTCGGTCCCGGCGAGTTCGGTGGGCAGCGCGTCGCCTGCCGAGCCGGCGACCCCGCCCAGCTCCGCGGCCAACTCGGACGCCAGTTCGGG
>NZ_MVHT01000197.1 GCF_002086275.1 Mycobacterium intermedium | reverse complement strand
CTAAACCACACAAACCCCAGACACCACGCACCCCATCGCCAAGTCCGACCGAAATCACCCTCGACGAAAAATCGAGGCTAGGGGTCCAGGCCGCAATGCGCAGCGATCGTGCCGTACCACGGGAGTCGGCTAACCCCGCTACCTCCCAACACCCCCTCTACTTCCCTGATCTCAACGCACTAAGCGATGCCCGCCGACCTCCCTAACATGCGCGTCACCCGATCGAACGAACAAAAACTGAGGGACATCGGGCGCTACGCGCCGGTGGTCCCATAACGGCAATACAGGTGGTCCGTTTAGCCTGGCAAAAATCGGGTCAACTGGGTCTCACGCTCATGGCAAGCGAGCCAGGGTCCACCCTGATGAATGTATTTCTTTTGTTCTGTGCGAAGAGACGGATGTACTTAGACCGCAAATCTTCCTCGCATGATATCTGGTACCGAGCAGGCGCAGAATGGCAAATGCTAAATTTTCTAGTGTGCTGCAAAGTACCTGTTCAGAGGCATGCAGCGCGCCAGGGCAGACTATCAGCAAAATCAAAGATGCAGACAGAACGCCGCCGCTGGCACCATCAATATATCGACGTATTCATCAGTATTATGTCAATATATAAGTGCATATTGATGCGCATATGTGTTTCCATAAATATTGTTTTCCAGAGCTATCTGGGTTCACAGAAAATCGACAAAAGCAATGGCAACTTAATGGCTGCAAAGCGCGCCATCGCGTGTATTCTTCCAATCCGTGGGTGGGACCGCCGCCCCATGCCATGGCCCTATGCAGGGCTGGCGATTGAAGATGAGGTGCAATGTCATGACTTCGCCTTTGTACATCTCACCGGCTGTGGTCCAGTGGTTGGCTGCGAATCTCGACGGCATCGCCGAGAGATTGGCCAGTGCGACGGCGGCGGCTGCAGGTCCGACCACGGCGATAGCGGCTGCGGCAGCCGACGAGGTGTCGACGGCGATAGCTCTAATGTTCTCGCATTCTGCGGAGGAGTTTCAGGCGCTGGCTGGGCAGGCAGCGGCGTTCCATGATCAGTTCACGCGAACTTTGGCGGCCAGCGCTGCCTCGTATCAGAGCACCGAGGTTGCCAATGCGGCGGCGCAGGCGTTGGGGGCGGCGAGTGATCCGGTCAATGGGCTGATCGAGCAACTTACGGGGCGTCCGTTGATCGGAGACGGTGCGGCCGGGACTTCGGGTCCGCAGGGGACGGCTGGCGGTGCCGGCGGATGGTTGTACGGCAGCGGTGGTGCCGGTGGCGACAGCACGGCGCCGGGCGCTGTCGGCGGTGCCGGCGGGTCGTCGGGGTTGATCGGTAGGGGCGGCGCCGGAGGCATCGGCGGTCCCGGTGCTGCCGGCGGCGCCGGCGGTGCTGGTGGGTGGCTGTTTGGCCATGGTGGCGCCGGCGGTGCTGGCGGAACGGCCATCGTGGGTCCCGGTGGAGCCGGTGGCGCCGGGGGTGCCGGCGGATTCTTCTTCGGCCAGGGCGGTGCTGGTGGTGCCGGCGGTGCTGGCGGAACGGGAGTAGCCGCCAATGGTGGTGCCGGTGGTGTCGGTGGTGCTGGCGGGTTCTTCATGGGCCAGGGCGGTGCTGGTGGTTCCGGCGGAGCGGGCATTGCCCCCGGTGCTAACGGTGGTGCCGGTGGTGCCGGTGGTGCCGGAGGGTTCTTCATGGGCCACGGCGGTGCCGGTGGCGCCGGCGGGGCCGGTGCCCCGGGTGCTGCGGCGGTTGGAGTAGGTAATGGTGGCGCCGGTGGCAACGGTGGGGCTGGTGGTGCGGGTGGTGCGGGTGGCTTCCTTTTGGGCCATGGCGGTGACGGTGGTGCCGGCGGGCAGGCGGGTGTCGGGGGTGAGGGCGCCGGTGGTGGTAACGGCGGTCCCGGCGGCGTAGGCGGCCTAGGCGGCCGCGGAGGTGAAGGCGGCGCGTTCTTCGGCCAGGACGGACACGACGGTCAAAACGGTCAGTCTGGTGGTGGCGGAGGTGGCGGCGGTGCCACCGGGGCGACCGGCCCGATCGGCCCGACCGGCCCGGCTGGCCCGACCGGCCCGGTTGGCCCGACCGGCCCGGCTGGCCCGACTGGGCCGATTGGCCCGACCGGCCCAGCCGGTGACACCGGGGCGACTGGTCCGGTTGGCCCGACCGGCCCGGCCGGTGACACCGGGGCGACTGGTCCGGTTGGCCCGACCGGTGACACTGGTGCGACGGGCCCGGCTGGCCCGACCGGTGACACTGGTGCGACGGGCCCGGCTGGCCCGACCGGTGACACTGGTGCGACGGGCCCGGCCGGCCCGACCGGTGACACTGGTGCGACGGGCCCGGCCGGCCCGACTGGTGACACTGGGGCGACCGGTCCGACGGGTGACACCGGTGCGACCGGCCCGACGGGTGACACCGGAGCGACCGGCCCGACCGGCGACACCGGAGCCACTGGCCCGACCGGTGACACCGGGGCGACGGGTGACACCGGAGCCACTGGCCCGACCGGTGACACCGGGGCGACGGGTGACACCGGGGCGACCGGCCCGACGGGTGACACCGGAGCGACCGGCCCGACGGGTGACACCGGAGCGACCGGCCCGACGGGTGACACCGGAGCGACCGGCCCGACCGGTGACACCGGGGCGACGGGTGACACCGGAGCCACTGGCCCGACGGGTGACACGGGGGCGACGGGTGACACCGGAGC
>NZ_MVHT01000196.1 GCF_002086275.1 Mycobacterium intermedium | reverse complement strand
GTGCGGTCCAGCCACCTCGTGGTCTCAGCGGTCGTGTTGGTCAATGCCTCCCGGCGCGTCAGGTTCTCATCCAGCCAGGCCAACGCCTCTTCGGGCACCACCCGCTCCGACAACGCAGCATCCGGCGTCGCGGGCTCGGGGTCGAACATCGACAACTGGGAGTCGAACATATTTTCGATTGTAATCGCCTGCACTGACAAGATGAGGGCCTGTTGCCTCATGTCAAGATGCGCGCGTAGTGGTATTCGTTGCCTCACGTAAACGTGCGCGCTTGTTGACTTGGGCTTTGGCGGCAGGCCTCCCGCTCCCCACCCGACTGACGCTGTGGCAGTGCGTCTTTCACCGACCCCAGCTACGCGATAGCGCCGGAATCCTTGAGCTCGGCGATGCGGTCCCAATCCATCCCAAGCTCCATCAGCACGATCTCGGTGTGCTCGGAGGCTTGCGGGGCCCTGGTCGTCTGCAGCGGCTCGTGGTTGAACTGGACGGGTCCGCGCACGACCTTGAACGGCGGGCCGCCACTGGCCACCTCGACTTCGGCGATCATGTCGTTGGCGAGCGCTTGTTCGTCGCTGGCCAAGTCGAGAAGGCTCTGGAACGGGGCCCACTGACCTTTCATGGTCTTCAGGTGCTGGCGCCAGTACTCAAATGGCTTGGCGGCGAACGCCTTCCTGATCAGTTCACTGGCCGCGTCCGCGTTCTGAATCAGCGGTAGCACATCGGCGAACCGGGGATCGTCGGCCGCCTCGGGGATGCCGAGGTGCTCGAACGTATCGCGGATCAGTCCGGTGGGACTGATGATGCACAGGTTGATCGTGCCGCCGTCGGACGTTTCGTAGTTGCCCATGAAGGGATTTACCGACGGAGCCAGCGAGCCCGGCATGTGGTTGCGCATGACCTCACCGGTCTCCATACCCTGGGTGACGCTAGCCCCCGCGGCCCACCAGGCGGTGCTCAGCAGCGACACGTCGAGCTCAACGGCTTCACCGGTGCGCTCGCGATGCAGCAGCGCCGCCGAGATGCCGCCGGCGATGAACATGCCGCCGATGGAGTCGCCGAACGCGGGAATGCCTTGTCCCAGAGCACCGCCCAGCTCCGCCGGGGTCAGCGAATGTCCCACGCCGCTGCGCGTCCAGAAGGCCGTCCCGTCGTAACCGCCTATGTCGCGTTCCGGGCCCTTGTCGCCGTACGCCGAACCGCGCGCGTAGACAATGTTCGGGTTGGCCGCGCGGATGTGCTCGACGTCGAACTTGTTCTTCTGTCGTTGTGCCGGCAGGTAGTTGGTGAGGAAAACGTCCGAGGTTTTGGCCAGTTCGTAGAGCACCTCCTGGCCGCCGGGCGTAGAAACGTCGATTCCGACGCTGCGTTTGCCGCGGTTGGGGTGCTCCATCAACGGATGCCGGTCGGGGTCGACCTGGATTCCTCCCATGTTGAGGAACCCGCGCTGGGTGTCGCCGCGCAGTGGGTGCTCGACCTTGATGACGTCTGCGCCCCAGTCGGCCAGGATCGCTCCAGCGGCGGGGACGAAGGTGAACTGCGCAACCTCGAGGACCCGAAAGCCCGCCATCACCTGAACCATTACTGCCTCCCGTCGTGTCATGTCGAACGTTACCCGCCAGGGCGGGAAATGGTGCCTAACAGCCGGTCTCATCAGGGGCTTCCCGCCGAGGCAAGCAACCTGGCCCTCTTTGCAGAAAGCGGTACCGATAGGTATACAGTATGAACTAACCACGGCCACGCTTCCGTGGTCAGCCCAGGAGGGACGGGTCCGATGAGCACCGACGGCAGCGCGGTCGCCGAGCGCTCGACCGTATTGCGCGAGCGCGATCGAGAGCCGGTGCTCTACGAGATCACCGAGTCGGGTGTCGCGGTGGTCACCCTCAACCAACCGGAGCGGATGAACGCCTGGGGCCAGCCGATGATGTCGGCGTTCTATCGCTACTTCGACGCCGCGGAAGCCGACCCCGCCGTTCGCGTCATCGTGCTGACCGGTAACGGGCGGGCATTCTGTGCGGGCGCGGACATGGGCGGCCTGAATTCGATCTCGTCGACGACGGTGGAGTCGGCCAGCAAGACCGACGTGGGTGCACTGGTCGCCGAAAAGCATCCGTATTTCCTGACCCAACTGCGCAAGCCGGTGATCGTGGCAATCAACGGGTCCGTCGCCGGCATCGGGCTTTCGTTGGCGTTGATGGCCGATGTCCGTTTCGCCGCTGCGGGTGCGAAATTCACCACCGCGTTCGCGCGGCGCGGACTGGTCGCCGAGTACGGCATCTCCTGGATCCTGCCGCGACTCATCGGCTGGGGTGCGGCCACCGACCTGCTGCTGTCCGGCCGCACCTTTCTGGCTGAGGAAGCCGCCGAACTCGGTCTGGTCAAGGAGGTGGTTTCGCGCGACCAGCTGCTGGATCGCGCGCTGGCCTACGCTGATGACATCGCTCGAAACTGTGCGCCCAGCTCGCTGGCTGTGATGAAGCGGCAGCTTTACGCTGACGCCGGCCTCCCGATTGTCGAGACCAGCAACAAGGCCGAGCAGCTGATGCACGAATCGATGACGCGCCCCGATTTCATCGAGGGCATCACGGCTTTCTTCGAGAAGCGCCCACCGAACTTCCCGCCCCTGATAGCCGAGACAGCTCAGACGGCTCACGATTGAGAGGACTCTCAATGAAGATGTCAAGCCGCCGACTGTGTGATTGGGGGTGAGTCGGGTTGCCAGGTGCGGTTGTCACGGA
>NZ_MVHT01000195.1 GCF_002086275.1 Mycobacterium intermedium | reverse complement strand
TACTGGCGATTGGCCATGGGGGGCTGTGATGACGGAAGTTGCCGTTTTGGAAACCGGCAGCGGGCTGCCCTCGGGGGCGGCGGCGGGCTCGGGCGCTGCGGCGGACTCGGGTATGGCGTCGGACGCGGGGGCGTCGCGCGACTCGGCGGGCGTGGGTTCGGGGGTGCGGCAGGTTGTCGCTCAGTCGGCACGGGACGGGTGCCGGGCTCCCACGTCGGAGCGGCGGGCGGAGTGACCGGCTTCGTGGGCGGTGATACCGGGCTGGTCGGCCCGGCGCCGGGTGGACTGGAACCAGGACCGCGACGTTGCTGGACGGTCGGCGGGTCGGCCAATCCCTTTGGCAGCGCGGCTTCCTGGCTACGGCGCAGGATTGTTGCCGCCTGATTTTGATCCGGAGCGCTGAGCGCGTCATGGGCGGCTCGCATCAGGTCGCCGGCGGTGGGGTAGCGGTCTTCGGGTTTCTTCGCCATGCCGCGGGCGACCACGTCGTCGAGCGCTCTGGGGACGGCCGGGTTCTTCGCGCTGGGCCGCGGAATCGGGTCGATCATGTGCGAGCTGACCAATACGGCATGGTTGTCCGATTGGTACGGCGGAACCCCGGTCATACACTCGTACAGCACGCAGGACAGGGAGTAGACGTCGGCGGTATACGTGACCGCGTCTTTGGTAAACCGTTCGGGGGCCATGTATTTCCAGGTGCCCACCGCGGTGCCCAGTTGCGTGATCTTCTCGTCGGTGGTGGCGCTGGCGATGCCGAAGTCGACGAGGTAGGCGAAGTCTTCGCGGGTGACCAGGATGTTGGGCGGTTTGACGTCGCGGTGCATGACCCCTGCCGCATGGGCGGCATCGAGGGCTGAGGCGATTTGGGTGAGGATGGCGACCGCGCGGGGCGGCGGCATCGGGCCGCTGCGCTTCAGCAGCTTGTCCAGATCCGTTCCCAGGATCAGCCGCATCTCCAGGAACATCTGGCCGTCGATCTCGCCGTAGTCGTGGATGGGCACCACGTGGGGTTCTTGCAGCCGGCCGGCGATACGGGCTTCGCGTTTCATCCGCTCGCGGAACACCGGATCCTGGCTGAAGGCTTCGGACATCAGCTTCACCGCGACCGTCCACTCCTTGACGGTGTGCTCGGCTTCGTAAACTTCGCCCATGCCGCCATGGCCCAGCCGCCGCTTGAGGCGGTACGGGCCGAACATCGACCCGCTGCGCAACCCTGGCGCCTCGCCCATCGCTGACCCTCCCAAAGCCGACCAGATGTCGCCGACACTATCAACAATCCGGCGTCTCACCGCCCGCCCGCGGCCCCTGCGGGCGACACGGCATACCGTTGATCAGCGCTGGACCAGGGTTTGGCCCACCGTACAACAACCAATGCTGTTGTACCGCTTAGGCATCCGTTGTCACGGCGGCGCGCCGCAGTGCTGCGTTTGACGCGACCGTCAGCTATTACGCTGGCGCAGAACGGGTTCCCTTACCCAACCGTTCCGGAAGGCTCTTCCCGCGCCAAACTGCTTGTGCGGCTTAGCCTTGTCAGGGCAATTGTCAAGGCAGGACGGGATGTCAGCCCCACTGGGCCCACCAGGTGTGCAGGTCTTCGAGCGTGGCCGGGTCCCCGAACACGTCGCTGAGCACCAGTTTCGCGTCGTTACTCCAGATAACGTTCGGGTGGTTCTTATACGTACCGCACGCGATCTGGCCGGCGGTCACGTTCGGCGTCTTTTCGTAGTGCCAACTCAACGGCGAGGGGCCTTCCCCAGGGCAGTTGGACAATTCCACCGCGCTGATGTCGGAATCGAAGGCCTCCTTCAGCGCAGTGAGATTCGCGAACAGACCGTACAGCGCGCGGCTCGGGCCGCCGGGCTTGCTGTTCTGGTCGCACTGGACCATGGTCACCGCGCTGGCCCAAATGGTGTCGGGGTCCGGTGTGTACGGCTTGCATGCGCCGGTGGAGTAGCCGTCCGGGAGCGCGCTCCGCAGTCTGCTCTGCGCGTCGCCGCCAGCGGTCGTGGTCGGCGAACTAGGGGCGGTGCGGGTACTCGTCACCCCGCCGGTGGTCGGGGCGGTCGAGGTGACGTCGTTGCCGTGCGCCTGCTTGCTGCCGTCGTCCCTGGTGAACACCCAGATGCCGACGCCGGCGAGGATGAGGATGAACACCAGAGCCGCCGCGCCCGCGATGATGGGCCAAGGGCTGCGGCCACCTGACGACGCGGGCTGGTTCCAGGCCGGCGGGCCACCCGGTTGCTGAGGCGGGGTGGGGACACCCGGTGGCGTGCCGCCCCACGCGCCGCCCTGGTAGTACTGCGGACTCTGGCCGGGTTGATTCGGGGCAGGAATGCCGCCGCTGCCGGGTCCCCAGGCGGGCTGGGCGGCTTGCGTAGGCGGAGGTATCGGGCCGGAGGAGTGCGCGTCGGCATACTGGGGCCCTTGCTGACTCAGCGGAGCCCCCGGCGCCGGGGTGAAGGTGGGGCGACCGCCCGCTTGCGGCGTGACGGCCGTTCCGGGCAGCGTTGTCTCAAAGCTGCGGCGCAGAATGTCTTCCGCGTGATCCCGGTCGGGGGTGCTCAGGGCTTCACGTGCGGCCCGCGCGAGATCTCCGCAGCTGGCGTAGCGGTCCTCGGGTTTCTTGGCCATGCCGCGGGCGACCACCGCATCGAAGGCTTTGGGAATGCCCGCGCGCGCAAGGCTGGGCTGTGGGATCGGGTCCATCAAGTGGGCGGTGACCACCATGCTCGCGCTGTCCGTGCGATAAGGCGGGCTTCCGGTCAGCGCCTCGTACAGCACGCAGGCCAGGGAGTAGATGTCGGCGCGGTAGGTGACCTCGTCGTTCGAAAACCGTTCGGGCGCCATGTATTTCCAGGTGCCCACCGC
>NZ_MVHT01000194.1 GCF_002086275.1 Mycobacterium intermedium | reverse complement strand
GCCGCCGCGGCCACCATTACCGCCGTCCCCGCCAACGATGGAACCGTCGCCGCCCGCTCCGCCTTTGCCGCCGGCTCCGCCGTTGGTGCCGTTAAGCCCCAAGCCGTAGCCGCCGAAGCCGCCGTCGCCCCCGTCGCCGCCGCGGCCGCCCACGCCGGACGGGCCGATGCCTGCACCGCCGTCGCCGCCCGCGCCGCCGGCGCTGGCGAGGTTAGGGGCGAAGACCTGGAAGACCGCGCCGGAGTTGCCGCCGCGGCCGCCGTCGCCGCCGCGATTGCCGGTGCCACCGTGGCCGCCGTCACCGCCGGCGCCGGACTTGCCCTCACCTATGCCAACACCGCCGTTGCCGCCCGCGCCGCCCGCGCCCCCGTTACCGATGCTGCCGCCGGCGCCGCCGGTGCCGGTGAGACCACCACTGCCACCATCGCCGCCGCGACCACCACGGCCCGCTGAGAGGTTTGTGAGGGCGCCGCCGCCGTTCCCACCGACGCCGCCGTCCCCGCCGTCCCCGCCGCTGCCGTTGATTCCGCCGAGGCTGTTGCCGCCCTTCCCGCCGGCGCCGCCGGCACCGCCGGCCCCGCCGGCAGCGAGGGCAGGACCCACTCCGTCGTCGTTACCGTCTCCGCCGGCACCCCCATTGCCGCCCCTGCCGCCGTTGCCGCCGGCGGCAGGGCCGGTGCCGCCGTCACCGCCCGCACCGCCGGCACCGCCAGCCTTCCCAGTGCCACCGGCGCTGCCCGCGCCGCCATCACCGCCATCGCCGCCTCTGCCGAAAGCGCTGGCGCCGCCGTTGCCGCCCTTGCCGCCATCGCCGCCGGTACTGGCGTCGCCTGTGGGTCCGCCGTCACCTCCTCGGCCCCCGGCGCCGCCAACGAGCGAGCCGACGCCGCCATCGCCGCCGGTACCGCCGTCACCACTGCTGCCGTCTGTAGCGGCGCCAGGGCCGGCGGCTCCACCGGTGCCGCCCGCCCCGCCGGTTCCTCCGGTTCCATTGGCGCTGAAACCGCCTTTGCCGCCGGCGCCGCCAGTGCCGCCGTTGCCACCAAAGCCGCCGCCGTCGCCGGTGGCGCGGCCGATACCACCGTCGCCGCCGGCACCACCCTGGCCGCCGACGCCGCCGGCAAGGGTGCCCGAGCCACCGTCCCCGCCAAGGCCGCCATCGCCGCCTCTACCGGCGACGATGCTTCCGGTACCATCGTCGCCGATACCGCCGTCGCCGCCGGCGCCGCCGTTCCCACCGACTCCGGAGGGCCCGATCCCAGCACCGCCGTCGCCGCCGCGACCGCCGTGGCCGCTGACCGCTTCACCGGGTTCGTAGCCCGTTCGACCGGTGGCCCCACCGTCACCGCCGCGGCCGCCGTCGCCGCCGGCGATCGTGCCGGTGCCGCCGGCACCGCCGGCGCCTCCGGAGCCCGCCGCGTCGCCGACACCGGCGCCGCCCGTGCCGCCAGAACCACCTCTACCGCCGTAGGCGCCGCTACCGCCATGACCGCCGTTGCCGCCGGCGCCTGCACCAGGGCCGAACAAGCCTGACCCTCCGTCGCCGCCGGCGCCGCCTTCGCCGCCGTTGCCGTTCCGACCGGCATCCCATGGACCGCCTACCCAATTGCTGCCGCCGTCGCCGCCTGCGCCGCCTGCGCCGCCTGCGCCGCCTGCATAGCGGACCCCGTCAGGGGCGATCCCGCCTGGCGCCCCATGGCCGCCCGCCCCGCCGTTGCCACCGGTGCCGCCGAGCCCTGCCAGCAGGCCACCAACGCCGCCTGCCCCACCGGCGCCGCCGGCACCGCCAGCGCCGTCGTGGAACAAGGCCCTACCGGCAAAGCCGGCGCCGCCGGCCCCGCCGGCGCCGCCGTTGCCAAAGAGCCAGGCATTGCCGCCGGCGCCGCCCGTCCCACCGGGCTGGTTCGGCGCAATGCCGATTCCCCCGGCTCCGCCCGCTCCCCCGTTGCCCCACAGGAAGCCCGCGTCACCGCCGCGGCCACCGGCCTGCCCTGGCCCTCCCGGTGCGCCCTTGCCGCCATTGCCTACCAGCCATCCGGCATTGCCGCCTGCCTGGCCGGGCAACGTTGCATCGGCGCCATTCGCGACCAGCGCGCGCCCCGTCAACGCAATGGACGGCGCGTTGATCACATCGAGGAGCGGGTTCCCGCCGAGAGCCGCCACGTTGGCCGCCTCGGTGATCGAGTACTGGCTGAAGCCTGCTTGCAGGTTGTGTACGAACTGGTCGTGGAACACCGCGGCCTGGCCGCTGAGCTGCTGATACTGCACGCCGTGCGAACCGAACAACGCGGCAATAGCTTCGGACACCTCATCGAGCGCCGCCGGCTGCAGTGCGGTCGTCAAGGCGGCGGCCGCCTCGTTGGCGGCCCTGATCGTGGAGCCAATTGCCTGCAACGGCGCGGCCACCGCGTTGGTCAACTCGGGTACGGCGTAGACAAAAGACATCGGCCCGTCCTCACTAATCGGGTGCTCCGCAACTCGGAGCCGCGATTCCGCGAGCCCCGAGGCGTCTATGTCATCGCGGCGGTATTCGGTGAAGATTTGGAAGTTGTGAAATGTGCTGGCAGCGCTAGTTCACCGGCCACTGGATGGCGGTTGCAGCGTTAGGTGCACGCCGCCGTGTCGATCGGAGTCTCGGGCAGAGGGGAGTCACATGAAGGCGGCGGTCGGCAGCTAGAGCCGGTCGGCGGCGAAACTGGCGGCCTGGTTGGTCATCCCGGTTTGGACATAGGCGACGTGCGCCGCTCCATTCCTGCCCTCGGAGCAGATCGGGTCCTCACCTGCCCAGCAGCGGCCACACCGGCGCGGTTCGCTGGCAAACAATAGGAGAACGGCCTTCAATCAAGCTGGTAACATCATTCTCAAGTACTGGCGATTGGCCATGGGGGGCTGTGATGACGGAAGTTGCCGTTTTGGAAACCGGCAGCGGGCTGCCCTCGGGGG
>NZ_MVHT01000193.1 GCF_002086275.1 Mycobacterium intermedium | reverse complement strand
CCTGTCGATCGCAAACCGCGGGTTAGTGGTATATGCGCCCCCGGCCGGCGGCGGGAGAACCTGGGCGGCCGCGCCCCCCCCCCCCCCCCCCCCCCGCGGCGCCCCGCCCCCCCCCCCCCCCCCCCCCCCCCCCCCGCCGGGGCGCCCCCCCCCCCCCCCCCCCCCCCCCCCCCCCCCCCCCCCCTGCCTGTGGGGGGGGCCCCCGTCAACCACCTTTGTTTTGTTTTTTTTTTTCCCCCCCCCCCCTATACCGGCCAACCCCGGGGGGCGGGGGGTAAACCCCGGGGGGCCGCCCTCCTTGTTCGGGCTCCTTGTTGGGCCCTGCGGCCACCCCGGAAAGCTACTAAAAGTTGCGTCTACCGCGCTCAAATATTGCGACTTTGTGAAGTCGATCAGTCAATGCCGTGTCGAGTTGCATGAGCGTAAATCCGACCGCATGCTGGAATTCTTGGAGCTACGATTTTTATTAGCTACCAACGCAGTTACTTCGAATGGAGGCGTGACGGAGGGCTAGATGGATGCCGGGTCTGATCGTTCAATAGGGGTGTCTCCGTTCCATTCTCGCGGGACCCTCAAAGGTTTTGTGATCTCAGGGCGATGGCCGGATTCGACCAAGGAATGGGCCCAGTTGCTGATGGTCGCGGTCCGGGTGGCGTCCTTGCCCGGATTGCTTTCCACCACAACGGTATTCGGCGCCCGCGAAGAACTGCCCGACGAGCCCGCGCCGGGCACCGTCGGCCTGGTGTTGGCCGAGGGCACCGTCTTCGGCGAATCCGCCATCCAGCCAGGCTATTTCGCGGATCATCAGCCGCCGGCACTGCTAATGCTGCACCCCCCGTCGGAAACCACGCCGTCGTTGCCGGAGTGCACCGGGGCGGCGTCGGGGTGCGTCCTGTTGCCCGGATTGCCCTACCTGGGATTGGAACACCGGGCAGCGTGGGTGGAGGCTGAAGCCGACGGCACCATCACGTCGATGGTGAGCCGCGTCGGCGTCGACCCGATCAGCCATCCCGACACCGCGATTCTGGCGATGCTGCTTGCCGCATAAGGGAATTCGAACCGATTAGTTCGGCACCCGAATTGAGGAATACGGGTACCCGAACTTCGTCAGTTAGCTGGCGTGCGCCAAATCCGGCCGCTAGCCTAGAAACCGTAAGCGAAGGGGAGTAGCCCCCAATCGTCGCGTCGACATACTGGCGAATAGCCCGGCCGGCGAACCGTTTCGATCCGAGACGGTGGGTGAGACCTTCGACCGATGTGCGACGACCCAACGGTCGCCGCCGCGTGTCGAAAGGTCGTCCGAATGTTCGCAGCCATCCTGCTGAGTCTCTCGGTGGTGTTTGTCGCGGAACTCGGCGACCGGTCCCAGCTGCTCACGGTGACCTACGCGTTGCGCTACCGCTGGTGGGTGGTGCTCTCCGGTGTGGCCATCGCATCGGCTCTGGCGCACGGCGTCTCGGTGGCCATCGGCCACTACCTCGGCGCCACGCTGCCGACTCGCCCAATGGCGTTTGCGTCTGCGGCCGCCTTCCTGATTTTCGCAGTATGGACCTGGCGGGAAGGCGCTGCCGCGCAGGACGAGGACGAAGTGGCGGCTCCGCGGGAACCCCGATTCGCATTGCTCACGGTGATTTCCTCGTTCGTGCTGGCGGAACTGGGCGACAAGACCACCCTGGCCACGATCACCCTGGCCAGCGACCACAACTGGGTCGGGGTCTGGATCGGCACCACGCTGGGCATGATTCTGGCCGACGGTCTGGCAATCGTCGCAGGGCTGATGCTCCACCAGCGGCTCCCCGAGCGGTTCCTGCACGGACTGGCCAGCCTGCTGTTCCTGTTGTTCGGCTTGTGGATGCTGTTCGACAACGCCCTGGGCTGGCGGTCGGTGGCCGTCGCAGTGACGGCCGCGGTGGCATTCGCCGCGTTGGCAGGCGTCGTCTCCAAGCGATTGGCGCAAACTCTGCGGCGGCGTCGCGAGACCGCCGCAATCGGCGCCGGCTCACCGCGCGATGCCTGACTGAACCAACTGTTGTACCCGCGTCAACATGGCATTCGGGCCGACTGTTAACGTCATGGACACAGGGGGTTCGTAGCCTTTTTCAATATCGTCTCGCGCCACAGGCCGTCTATCGGTGTTCATAGGCAGCAAATGGTGGGATAGCAACGGGTGCAAGTTGCCCGGAGGTCCGCGGATCCGTTCGAGCCCGCCGGCCGGTTGGTTTCGTCAGCCGTCGAGCCGGCGTCTTGTCGCGCCTTTATTCCCGAAGGATTCTGCGGATAACCTGTGAACTTCTTTCTTTTTATGGACACCGTACCGTTTTGACTACAGGCTCGGCGGGGGCGTCTCGGTTGGGCTGTCTGCCTGCCGCCGACCAAGAGGCCCAGGTTTGCACTTGGTTGTTGACATAACTGTCGCTACCATGGTCAGCAAATAACGTATTGATAACATTCGCCCTGCCAGCCCGCTGGAGGTCATATCGATGAGCACGACTTTCGCCGCCCGCCTGAACCGCCTGTTCGATACGGTGTATCCGCCCGGTCGTGGACAACACACCTCCGCGGAGGTGATCGCGGCGCTCAAGGCAGAGGGCATCACGATGTCGGCTCCGTACCTGTCGCAGCTACGTTCGGGCAACCGCACCAACCCCTCGGCCGCGACCATGGCCGCATTGGCGAATTTTTTCCGGATCAAGCCGGCGTACTTCACCGACGACGAGTACTACGAAAAGCTCGATCAGGAACTGCAGTTTCTGGCCGCCGTCCGGGAGGACGGCGTGCGGCGCATCGTGACACGGTCTCAGGGATTGTCCCCGGAGGCACAGGCAAAGGTTGTGGACCGCATCGACGAGCTGCGGCGCGCTGAAGGCCTGGACGACTAGCCGCGCTGACCTGACGGGTTGTCCAAGGTCCACTCCGATTAGCCTCGATTTTGCATCGAATTGATGATTGAGCCGTTCTGGCGCTGAATGGTGTTGTTGGGTAGGCATTTTCGGTG
>NZ_MVHT01000192.1 GCF_002086275.1 Mycobacterium intermedium | reverse complement strand
CGGCCCGAAGACCCCCGGCCCGTCCCACCCTTCGGGCCCCGCCCCGAACGCAGCCGCGCCCGCGTCATGCGTGACGGCCAATTGGCTTCCGAACAAGAATGCCGATTCGGAGGTCGGCGCCGTCGCAGTGAGCCGGCGCAGGGTCAGGCTCGTGGCGTCAACGGACAGCACCTGCGCGCAGGGCACGCCACCCGGCACGCTCGACAACCATCGCAAGCCCGCGGCTTCCCAGCCGAAGAAGCCGGCAGGCGCTCCCGAACGCTGCTTGACGAAAACGCCCGTCCCGCCCGACGAGGTCGCGTTCAGGCTCCCGTCGTCACGTGCGCAGCGTTCACGTCGTCGGCGGGCCGCGCCTCGGTCTGCTCCTTCGCCCAGCGGTAGTCTGGCTTGCCGGCCGGTGAGCGCTTCACCTCGTCGACAAACCAAAGGCTGCGCGGCACTTTGTATCCCGCGATCTCCGTCCGCACGAAGGCGTCCAGTTCGGCCAACGACGGACGTGCCCCTTCCCTGGGCTGAACGACCGCGGCCACGTGCTGGCCGTAGCGTGGGTCGGGCACCCCGACCACCAGCGCATCGAAGACGTCGGGATGACCTTTCAGCGCCGCCTCGACCTCCTCCGGGTAGATCTTCTCGCCGCCGCTGTTGATCGACACCGAACCGCGGCCAAGCATCGTGACGGTTCCGTCCTCTTCGACCAGGGCCCAGTCACCCGGAATCGCGTACCGCACACCGTTGATGGTTTTGAACGTCTCGGCGGTCTTCTTCTCGTCCTTGTAGTAGCCGACCGGAATGTTGCCCTTCTTGGCGATGAACCCGCGGACGCCGGAGCCCGGCTTTACCTCGTTGCCGTCTTCGTCCAGGACGACGGTGCGGTGGTCGATGGTCACCCGCGGGCCGCCAGTGTGCGGTGCACCCTTGGCGACGATGCTGGTGCCACCAAATCCGGTCTCGGACGAGCCAATTGAGTCAGTGATGATCCGATTCGGAAGCAGCTCAAGGAGTTTCTCCTTGATGCTCGGCGAGAACAACGCGGCGGTACTCGCCAGAAGAAACAGCGAAGACAGGTCGTATTCGTTTCCAGCTTCCTGATGCGCCAGCAGCGCATCCAGCAGCGGCCGCGCCATCGCGTCGCCGGTGAAGAACAACAGATTCACCTTGTGCTTGTGAATCGTTCGCCACACCTCGTCGGCGTTGAATTCCGGTGACAGCACGGTGGTTTGGCCGGAGAAAAGCGACATCCAGGTGGCAGATTGGGTGGCGCCGTGGATCATTGGGGGAATCGGATACCGGACCATCGGCGGATTCGCCGCGGCGGCCTTGGCCAGATCGTATTCGTCCTTGACGAATTCGCCCGTCGCAAAGTCGGTTCCGCCGAACAACACTCGGTAGATGTCTTCGTGGCGCCACATCACCCCCTTCGGGAATCCCGTCGTGCCACCGGTGTAGAGCAGGTAGATATCATCGGCGCTGCGCTCGCCGAAGTCGCGCTCGGGCGAACTGTTGGCGATCGCCGAGTAGAACTCCACTCCCCCGTAGCGCTGGTAGTCCTTGTCGCTGCCGTCTTCCACCACCAGAATCGTCTTGACATCGGGGGTGTCGGGCAGCACGTTGGCCACCCGGTCCGAGTACTGGCGCTCGTGGACCAGTGCCACCATGTCGGAGTTGTCGAACAGGTAGCGAAGTTCGCCCTCGACATAGCGGAAGTTGACGTTCACCAAGATGGCGCCCGCTTTGATGATGCCCAGCATCGCAATCACGATCTCGTTGCGGTTGCGGCAGTAGAGTCCGACCTTGTCGTCCTTCTGCACGCCCTGCTCGAGCAAGTAGTGCGCGAGGCGGTTGGCCTTCTCCTCCAACTGGGCGTAGGTCAATTGCTCGTCGCCACAGATAAGGGCGACGCGGTCAGGCACAGCGTCGATGGCGTGCTCGGCGAGATCAGCAATGTTCAGGGCCACGGGACCAAATTAGAACGTGTTACATTTCTTGACAAGCTGATGCCCAATGACGAGCGAGAGGCGGTAATCGTGACCGAGGCTCCAGCAAACGAGGCCGGACCGGACGCACTGATCGAACAGCGCGGTCACACGCTGATCGTGACCATGAACCGGCCCCACCGTCGGAACGCGCTGAGCAGCGAAATGATGCAAATCATGGTCGAGGCTTGGGACCGCGTCGACAACGATCCCGACATCCGATGCTGCATTCTTACTGGGGCCGGTGGCTACTTCTGTGCTGGCATGGACCTCAAGACGGCGACCCAGAAGCCGCCCGGCGACTCCTTCAAGGACGGCAGCTACGACCCGTCACGTATCGACGCCTTGCTCAAAGGGCGGCGGCTGACCAAACCGCTGATCGCCGCCGTAGAGGGACCCGCGATCGCCGGTGGCACCGAGATTCTGCAGGGCACCGACATCCGCGTGGCCGGCGAGAGCGCCAAGTTTGGCATCTCGGAGGCCAAGTGGAGCCTGTACCCGATGGGCGGCTCGGCCGTGCGCCTGGTGCGTCAGATCCCCTACACGGTGGCCTGCGACCTGTTGTTGACCGGACGGCACATCACCGCCGCCGAGGCCAAGGAAATCGGTCTGATCGGGCACGTCGTCCCCGACGGTCAGGCGCTGACCAAGGCCCTCGAGATCGCGGAGATCATCGAGAACAACGGACCGCTGGCCGTCCAGGCGATACTTCGCACGATCCGCGAAACCGAGGGGCAGCACGAGAACGAGGCGTTCAAGCTCGACACCCAGATCGGCATCCAGGTGTTCCTGTCCGACGACGCCAAGGAAGGCCCGCGGGCGTTCGCCGAGAAGCGCAAGCCCAATTTCCAGAACCGCTGACCCACACGTTTACGTGACGTAGGGCGCGGATTGCCCCGACGAGGTCGCGCGATGCGTCGACGCGGCTCACCTGTCGGGAGTGCGTTTCGCGCGCGCCACTGCCGGTACACCAGCCGAGCCCACTAGAGCCGGTCCGACGCCGGGCGCCCCTGCAATACGGCAGACCAGGG
>NZ_MVHT01000191.1 GCF_002086275.1 Mycobacterium intermedium | reverse complement strand
CACTGGCGGCCTGGGCGCCCTCGGTGTGTTGATGGCGGGCTGGCTGGTGGACCGCGGCGCCCGTCGGCTGGTGTTGACGGGCCGCACGACCCTGCCACCGCGCCGGGACTGGGATCTCGACACTCTCGACGCCGGGTTGCGCCAGAAGATCGACGCGATCCGCGGCCTGGAGTTACGCGGCGTGACGGTCGAAGCCGTCGCCGTCGACATCGGGAACCGCGACGATGTGCTGTCCCTGCTGGACCGGCGTGACCGTGATGGGGCCGCACCCATCCGCGGCATCATCCACGCGGCCGGCGTCACCGACGATCAGCTCGTGACGAACATGACCGATGACGCGGTGCGCCGGGTCGTGTGGCCCAAGATCGCCGGTAGCCAGGTGCTGCACGAGGCGTTCCCGCCGGGCAGCGTCGACTTCTTCTTCCTGACCGCCTCCGCGGCGGGCATTTTCGGCATCCCGGGGCAGGGTTCCTACGCCGCGGCGAACTCCTATCTGGACGCCCTTGCCCGGACCCGCCGCCAACGGGGTTGCCACACCCTGAGCCTGGACTGGGTGGCGTGGCAAGACCTCGGGTTCGCCGCCGACGCCCAGATCGTCAGCGAAGAGCTGCAGCGCATGGGTTCGCGAGCCATCACCCCCGCAGAGGCGTTCGCCGCCTGGGAATTCGCCGACGGCCACGACGTCGCGCAAGCGGTCGTCGTGCCGGTGCCGACTTCAGCCGACGGGTCCGGCGGCTCGGAAAGCTACCTGCTGCCGGCACGCGACTGGTCCGGTCTGTCGGCTGCCGAAGTGCGTAACGAGCTCGAAGAGGGTCTGCGACGAATCATCGCGGCGGAACTGCGTATTCCGGAGTCCGCGCTGGACACCGACCGGCCGTTTGCCGAGCTCGGTCTCAATTCCCTGATGGCGATGGCGATTCGACGCGAGGCCGAGCAGTTCGTCGGCATCGAGTTGTCCGCGACGATGTTGTTCAACCACCCCACGGTGGCAGCCCTGGCCAGCTACCTGGCCAAACGTGTTGCGCCGTCGGACGATCCGGAAGACGACGCGATGGCTCTGCTCTCCTCGTCGGCGGGCAGCGTGCTGGACAGTCTGTTTGACCGCATCGAATCGAGTCCCCCCGAGGCCGACAGGTCTAAGTAATGCGAACCGCTTTCAGCCGGATTTCCGGTATGACCGCGCAGCAGCGCGCCATCCTTACCGAGGAATTCACCAAGATCTCCCGCGTCGCCGTGGCGGAGCCGATCGCCGTGGTGGGCATCGGATGCCGATTCCCCGGTGATGTCGACGGCCCGGATAGCTTCTGGGACTTGCTGGTAGAGGGCCGCAATGCGATCTCGCGCATACCGGCCGACCGGTGGGACGCGGACGCGTTCTATGACCCCGACCCGCTGACGCCCGGCCGGATGACCACCAAGTGGGGCGGCTTCGTGCCCGACGTGGCCGGTTTCGACGCCGAGTTCTTCGGCATCACACCACGTGAGGCCGCGGCCATGGATCCGCAGCAGCGAATGCTGCTCGAGGTGTCCTGGGAGGCCCTCGAAAATGCCGGCATCCCACCGGATTCCCTCAGTGGCAGCCGGACCGGTGTGATGATGGGCGTCTACTTCAACGAGTATCAGTCGATGCTCGCCGCGACGCCGGACAGCGTGGACGCCTACAGCGGAACCGGAAACGCCCACAGCATCACCGTCGGGCGCATCTCGTACCTGCTGGGCCTCCGCGGCCCCTCGGTGGCCGTGGACACCGCATGTTCGTCGTCCTTGGTTGCGGTGCATCTGGCCTGTCAGAGTCTGCGGCTGCGCGAGACCGATTTGGCATTGGCCGGCGGGGTCAGCATCACTCTGCGTCCCGAGACCCAAATCGCCATCTCCGCTTGGGGATTGCTGTCCCCCAATGGCCGGTGCGCCGCATTCGACGCGGCCGCCGACGGCTTCGTGCGCGGTGAGGGCGCCGGCGTGGTGGTGCTCAAGCGGTTGACCGACGCGGTGCGCGACGGTGACCACGTGCTGGCGGTGGTGCGCGGTTCGGCGGTCAACCAGGACGGCCGCTCCAACGGCGTCACCGCGCCGAACACCGCAGCGCAATGTGACGTAATCGCCGACGCGCTGCGATCCGGTGATGTCGCACCGGAAAGCATCAACTACGTCGAGGCGCACGGCACCGGCACAGTCTTGGGCGATCCCATCGAGTTCGAGGCGCTGGCCGGCACCTACGGTCTGGTCAAGGACAATGCCCAGGGCCAGTGCGCGCTGGGCGCGGTAAAGACCAACATCGGCCACACCGAGGCGGCGGCCGGCATCGCCGGCTTCATCAAGGCCACGCTGGCCGTGCAACGCGCCCAGATCCCGCCGAATCTGCACTTCTCGCAATGGAATCCAGCCATTGACGCCGCATCGACCAGGTTCTTTGTGCCGACCGAGAACACCGCATGGCCGGCCGCCAATGGTCCGCGTCGAGCCGCGGTGTCGTCGTTCGGACTGGGCGGTACCAACGCGCACGTCATCATCGAGCAGGGTCCCGACCTGGCGCCGGTAGCTGGAAGTGCCGGGAGCACAGAGGTTTGCACGTTGGTGGTGACCGGCAAGTCGACGCGGCGGGTGGCCGCGGCGGCGGGTGCGCTCGCCGACTGGTTGGCGGGCTCCGGCTCGGCGACTCCGCTCGCCGATGTCGCCCACACCCTCAACCATCACCGCGCCCGGCACCCCAAGTTCGGCACCGTCGTCGCTCGCGACCGTGATCAGGCCGTCGCCGGCCTGCGCGCCCTGGCCACCGGCCAGCACGCTCCCGGGGTGGTGCTCCCGCGAGAAGCGACCCAGGACGGGGCACCTGGCACGGTTTTCGTGTACTCGGGCCGCGGTTCCCAGTGGGCCGGGATGGGGCGCCAATTGTTGTCCGACGAACCGGCTTTCGCCGCCGCACTGGACGAGCTCGAGCCGGTGTTCGTTCAGGAGGCGGGGTTCTCGCTGCGCGACGTGGTGGCCGAGGGCAAGCAGTTGATCGGCATCGAGCAGATTCAGCTTGGCCTGATCGGCATGCAGTTGGCGCTGACGCAGCTGTGGCGT
>NZ_MVHT01000190.1 GCF_002086275.1 Mycobacterium intermedium | reverse complement strand
ACGGGTGGAACGGGTGCGTCACCCGAACGATTCGCTGATCACCGACCGGATGGAGCGCAGTTGACGACTCGGGACAATGCGTTGGCCGAGACCACCGTCGGGTCGTTCAAGAACGAAGTCATCCGCCAGCAAGGACCATGGCGCGATGTCAACCAGGTCGAGTTGGCCACCGCCGAGTGGGTGGTGTGGTTCAACACCGAGCGCCCGCACGAGTACCTCGACGACTTCACCCCCGAGGCCGTCGAGAAGCTCCACTACGATCACAGACGCACCCCACCAAAGGCAGGGTGATTCAACGAATACAGTCTCCGGACTCGCCGGGACGGGTCACACCGCTCCTGTTTTGGCCAGCTGAGCGTGCTTTGAGGTGTCGAGCGTGTCGATGTCGACGCGTTGTCAAGTCTGAAATGCGCGGGTTGGTTACCAGCAGGACGTTATTTCGAGCCGGAGTGGAACGCGGGTCTAGGATCGAGCGTGAACTGTTGCAGGGCAACATGTTTGCTCATAGTACTGACGCGGGTCACTCCGAGACGCTTGCCGACACCTTCGACGAACTCATCTGGACATCTGTGGGGTACTTCAGTCGGGCATGACGGCCAACGACCAGCACCAGCCGGCCAGTTCGCGGGCGATCGCGGCGTTGGCCACCACCCGATGTTTCTTGCGCGCATCGAAACTGGTCCATCGGTGATGCAGGCGATGGTTGGCGGCATGGGCGCGTTCCCGTGCACCGGTCGGGGCTTGATCCCAGCGCCGCCGCAGATCACGGCTGGGCCGATACGGCGGGCGATGATGCCAGGCCGCCTCCACCAGCAGCCGGCGGGCATGACCGTTACCGGTCTTGGTCAGCCCGCCCTGGACCCGGGTCGTGCCCGAGGAGTACTCACACGGCACGAGACCCAGGTAGGCCCCGATCGAGCGGCCGCGTCAAAGGTCAGTGTTAGTGCCGGGTCGTCGAAGTGCTGCCCGCGCAGCCACATTTCGTGCTTGCCTGTCCAGGCCTGTCCGCCGCAATAGACAATCCCCTGCCGCAGAAGCAGTTTCGATACCCGCTGCCGAGCACTCATCAAATCGACGCGACAGTCGTCGCGGGCGCGTGCCAGGTCTCGGGCCGCTTCCTGAGTCTGTGCCGGGACCGCGACTTCGGTGATCTGACCCAAATGCAACAACCGCGCCAGATGCGCAGCATCACGGGCATCGGTCTTGACCCGATCCCCAGCCGGACGCTGCAGTTTCGACGGAGCCGCCACCAAACACATGATCCCCGCGGCGGTCAGGAATCGGGCCAGGCCGAAACCGGTCGGACCGGCCTCATACGTCACCGCGACTCGCCCTGGCAGCGACCCCAACCACTCCAGAATCTCCCGATAGTCCGGGGTCAACCGGCGCTGGAACACCTCACCGGTATCCCCATCCAACCCACACCCGACCACCGATCGTGCGTGCACATCCAAACCAACACTCGTACGCTGAACCTTCACTGGGGCCTCCCACATCTTGTGGCTCTACCGGCCAGGACCACCCTGTCGGCAACCCACGTTCACATGTGAGCGAGGCCCCAGCTCACCCCATATCGTCTAGGTTCCGGGCACTATTACCCCGTCGCTGCCCTGTGCGCCGTCGGCACCATCGGTACCGCGAACGGTGCCGGGGCCGCCACCATTAGCGCCAAGAGAACCCTTACCGCCAGTGCCACCGCCACCAACGGAACCGCTGTTGCCAACGACGTCGCCGCCGTTGCCGCCGTTGCCGCCGTTGCCGCCGTTGCCGCCGTTGCCGGAGATGCCGTTGAACGAAGTGCCTCCCGCCGACGCGACGCCGCCCGCACCGCCAGCTCCACCGCTTCCAGCGGAGCCTCCGCCATACGCCGCACCGCCGTCGCCGCCCTTGCCGCCGTTGCCGCCGTTGCCGCCATTGCCGGCGTTACCACCTTCAATAGGGTTTAGACCGTTACCCGCGGCACCGGCGTCGCCGCCACTGCCACCAGCTCCGCCGTCTCCGGCGATTCCACCTCCCGCCGCGGCACCGCCAATGCCGCCAGCTCCGCCTTCACCCCCATTTCCGGCGCCAGTAGCGTCAAAAGTGGTAAAACTGTCCCAGCCGTTGCCTCCGTCACCGCCTTTGCCGCCTACGCCACCCGCGCCGGCTACGCCACCCTTGCCGCCCACGCCAGTAGCGCCCCCCGCACCGCCGGTGCCTCCGGTACCTCCGGCACCTCCCACAACGCCGGCGGCTGTAGAGGAGCTGCCCTTACCACCCGTGCCACCGGCGCCGCCTTGCCCACCGTTGCCGTTGGTTCCACCAGGACCGGAGTCTCCACCCGCTCCACCAGCCCCGCCGACGCCACCCTTATTGCCCGCCTGAGGCACTCCTCCGTCTGCGGCGTTGGCGCCACCGCTGCCGAGACCACCGTGACCGCCGTTGCCTCCCACGCCTGCATTACCGGCAGTGCCGCCCACGCCACCGGTACCAGCTGCGCCACCTAAGCCTGCGTTACCGCCATTACCTCCATTGCCGCCGGCGAGACCGTCACTGCCTGGGCTAGCCGCGCCGCCGCCACTACCGTTGCCGCCGTCGCCGCCGTTGCCGCCATTTCCGCCGTTTCCATTCGCGCCACCAGGGCCGGCGTTGCCGCCGGCACCGCCGGCCCCGCCAGCGCCGCCGGCGTAACCATCGTTGCCTACTTGTCCCGCACCGGCGCTTGATCCATTGATACCGCTACTACCGTTACCACCGTTGCCGCCGTGACCACCGTTACCGGAATGGCCAGCCGCTCCGGCCGATCCGAACAAGCCCCCGGTGCCGCCTGCGCCGCCGAGGCCCGCGTCACCACCCGCGCCGCCGGCACCGCCAGCATTGCCCACTGTGACGGCAGCCGCACCATCGGCACCATGACCGCCATCACCGCCAGTGCCGCCAATACCACCGGCGCCGCCTTTGCTGAATAGCCCGTAACTGCTGCCGCCGGCACCACCGACGCCACCGACACCACCTGCACGACCGGCATCGCCCCCTGCATTTGCTACAGAACCGGCGCCCCCGGCCCCACCAGCACCGCCACTGCCTGTTGCACTCTCCCGAGAAGGGCTGCCCATTGGGGTGCAACTCGCCGGCCAATTCGGCGGCGAGCAGACA
>NZ_MVHT01000018.1 GCF_002086275.1 Mycobacterium intermedium | reverse complement strand
CCCCGCCCGCGAACTCTCGATCAAGCACGACGTCGACCCGAACGAGGTCGTTTCCGTGGGTGATCAGGTAGAGGCGCTCGTTCTCACCAAGGAGGACAAAGAGGGCCGCCTGATCCTTTCCAAGAAGCGCGCGCAGTACGAGCGCGCCTGGGGCACCATCGAGGCGCTCAAGGAGAAGGACGAGGCCGTCAAGGGCACCGTCATCGAGGTGGTCAAGGGTGGCCTGATCCTCGACATCGGCCTGCGTGGCTTCCTGCCTGCTTCGCTGGTCGAGATGCGCCGCGTCCGCGACCTGCAGCCGTACATCGGCAAGGAGATCGAAGCCAAGATCATCGAGCTGGACAAGAACCGCAACAACGTGGTGCTGAGCCGCCGCGCCTGGCTGGAGCAGACGCAGTCCGAGGTGCGCAGCGAGTTCCTCAACCAGCTGCAGAAGGGCACCATCCGCAAGGGCGTGGTCTCCTCGATCGTCAACTTCGGCGCGTTCGTCGACCTGGGCGGTGTGGACGGTCTGGTGCACGTGTCCGAGCTGTCCTGGAAGCACATCGACCACCCGTCCGAGGTCGTTCAGGTGGGTGACGAGGTCACCGTCGAGGTCCTCGACGTCGACATGGACCGCGAGCGGGTTTCGCTGTCGCTGAAGGCGACGCAGGAAGACCCGTGGCGCCACTTCGCCCGGACCCACGCGATCGGTCAGATCGTGCCGGGCAAGGTCACCAAGCTCGTTCCGTTCGGTGCGTTCGTTCGGGTCGAGGAGGGCATCGAGGGCCTGGTGCACATCTCGGAGCTGGCCGAGCGCCACGTCGAGGTGCCCGACCAGGTGGTTGCCGTGGGCGACGACGCGATGGTCAAGGTCATCGACATCGACCTGGAGCGCCGTCGAATCTCGTTGTCGCTCAAGCAGGCCAACGAGGACTACACCGAGGAGTTCGACCCGGCGAAGTACGGCATGGCCGACAGCTACGACGAGCAGGGCAACTACATCTTCCCCGAGGGCTTCGACGCCGAAACCAACGAATGGCTCGAAGGTTTCGACGCTCAGCGCCAGGAATGGGAAGCCCGCTACGCCGAGGCAGAGCGCCGGCACAAGATGCACACCGCGCAGATGGAGAAGTTCGCTGCTGCGGAAGCGGCCGCGCACGGTGGCGGCGACCAGGGCTCGTCCAGCAGCGGATCCTCGGAGAAGGCGGGTGGCTCACTGGCCAGCGACGCCCAACTCGCGGCCCTGCGCGAAAAGCTCGCCGGCAGCGCATAATCCCGCTCTCGGATGCTGCGTATCGGGCTGACCGGCGGCATTGGCGCCGGTAAGTCGGCGCTGTCCAAGACCTTTGCCGAGTGCGGTGGCATCATCGTCGACGGTGATGTCATCGCCCGGGAGGTGGTCGAGCCAGGAACCGAAGGCTTGGCAGCGCTGGTTGCCGAGTTCGGTGACGATATCCTGCAACCCGATGGCTCCCTTGACCGACCGGCATTGGCGGCCAAGGCTTTTCGGGACGATGAGGCGCGGGCAAAGCTGAACGGTATTGTTCATCCGTTGGTAGGCAAGCGGCGCGCGGAGATCATTGCGGCGGTGTCGCAAGATGCCGTTGTCGTCGAAGACATTCCGCTGCTGGTGGAATCCGGCATGGCGCCGTTGTTTCCGCTGGTTGTCATCGTGCATGCCCCGGTCGAACTGCGGCTGCGACGGCTCGTCGAGCAACGTGGCATGCCCGAAGAGGACGCCCGCGCCAGGATCGCGGCCCAAGCGAACGACGACCAACGCCGTGCCGTCGCCGACATCTGGCTGGACAATTCGGGTGAGTTGGGGGAGTTCGTCGAGCGGGCGCGCGACGTGTGGCACAACCGGATACTGCCGTTCTCGCACAACCTCAGCGAGCGTCAGGCCGCCCGCGCACCGGCACGGTTGGTGCCGGCCGATCCGACGTGGCCCGACCAGGCCCGGCGCATCGTCAACCGGTTGAAGACGGCCTGCGGCCACCGGGCGTTGCGGATCGACCACATCGGGTCCACCGCGCTACCGGACTTCGACGCCAAGGACGTCATCGACATCCAGATCACCGTCCAATCACTCGATGTCGCCGACGAACTCGTCGACCCGTTGCTGTCGGCCGGCTACCCGCGTCTGGAGCACATCACCCAAGACGCAGCGAAGGCCGACGCGCGCAGCACCGTGGACCGCTTCGACCACAGTGACGATCCCGCCTTGTGGCACAAGCGAGTTCACGCGTCGGCGGACCCGGGCCGACCGACGAACGTGCACATCCGGGTGGACGGCCAGCCGAATCAGCAGTTCGCCCTGTTGTTCGTCGACTGGCTCAAGGCCAACCCCGGCGTGCGTGACGACTACCTGAAGGTCAAGCGCGGCGCAGACGCCAGCGGCGCTGGCGACACCGTGCGGTATGCCACCGCCAAAGAGCCGTGGTTTTTGGACGCCTACCGGCGCGCGTGGGAGTGGGCCGACACGACGGGCTGGAAGCCCCAGCCCAAGCCTTAGCCCGGCGACGCACCGCCTGACCGCCCCCGATACCTGCTAAAACGCATCAGTTGGTGGTATTGTGCCATTGGCGACTGGCACGGTTCTGGTGTCAGCAGCAAAGGGGACGCGATGACGGTCCTGAACTTGAAAGAGACGCTGCAGACCATCCGGCGGCGTCAGTGGATGCTGAAAGATATCGACTGGGATTCTCCCGGCGCGGAACTTCTCACCGACGAGCAGAAACCCAAGTTGCGGGCGTTCATGGCCGACCTGATGTGGGTGGAGCACATCGGGGCCAGGGCGTTCGCCGGGATGGCGATCAACGCCCCCGACCCGACGCTGCGCGAGATCTACTCATACTTCCACGCCGAGGAGCAGAAGCACGCCAACGCCGAACTCGCGCTGATGAAGCGCTGGGGTCTGCTCGGCGACTCCGAGGTGCCGCTGCCGACGCTCCAGATCGCCTACGCCTTGGACATGATGGACAAGATGGCGGATCGAATGCCGTTCGAAACGTTGGCAACATCCATCCCGATGCTTGAATGTGCGCTCGACGGAGCGCTGTTGAAGTTCCTGACCGACGAGGTGCGGGATCCGTTGCTCAAAGTTGTGTTGAACAAGATCAACGCCGACGAATCTCGGCACCTAGCAGTGGGTTTCCACGTGATGGGAGAGTTGTCCGGCGCGCCGCTGCGGCGGCTGTTGGTGACCAGCTTCAAGATGGCCAACGGCTGGGGCGTCATCGGTCTGAAGCATCTGATCGCGACCCTGCCGCTATACGGCGCGATGCGCGAAGAACTGTTCGAGCTGGGGTTGGACGGATCGCGGCTGAGTCAAGCGATGGAGCGTTATCGCAAAGCGGGCGAACGAGATCCGCGGCTGCACAATAATCCACTGTACCGAATCACAAGCGCCTATTCGCGGCTGACGATGGAGCGCCATCCCGTTTGGTCGCGCGTAGAAGACCTGATGCTCGCCATCTCCGGGCGGTTTCCGCGGGATAAGTGGCCAACCCCGCCGAGTTGGTCTGACGACCTGACGTACCGGGTTGCCCAGTGACGCGGCGGGCAGGCCAGAGCCCGACGTTCACGACCCTCATCATCGGTGCCGGACTCTCGGGACTGGGGGCAGCGATCAAACTGATCCGACGCGGCATCACCGACATCGTCGTCCTCGAGCGCGCGGACGAGGTTGGCGGGACCTGGCGTGACAACACCTATCCCGGTGTGGCATGCGACGTCCCGTCCTTGCTGTATTCCTACTCGTTCGAACAGAACCCCAATTGGAGCCAGACATATTCGAGCGGCGCGGAAATTCAGCAGTACATCCAGGACGTGGTGGCCAAGCGGGGGGTGCGCAAGTACATCAGGTTCAACCAGAATGTCCGTGCCATAACGTGGGATGAGGACCAGCAGCTGTGGCTGGTCCAGACGCACACGACCACGTACCGGGCCCGTACCGTCATCGCATCGTACGGGCCGCTGGCTACGCCGGCCCTTCCTCGCATTGAGGGGATCGACACCTTCGGGGGGACGATCATCCACACCGGGCGGTGGGATCACGATTACGATTTCACGGACAAGACTGTCGCCGTGATCGGAACGGGATCGACCGCGGTGCAAGTGATCCCAGAACTGGTTCGATTGGCTGGAAAGGTGCGGGTGTTCCAACGGACTGCCGGCTGGGTGCTGCCACGGTCGAATATGCCTACGCCGCCTGGAGTTTCAGCGGTGTTCAGCCATGTTCCGTTGACGCAGAGGGCCTTTCGTTCGTTGATGCTCGGTGTATCCGAAAGTGCCGCCCTCGCGATTGTCTGGAACACGGCATTGACGACGATGCTCGAGCTGGCCGCAAAGGCCTATCTTGTTCAGGCGGTTGACGATCGATGGCTGCGCCGCAGGCTGACGCCCAACTTCCGGCCAGGCTGCAAGCGGATGCTGATCTCCAGTGACTATTATCCCGCGCTACAAGCGCCCAACTGTGAGCTCATCACCTGGCCCATTGCGCGAATCTGCGAAACCGGGATCCTGACCTGTGAGGGTATCGAGCACACGGCGGACGTCATCGTGTGCGCCACCGGCTACGAGGTGACCAAGACCGCCCCGCCGATCAAGATCGTCGGCCAGGGCGGTCGCACGCTGAACGAAGAGTGGCGCAAAGGCGCGTTCGCCTACAAGAGTGTCAACGTGGCCGGGTATCCGAACCTGTTCTTCACCTTCGGCCCCAACTCCGGGCCCGGACACACGTCCGCGCTGGTCTACATGGAGGCCGAGATCGACTACGCGGTGAAGATGATTCGCTTGATGAAGCGGCTTGGACTGACGTCGATTGCCGTGCGACCCGAAGCACAGCACGCGTATCGGCAATGGGTACAGAAAAGGCTGGTCAAGACGACGTGGAACTCCGGTGGATGCGACAGCTGGTATCTGACCGAGGACGGATTCAACGCGACGATGTTTCCCGGCTTCGCGGCCACCTTCCAAAAGCTACTCGGAGACATCGATCTTCACGACTACGTCGCTACCCGCCAGAGTTGCAAAGTAACCGCGGTTGGCTGAGTATCGGCTCGCCGAGTTGGCGCGACGATCCGGGGTTTCGTCGCGCAACATCCGCGCATACCAAGAACGTGGCTTGCTGCCGCCGCCGAAGCGCGTGGGTCGAGTGGCGATCTACGACCACAACCACCTCTGGCAACTGCAGATCATCATGCAACTGCTGGGCAAGGGCTACACCATCGCGCATATCCAGGATTTCTTTGAAGGATTCGCCAAGAACCTGGACTTGGCCGACACTCTCGGCGTTCAGGAACTAGCCGAAAAGACCGGAATGCGAAAGGCGTTCACGGCACCTTGGACGGGCACGCAAGGGACGCAGGGAACGCAACGCGCCGCAGGGCCCGGATCTGCGCAGCCTCTACGGCTGGACCCGTTGAGCGAACTGGCGCGCAACCTGGTCGGCTTCGGACTAGCGCAACGTGACGGTGACGAGGTAATGCTCGCCGATGGGGACATTGCGGCAGTGGTCGCGGACGCCAAGGACCCGTCGTTTTATCTGCGGATGCTGCTCGAGATTGCCGAAGCGACCGGTGATGCCGTGCAAAAGCTCGCCGAGACGACAATCGAGGTGCTTCGCAATCACCTCGTCGATCACTATGGCGAAGGCTGGATTCCGCCCACGGACCAGCAGCGGGACCTCGCCGACGTGATCACCGACGCTCGAGAGCTTGCCGGCCTCGCGGTCCACAAGGCCTTGAATGCGGCGTTGGCGGAGAACGCTATCCGGGCGATCGGCGAATACTTCGAAGGGATGATGACAACTCCCGCGCCTCGATCGGATGAGTAACGGCGGACGGGGGAACGGGTCACGGTAACGTCGGTTCATGCCGTTCGTCACCGACATCCTCGGACCGCGGCGGCCACTGGCCCCACCGGCTCCGCCGCTGGTCGCCGGTCGGCGGCGGCGCACCAGCACGATAGACACCCATCCTGGCGACGGGCGGGGCTCGGTGGTCGACCTGCGGGCGCGCGACGTGGACGGCGCCGACGTGCTGGCTCAGGTCCGCGTCCGCGCACATTTGGTTGATTTCGTCATCGAGGACATCACGTGCACGGCAGATGGTGGTCTTCCGCAGAACCATCTTCGGGAACTGCGAGGTTGTCGTGTCGGCGCGGGCTTCCGTTCGAAGGTCGGCAAGTTGCTTCCCGAGGAAGTGCAGCGGTCCAGCCTGCTTCATCTGCTGCTCGACGACTGGGTCGGGGCTTCGCTGGTGTCGGGATACTCGAATCAGTACACGTCGATCGTGCTGGGCGTCGAGGAGAAGCTGCCGTCCGGTGTCGCCGACCGGATTTCCGGCATCTGTGCGGGTTTCGCGCCGGAGGCGTCATTGATCGACTACGCGCGGCGCCACGATGTCATTCCGACAGGTCGCGGGCCGGTGGCGCCGCCGCTGGACGGATTGCACGACGTCGAACCGCTGCGCGCCCGAGGGATGCGCAGGTTTCGTCGGCTCGATATGTGGCCGACGGACGCCGGTTCGGCAGAGTTTGACGCCCACTTCCGCGACACGCACATGGACGACGACCTCGTGGAGACGATCGTGCACGAGTACACGGTCGCGGGCACGCTCGACACCGCGACGCGGACGATCACGTCAGTGGATGCCGAGGTGCGGGTGCTGCCTTGGCAGGAATGCCCCGGCGCGATCGGAAGTGCGGCGCGCGTAACCGGCATGAGCCTCAACGATATTCGCGATCGCGTCCGCGCCGAATTCGTCGGAACCAGCACCTGCACGCATCTCAACGACACCCTGCGCGCACTCGCCGATTTGGGCGCCCTACTGGACCTGCGCTGACAGATAGCCGCTGCGCAGGGCGACGATTTCGTCTTCGACTTGTTGGAAGTCCGGGTCGTCCGGCGCGGCCGCCTCCGACGTGGCTGCGTACGCGGCGGAAATCGATCCGTTGGCGCGATTGCGATTCGCCAAGGCAAAGCGACTAGTCATCCGGCGTCGACCCGAGCAAGATTAGGGTGACCTAACCACGAGAGGAGGCGGGTGTGCGCACCGTTCACGTCGAAACCGTCCTGCCCACCAGCGCCGATCGGGTGTGGTCGGCGATGTTGTCGCCGGCCACCTTTCTCTACGTCTGCAAAGGCTTGTTCAGCTTCCCGTTGCTAGCCGGTCGCACCGAACCGCTGCGTCCCGGCGAGCGCGGCACCGGATGGTTGTTCGCGTTCCACGTCATCCCCGCCTACCGGCACACCATCGAGGTCATCGAGGTGGACGAGAGCACCCGGACCATCCGCACCCGCGAACACGGCGGGGTGATCGATACCTGGAATCACACGCTGCATGTGGAACCGGTCAGCGAGGACTCCTGCCGCTACAGCGACACCGTCGACATCGACGCGGGAGTATTTACCGCGGTGGTCGTCGGTGTCGCGAACGGAATCTACCGGTACCGGCACCGTCGCTGGCGCAAACTGGTGCGCCGGGACATGGCGAAGTCGGCGCCCCACAACTAGGCGGACTGACACCTCGGGCACCAGAACGACGTACGTCCAGCGACTTTTCCGCGGGCCAGGCGCGCGCCACAGCGCGGGCAGCTCGGGTCCGGTTCATCGCGAGCACCGGTGAGCCAACGCGCCAGCCCGGGCACCCGTCCATGTTTCACAGCGGTACGCAGCACTCCGGTCATGGCGGCGTGCAATCGTTTTACCTCGTCGTCGTCCAGATCGGGCACCGGCCGATGCGGATTGATCTTGGCGCGCCAGCAGATTTCGTCGGTGAGCAGGTTGCCGAGCCCGGCGATCACCGACTGGTCCATCAGCGTCGGCTTCACCGCGCCGCGCCGGCCGGCCAGCAGCGCGCGAAACTGCCGTAACCCCAGGCCCAATGCGTCCGGGCCCTGTGGGCCGGTCACCTCGTCGACGTCGTCCTCGGACCTGGCCAGCCACACGCCGCGCAGTTTGCGCAAGTCCGCATAGCGCAACTCGCCGCGGTCGAGCGCTACCACCAGGCGTTCGTAGGGGAGGTGCTCGGCGCCGTCGGCCGCGTAATAAGGACGGCCCGTCATCCCGCTGTGCACCAACAGCCTCGGGCCGTCGGTCGGCAGGATCAGCCACTTGCCATGTCGCTGCGGTTCTTTGAAGCGGCGGCCGGTCAGGCTGCGGCCGAGTGCCCGCGGCGTCGTATTGCGCAGGACGGCGGGATCGCTGACCTGGACGCGCCGTACGCGACGGCCGGGGAGGGGACCCGCCAGGTCTCGTCGAAATCCTTCAACATCAGGCAGTTCAGGCATGAGATACCGCCAATCATCCGCGAGTCAGGCTCCACGGTAGCTCGGCCCAGGCATCGGTCCCGCTGCGCAACACATCACCGATTGGCGTTTGCGCTCCCGACGACGGGGTTATTCAACATGCGTACGAAAGGAAGGCAAATGTCCGTTTTGGAATGGGTTTTTATTGCCGCCTCCGTAGTGATTGTGGTCGCCGTAGTGCTAATTGCGGCGACGGTAATCCGTAGTCGCAGGAAAACCGAGCGACTCAAGCAGCATTACGGGGCGGAGTATGAGCGCCTGGTGGCGGAGACCGGAGACCACAAGGCAGCGGAGGCTGAACTCACTGCGCGGGAACGCAAGCGCCACGAGCTGGACCTCGTTCCGCTGACGCCCGCGGCGCGCTCGGAATTCACCAGTCGCTGGCACGAGGTGCAAACCAAATTCGTGGATAACCCCGCCGCTGCCGTCGGCGTCGCCGATCGTCTGGTGACCGAGGTGATGCGCGAAAGGGGTTATCCCATCGATGATTTCGACCGGCGAGCGGCCGATATCTCGGTCGACCACCCGCAGGTCGTCGACAATTATCGTGCCGCGCACGGCATTCACGTGGCCCAACAGCGACACGGTGATGTCAGCACCGAGCAACAGCGGGAGGCGTTTGTGCACTACCGGGCGCTGTTCGAAAAGTTGCTCGAGACCGACACCGACAAAGACGCAGCATAGGAGGCTGGCGCATGACCACGCACGAACATCAAACGCTGACGGATCAGCACACGGACGAGCTGAGCCAGGTGAGTGAGCCGACGAGGCCAATACCGCCGGAAGTTGACCAAAAACAGAACCAACTGCCCTCAGACGAAGCGGCCGAGGTACTCGTGGAGACGCCTGGACCACAACGCGAAACATCAACTGAGGAAACGCTGTTCGCCGAAGATGACCTCGCGGAGTTGCGCGGTCGGTGGGCCGCGGTGCAGGCAGCCTTCGTCGATGATCCGCGTGAGTGCGTAAAGAAGGCCGATGCCTTGGTCTCGGACTTGGTAGGGCAACTCACGAACAGCTTCGCCCAGGCGCGTTCGCGTCTAGAGGGTCAGTGGGCGCGCGGCGAAGAAGCCTCCACCGAGGACCTTCGACTGGCGCTGATGCACTATCGCGAATTCTTCCAGCGCTTGCTGGCAGTGTAGGAGGACGGTTGGCCCGGGCCGCGTCGGGTTGCGGCCCGGGTATGCCGTCTTTGCACCGGTCCGATCAGGTCCCTCGCCAGGTCAGGTTCATGCCGTATTCGGAAAGCCATCGGGACAGGTCGTAACCGTTACGAGCCAGACCCTCGACAGCATTGACCGCCCGTCGCACGGCCCGTTCGGCGGCTTCGGCGGTCAGCAGCCCTTGGCGCACGGCGTCGAATAGCTCATCCACATCGACCAATTCGGCCTTCTGCCCGGTGCGGACCGCGATGTCAAGGTAGTGGTCTTCGGAGTGCCAGACCGCCGGGCCGGGGCGGTACTCGCCGACATCGAGGTAGAAGTCCTGATCGCGCTCGTGGCCCGGGTTGAAGTGAAACACCGTGACGCGCAAGCCCAACGAAGGCAGCAACCACGACTCGAGGTAACGGAACTGCTCCCGACCGGGCGTCGGGCGCGCCAGGTACAGGCCCCAGGGGTGGACGACGTACTCGTCGACGGCCCGCACAATCCCTTTGGGATCGGTGTTGGTTCGGGCGACTAAGTCAAATGTCTCGTGCTTGGGCGGATGAATAAAGACACTTTACCGGCGCAACCGAATTTTCCACCGCACGAAGAGCGTGAAGAACACCGACAAGGCGGCCAGCATGCCCATGTCCAGCAGCCAGATTCTCGATGTGTGCTGCCAGAACCGGTCTTGCGGAATCAGCGAGCCGGGCACCAAGTTCCGCACGTCGACCGTCGATGCCGCCGCGGCGTACCCCCAGCGGGCCGGCACCACCGTGGACAGCTGCTCCAGCACGATGCGGTGGGTCACCGGGACCATCCCGCCGCACAGCACGAGCTGCGCCATGATCGAGACGACGAACAGCGGCATGATCTGCTCGGTGGACCGGACCAGGGCCGAAATGCCCAGCCCGAGAACGGCTGAGGTGACGCACGTCGCCGCGACGGTGAGAAACAACTCGGCGGTGGCGGCGACGCTGCCATGGCCCAGCACCAAACCCCCGCGAGTCGGTGCACTCTTGCCGACGATCACGATGGTCGTGGCTATCGCGGCCTGCAATACGGCGAAGACGCAAAACACCGCGATCTTGGCCGCCAGATAGGCCGACGTCGACAGACCCACCGCCTGCTCCCGCTGAAACACCGCCCGCTCACCGACCAAGTCCCGGATGGTCAGCGCCGTGCCCATGAACGCCGCAGACAACAGCAGCAGGTTGAGGATCTGCGCGGATTCGTCGGGAGTTCCCGCATGCTCACTGACCGCGCCAAACCCGTTGTGGCCCGGGACCGTCAGCGACAGTGCACCCAGGATGAACGGCAACACCGCCAGGAAGATGAAGTAAGCACGATCGGCGACCACCAGCCGCACCTGCCGCCGCGCGACGGTCGAGATCTGGCGCCGCAGACTGGTGTGCACCGGCTTACCCAACTCGGCGGGCGTATCCGGCTGTGGCGGAGCCTTCTTGGGCTGGTGCTGGGCCAGAAAGCGCCGGTTGGCTTCTTCGGGGTCGGCGCCCACCTGGCTGAAGATCTTGGCCCAGTTGGTCGTCCCCATTGCGTCACCGATCCGGTCCGGCGGGCCGCAGTACGCGGTCTTACCGCCCGGAGCCACCAGCAGTAACTGGTCGCAAGTATCCAGGTAGGAGAGCATGTGGGTCACGACGATCACCACCCGGCCGGCGTCGGCCAATTGGCGCAGCATCGTCATCACCTGGTGGTCCAGCGCCGGGTCCAGACCCGAAGTCGGTTCGTCGAGGATCAGCAGCGAAGGTCCCGTCAGCAACTCCAGCGCCACCGAGGCCCGCTTGCGCTGGCCGCCCGACAGCTTGTCCACCCGGGTGTCGGCGTGCTTGGTCAGGTCGAGTTCCTTGAGCACCTGGGCGACGATCCTGGCGCGGTCGGACTTGCTGGTGTCGGGCGGGAGTCGCAGTTCAGCGGCGTACCCCAGGGCCTGGTTGACCGTCAGTTGGCGGTGGACGACGTCGTCTTGCGGAACGATGCCGATCCTGCTGCGCAACGACGCGTACTCGGCGTGGATGTCGTGTCCCTCGAAGCTGACCGACCCCGACGTCGGGCGGGCGTACCCCGCGATGAGCCTGGCCAGCGTGCTCTTGCCGGCGCCCGAGCCGCCGATCACGGCCGTCAACGTTCCGGGCCTGGCCGTCAGCGAGATGCCGTCCAGGAGCTGCTTGCCGTCGACGGTGTAGTCGACGTTGCGAACCTCCAAGCCGCCGGTGCGGGCGGTGGTTTCGTCTTGTGGAGTCAGGGTGCCGTCGCCGAAGACCAGGTCGACGTTGCCGATCGTGACGACGTCGCCGTCGGACAGGATCGCCGACCCGACCCGGGTGCCGTTGACGAATGTTCCATTGATGCTTCGGTCGCGGATCTCGGTGCCGAGCGGCGTCGGCTGCAGGGTGGCGTGCTGACGCGAGGCCAACACATCTGAGACGACGATGTCGTTGTCGTTGGCGCGGCCGATGGTCAGGGCGCCGGTCGCCCTGGCCGACGAGGATCCCCGCTGCGTGAGGACGTTCACCATCCGGGTCGCCAGGCCGGACATGTCGGCCGACCTGGCGTCGACCACGGTCAATTCGCCCCGATCCGATCCCACGTTGACCGTCGTGACCTCTTCGGGAGGTGGTGGCGGTGGCACTCGTCGACGCTCCGGACGCCGAGGTACCCGGGGAGGTGGCACGGCATGGACAGGTCCGCGGGCAGCCGGCGGGCGGGGGGTCGGCGCGGGCGTCGGTGGCGCAGTCACCGACCAGGCCAGGGTCGGAGGGCCGCTGTCGTGGATCGACCGGGCCTGTGCGACGGGTGGTCGGGTCGGCCCGCGCTGCTGCCCGACCTCGAACGTCAGCCGCGGCCCCGCCGGATTTCCCACATTGATGCTCTGCCCGTCGTGAATATCGACGACGGGCATCCGATAGCCGTTGACGTACGTACCGTTCAACGAGCCGTTGTCGATTGCCACCCAACGGCCCTGATCGAAGCGCAGGACAAGGTGCGCGCGGGAGATGCGCGGGTCGGGGATGCGCAGGTCGGCGTGCAGATCTCTGCCGATGATCACCTCATACCCTGGGGCGAAGGATATTTGCGACCCTTCATGTCGGATCGTCAACGCAGGCGCGGGTGGGGCGGGTCGACTCACCAGAACAGTATTGACCCAGACTCTGAGTGAGTTCTGTGTGTTACAGCTGTGAGTCCGCTATGTCTCGGCTCGGCGACTCATAGCTCCTGCACAGCTGATAGCGGCACCGCCGCACCCATTCTTCGGCATGATCAAGACTGCATGGGTATGTCTGCAGGGCCGAGCAGACAACACTGAGGCTCGGCATGCATTGACGGTGGCTTTCATGACTTCGAACTTCGGGCTGGTGTCCCGGCAAAAGGCGCGGCCGGCATCTGGGCAGCGCTTGTAGTGAGAGGAGGGGAACGGCAGATGGACGACCGCAACGGCGCCAACCGGCGTGCCCACCCTGGACGGCGGCTGGCGGTAAACCCGCGCTCGGCGCGCGCCGCGTGGCGCGAACGCTTCCCGTCGTTGTCCTCGACCACCCTCGCGCACGTTCTTCGCCGTGTCCCGCGGGAACACCCGTCGCACAGTGCGGAACCGCCGCGTGACTCGCAGCGCTGCGCTCCCGAGCAGGACCAGGCGGTACGCCTGGACTTGTCTCGCGGCGCATCGTTCGCGGGGTACACCATCCTGCGCCCATTGGGCGCCGGAGGAATGGCCGAGGTCTATCTCGCCCTGCACCCACGGTTGCCGCGCAGAGACGTCATCAAAGTCCTCGCCGAGGCAATCACAGCCGACAGCGACTTCCGCAAGAGGTTCAATCGCGAGGCCGATCTGGCCGCGACGCTTTGGCACCCGCACATCGTCGGAGTACACGACCGCGGCGAATTCAACGGCCAACTTTGGATCGCGATGGACTACGTGGAGGGCACCGACGCGTCCAGGCTGCTCAAGGAGAGCTACCCGGAAGGGATGTCGGCGGATGAGGTGTGCGCCATCCTCACCGCCGTGGCCGGAGCCCTCGACTACGCCCACGATCGCGGACTGCTGCACCGCGACGTCAAACCTGCGAACATTCTGCTGACTCATCCCGAGCATGGCGAGCGGCGAATCTTGCTGGCGGACTTCGGAGTTGCGCGCCACCTGGGCGACATCAGCGGTATCACCCAGACCAATGTCGCGGTCGGCACCGTCGCCTACGCCGCGCCCGAACAGTTGACGGGTCTGAATATCGATGGCCGGGCTGACCAATACGCTTTGGCAGCCACCGCTTTTCACCTGTTGACCGGCGCGCCCCCGTTTCAACACCCCAACTCGGTCGCGGTGATCGGCCGGCATCTTCACGACGAGCCGCCACTACTGAGCGACCGGCGCCCGGATTTGGCGGTTCTCGACGAGGTGTTCTGCCGGGCGCTGGCCAAAGATCCCGAAGCGAGATTTGAAAGGTGCCGGGCATTCGCCGCCGCGTTCCGCGAAAAGTTAGGCGACGCGGGCGACGACGCCGCCGAGAGCCGTGCGCCGGCCGGAGCCGAAAAGCGAGGTGTACTCGGGACGCTCGGTCACATGGTTTCGTCCAGGACCAGGATCGCGGCCGCCCTTGTTTGCGCGGTGCTGGTCGCGGTGGCCGCTACATGGTCGATCGTGTACTCGTTTGAACCCGACAGCGCCAGCACGCCGCAGCCGAAGCCGGCGCTGGCCGTCAACCCGGCGGCCCCGCAGGCACCCCCCACTCCGGCGCCGGTCGCCGCTTCGGGCATGCGTGTCCTGAACGGCATCTATCGGCTGGACTACAACCGGTCCAAGAAAACCAGCAATGGACTGGGCATCCGGCACGACGGCTCCAGCACCGACTGGTGGGCGTTTCACTCCCTGTGCACCACCAACGGGTGCGCGGCCACCGGCATACAACTGGACGACACCAACCATCAAGTGGTGGCAACGGCGGGCGGCGGTCAGACCGATACGCTGCGCTTCGTCGCCGGTTACTGGCAGGGCACACCGCAGCAGGAACGGGTCGGTTGCCGCCAACAGAACGCCCCCGCACGAGCCACCCAGCAGGAGACGGTGTCCTGGTCGTTGGCGCCTCAGTCCGACGGCACGCTACGCGGCGTGGAGACGGAAACCGTGCTCAGCAACGAATGCGGCGCCCAAGGCGCGGTGCTGCGGGTTCCCGTGGTTGCCACCCGGGTTGGGGACGTACCACCAGGTCTGACGTGGGCGGATCCGGCGCAGGTCCTCAGCGCCCCGGCCACGCCGACCGCCAGGCCGTCACCGCCTGTTCTTGGTGGCGCGTGCACGGACGTCGACAAGCTCAGCTACGACCAGACCAGCAACGAGCAGGTGGTGTGCGAAGGCGGCACGTGGAGCAAGGCGCCCATCACGACTGGGGTGCACGCCGTCGGCAGTTCCTGCGACCGCCCGGACATCGCGGTGTTCGCGATGTCAGCCTCCAACGACGGCTACCTGATCGAATGCAACCCGATCACCCGGGTGTGGGACCGGCACCTGGGGTAGTGCCCAGCACGCTCGAGGAATAAAGACTGTCAGTGGCTCGCTCTACCCTGGTGCTATGGCTTTCGCCACCGAACACCCAGTAGTTGCCCACTCCGAATACCGCGCCGTCGACGAGGTCGTGCGGACCGGCGGCCGCTTCGAGGTGGTCAGCCCGCACGCTCCCGCCGGGGACCAGCCTGCCGCCATCGACGAACTAGAGCGCCGCATCAGGTCGGGGGAGCGCGACGTAGTCCTGCTCGGTGCCACCGGCACCGGCAAGTCCGCGACCACCGCATGGCTCATCGAACGCCTGCAGCGGCCCACCCTGGTGATGGCGCCGAACAAGACGCTGGCCGCCCAGCTCGCGAATGAACTGCGAGAGATGTTGCCGTACAACGCGGTCGAGTACTTCGTGTCGTACTACGACTACTACCAGCCCGAGGCGTACATCGCGCAGACCGACACCTATATCGAGAAGGACAGCTCGATCAACGACGATGTGGAGCGGCTGCGGCACTCCGCGACGTCGTCCCTGCTGTCCCGACGGGACGTGGTCGTGGTGGCGTCGGTGTCCTGCATCTACGGCCTGGGCACCCCGCAGTCCTACCTGGACCGCTCCGTCGAGCTGCAAGTGGGCGCCGAAGTCCCGCGGGACGGGCTGCTTCGCCTGCTGGTCGACGTGCAGTACACCCGCAATGACCTGTCCTTCACCCGTGGCTCGTTCCGCGTCCGCGGGGACACGGTGGAGATCATCCCGTCCTACGAGGAACTGGCCGTCCGCATCGAGTTCTTCGGCGACGAGATCGAGGCGCTGTACTACCTGCACCCGCTCACCGGTGAGGTGATTCGCCAGGTCGACTCGCTGCGGATCTTCCCGGCCACCCACTACGTGGCCGGTCCCGAGCGCATGGCACAGGCGATCTCGTCCATCGAGCAGGAGCTGGCTGAACGCCTGGCCGAGCTCGAGGGCCAGGGCAAGTTGCTCGAGGCGCAGCGGCTCCGGATGCGCACCAACTACGACATCGAGATGATGCGCCAGGTCGGGTTCTGCTCGGGCATCGAGAACTACTCCCGCCACATCGACGGCCGGGGTCCCGGCTCGCCGCCGGCGACCCTGCTCGACTACTTCCCGGAGGACTTCCTGCTGGTCATCGACGAGTCGCACGTCACCGTGCCGCAGATCGGCGGCATGTACGAGGGCGATATGTCGCGCAAGCGCAATCTCGTCGAGTACGGGTTCCGGTTGCCGTCGGCCGTCGACAACCGGCCCCTGACTTGGGAGGAGTTCGCCGACCGGATCGGGCAGACCGTCTACCTGTCGGCCACGCCGGGACCGTACGAGCTCAGCCAGACGGGTGGTGAGTTCGTCGAGCAGGTGATTCGGCCGACCGGTCTGGTGGACCCGAAGGTCGTCGTCAAACCGACCAAGGGGCAGATCGACGACCTGATTGGGGAGATCCGCAAACGCACCGAGGCCGACGCGCGGGTACTGGTCACGACGCTGACCAAGAAGATGGCCGAAGACCTCACCGACTACCTGCTCGAGATGGGTATTCGGGTGCGCTACCTGCACTCCGAGGTCGACACGTTGCGCCGGGTCGAGTTGCTGCGTCAGCTCCGGCTCGGCGAGTACGACGTGCTGGTCGGCATCAACCTGCTGCGCGAGGGATTGGACCTGCCCGAGGTGTCGCTGGTGGCGATCCTGGACGCCGACAAAGAGGGTTTCCTGCGGTCCACTCGCAGCCTGATCCAGACGATTGGCCGCGCTGCCCGCAACGTGTCCGGCGAAGTGCACATGTACGCCGACAAGATCACCGACTCGATGAAGGAAGCGATCGACGAAACCGAACGCCGGCGGGCCAAACAGATCGCCTACAACGAGGCCAATGGGATCGATCCGCAGCCCCTGCGCAAGAAGATCGCCGACATCCTCGACCAGGTCTATCGCGAGGCGGACGACACCGAAGCGGTAGAAATCGGCGGGTCCGGCCGCAACGCGTCCCGCGGACGGCGCGCCCAGGGCGCCCCTGGCGGCCGGGTGGTCAGTGCCGGCGTCATCGAGGGCCGCGACACCACCAACATGCCGCGCGCCGAGTTGGCCGACCTGATCAAGGACCTCACCGAGCAGATGATGGCCGCCGCGCGTGACCTGCAATTTGAGCTGGCCGCCCGATTCCGCGACGAAATCGCCGACCTCAAGAAGGAACTGCGCGGAATGGACGCTGCCGGCTTGAAGTGACGGAAACGGCGAGCGATACCGGCAGTTGGCGTGAGCTGCTCGGCCAGCATCTGGGAACATCCACGGTGCTGGCGGGTGGTGTCGCGATGTACGCCACCAACGAGTTCCTGACCATCAGCCTGCTGCCGAGCTCGATCGCCGAAATCGGCGGCAGCCGCCTCTATGCCTGGGTGACGACCCTGTATCTGGTCGGTTCCGTCGTCGCCGCGACCACCGTCAACGCCGTGCTGCGACGCTTCGGCGCGCGTTCGTCTTTTCTGCTGGGTCTGTTTGTATTCGGGACGGCCAGCCTGGTGTGCGGGGCCGCGCCGAGCATGGAGGTGCTGATCGCGGGGCGCACACTGCAGGGCGTCGCCGGCGGGTTGTTGGCCGGCCTGGGCTACGCGCTGATCAACGCGGCACTACCGCGCTCACTCTGGACCAGGGGCTCGGCGTTGGTGTCGGCGATGTGGGGCGTCGCGACGGTGGTGGGCCCCGCCATAGGTGGCCTCTTCGCACAACTCGGGTTGTGGCGGTGGGCATTTGCCGCGATGGCCCTGTTGACGGTGCTCATGGCGACCCTGGTGCCGCTGGTGCTGACCGGAGGCCGGGTCGTCACCGGCGACAAACTCTCGGATGCTCCCGCACTCAAGGTGCCAGTGTGGACGCTTTTGCTCATGGGCGGGGCAGCGCTGGCGGTGAGCGTCGCGCAGATCCCGCATAACTCCGCGGCCACCGCCGGGCTGCTTGCCGTCGGCCTCGCGTTGATCGGCACTGCGGTCGTCGTCGACCGACGCAGCGACCCTGCGGTGTTGCCGCCCAGCGTCTTTGGCTCCGGGCCGCTCAAATGGGTCTACCTGACCATGGCGGTCCAGATGATGGCGGTCATGGTCGACACCTATGTTCCGCTGTTCGGCCAGCGGCTGGGTCATCTCACCCCGGTCGCCGCCGGATTTCTCGGCGCATCGCTGGCCATCGGCTGGACGTTCAGCGAGATCGTCAGCGCATCATTGAACAGTCGCCGCGTCATCGGCTACGTCGTCTTGACGGCACCGCTGGTCATGGCGGCCGGACTTGGGCTCACCGCCGTCACGCAACGCGGCAACGCGCCGATCGAACTCGTCGTGCTCTGGACCCTCGGCTTGTTGGTGGCCGGGACCGGCATCGGCATGGCCTGGCCGCACCTCTCGGTACGCGCCATGGAAAGCGTTGACGACCCCGCGGAGGGCGGCGCCGCCGCCGCGGCCATCAACACGGTGCAGGTGATCTCGGCGGCCTTTGGCGCGGGGATTGCGGGCGTCGTGGTCAACACGACCAGGGGCGGCGAGGTCGCCGAAGCACGGTGGTTGTACGTCGTATTCACCGTGTTAGCCGCCGTCGGCGTCATCGCCTCCTCCCGGGCGACCCGCCGCGACCGGCTTTCAGCGCGTTGACTTGACCACCTGGGCACGGTTGAACTGCCAGCGCTCGACGATGTGGAACCCAAGGTAGCTCGGGAACTGGTAGACGGGGGCGCGCCCGAAAGCCGAACCTGGCGGCAACTTCTGGCCCACCTGATGCTCCGGCAGCGACTTATCCCGGTTGGTGATCGTCCACAGCGTGGAGCACTTGTTGATCTTGGCCGTCGTCAGCCAAACGGCCACGTGTCCGTCCCACAGCGCACCCACCTTGGGGCCGTAGAAGCCGCGTTCGACGTCGATCAGCGACCGGAATGAGTCCGGCCGCGTGGCCAGCAACGCGCGGATCGGTCCCGGGCGCCACGGCACGGTGTTGTCGACCAGCAGACAGTCCCCGGGAGCCGCATGCGCGCTGATGAGATCAGCCACCTGGCTGTAGTCCCAGCCCTCCTTGGCGTAGGGCCCGCGCTGGTTGAAGTAGTAATTGGGAAACGCCGCGGCGGCGAAAAGGGCCAGGACCACAGCGATTCCGGCTCGTGGCCACGGTTTGCGGGTGACGGTCACGACGCAGATCGCCAAGACGACGGCCGCCCCAGGCGAGGTCTGGATCAGGTACCGGGGGAAGTAGATCGGTTCGAAGAGCGCCGAATAGATCAGGACGATGGCAGTCGGAATGACGACCCACGCCACCGCGGCCAGCAACAGCCGGCGGCCGTCCGGGGTGCTCGTCCGTACCGAGCGTGTCGCAATGGCGGTGCCGATGGCGGCGAGCACCACTACCCCCGCCAGGATCGCGAACGGAACGCTGTAGTCGAAATACTGGCGGTGAACGACGTCGAGGAAGACGCTGCGGTGCAGCCCTTTGATCCACGCGACCTGGAAGATCTGCCCGTGGGCGAACAACACGAACGGCGTCATCGTCCCGAGCGCGACCGCGCAGCTGACAGCCCACCGAATGGCCGGCGATTTCCGAGATCCGGCGGGCGCGACCAGCGGCAGCAGGGCGCCATGAAACGGCACCAGTAGTCCCAGGTTGATGCTGATCAGGATCGACACCATCAGCAGCAGCGCGTAGCTCACCCACAGGCGCGGCCGGTTGCGCCGTACCGCGGCGATGAACAACACCGTCAACCAGGCCGCAGCGGTCACCGACAGCGCTGAGGAACGGGCCTCGATCCCGGCCCAGGTGATCCGGGGCAGGATGGCGAAAATCACCCCCGCGCACAGCGCGAGGGTCCGGGCGGATTCCGGCGGCGCCAACTGCTTGGCGAAGACCACAACGGCGGCCGCGGCCGCACCTACGGCCAGGGCACTGGGCGCCCGCGACCAGAACTCCGTCGGCGGGAAAATCGCGAACCACCCGTGCATCACCAGGTAGTAGAGGCCGTGCACCGCGTCGATGTGGCTCAGGAGCTTCCAGAGCTCCGGCAAGGTCCTGCTCGCCGCCGCCGAGATCGTTGCTCCCTCGTCGTACCAAAACGAGGGCCTGCCGGCCCACGCGCCGCTGATCAGCGTGGCCAGCACAGCAACTGCGAACGGGTCCAGCAGCCGGCCGCGCTGTGGCGACCGGGCGGACGCGCCCGTCTGCGCCGGTCCGGAGGCCGACTCCGGCTGCGCAAGGATCTCGGTCGACATGATGCTTGTCACCTTATTGTTTCCGCGGTGATCCTGATCGCCGCCGATATCCGGGGGCCCGTGGCGACCCTTTGGCGCGATATTGGGTCGGCCATGTGGGCGCTCCCGAAAAGCCCTGCACAGCAAAGCTTTCCGGGTCGGGCATGGCGACTTGAGCGTGCTGTCATCGGGCATATTGTCGGTTGGGCGCGCGCCACCCGGCAAATGCAGGGCGATTCAGGGTTGCGCCACGCCGTTGCTGTGTGGGTAATCTGACGCATCTTGGTCCGGGAACGCGATACTGTCTTGGGTTGGCTGAGCAACCGACACTTGGAGGGTCAATGGGCGCCTATTCGACCGTGGTGGTAGGAACCGACGGATCGGACTCGTCGCTGCGCGCGGTAGATCGGGCAGCCAAGATTGCGGGGGCAGACGCCAAGCTGATCATCGCTTCGGCGTACCTCCCTCAGCACGAGGATGGCCGGGCGGCCGACATCTTGAAGGATGAGAGCTACAAGGTGACGGGCACCGCCCCGATCTACGAGATCTTGCACGACGCCAAGGAGCGTGCCCATCTCGCCGGCGCCAAGAATGTCGAAGAGAAGGCCATCGTCGGCGCGCCCGTTGACGCGCTGGTGAACCTGGCCGAAGAGGAGAAGGCCGATCTGTTGGTGGTCGGCAACGTGGGCCTGAGCACGATCGCGGGCCGGCTCCTGGGTTCGGTTCCGGCGAACGTGTCGCGGCGCGCCAAGGTCGACGTGCTGATCGTGCACACCACGTAAAGGCGTCTAAACGCGGGCTTTCACCAGCCGCGTTCACGCCACTCGTCGAGGTGTGGGCGCTCGTTGCCGAGTACCGTGTCGTCCCCGTGCCCCGGGTAGATCACGGTGGAGTCGTCGTACACGTCGAACACCTTGGCGGTGACGTCGCCGAGCAATTGCTCGAAATCGCCGGGTTGCCAGGTTTTGCCGACGCCGCCCGGGAACAGGCAATCCCCAGTGAACAGCTGCGTCGTGCCACCGGCCGCCGGTCCCTGCAGAGCCAGCGCGACCGATCCTGGGGTGTGTCCGCGCAGGTGGATGACGTCGAACTTGAGCTCCCCGATCTGGATGGTGTCGCCGTCGGTCAGCAAACGCTCGGGCTTGACCGGCAGGGGACCGGCGTCGATCTCGTGGGCGGCGGTCGGTGCGCCGGTAGCCGCGGCAACCGCTTCCAGCGCCTGCCAGTGGTCGAAGTGCTGGTGGCTGGTGACGATCAGCGACAGCTTCGGGGCGTGCTTCCGGATCAGGTCAAGGAGGGTATCGGCGTCATTGGCCGCATCGATCAACAGCGTTTCCCCGGTCGCGGAACAGGTCACCAGGTAGGCGTTGTTGTCCATGGGGCCTACCGACGCCTTCACAATGGTGGCGCCGGGCAGGGTGCGGCGGGCCGCGGTGCCGGGCTCGACGTGCCCGGTGTAGTTGTCATCGACGACGGTCATGACGGTCACGTTACTTGGTTTGACTGCGGGCCCGGGGTGCTTGTCGGCGTGGCCACATAGCATGGGGAACGAGCTCTGTCTGTGAAGGGAATCCATTGGCTGATCGCCTAATCGTCAAGGGGGCGCGCGAGCACAACCTGCGCGGCGTCGACCTCGACTTACCCCGCGACGCACTGATCGTTTTCACCGGGCTGTCCGGCTCGGGCAAGTCGTCGCTGGCTTTCGACACCATTTTTGCCGAAGGCCAGCGACGCTACGTGGAATCGCTGTCGGCTTATGCCCGCCAGTTCCTGGGCCAGATGGACAAGCCCGACGTCGACTTCATCGAGGGTCTGTCCCCGGCGGTCTCGATCGACCAGAAGTCGACCAACCGCAACCCGCGGTCGACGGTCGGGACCATCACCGAGGTATACGACTACCTGCGCCTGCTGTACGCCCGTGCCGGCACCCCACACTGCCCTACCTGCGGTGAACGCATCGCCCGTCAGACGCCTCAGCAAATCGTCGACCAGGTGCTCGCGATGGAGGAGGGCACCCGATTTCTGGTGCTCGCGCCGGTGGTACGCACCCGTAAGGGCGAGTTCGCCGACCTATTCGACAAGCTCAACGCGCAGGGCTACAGCCGGGTGCGCGTCGACGGCGTGGTGCACTCGCTCACCGATCCGCCGAAGCTGAAGAAGCAGGAAAAGCACGACATCGAAGTGGTGGTCGACCGCCTCACGGTCAAGGCCTCCGCCAAGCAGCGACTCACCGATTCGGTGGAGACGGCGCTGAATCTCGCCGACGGCATCGTGGTGCTGGAATTCCCCGACGATCGCGAGCACGAGCACGACCGCCCCCGCGAGCAGCGGTTCTCGGAGAAGTTGGCCTGCCCCAACGGGCATTCTTTGGCCGTCGACGACCTGGAACCGCGCTCGTTCTCGTTCAACTCGCCGTACGGCGCCTGTCCCGAGTGCGTGGGCCTGGGCATCCGCAAAGAGGTCGACCCCGACCTGGTGGTGCCCGATCCGGACCTCACGCTGGCCGATGGGGCGATAGCCCCGTGGTCGACGGGACACACCGCGGAGTACTTCACCCGCATGCTCGCTGGTCTGGGCGATGCGATGGGCTTCGACGTCAATACCCCCTGGCGCAAGCTGCCGGCCAAGGCGCGCAAGGCGATTCTCGAAGGCTGCGACGAACAGGTGCACGTGCGTTACCGCAATCGATACGGACGCACGAGGTCGTACTACGCCGACTTCGAGGGTGTGTTGGCCTTCCTGCAGCGCAAGATGGCCCAGACCGAGTCCGAGCAGATGAAGGAGCGCTACGAGGGCTTCATGCGCGACGTGCCCTGCCCGGAGTGTCAGGGCACCCGGCTCAAGCCGGAGATCCTGGCCGTCACGCTGGCGGCGGGGGATCAGGGGCCGAAGTCCATCGCCGAGGTTTGTGAGTTGTCGATCGCGGAATGCGCCGACTTCTTGAACGCGCTGACCTTGGGCGTGCGCGAGCAGGCTATCGCCGGGCAGGTGCTCAAGGAGATCCAGTCGCGGCTCGGCTTCCTGCTGGATGTCGGGTTGGAGTATCTGTCGCTGTCGCGGGCGGCGGCCACGCTGTCCGGCGGTGAGGCGCAGCGCATCCGGCTGGCCACCCAGATCGGCTCCGGATTGGTCGGCGTGCTCTACGTGCTTGACGAGCCGTCCATCGGCCTGCACCAGCGCGACAACCGGCGGCTTATCGAAACCCTCACTCGCCTTAGGGCTTTGGGTAACACGCTGATCGTCGTCGAACACGACGAGGACACCATCGAGCACGCCGACTGGGTTGTCGACATCGGCCCGGGCGCCGGCGAACATGGCGGCACCATCGTGCACAGCGGGACATACGCCGACCTGCTGCGCAACAAGAATTCGATCACGGGCGCCTACTTGTCGGGACGGGAAAAAATCGAAATCCCGGCGATAAGGCGGCCCACCGACCCACGTCGTCAACTCACCGTCGTCGGGGCCCGGGAGCACAACCTGCGGGGAATCGACGTGTCCTTCCCGCTCGGCGTGCTGACCTCGGTGACCGGCGTGTCCGGTTCGGGCAAGTCGACCCTGGTCAACGACATCCTCGCCGCGGTACTGGCCAACCGGCTCAACGGCGCCCGTCAGGTGCCGGGTCGGCATACCCGGGTCACTGGGTTGGAGCACCTGGACAAGTTGGTGCGGGTCGATCAGTCACCCATCGGCCGCACGCCGCGGTCCAACCCCGCCACCTACACCGGCGTCTTCGACAAGATCCGCACCCTGTTCGCCGCCACCACCGAAGCCAAAGTCCGTGGCTACCAGCCGGGCCGATTCTCGTTCAATGTCAAGGGCGGTCGGTGCGAGGCGTGCACCGGCGACGGGACCATCAAGATCGAGATGAACTTCCTGCCCGATGTGTATGTGCCGTGCGAGGTGTGCCAGGGTGCCCGCTACAACCGGGAAACCCTGGAGGTGCACTACAAGGGCAAGACGATCTCCGAAGTGCTGGACATGTCGATCGAGGAGGCCGCGGAGTTCTTCGAACCGATCAGCGGCATTCATCGGTACTTACGCACCCTCGTCGACGTCGGCCTGGGCTACGTTCGGCTCGGGCAGCCCGCGCCGACGTTGTCCGGCGGTGAGGCGCAGCGGGTCAAGTTGGCCTCGGAGCTGCAGAAGCGCTCGACCGGACGCACCATCTACATCCTCGACGAGCCCACCACCGGGCTGCACTTCGACGACATTCGAAAGCTGCTCAATGTCATCAATGGTCTTGTCGACAAAGGCAATACGGTCATCGTCATCGAGCACAACCTGGACGTGATCAAGACTTCGGACTGGATCATCGACATGGGCCCGGAAGGCGGTGCCGGTGGTGGAACCGTCGTCGCCGAAGGGACCCCCGAGGACGTCGCCGCGGTGCCGCAGAGCTACACCGGGAAGTTTCTCGTCGACGTCGTCGGGACCGGTGAGCGGACCCCGGCCAGTTCGCCTCGTAAGCGCCGGAAGGTCAGTGCCTGACCCGTTGATGCTGCGCTGACGGCGGTGTCTTCTCGTACTTTTCCGCCCTAGACGCAGTGTCAATCGCAAAAAGGCCCGTATCCACCCAAGGATTTGGCCAATGGCGACGGGAAACGTGGCTTGATCCGGACACCGTCCAGCCACGACGTCAGCTCGTCGGCACGTCGCTGCAGGGCACGTCGCCCGTCGCGGCCAGGGTCTTCCAGGAGCTGCAACCGCACCCGAGCATCGTCGTCCTGGGTCCAGCCGCCCACGATGCGGCCGTTCCACCAGGCGGTGGGACCGGCATTGCCGTTGCTGTCGAAGACCTGAGCGCGGTGTTCGCCGACATACCAATCGCGGTCAAACCAGCCCATTGTCGTGGCGTCCAGCCCCGGCAGCAGCATGCCCCACGGCGGCGCGTCCGGTTCTGACTCCAGGTCGTCCGGCAGCACATAGCCAGGATTGCCGTCCAGATCGACCTCCACCGCGCCGATGGCGGACAAGGCCTTTCGGACAACGGTCAACGTCGTGCCGAACCACCACTTGACGTCGGCGACGGTCGCGGGCCCAAAGGTGCGCAACCACCGACGAATCAATTCGGCTTGAGCGTCGGCCGGCGCATCCAGCGCGCCGAGCCAGTCGGCGGTCGCGACCCAGCGTGGCCGCGACGTGGTCCAGGTTCCGTCATTGGGCCCCCGCACGATGTCGCCCCGCGCCGAAAGCACCGTCAGCACCCGCGGCGCGATCGGAGTCGCGCCGCCCCAACGCTTTCCGGGGGCGGGATCATAAGTGCCGGCCAGTTCGGGCAGCGCCGCCCGCAGTTCGGTGCTGCTGGCCGGCCCGTGCCCACTCAGGTGACGCAACACCACCGCGCAGGCCCGCTCCAGCCACTGTTCGCCATCGGTGGTCAGCCCTGCCTTCACCACGTCGGCGACCAGCCGACGACGTTCGTTGTCGGCAACCCGGTCGGCGGCCGCCGCCTGAACCATCGCCAGGTCATCGGTGTTGACCAGCCACAGGGTCCGACGCATCGCCAGATGCTTTACCGCGGAACGATTCTTGTAGAGCTCCTGCTCCAGGTGAGTGGTTGCGAAGTCCCCGCATCGCGCCCACAGCGACAGGTATGGAGTTGCGGGGTCGGTCGCGTGCAGTCCGACCAGTCCGGCCATGACTTGAGCGACAGGTCCGGTTTCAGCGAGAAAGTGCCTGCGCGCCAGGCGGTTACGCCGCTCCTCAACGGTGAATCGCCGCGGCCTCACGAAAGACTTTCTGACGGGCCGCGCATCAACGCGGCACCTTCGTGCCCATTTGGTTGGCGATCAGCCTGGCTTCATTGTTTGTCCCGGGACCGCAGACGTTGACGTCGAAGACGACGTTGGAAACTGCGGCCAGGTTGTGCTGGCATACCACCGGACTGTCGGCCAACGTCCGCTGCAGGGCGATATTGGGCGGATTTCCGCTCAGCTCGCGGAAGGTCCAGGTTGTGGACTTGCCGTTGTTGACCTGGGTCACGGTTTTTCCGGCGCAGTATCGCCACGATTCCGCTTGCGCGGCGATGAACGCATTGGCCTGGTCGGCGGATGTGAAGAGCACCGCCCCTTGGACCACGACGCGACCCGGGTCGGCGTTCGGCACCTTCAGCAACTGCGCAAACATCCCCGTGTAACCGCTGCTCTTATAGGTCGGAGTCTGAAAGCCGATGAGCGCTCCGAGGCACTTCTCGTCGGACAAGCTGTTTTGCGGGCTGCGGTCCGTCATTTCGGTGACGTTGTGGTCGACGACGAAGCCGGTGGTGCCGACGGTGATGTCGATCTGTCGCGCGCTGAGCAGGAACGATTCCAGTTGTGCGGCGGTCACCGTCGGCGCGGTTGCTGGCGCGGTACTTGTGCTGGCCGACGGGGACCGCGTGGCGGTGGTTGTGGTCGCGCCGATGGACCGCCCAGCGTCGCTCTTGTCCAGCACCAACCACAGCGTGGTCCCGACGACGAGGACGATCACCGCCGCGACCGCGCTCACGATGAGCCACGGACCGCGCCTGGACTTCCGGGCAGGGGGAGAGTGCCAGGGTGGCGGCGGCCCGGGTGTCCAGGGGCCGGACGGCATCGGACCCGACGGCAGCGGGCTGGACGGCAGCATCGGGCCCGACTGCGGTGGCGGCGGGAATCGCTCACTGTCCGCGATGATGGTGGTGGCACGGTCGCGGTCGGGAGCGCTGAGGGCGTCCTGGGCGGCACGCGCCAGTTCTCCTGCCGTTGCATGGCGCTGGCCCGGGTCCTTGGCCATGCCCCGGGCGATGACCTCGTCGAAAGCCGTCGGAATGCCCTGTCGTTGCAGACTTGGCCGCGGAATCGGCTTGTTGAGATGCGCGCCGACCAGCGTGCTCAGGTTTTGGCTCGGGTAAGGCGTTGTGCCGGTGAGGCATTCGTACAGCACGCACGCCAGGCCGTAAATGTCGGAGCGGTAGGTGACTTCGTCGTCGCCGAACCGTTCGGGCGCCATGTAGCTCCAGCTGCCCACGGCGTGGCCGGTCTTGGTGAGGTGTTGATCGGTGGCGGCCGCGGCGATTCCGAAGTCGACGAGGTACGCAAAGTCGTTGCCGGTGATCAGGATGTTCTCCGGCTTGATGTCGCGGTGGACCACCCCGGCGCGGTGAGCGGCATCGAGCGCCTCGGCAATCTGGCTGATGATGGCAACCGCGCGGGGCGGGGACAACGATTCCTCACGGCGCAACAAAGCGCTCAGGTCGGTGCCTTCGATGAAGCGCATGTCGATGAACAGTTGGCCGTCGATCTCACCGAAGTCGTGGATCGGCACCACGTGGGGTTCCTGCAGGCGGCCGGCGGTGTGCGCCTCGCGTCGCATGCGGCGACGGAATGCTTCGTCGGAGTTCAACTCCTGGGACATGAGTTTGAGGGCGACGGTGCGGTCCTTTACGGTGTCGTGCGCTTCGTAGACCTCGCCCATCCCACCGCGTCCCAGTAGCCGCAACAGGCGGTAGGGCCCGAACTGGGTGCCGGCCCGCGAGGTCGGCACCGTGTCACTCATCGGTGCGCATGGCCTCGCGGATCTGCGCCAGGCGCTCTGCCGCAGCGCGCTGACGCTCCTCGTACTGCTCCTCGACCGCGCGGCCCTCGGCGGTCTCGGCGGCGAGTTCACTCGCTCCCAGAGCCGTCGTGTACCGGTTCTCGATCTTCTCGCGGACCGATTCGAACGTCGGAACACCGCTCTCGTCGTAACTCGGGTCAGGCGCCGGGTCAGGCACTGCGGGCGGTGTGGCCTGCCGCGCCGGAAGGGGAGTCTTCTGTTCGTCGGGCATGCCGCCACGTTACTTTGGCCGCGCGTCACTCCGTTGCCGCGTGCGCTCGAAATAGCGCACCATCAGGGCCCAGTACACCATCGTCAGCGCCATCTGCAGTGCCGTCGCGATGACGGCAGGCCAGAGTCTTCGACGGCGAGCGGCAACCAGCCCACACAGCGAAATTGCCGAGGTCAGAATGCTGACAAGCATCGCCGCATCCTTGGGCCTCTGAATGATCCAGCGTTCTTCGCCGAGCATGGCGCGGGTGGCCCAACTGTTCTCGTCGGAAGGCTTGCCGAAGACGAACGGGTTCAGCGCCAGCCATAGTCCGACCCACACCGCATGGCTCGGCCGCCGGGTCCATACCGGAACCAACGTCAGCGGGGTGCTCGCCCAGCGCGTCCAGGCGCTCCAAGGATGGCAGTGGCGCGCGAACATGGCCCTGCGGACCCGAGCAACCGGCCGCACGGCACCACCTTAGTTCGACGGGCCGCACGCCCAGGCCGACTGAGGGAACAGCTAATGCGGCTTCGCCAACGGGAACGGCAGCGTCTCGCGGATGCTGCGTCCGGTGATCAGCATGACGACCCGGTCGATCCCCATGCCCAGGCCTCCGGTGGGCGGCATCGCGTACTCCATTGCCTGCAGGAAATCCTCGTCGAGCTGCATCGCCTCGGGGTCTCCACCGGCTGCCAGCAGGGATTGCTCATGCAGGCGGCGTCGCTGTTCGACCGGGTCGGTGAGTTCGCTGTAGGCGGTGCCGAGTTCCACACCCCAGGCCACCAGATCCCACCGCTCGGCCACCCCCGGGTTCTTCCGATGCGGGCGTGTCAGCGGGGACACCGAGGTGGGGAAATCGATGTAGAACGTCGGATACTCGGTCCGGTCCTCGACCAAGTGCTCGTACAGTTCCAGCACGATCGCGCCGGCGTCCCATTGCTCCCGATAGGGGATGCGTGCCGAGTCGGAGAGCTTGCGCAGGGTCGCCAGGCTGGTCTCGGCGTCGATGTGCTCACCGAGGGCTTCGGAAACCGCGTCGTGGACCGTCTTCACCGGCCAGACGCCCGAGATATCGACCGGTTCGAGACCGCCGTCGGTGTTGGAATCATCGCGAGTCTTCGGTCGCATCACGATGGGTGCGCCGTTCGCCGCCTCGGCCGCGTTTTGAATGAGCTCGCGGCAACCGTCCACCCACACCCGGTAGTCGGCGTGAGCCTGGTAGGCCTCGAGGAGGGTGAATTCCGGATTGTGGCTGAAGTCGACGCCCTCGTTACGGAAGGCGCGCCCCAACTCGAAGACCCGTTCCACACCGCCGACGCACAGCCGCTTCAGGTACAGCTCCGGCGCGATGCGCAGGAACAGGTCCATGTCATAGGCATTGATGTGGGTGATGAACGGCCGGGCCGTGGCTCCGCCGTGGATCTGCTGCAGGATCGGCGTTTCGACCTCGACGAAGCCCTTGGCAAACAACGTGTCTCGCACGGAGCGCAGGACGGCACTGCGGGCGGTGATCAGCGATCGGGACTCGGCGTTGACCGCGAGATCGACGTAGCGGGTCCGCACCCGGGCCTCGGGGTCGGTCAGCCCTTTCCACTTGTTTGGTAGGGGCCGCAGACACTTACCGATCAAGCGCCAGTTCGTCACGATCAACGAACGGGTCCCGGCCTTGCTCGAGCCCATGTGCCCGGTCACTTCCACCAGGTCGCCGAGATCGATGGCCTTGTTGAAGTCCGCGGCACGTCCCTGCTCGAGCTGCGAGTTATCCAGCAACAGTTGCATTTCGCGCGTCCAGTCCCGCAGGTGCGCGAACAGGACGCCACCGTAATTGCGGATCCGCAGGATGCGGCCGGACACCGAAATGGTTGCCTGGTCGTCGGCGTCCATTGCCTGCGCAACCGTGTGACTTGGTGGCCGGCCAACGGGATATGCGTCAATACCGTTGTCGCGCAGCTTCTTCAGCTTCGCCATACGGACCCGCACCTGTTCGGGCAGGCGACGCCCGTTCCCGTCGTGCGTAGCCGGTTCGTCCTGCTGCAGCCCACTCACATCCGGCGCCGAACCGTCGGCATGCAGGAGGCCGGTGGCCACTAGACGTTCGGGCACCGCGGAATGGTGGCCGGTATGCACTTTGTTGCGTCGACTGAACGGCAAGACCAGGAAGCCTTCGGCGATCACCGAGGCGACACCCACCTTGGGCATCAACCGCGCGTCGTCGTAACAGGCGTAGCGGGGCACCCATTCGGGCTGATACTTCTGGTTGGAGCGATACAGCGTTTCCAGCTGCCACCAACGTGAGAAGAACACCAGCAGCCCCCGCCACAACCGGGCGATCGGACCGGCTCCCAGCTGCGCACCCTGCTCGAACGCGGCCCGGAACACCGCGAAGTTCAGCGAGATACGGCTGATACCAAGGTTTTCGGCGTGCAGGACGAGTTCGCTGACCATCAGCTCGATGGTGCCGTTGGGTGATTGCGGGGATCGGCGCATGACATCGAGGGACACACCCGTGTTCCCCCACGGCACCAGCGAGAGCAACGCCACGACCTGGTTGTCGGGCGTGACCGCCTCCACTAGCAGGCAGTCGGAATCGGCCGGGTCACCCAGCCGACCCAGTGCCATCGAGAAGCCGCGCTCGGATTCGGTGTCGCGCCAGGTATCAGCACGTTCGATGGTTTGCGACATTTCCTCCTCGGAAATGTCGCGGTGCCGACGGATGCGCACCGTCAGACCCGCTCTGCGGGCACGTGTCACGGCTTGGCGCACCGCCCGCATGTCGGGACCCGACAGCTTGAATTCGGCGGGTCGCAGGATCGCCTCGTCGCCTAATTCCAGTGCGTTCAGGCCCGCTTCGCGATAAACCTGGGCGCCTCGTGAACTGGCTCCCATCACGCCGGGTGACCAACCGTAGGTCTGGCACAGCTCCAGCCATGCGTCGACCGCCTGGCGCCACGCTCTGGGATCGCCGACGGGGTCGCCGCTGGCCAGACACACACCGATTTCGACGCGGTAGGTGACGGCGGCACGACCGCTGGGGGCGAACACGACGGACTTGTCACGCCGGGTCGCGAAATAGCCCAGAGAGTCGTCTTTTCCGTACAGCTCGAGCAATCCGCGGATAGCCGATTCGTCCTCACCGGTCAGTGCGTTGTCGGCGCGCTGGGATTGGAACAGCACGATCGCCGCGGCGATGAGAGCGAATGCGCCGAACAATCCGAAGACAGCATTGAGGAAAACGTGCGGCTTGCCGGTGAACAGCTCGGGATCGGCGATGGCGAATCCGATCACCCGGTCGGCGACGTACGGCAACCGGTCCGACGGGGCAAGGGATCCCGGGAAGAGCTCGACCAGGCCCCACGACACCAAGATCCCGATGGCGCCGCCCACTAGGAGGACACCGGCGGCCTTGAACAGCGCGCCGCGGCGAACCTTCGCCCAGAATTGCCGGTAGCTGAGGATCAGCACAATGCTGCCCGCCACATGGAAGGCCGCTCCGAGGTTCTCGCCGAAATTCTCGGCTGGTGTGTTATCGCCGGCGGCGATATCGGCGATGTTCAGAGCCGCACCAAGGATCATGTTGCCTAGCAGCACCAGCCAGGCAATCCGCTTACGAGCCGCCAGCGCCCCGGCCAGCAATGCCAGCACGAACGACCACGCGAAACTGGTATCGGGAAAGTTGAACAGGTAGCTGTTGATGAATTCCCGCGGCACCTTGATGAGCCACCGGATCAGCGGCGAGACGCTTGCCAGCAGCGACAAGGTCGCGATGACTCCGACCACCCAGCCCGCGGCGGCCGGGACCCAGTAAAACCGGGAGGTGGCCCTGCTCGGCATCGAGCGAGGCTTTGCAAGTGTCACAGACCGCGAGGATATTCGCTTAACCCAGGAAAATCCCGGCAAGGGGGCGCCGCACGGCAGGTTTATGGCAGGTTCACAGCGGGTTTGTGGACGGAATCCGCGCGGCTCTGTGGCGCCCGGGGCGCTGCCGGAGGCGGAGCGATGCCCGATTTGGGAGTTATGGCTGTTAAACTGACTCCTGCGACCATCCCGGCGAAAGCCAGGGACAGTTAAGTGGAGTCCCACTCCCACCGTTAGCCACGAAGATTTTCACGGCGAAACGGTCCGGTCACAGGCATAGTGAAATGCCTGTTCTGCGCGTGGCGCAGGTGCCCTGAGCACTTCAAGGCACGATCGGTCGGCATTGGGCCCTGCTTGTGCAGGGCTTTTTTGCTCACGGTTGGGTGTCTCTCCCGCTGCCCCGGTTGGATTCAGGCTCTGGTTGCGCCGAAACATCAGCCAACAAGGGAGGCCCCATCAGCACTGAGACCCGCGTCAACGAGCGCATTCGCGTACCTGAAGTCCGTTTGATCGGCCCAGGGGGAGAGCAGGTAGGCATAGTGCGTATCGAAGACGCACTCCGCGTTGCCGCGGACGCCGATCTCGACCTTGTCGAAGTTGCGCCGAACGCCAGACCACCGGTCTGCAAGATCATGGACTACGGCAAATACAAGTACGAGGCGGCTCAGAAAGCGCGCGAATCCCGCAGGAACCAGCAGCAGACCGTCGTCAAGGAACAAAAGCTGCGTCCCAAGATCGACGATCATGACTACGAGACCAAGAAGGGCCACGTCGTCCGCTTCCTAGAAGCGGGTTCGAAGGTCAAGGTCACCATCATGTTTCGCGGCCGGGAGCAGTCGCGGCCGGAGTTGGGTTACCGACTCCTGCAACGCCTTGGTGCAGACGTCGCCGAATACGGATTCGTCGAGACGTCGGCCAAGCAGGACGGACGCAACATGACGATGGTGCTGGCACCGCATCGCGGCGCGAAGACTCGCGCCAAGGCGCGGCACGAGGGTGAAGCTGGGGCGAAACCGGCCGGCGAAACGAAGCCGACGGCCAACTGACCTGCACCGAACGAAGAACTGAGAGAACGAGGAAATATGCCCAAGGCCAAGACCCATAGCGGAGCCTCCAAGCGGTTCCGGCGCACCGGAACCGGCAAGATCGTCCGGCAGAAGGCCAACCGTCGGCACCTGTTAGAGCACAAGCCCTCCAAGCGCACCCGGCGACTGGACGGCCGAACGACAGTGGCGGCCAACGACACCAAGCGCGTCAAAGCGCTGCTGAACGGCTGACCAGCGCCGCTGTAAAGCCCGGTATTGAAAGACCGGTCGGCACCCCGACCATCGACGTACGAACGAAGAATAGGAACTAGTCCATGGCACGCGTAAAGCGGGCAGTAAACGCCCACAAGAAGCGGCGCTCGATCCTGAAGGCTTCCAAAGGCTACCGCGGTCAGCGATCCCGGCTCTACCGCAAAGCCAAAGAGCAGCAACTGCATTCGCTCAACTACGCCTACCGCGACCGTCGCGCACGCAAGGGCGAGTTCCGCAAGCTGTGGATCTCGCGAATCAACGCCGCCGCGCGTGCCAACGACATCACCTACAACCGCCTGATCCAGGGCCTCAAGGCCGCCGGGGTGGAAGTGGACCGCAAGAACCTCGCCGACATTGCGATCAGCGACCCGGCGGCGTTCACTGCGCTCGTCGACGTCGCACGGGCTGCACTGCCCGAGGACGTCAACGCCCCGTCCGGAGAGGCTGCCTAACTCGGCGACCGGGCCCGCGGTGCTCACCGAACGCTCCGGCCGGGTGGTCGCGGCGGTCAAATTGCATCGTCACGTCGGCCGGCGGCGCAGCGGAACGTTCCTCGCGGAGGGTCCTAACCTGGTCGAAGCCGCCGCTGCGTGCGGCCTGGTTCGGGATGTGTTCGTCACCGAGGCGGCATCGGAGCGGTACCGATCCTTGCTCGCGGTGCAGCAGGCGCCGACGCATCTGGTGACCGAGCGGGCGGCCAAAGCGTTGTCCGACACGGTGACCCCGTCCGGGTTGGTAGCTGTCTGCGAGATGCCGTCGACCGGCCTCGACGATGTGCTGAGGGGCTCACCTCACCTCGTCGCGGTGGCCGTCGAGATCAACGAACCGGGTAATGCGGGCACATTGATCCGCATCGCGGACGCCATGGGCGCGGCTGCCGTAGTCCTGGCCGGGCACAGCGTCGATCCCTACAACGGAAAGTGTCTGCGAGCGTCGACGGGCAGCATCTTCACGATCCCGGTCGTCGTTGTCCCCGACACCTACGTCGCGGTGACGGCCCTGCAGGGGGCGGGTCTGCAGGTGCTGGCCACCACCTTGGACGGTGAGATGTCGTTGGATGAAGCCGACCTCGCCCCGCCGACCGCGTGGCTGTTCGGACCCGAAGCGCACGGTCTGCCGGCCGATATCGGTGCCAAGGCCGATCACCGCGTGCACATCCCGATGGCCGGTAATGCCGAGAGCCTGAACGTCGCCGCCGCCGCGGCGATCTGCCTGTATCAAAGCGCCCGGGCGATGCGGATCGAGTCCCGAGGCTGACGTCTGACCCTGCGATCTCTACCCCTGCCCGAAAAGATCTGAGAAGTCGTCTCTGGCAATATCGCTGGTTGCTACTATTCGGCTCTCGCCTAATAGCGACCGCTCTTCTGCAGGGGGAAGGCCATGTCATCATTCCCGGTGGGACCTGAGGCTCTGGCCGCGGCCAGGGCTACTTTGGAAGATCTCGGGTCCGCGCTCCGGGGGGCGAGCGTTTCGGCGGTGCACCAAGCAGCCGCGATTACGCCGCCCGCAGCCGACGACGTTTCTGTAGCGATCACGGCGCTCTTCGCTTCGCACGTTGACGAATTTTCCGCGGTGAACGCAAAGGCGTCGGCTTTTCACACCGAGTTCGTGAAGATGCTGAGCGGTGGCGCGGGCCTGCATATCGAGGTCGCCAACCCGCAGCAAAGGCTGGTGGCAATCGACGGGCAAGCTCGGGCGTTGCTCGGCAATCCGCTGTCCGGACTTGGCGGCGTAGCACCGGTAGCCGCCATGACTGAAGTTAGTTATTTAGATACTCCCTTCGGCCGACTCGAGGTGGTGCGGAAGGTAACCGCGTCCGCCGACGACGGCACCGGACCGGTGAGTGTGCTCATATCTGCGACCACTCCCTTCGGGGACGCGTCGTGGTCGATAACTGGCTTTGCCCCCGCCGGTGAGACAGAGGCGACAATTGGTGTCACTGGTGGAAGCAACCAACTTTCACCTCGATTCCGGCTACTTGTCGCCGCAGGGGGATCAATGTTCACCGGGGGGTTCTCCCTACTCGATGGTGTCAGCGAATTTTCTTCCGCGTTGGGCAGCGGTGATTTCCTGGGCAACGCAGCCGACGGCACCGACACGGTCGAGCGGCCGATTGGGTCGTTCGCAGACTCTGACGGGCCAACCGTCAGCATGCACCCTCCGTTTGGCGGTTTCGCCATGCCTCCTGCGCCGGTGATGTTGTCCATGCAGGGTTGCCCCAGCACCGACGACAGCGGCTCACTGATGACCTACCCAGTGGCAACTCCGCCTTCCAGGGCTAGCGGATCTGCGGGTTGACTGCCGATTTCTGCGACGTCTTCACCGCCCAGTTGTAGGCCGGATGCCGTGGGCTGAAGCCCTTGGGTGTGTGGGTCGAGATTTCGGGACCGGAGAGTTACGACGTGTACCGTCCGGCCGTCAAGCGGCTCGGCCTCGACCTCGGTTCGGACGCAGGCCGGCCAATGAAAGCGTGCCGTGCACCAGCGATCCCGCGCGTTCCATCATGACGCGGGCGGGTTCGAGCGGTGACTTCGGGCGCGGTGGGAAGTAGTGCATCGGCAGTCCGCGGCGATCCCGGGGCGGCGCCACGAACGCGGGCGCTTCGACCAACGGAGCGTCGCTGGGAATGCGTCCCTGCGCACGCCGGTAGGCGGCCAGCGCGCGAGGGTGCAGCCGGATCTCGTCGGGAACCGCCACAAAAGCCAACTCGACCAGTTTTCCGAACAGCCGCAACAGGATCTCGTCGCCCGGCGTCCAACGCATACCCGCCTTCTCGCGGACCGCGGGTTCGAACAGGCCCGCCGCGATCCAGCGTTGACCTGCCACCAGCGGCTTGAACATCTGGTCCCAAATGGGCGTCGGCATGAGGACGAACTTCGGCTTAGGGATCCGCATGTTGAAGATGTCCAGGGTCGCTTGATTGATCTCAAGCTCCTCGCGACCGACGCGTTCCCAGTACTCCTGGAACTCTTCCCATGATTTGGGCACCGGACGCATGCTCATGCCGTACATCCGGTACCACTGCACGTGTTCGTCGAATAACTGGCGTTTTTCTGCTTCGGTCAGACCGCCGCAGAAGTACTCGGCCAGCTTGATGACGAGCATGAAGAACGTCGCATGTGCCCAGTAGAACGTCTCCGGATTCAACGCGTGGTAGCGGCGTCCCTCGGCGTCGGTTCCTTTGATGGTGCGGTGGTAACTCTTAATCTGCTCGCCGGTATGGGCGGCTCGTTCGCCGTCGTAAACGACGCCCATGATCGGGTACACCGAGCGCGCGACCCGTTGCAGGGGTTCGCGCAGCAAGATCGAATGTTCCTCAACGCCCGCGCCCAGTTCCGGGTACATGTTCTGGATCGCGCCGATCCACACACCCATCATCCCGGTGCGCAAGTCGCCGAAGTATTTCCAGGTCAGCGAATCGGGCCCGAGCGGGTCAGCCGATGTCGTCGATGTGCCAGTCATCACGGCCTCCAGGCTCTTTATTTGCGCTCACGATAAGCGTTGACAACGCGCGTTGTCTACGGTTTTGGCCTCTGCGTCGGCATCGTGTTATCGACTGTCGATTTCGCCGTGGCAAGCGCGTGATCAGCGTTTTGTATTTCGTTGCGGCACGGGAAAGTCGGTCGGCCAGGTTTGAGACATGTGTTGACTAGTGGGGGTACGCTTTCCTTCTCGAGCGGCTCAGAGTTTTACCCTGCGTAAAGGAGACCGGCTGTGTCCTTCGTTAGCGTGGTTCCAGACATCATCTCGTCGGCAGCTGGAAATCTGGCCAGTATTGGCAACGCGATAACCGAAGCCAATGGCGCCGCGGCGATACCCATGTCCGGCCTCGGTGTCATGGGCGCGGATGAAATATCCGCCGCGATAAAAGCGGCTTTCGCCGCCCACGCGGAGCAATACCAGGCGGTCAGCGCCAGGGCGGCAGCATTCCATGCGGAGTTCGTGCGCACGTTGAGCAGTGGTCTCAACGCCTACGTCACCACCGAGCTCGCCAACGTCGAGCAGGGTCTGGCCGCAGCGGTGAATGCGCCCGTGCAGTCGTTGTTGGGAGGCGGTCCGGGTGCCGCTGCGGCGGCCGCGGCCGAGGAAGTCACGCGGAGTTTCAATCTTCCGCTGGGCCCGTTGCAACTGTCGGGGAGCTACACGGCAACCACGCTCACGGACGGATCGGCGTTCGCCAGTGGGAGTGCCGCCGCGACCCTCACGACACCGATTGGTCAGCAGGTGCTGTTTTCAGCAAGCGGGACCGGAGGCATTGACGCCAGCGGCCCGCTCTTCGCATCCATCAATGCAACCACCCCGTATGGTCCTGTGGGACTGTCGCTGAACGGGACCAGCGTGACGGGGTTGGGCCACCCGGCATACCAAATCACCGGGGGGAGCGTCACATTGCCACCCTCGCTGCCGCTGCTGCTTGCTGCCCAATATGGTCCCGCCGCCACCGGTACCGCTTCGCTGATGAACAGCACCAATAGCTTTTTCAGTGCGCTGAGCAGCGGCAACCTAATCAGTGCCGCTCAAATCGCGGTGAATTTCCCGTTCAGTTACAGCGAAGCGGTGTTGTTCGGCCACACCACTGTGTCGTTCCCGGACACGTCGCTCGCCGCGGCGTTGGGCCTTCCCCCAGTAGTGCCCCAAGTGCACATTCCGTTCGGTGGAGTGTTCGCCGATCCGCAGCCCATAACCGTGACGATCCCGACGTACAACTTCGGCGGGGCGACTCTCGTCGGTTCGACATTCGCGCTCCAAGGGACTCAGTTCGGCGGCGTGGTACCGCTCTTTAAGAACGCGCTCGGCCTGCCCTTCTAGCCCTTCTAGGCTTCGAACAGTCGCGGCCGCTCGACGTCGTCGAGACCGGGGGCGACCACCCTCTTCAGGTCCGGGTGGGGGACAGCTATTGTCTGCTCAGCGCCTCGGGCACGCCTGCCCGAGGCGAGGTTTCTGCTTTTTAAGGTCATCAAATATTTCTTAGCTAAGACACCATTGCTCGCCAGTACAGTCTGTGTTTTCATGGGTACCTGGTGATAGCTGGGGTCGGTCAGAGGGGACGGCTGTGTCATTCCTGAACGTAGCGACAGACGGGCTGTCTGCTGCGGCCAGGAGTTTGAAAAAGGTTGGCGCTGCACTGAATTCGGCCAACAAGGCCGCAGAGGCGCCGACCGTCGGGATAACGGCCCCGGCCGCGGACCAGGTTTCTGCGGCCGTGATTGCGGTGTTTGGCAAGCACGCCAGCGAGTTTCAAATCCTCGGTGCTCAAACGGTGGCGTTCAACGAGCAATTCGTCGGGGCGTTGAACAAGGGCGCGGCGGCCTACCGCAGGGCGGAGGTGGCCAATGCCCAGCAGGTTTCGGCCGAGGCAGCGGAAGCATCAGCCATGGCGCTGGGGCACCCTCTCGTTGACCCTGCGGGCGCTGCGGCACCCAAACCTCCGACGATTGATGCACCGTTGGCCGGCGCGGCGGTTGAGGTCGGCGACACCGTCAGCGTCAGCGTGCCCCTGTTCTCCGGGGGCGCCGCTACCGGAGAGCTGTGGCTGACCGGCACCGTGACGCCGACGGGCGGAATCCTGGTCAACTCGGCAACCAGCCTCACGGCCCCGCCGATCATGTACGGCGTCGGCCTGATCAATCCGTTAGGTACGGCGCTGGCGGCCGCACAAGGCAGCGGCGTGGCGTACCCGGGCACCTTTGGCGGTAGCGCTTTCGCCCAGGCGCTCGGCTCACTGCTGCGGGCTCCGGGAACCGCTGTCGGCGCCGTGGCCCTCGGTCACGGCCCGTTGGCGTGGTTGCTTCCACCCGCGGCGGATGTGGTGGACGGACTACCGGCAACCGGCGTCGCCCCCGGCCTTCGGGGTGGCTTTGGTCCCCTTCGTCCAGCAGCTGTGGCCTGGACCACTTCCGGCAGGCCGCAAACGCAATCGGTCTGAGCCGACCCGTTCACTAGCCCTGCAGACCGTCGTCATCCTGCCTGTTAGCCGACTTGTGATTGCTTGCCGGCCGGGCCCCATTGATGTGACTTGCGACAGAAGTGGGGCCACCGTCGTTGCCCGTTGCGCCCTCACCACCTACCCTTGCCACGTGGAGGTCGGGCCTGATGATTCGGAGTCCGGCGTGTCCGAGGAAACGACGACAGCGGTTGCTGAGCGCAGTTCGCCGCGACGTTCCGCCACGGAGTGGCTGCGCAGCAGGAATCGCAGTCCCGGTCTGATCTCGCTCGTTCGTAAGGCACGCCGATTATTGCCGGGTGATCCCGAATTCGGTGACCCGTTGTCTACAGCCGGCGACGACGGGCCGAGTGTTGCTGCGCGCGCTGCCGACCGGTTACTGGCCGATCGCGAAGCGGCATCGCGCGAGGTCAGCCTGGGTTTATTACAGGTTTGGCAAGCATTGTCGGAGTCCGTGTCCCGGCGGCCGGCCAACCAAGAGGTGACGTTGGTGTTCACCGATCTGGTCGGTTTCTCGACGTGGGCGCTGGAGGCTGGGGACGACGCTGCGCTGGTTCTGCTGAGGAAGGTGGCGCGCGCGGTCGAGACCCCGTTGCTCGACGCGGGCGGGCACATCGTCAAGCGGATGGGCGACGGGATCATGGCGGTGTTCCGTGATCCGACGGTCGCCGTGCGGGCCGTCGTCGCCGCCAAGGAGGAGCTGAAGTCCGTTGATGTGGACGGTTATACGCCGCGAATGCGGGTAGGCATCCACACCGGCCGGCCACAGCGGCTGGGTGCGGACTGGCTGGGTGTCGATGTCAACATCGCCGCTCGGGTTATGGAGCGGGCCAGCAAAGGCGGGATCATGATCTCCAGCCCTACCCTGGATCTCATTCCCCAACGCGAGTTGGACGAAATCGGCGTGGTCGTCAAGCGGGCACGCAGACCCATATTCGCCAGCAAACTCACCGGAATCCCTCCGGACCTCGCGATCTACCGCCTCAAGACTGGTAGGGACTTGACAGCTGGCGATAACACAGACGTGACCAATGACGATGCATAGTGGACGACGATGATTTACGGTTTCCTATCCCGGCTTACCCGGGTCCGATTCACCGTGGGTTACGTGGCCGCCCTCATCTCGGTCAGCGCCGTCGCCGTGATGCTCACCCCCGCCGAACACGAGCGCTTGATCCGGCATGCGAGCACCAACCTGCACAATCTGTCTCATGGACGCCTAGGCACCCTGCTGGGTAGCGCATTCGTCGTGGAAGCCGGGCCGATCTACTTCTGGTTGCCCTTCCTGACCTGCCTGCTCGTGCTTGCCGAACTGCAACTGCACAGCATCCGGTTGTTGGTTGCGTTTCTGGTCGGCCACATTGGGGCGACGCTGGTGGTGGCGGCGGCACTGGCCGCCGCGGTCGAACTGGGTTGGATGCCGTGGTCGATCACCCACGCCACCGACGTCGGGATGAGCTACGGCGCGTTGGCAACGCTTGGTGCGCTGACGGCAGCCATCCCGCGCCGCTGGAGGCCGGCGTGGATCGGTTGGTGGGTAACGGTAAGTGTGACCGCCGGGTTGATTGGTGGCGAATTCACCAACGGCGGTCACGCGGTCGCGGTCGTGTTGGGAGTATTGGCGTCCACCCGCTTCCGTGCGTCGGCGCACTGGACACCGGTGCGTTGCGTGATGCTGCTGCTGTCTTCCGGCTTCGGATTCCTGATCCTGGGGCACAGCTGGTTGGCAATGGGCGCCGGGTTGGCGTTCGGCGCGGCGGGCGCCCTGCTCGCTGAGATCATTGCGCACCGGAATGGCCGCCGGGACGCGGTGGTTAGTCAGCCGGCGTGACGCGGCGGTCCCGAAACAGTTGTGGAAACTGACTATTGCTTTGATCAACTTCTGGACGAATTGATGAGAATGTCAAATGAGTCCGGGTGCAACTATTTCGGTAATTAAGTGTCGATCCCGAGCTGGACGCGGGCCATAAACCCAATCGGGCCGACCGCGAATCCCATTCTGCTGCAATGTATCTCAGTGAACTAGCGGAGCGGGGTCCGGTGCGGGCCGGCGTCGTCGCGCATACTCATAGATTTCCAAATTGAATTGCCGCATATTTTCGTGTAACTCTGATCGGACCTGATTGGCCACGCGGAGGATGGCATGTCTTTTCTGGTCGCTAATTCGGAGATAGTGGTTGCCGCGGCGACCGAATTGGAAGGCATACGTTCGACGCTGGAGGCGGCGAATGCGGCCGCGCCGACAACGCGGATCGCGGCCGCCGCCGCCGATGAGGTGTCGACCGCCATCGCATCCTTTTTCGCTACGTATGCGCAGGAATACCGTGCCCTGAGCTGGCAGGCGGCGGCCTTCCACGCGCAATTTATCCAATCGTTGACGTCGAGCGTTAATTGGTATGCCAGCGCCGAAGCGTCCAACGTGTCCTTCTTGCAGGGCCTGGAGCAGCAGGCTCTCAGCCTGCTGAATGCGCCCACCCAGGCAATGCTGGGCCGGCCGTTGATCGGTGATGGGGTTGACGCGACGGTGCCCGGCGCTCGCGGCGGAGATGGTGGGCTGCTGTTCGGAAACGGCGGCAATGGCGCGGCAGGCGCAGAAGCCGGGCAAGCCGGGGGAGCGGGCGGTAACGCCGGGTTGTTTGGAAACGGCGGCGTCGGCGGTGCCGGAGGTGCCGGCGCGCCTGGTGGAAGCGGGGGCCGCGGCGGTCTGGTAGCGGGGAACGGCGGCGCCGGCGGACAAGGCGGGGTGGGCGTCGCGGGCGTCAACGGTGGCCTTCCCGGGCGCGGCGGTAGCGGAGGTCTGGCTGGGGCATTCGGGCAAGCCGGAGCCCACGGGCCAGACGGCGCCGCTGAGAGCGGTGGCACGCCCACCGATCCTGGTGGGTCTACCGATCCGGGTGGGTCTACCGATCCCGGTGGCCCTGGTGGGGGCGGCGGAGTAGCGGCGACCTTGGAGACGACGCGTTGGGATGGCGGTTACCGCGCCAACTACCACGTCACCAACCCGGGCTCGACGGCGACGACCTGGAAGATCGAATTCGACTTGCCGAGCGGGTCGATCGGCGACATCTGGAATGCCGAACTGTCGCAGTCGGGCACTCACTACGTGCTCACCCCGAAGTATTCGCCCACGCTAGACCCGGGCGCCTCGCTCGAAGTCGGCTTCATCGTCACGCAGCCTGGCGAGTACTCGCCGCCGACGAACATCGTCATCAACGGCGAGCCCGTCACGGGTGGCTCCACGCCTACGACGCCGCCGACAGACCCACCGCCGGTAATCCCGCCCATCGTCCCGCCGCCGCACACGCCTAGCTCCACGACGGGGTTGTTCGCTCCGTACGTCGACATGACGCTGTGGCCCCAGTTCGACTTCGCCGGGGCCGCGAGCCTCGGGGACGTAGACCACGTCGTGCTTGGTTTCATCACCAGCAATTCGCAGGGCATGCCCGCGTGGGGAGGCTTTGACGCATACACGATCGGTACCGGCAACCTGCTTTACCAGATCAACGACCAGATCAATGCGATGCACAACGCCGGTATCACCGCCACCATCTCGTTCGGCGGTGCGGCGAACCAGGAACTCGCCCTGACCGAAACGAGCGTGACCGCACTGGCGGCGAAGTACCAGTCGGTGATCGACGCCTACGGGATCCGTAACCTCGACTTCGACATCGAAGGCGCGGCTCAGGGTGACGTTGCGTCCTTGACACGTCGCGCGCAGGCGATCCGAATGATCCAGGAGGCTGGGTTGGCCAGCGGCAAGCCGGTCGAGGTCACCTTCACCGTTCCGGTGCTGCCGTCGGGTCTGACCGCAGACGGCATGCGGGTCATCACGAACGCCATCGCCAATGGTGTGGATATCAGCCGCGTCAATGTGATGGCCATGGACTACTTCGACCCCAGTCTGCCGGTGGCCGGCAAGATGGGCGACTACGCGATCCAGGCAGCAACGGCCGTCCACGATCAACTCGTGCCGCTGTATCCGAACAAGACCGACGCCGAGATCTGGGAGATGGTGGCCGTGACGCCGATGATCGGCGTCAATGACAACCCGGTCGAAATCTTCACTCTGGAGGACGCCCAGAAGTTGCTTGACTTTGCCGAGGCAAAGGGATTGGGCGGCCTGCACATGTGGTCGATCAACCGCGACTACCCGGGTCCGCTGGGCACGCTGTCGAACACCAGCAGCGGAGTGGACCAAACCCCGTGGGCTTTCTCTCAGATCTTTGAGAAGTTCGACGACTGATCCCGTCCCTGACCTGGGGTCATCGGGCCACCTTGGCGATGACCTATGATCGGCACTTGCGTCATACCCGTGCCGTGAACCCACGAGCTTGGCCTGGGGGACGGACCGAGGTGCGGTATCCCCTGATCGGGGAAGCCGGACAGCCCGATCAGCCTCGTCAGCAAGGAGAGTGTCGCCGCGTGGGTGATCAACCCGTCGACTTGTCCCCGGAAGCTCTGGCAACAGCGGTCAACGAAGCCCAGCAGGCCATCGCATCAGCCGACAGTCTGGAGGCGCTGGCGAAGATCAAGACCGAGTATCTGGGCGACCGGTCGCGGCTGGCGCTTGCCCGACAGGCGTTGGGCACCCTTCCCAAGGAACAGCGCGCCGACGCTGGCAAGCGGGTCAATATCGCCCGCGCGGAGGCCCAGCGCAGCTACGAAGAACGTCTCGCGACGTTGCGTGCCGAGCGCGACGCGGCAGTTCTGGTCGCCGAACGGATCGACGTCACCCTGCCGTCGACTCGGCAACCCATTGGCGCCCGGCATCCGATCACGATTTTGGCCAATCACATCGCCGACACCTTCATCGCGATGGGGTGGGAGCTGGCCGAGGGGCCCGAAGTCGAAACCGAACAGTTCAACTTCGACGCGCTGAACTTCCCGCCCGATCACCCCGCCCGCAGCGAGCAGGACACCTTCTACATCGCCCCGGAAAACTCTCGCCAACTGCTGCGCACCCACACCTCGCCGGTGCAGGTCCGCACCCTGCTGCAGCGGGAGTTGCCCGTCTACATCATTTCGATCGGCCGCACCTTCCGCACCGACGAACTCGATGCCACCCACACCCCGGTTTTCCATCAGGTCGAAGGGCTGGCCGTCGATCGCGGCCTGAACATGTCGCATCTGCGGGGCACGCTCGACGCCTTCGCGCGCGCCGAGTTCGGGCCGTTGGCCCGGACTCGGATCCGGCCGCACTTCTTCCCGTTCACCGAACCTTCGGCGGAAGTCGATGTGTGGTTTGCCAACAAGAAGGGGGGCGCCGACTGGGTCGAGTGGGGCGGTTGCGGCATGGTGCATCCAAACGTGTTGCGGGCAGCTGGTATTGACCCGGAGGTTTACTCCGGATTCGCGTTCGGGATGGGACTGGAACGGACTCTGCAGTTCCGCAACGGAATTCCCGACATGCGCGACATGGTCGAGGGCGACATCCGCTTCTCGCTGCCGTTCGGGGTGGGTGCCTGATGCGCGTGCCCTACAGCTGGCTGCGCGAGGTTGTCTCAGCCGGAGCACCGGACTGGGACGTCGCACCAAGCGATCTCGAACAGGCCTTGGTGAACATCGGCCACGAGGTGGAGGAAGTCATCCCCCTCGGCCCGGTCGAAGGTCCGCTAACCGTGGGACGGGTAGCCGACATCGAAGAGCTCACCGGCTTCAAAAAGCCCATCCGCGCTTGCCTGGTGCATATCGGACAGGACAAACCGCAAGAAATCATCTGCGGTGCAACTAATTTCGAGGTTGGCGACCTGGTTGTGGTGGCACTGCCGGGCACCACGCTGCCCGGTGGCTTCACCATCACTTCCCGCAAGACCTATGGCCGCACCTCCGACGGGATGATCTGCTCTGCGGCCGAACTCGGTTTGGGCGCAGACCATTCCGGCATCCTGGTGCTACCGCCCAGAACCGCCGAGCCGGGAGCCGACGGCGCCGCGGTGCTCGGGTTGGACGACGTAGTTTTTCACCTGGCCATCACACCGGACCGCGGCTACTGCATGTCCGTGCGCGGCCTGGCGCGCGAGATCGCTTGCGCCTACGGCCTGGATTTCATCGACCCCGCCGATATCCCGCCGCTGCCGGTCGAGGGGGAGGCGTGGCCGCTGACGGTGCAACCCGAGACCGGAGTGCTTCGGTTCGCATTACGACCCGTCAGCGGAATCGACCCCACCGCCGTGTCGCCGTGGTGGCTGCAACGACGGCTGCTGCTGTGCGGCATTCGCGCCACTTCGCCGGCTGTCGACGTGACCAACTACGTGATGCTCGAACTGGGTCACCCCATGCACGCGCATGACCGCAAGCGAATTAGCGGCGGCTTCGCGGTCCGCTTCGCCCGCCCCGGCGAGACCGTCGTCACCCTTGACGACATCGAACGCAAGCTCGATCCGGCCGATGTCCTGATCGTCGACGACGTCGCAACCACCGCCATCGGCGGTGTGATGGGCGCCGCCAGCACCGAGGTGCGTGGCGACTCCACCGACATCCTCCTCGAGGCAGCGGTGTGGGACTCGGCCGCGGTGTCGCGCACTCAGCGGCGGTTACACCTGCCCAGTGAGGCCGCGCGTCGCTACGAGCGCACGGTGGACCCTGCGGTCTCGGTCGCCGCGCTGGACCGCTGTGCAACCTTGCTCGCCGAGATCGCCGGGGGGACGGTCGATCCGACGTTGACCGACTGGCGGGGCGACCCGCCCCGCGAGGACTGGTCCCAGCCGCCGATCCGGATTGCGCCCGACCTGCCGGACCGCTTCGCGGGCGTGGCCTATGCCCCGGGCACCACCACGCGACGCCTTGGTCAGATCGGCGCGACGGTGCACGAAGAGGGCGAGACGCTCACCGTGACTCCGCCGAGTTGGCGACCCGATCTGCGACAACCCGCTGACCTGGTCGAAGAGGTGCTGCGACTGGAGGGGCTTGAGGTCATCCCGTCGGTGTTGCCGTCGGCGCCCGCGGGTCGTGGGCTCACAGCCACGCAGAAACGCCGTCGGGCCATCGGCAAGTCGCTGGCGCTGTCGGGTTATGTCGAGATCCTGCCCACGCCGTTCTTGCCAGCCGGGGTGTTCGACCAGTGGGGGTTGTCGGCCGACGACCCGCGACGCTTCACCACTGACGTGCTCAACCCGCTCGAAGCCGACCGTCCCCAACTCGCCACCACGCTGCTGCCCGCGATGCTGGAAGCGTTGTCGCGCAACGTATCCCGTGGTTTGGTCGACGCCGCCCTGTTTGCCGTCGCGCAGGTCGTTCAGCCCACCGAGCAGACCCGCGGTATCGGCCTGATCCCGGTCGACCGCAGGCCCACCGACGAAGAGATCGCCACGCTGGACGCCTCCCTGCCGCGCCAGCCCCAACACGTCGCCGCGGTCTTGGCCGGGCTGCGGGAACAGCGCGGGCCCTGGGGGCCCGGCCGCCCGGTCGAAGCCGCCGATGCGTTTGAGGCGGTGCGAATCATCGCGCGCGCCTGCGGGGTCGACGTGACACTCCGGGCGACGCAGTACCTGCCATGGCATCCGGGCCGGTGCGCCGAGGTATTCATCGGCGAAACATCCGTCGGCCACGCCGGGCAGTTGCATCCCGCGGTTATCGAGCGCGCCGGACTGCCCAAGGGCACCTGCGCAATCGAACTCGACCTGGACGCGATTCCTGTGGTCGAGGTGCTCGTCGCGCCCCGGGTATCGCCGTTTCCCGCGGTGTTCCAGGACGTCAGCCTGGTGGTCGCCGACGATGTGCCCGCCCGGGCGGTGGAGGACGCTGTCCGCGAAGGGGCCGGCGACCTGCTGGAGCACATTCAACTGTTCGACGTCTTCGTCGGGCCGCAGATCGGCGAGAACCGCAAGTCGCTGACGTTCGCGCTGCGGTTCCGCGCGCCCGATCGGACCTTGACCGAGGACGACGCCAGCGCGGCCCGTGATGCTGCGGTACGGCGCGCCGCCGAACTCGTCGGCGCCGTCCTGCGCGGCTGACCGCGCGGCCTCAGCGAGACACGGCTGTCTGAGCCCTGGCTGGCTCTGGTCCGGGAAGTAAACGCGCGGATCGGGCGTTACAGGTCGTCGAAGCCATGTCGCAGACGGCTTGACGGTATCCATAATTTCGGTCAATTTAGATTCATCCTGTGGTTGCCTGACGCTGCCATCTTGGGATTTCTGGTGGAAAACGTATCGAATCCTGCCAGTTACCTGTGACTATCCGCCACAGCTTGGATGGGCGGAATGCCGCAAATTAGATTCATGTTCGATAGCGTGACCGGTGGTCACTGCGCGTGTCAGTCACTGAGAGGATGGAAATGTCGTTTGTCATCGCGGCGCCCGAACTAGTCGAGGCGGCAGCTCAACAGCTGGCCGGTATTCAGTCGGCGCTTGCCGAAGTAACGGCGGCCGCGGCGGCTCCGACGACTGGCATCTTGTCGGCGGGTGCCGACGAGGTATCTGCGGCCATCGCGCAAGCGTTCGGCTTGCATGGCCAAGAATTCCAGGCGCTGAGCGCCCAGGCGGCGGCGTTCCACAGCGAGTTCGTCGGCATGCTCAACGCAGGCGCGAGCGCCTACGCCAGCGCCGAGGCGAGTGCACAGTCGCTGCTGAGCCCACCTGCTCAGGCGCTGGTTGACGGCATCGTTGCTCCCTACCAGGCGCTGGTCGCGAACACCACTGCCAACCTGCAGACCCTCGGGGCGCAGATCTCGGCTAACCCGGCGCCAATCCTGCAACAGCTCATGATCAACCAGTCGGCCTACGCCCAGGCCATCCAGACCGGGTTCCAATCGGCCGTCCAGAACCTTCCGGCCGAGGTGGCCAACCTCCCAGCAAGCATCCAAGCCGGTGTCCAGGGGCTATTGTCAGCCAACCCCGGTGCCGTAGTGCAAGGCATTATCAACAACCAGATCGGCTACGCCCAGCTCATCGCGGGCTCGCTGCAAAAGGCCGGCAGTGACCTCGTGACCGGGTTCCAGGCATTGCCGGCGAGCTTCCAGGCCGCGTCCCAGGCGTTCGCCGCGGGCGACGTGACTGGTGGGTTGCTCCAGATCGGCGGCGGCTTCCTCAACCCGTTCTTCTCCGGCTTCAACGTCGTGACCGGTGCTGACGGCGTGCTCACGATCACGCCGGTCGGCGCCTTGGGTGACCTGCTGCCGATCCTGTCGATCCCGGGCCAGATGGCGCAGAACTTCACCAACCTGCTGCCTGCCGGTTCCATCCCCGCCCAAATGGCGCAGAACTTCACCAACGTGGTGAAGACGCTCACCGACGCCAGCGTCACCTCATCGGCGAGCCTGGTCATCGACGGGTCCCCTCCGGCCGGTTTCAGCCTGGACCTCAACACTCATATGGGTCTGCCCCTCGCGCTTGCGATCGGTGCGATCGGCGGCCCGGCCAACGCGCTGCATGCTTTGGGTTCCAGCGCGACCGCATTCGTCAATGCGGCCCAATCCGGAAACGCGATCGGCGCGGCCACAGCACTGCTCGACGCCCCGGCCGCAGCTACCAACGCCTTCCTAAACGGTCAGATCACGGTGCCATTGCAGCTCACGGCATTAGGGTTCCCGACCACTCTCAACCTGCCGTTGTCAGGAATCCTCGTCAATCCGACCGCCTACACCGGGTCGGCCGACCTCGGCGGGGGCTTATTGGCACCAGCGACGGTCACCGGCACGCCCCTGGGCGGCATCGTTTCAGGCCTGCTGAACTTCCTGCCGCAGTCGATCGGGGCGGCGCTCGGTGGCCCCGTTCCGGTGATGATCCCCCCGGTCGCGCAGCCGCTCTAAGAGCGGCTCCGCTGCGGCCCTCGTGGCCGATGCGGTCGTCCCGCGCATTTGGGCCTCATTTGCGCCTATGTCCATCACGGTTGGCCGTACACCCGCTGGCGGCCTTGTACCTCCTACTGACCTATGCGTGAACTCCGCGCCCGGGCAGCTTGAAGCGGCTATCGGGCCGGTAACACGAGATGGGGGGCAGCGCGGAAGCCGGTTTTCGACGTCTTCGCAAATTGAATGTTTGAACCGACCTAGGCGCGGGTAAAGAGGCGGCAATGCCGCCGTCCTGCTGGGGGGGCGATTTTTAGGCATTTGGCAGCGACGGGTCGAAAAGGGGCTGAGATGTCGTTCGTTATCACTCCGGAGTTGGTTGGCGCCGCAGCTGGGCAGTTGGCCAGCATCAACTCGGCACTAAGTGAGGCAGCGGCCGCAGCGTCGGCCCCTACCAGCACCGTCGCCACTGCGGCTGCCGACGAGGTATCGGCGGCAATCTCCCAACTTTTCGGCGCGTACGGACGGGAATTCCAAGCGGCCAACGCGCAGGCGACGGCGTTCCACGCTGAGTTCGTGCGGTTGCTGAACGGCGGTGCCGCCGCCTACGTCAGCACCGAGATCGCCAACGCCGAACGGAACCTGCTCAACGCGATCAACGCTCCCGCGCAGACGCTGTTCGGCCCGGCCGGTGGGCTGCCGCCCGCCGAGCCACTCATCCCCGGCATTTCCTTACCTATACCGCTGCCGTCTGGGCCCCTACCGGGTCTTCCCATCCCACCGATATTCGGCAGTGGCGGCTTGGGCGGCCTGCTCGGCGGCGACGGTGGACTGCTGGGACCGATCCTTTTCGGCGGCACCGGCGGACTACTTGGCCCGCTCATCGGCGGCAACGGCGTCCTGACCTCGCTTCTCGCCAGCAGTCCTTTGGCTCCCTACTTCGCCGGCGCCGGCCAGCAGTTCGGCAACATTGTGTCCTCGATACTCGGCGGCACCTTCCTTTCCAACCCGCTCGGAGTACTGCTGCCCGGCCTCTTCCCGCCGACCGGCGGCACTCCGACAACACCTACCTCTTACGTGCCGGGCAACGCGTGGGCACGGCTCTTCGCGAACACCGGCAACAACCTGGTGGCCCTGAACAACGCGATCGCAGCCGACCCGTTCCCGTTGCTGCGGCAGGTCATCGAAAACCAGCAGGGCTATGCGGCCGCGACCGCCAGCGACTTCGCGCGGACCTTCGCGAACCTGGACACCGAGATCGCCTACCTGCCACTGACCATCGAGAACGGCATCGAGGGCCTCGCTTCCTTCAATGCACTTCACTACGCCCAGGTCTTCGCCAACGGCACTGCCGGCGCCTACCAGACGATCGGTTCGTCACTGACGGCCTTTAACAGCGACTTCCAGGCCAACCTGGTGAACTTCCCGGCCGACTGGTCGAAGGTCGGCCAGGCGATCGCGGCGGGTAACTACCACCTGGCGGTCACCGACGGAACGTCCGCCGTACTCAACCTCTTCCTGAACGGCTTCGACACCAGCAACTTGTCGGACATCAAGCTGTTGGGGCCCGTCGGGGACCTGTTCCCGATCCTGAGCCTTCCAGGCCAGCAGGCAATCGGTTTGAGCACCCTCATGACGCCGCACTCCGTTCCGCAGCAGATGACCGCGAACCTCGGGAAGTTCTACACCGCGCTGGCGAATACCGCCGTCTCGACGACGATCTCGACGGAGATCACCATCCTGCCGCCCAATGTGGAACTGGTCATGGCGGCGAACTTCGGACTGCCGCTATCGCTACTCTTCGGCATCGGTGGTGCGCCGGTCGCTGCGATCGATGGCCTGGCCACCGCTGGGACGGTCATCGGCGACGGCATTGTGACCGGAAACCCGGTGCAGATCGTCGGCGGTTTCTTCGACGCGCCTGCCTTCGTCCTGGATGGCTTGCTCAACGGTGAGACCATCGTCGATGTACCGCTGCCGGTGTCCATCGCCTTGCCGCAACCGCTCGGCACCCTCAACATTCCGGTGGTGGCGCACTTGCCGTTCAACGGGCTGCTTGTGCCGCCGCACGCCCTGACGGCGACCGTTCCGATCCAGATTCTCGGCAACGACATCCCGATCAACCTGACGCTCGGGGGCACGAAGTTCGGCGGTCTCTTCCAACTGCTCGTCAACACCGGATTCCGGACCCTCGCGGACTCGATCGCCAACTAGTCAAGTCGCGCAACTGCCGGCTGCCCGACCGGCGAGATGTTTCGGCACCGCCTCGCTCGGTAGGGCTGGCAAACATTCCGATGTCGTGCGGCGAGTCGGGAGCGCCTCGTGATGGACGCGGGCGCCCACCCTGGCTCGTCCGTCGAAGCTCGCCCGTTGGGCGTGCGTTGGGTGCGACTGGACACGCCGGAAGCCGTAGCCAAAGTGTTATGGAGCCCCGATGTTTGACTCGTTGGCAGGTCGGGTACTCGACTGCCAACGGAGCCGCGTGGGGGTGGGCTTCTCCAGGGCATGAGCCAGTCGGGCAGGGTTCTTTTCGCGTTTGCTAAATATGCTGTACTGAACGTGAACGTCTCTAATATTTCGTTGTGTGGATGAACGGCGACGGCTAATCCGTATCTGCGCCGACAGCGTTTTCTGCGCTGCTCAATGTTGGGTTATATGCAGCATTTCAAGTCGGCATGCAGCGAATATCATGCATCGCCGAGACCAGTCAAATCGCCAGGGCCCAGGCGGTCCAGCCGGGTGAATCTGGCTGTTATACACCAATCTAGCTGGATATCGGTGCAGCGACGCGCCGATGTCGTCGGCATCACGACGCTGTTGTACACATGCACAGCAAATTCAGAAGCGCTCTTGGGTGGCGCTGTTAGATCGAAGTCAAATAACTCTGGAAACCGCCCGATGGGTATAGCGAACCGCCCCGTAGAAGGCGTGCCACAGTTCGACACAAGATAAATACTAAAAATTTTCTCAATTTGCTGCATGGGCGTGCGCGAGGCCTTACAGTCGAATCAGTGGGGGCGTGCGGGCGCCGTCAAATCAAAGACCGGTGTTTGTCTATTCGTGGGGGATGGACATGTCTTTTGTCATTGCGGTGCCGGAGCTCTTTCAGTCGGCGGCACAAGATCTAGCAGGCATCCAAGCGGCGCTGAGCGAAGCCGCCGCGGCAGCGGCAGCCCCAACAACGGGGCTGCTCGCGGCGGCGGAGGACGAGGTGTCGATCGCCGTAGCAAAGCTGTTCGGCAGCTTCGGTGAGGAGTACCAGGCCGCCAGCGCGAAGGCCGCAGCGTTCCATGAGTCGTTCGTCGCGACGTTGAGCCGCAACGCGGCTTCCTACGCCGCCGCCGAGTTGTTCAACGGCGCCGCACTCGTGACTCCGGCCGCTGCGGCCGCGGTAGGCGGTGAGGTCGGGCTGTCCGCCACCATCAGCGCCGAAATCGCCGCGGCTCTCCGCGCTTTCGCGAACGCCATCGGTGCGGGCATATCCGGCCTCGCATTGCAGGGTGGCGGCGCCCTTGCGTCCGGCCTGGGCGCCGGAGTGGCGCAGACCGGCGAGGCTATCGTCGCGGCTGGCACCTCGCTGCAGAGCCTCGGCGCCGGCATGTCGACCCTGGGGGCGAACCTCAGCGCCCAGGCAACCGCCGCATTGGCCGATGCAGCGAACTTGGGCGCGTCGGTGAGCGCGCAGCTTGCCCTGAACTTGTCGGGCAACCTCGACCTTGGTCTGCCTGAGTTGGTCGCGGCCCTCAACGGCGGCTTCAATGGCCTGCTTCAAGCTGGACAAACCGTGACGGCCAACGTCATCACGAACCTCGGTGGGTCGTTGGGCACAGCGCTGCAAACCGGCGGGACCCTACTGGCCAACTTCGGCGGCAGCCTGCCCACTTTGGCGGCCCAGTTGAACGCAGCCATCTCCGCCAGCTTCGGCAACGGTCTGCCTGGATTGGTCGCCGCATTCAACGGTGGCTTGAACGGCCTGGTGCAGACGGGCGCGACGTTGGCGTCAAACCTGGCGGCCAATTTCGGCGGGGGGATCGAGGCGATCATCCAGACCGGCGAGACCATCGCCGCCACCCTCGCCGCCGGCTTCACGGCTCCGGAACTGGCCGCACAACTTACTGCGGCGCTGCAAGCCAGCCTGGGCGCATCGTTCCCACAGCTCGTTGCCGCACTCTCCGGTGGGTTCAACGGGGTGGCCGAACTGGGTCAGGAGTTTGCGGCCAACCTCGCATCCGCTTTCAGTGGCGGCTTCGGCGGCCTCATCGAACTCGGCCAAGACTTCGCGGCCAACCTGGTGGCCAGCTTCAGTGCTCCAGAACTGGCAGCGCAGATCAGTGCGGCCCTGCAGGCCAGCCTGGGCGCGTCGCTCCCGGAGTTGGTCGCGGCGCTCAATGGTGGCGTGAACGGCTTGGTGCAGACGGGCGCGACGCTGGCGTCGAACTTTGGCGGGTCCCTCAACGCGCTGATCCAGACCGGCCAGACGGTCGTCGCCAACCTGGCGGGCAGTTTCAGCATCCCGGCAGTGGCAGCACAGATCAGTGCGGCCCTGCAGGCCAGCCTCGGTGCGTCGTTCCCGCAATTGGTGGCGGCGTTCAACGGCGGTCTCGAGGGCTTGCTGCAAACCGGGGCATCGCTGGCCAGCAACCTGGCGACGAACTTCGGTGGTTCCCTCAACGCGTTGATCCAGACCGGAGAGACGTTGGCCGCGAACCTGGCGGCCAGTTTCAGTGCGCCGGTGCTGGCGACGCAGATCAGCGCGGCGTTGCAGGCCAGCCTGGGTGCGTCGTTCCCGCAATTGGTGGCCGCGTTGAACGGTGGTCTCAATGGCTTGTTGCAAGGCGGGGCGACGCTGGCCAGCAACTTGGCGGCCAACCTCGGTGGCGGGCTCAACGGATTGATTCAGCTGGGCCAGACGTTCGCGGGCACCCTGGCGGGGAGCTTCACCCTGCCCGAGCTGGCGGCGTCGATCAGTGCGGCGTTGCAGGCCAGCCTGGGTGCGTCGTTCCCGGAGCTGGTGGCGGCGTTCAGCGGTGGGCTCAACGGATTTGCGCAGGTGGCGCAGGAGTTGGCGGCCAACCTGGCCGCGAACTTTGGCGGCGGGCTGGAAGGCCTGATCGAGGCCGGCCAAACCTTCGCGGCCAACCTCGTCGCAGTATTCAATGCGCCGTCGCTGTCCGCGGCGATCACCGCGGCGTTGCAGGCCAGCCTCGGCGGATCCTTCCCAGAGTTGGTGGCGGCGTTCAGCGGCGGGCTCAATGGCTTGATCGAGACCGGTCAGGAGCTGGTCGCCAGCCTGGCGTCGAACTTCGGTGGCAGCCTCGAAGGCTTCATCGAGCTAGGTCAGACGTTGGCGGCCAACCTGTCGGGCAGCCTCAGCCTGCCGCAGTTGGCCGCGTCGCTCAGTGCGGCGCTGCAGGCCAGCCTGGGTGCCTCGTTCCCGGAGTTGGTGGCGGCCTTCAGTGGTTCGCTCAGCGGTTTTGCGGAAGTGGCGCAGGAGTTGGCGGCCAGCCTGGCGGCCAACTTCGGTGGTGGGCTGGAGGGTCTGATCGAGGCCGGCCAGACGTTGTTGGCGAACCTGGGTGCGAGCTTCACCTTGCCGGAGTTGGCGGCGTCGCTCAGCGCGGCGCTGCAGGCCAGCCTGGGCGCGTCGTTCCCCGAGCTGGTGGTGGCCGTCAACGGTGGGTTCAGTGGTTTTGCCGAGTTGGCTCAGCAGTTGGCGGCCAACCTGGCGGCCAACTTCGGTGGCGGGCTCGAGGGTCTGATCGAGGCCGGCCAGACGTTCCTGGCAACCCTGGGCGCCAGCTTCAGCCTGCCGGAGTTGGCGGCGTCGCTCAGCGCGGCGCTGGAGGCCAGCTTCGGGGCGTCGTTCCCGGAGTTGGTGGCGGCGTTCACCGGTGGCCTCAACGGCTTGTTTGAGAGCGGGCAGGAGCTGTTCGCCAACCTGGCGTCGAACTTCGGCGGCAGCCTCGAAGGCTTCATTGAGCTGGGGCAGACGCTCGTGGCCAACCTCGCGGGCAGCCTCAGCCTGCCGGAGCTGGCCGCCTCGCTCAGTCTGGCGCTGCAGGCCAGCCTGGGTGCGTCGTTCCCCGAGTTGGTGGCGGCCTTCAGCGGTTCGCTCAACGGCCTGGCCGAACTGGGCCAGCAGCTGGCGGCCAACCTGGCGGCCAACTTCGGTGGCGGGCTTGAGGGCCTGATCGAAGCGGGTCAGACGCTCGCGGCGAACCTGGCCGCCGCCTTCAACGCTCCGGCCCTGGCCGCGCAGATCAGTGCGGCGCTGTCGGCCACCCTGGGCGCCTCGTTCCCGCAGCTGGTGGCTGCCCTGAACGGCGGATTCAGCGGATTTGCGCAGCTAGCTCAGCAGGTGGGGGCCAATCTGGCGGCCAACCTCAGCGGCGGCCTGAGCGGGTTCATCGAGGCCGGCGAAAACTTCGTGGCCAGCCTTGCCGCCGCCCTCAACGCTCCGACGCTGGTCGCGGCCATCAACGCGGCCTTGCAGGCCAGTTTCGGCGCGTCGTTCCCAGAGTTGGTGGCGGCATTCACCGGCGGCCTGAACGGATTGGCCCAGGTCGGTGCCGAGTTGGCGGCCGATCTCTCGTCCGCCTTCGGCGGCAGCCTGGAAGGGCTGATCGAGGTTGGTCAGACGTTCTTCGCGAACCTGGCGGCCAGCCTCAGCCTGCCGGAGCTGGCGGCGTCGCTCAGCGCGGCGTTGCAGGCCAGCCTGAGTGCGTCGTTCCCCGAGTTGGTGGCGGCCTTCACCGGTGGGCTCAACGGTTTTGCACAGGTGGCTCAGCAGCTGGCGGCCAACCTGGCGGCGAACTTCGGTGGCGGGCTGGAAGGCTTCATCCAGGCCGGCCAGACGCTGTTGGCGAACCTGGGTGCGAGCTTCAGCCTGCCGGAGCTGGCGGCGTCGCTCAGCGCGGCACTGGAGGCCAGCTTCGGGGCGTCGTTCCCCGAGTTGGTGGCGGCGTTCACCGGCAGCCTCAACGGCTTGATCGAGACCGGTCAGGAGCTGTTCGCCAACCTGGCGGCGAACCTCGGTGGCAGCTTCGAAGGTTTCATCGAGCTGGGGCAGACGTTCGCGGCCAACCTGGCGGGCAGCCTCAGCTTGCCGTCGTTGGCGGCTTCGATCACCGCGGCGTTGCAGGCCAGCCTGGGCGCGTCGTTCCCGGAGTTGGTGGCGGCGTTCAGTGGTTCGCTCAGCGGGTTTGCGCAGGCGGCTCAGCAATTGGCGGCCAACCTGGCGGCCAACTTCGGTGGTGGGCTCGAGGGTTTGATCGAGGCCGGACAGACGTTGTTGGCGAACCTGGGTGCCAGCTTCAGCTTGCCGGAGTTGGCGGCGTCGATCACGGCTGCGCTTCAGGCCAGCTTCGGCGCGTCGTTCCCGGAGTTGGTGGCGGCGTTCAACGGCGGCCTCAACGGCCTGATTGAGAGTGGGCAGGAGTTGTTCGCCAACCTGGCGGCGAACCTCGGCGGCAGCTTCGAGGGCTTCATCGAGCTGGGGCAGAACTTGGTGGCCAACTTGGCGGGCAGCCTCAGCCTGCCGGAGCTGGCGGCGTCGCTCAGTTTGGCGTTGCAGGCCAGCCTGGGCGCGTCGTTCCCCGAGTTGGTGGCGGCCTTCAGCGGATCGCTCAGCGGGTTCGCGGAGGTGGCTCAGCAGTTGGCGGCCAACCTGGCGGCAAATTTCGGTGGCGGGCTGGAGGGCCTGATCGAGGCCGGCCAGAACTTTGTGGCCAACCTGGCCGCCGCCTTCAACGCCCCGACCCTGGCCGCGCAGATCAGTGCGGCTCTGTCCGCCGCCTTCGGTGCCTCGTTCCCGCAGCTGGTGGCCGCCCTGAGCGGTGGATTCAACGGCTTTGCGCAGTTGGCTCAACAGCTGGCCGGCAGTCTGGCGGCGAACTTCGGCGGCAGCCTGGAGGGCTTCCTCGAGGCCGGTCAGACGTTCCTGGCCAACCTGGCGGGCAGCTTCAGCCTGCCGGAGTTGGCGGCGTCGATCAGCGCGGCGTTGCAGGCCAGCTTCGGGGCGAGTTTCCCGGAGTTGGTGGCGGCGATCAGCGGTGGGCTCAACGGTCTGGGTGAGTTGGGTGCGCAGTTGGCGGCCAACCTGGCGGCGACGTTCGGTGGCGGGTTGGAGGGCTTCCTCGAGGCCGGTCAGACGTTCCTGGCCAACCTGGCGGGCAGCTTCAGCCTGCCGGAGTTGGCGGCCTCGATCAGCGCGGCGTTGCAGGCCAGCTTCGGGGCGAGTTTCCCGGAGTTGGTGGCGGCGATCAGCGGTGGGCTCAACGGTCTGGGTGAGTTGGGTGCGCAGTTGGCGGCCAACCTGGCGGCGACGTTCGGTGGCGGGTTGGAGGGCTTCATCGAGGCCGGTCAGACGTTCCTGGCCAACCTGGCGGGCAGCTTCAGCCTGCCGCAGTTGGCGGCCTCGATCAGCGCGGCCCTGCAGGCCAGCTTCGGCGCCAGCCTGCCGGCGCTGGTGGCGGCCTTCAATGCCAGCCTCAGCGGTCTCGCCGCGAATGCTCAACAGCTTGCGGCCAACCTGGCCGCGACCTTCGGTGGTGGCCTGGAGGGCTTCATCGAGGCCGGCCAGACGCTCGTGGCCAACCTGGCCGGCAGCTTCAGCCTGCCCGAGTTGGCGGCCTCGATCAGCGCGGCGCTGCAGGCCAGCCTCGGCGCATCCTTCCCCGCCGTGGTCGCAGCGTTCAACGGTGGCATCAATGGCCTGATCCAGACCGGACAGACCTTTGCGGCCAACCTCGCCGGCACTTTTGGCGGCGGGCTGAACGGGCTGATCCAGACCGGGGAGAACTTCATCGCCAACCTGGCGGGCAGCTTCAACGCTCCGGCGTTGGCGGCGCAGATCAGCGCGGCGTTGCAGGCCAGTCTCGGCGCATCCTTCCCCGCCCTGGTTGCTGCCTTCAACGGCGGGCTCAACGGCCTCATTCAGACCGGCGAAAACCTGGCCGGCAGTCTCGCAGGCAGCTTGGGCGGCAGCCTCAATGGACTGATCCAGACCGGAGAGAGCCTGGTCGCCAACCTGGCGGGCAGCTTCAACGCTCCGGCGTTGGCGGCGCAGATCAGCGCGGCGCTCCAGGCGAGCCTCGGCGGATCATTCCCCGCCTTGGTCGCTGCTTTCAACGGCGGACTGAACGGCCTGATACAGACCGGCCAATCGCTGGCCCTGAGCCTGGCCTCCAACTTCGGCGGCGGCCTCGAGGGGCTGATCCAGACCGGCCAGACATTGGCCGGAAACCTGGGTGCCCAACTGGCGGCGCTGCTGGACACCAGCCTGAGCGGCAGCCTGTCGGCGCAACTCAGTGCGGCATTGTCGGCGGGTCTTGGGGGCACCTTGAACGGGGTGCTGGATGCCGCGCAGTCCCTGGCAGCCAACTTGGCAACGGGGTTGGGTACCGGATTCGAGGGGCTGATCGACGGCGGGGCAATCCTGTTGAACAGCCTTGGCGCCGGATTCGGCAGCCTGCTCGGCACCGGGCAGTCGTTGGCAACGATTTGGGCCGACGCCGTGGCGGAGGTCGTCGGGTCGCTGACCAGCGCCCTGGGCGCGAGCCTCGGCGTCGGCTTCCCCGGGCTTGCGCAGACCGGCGCGGCCATAGTGAACGGGATCGCAAACGCATCCCTGGCGCTGTCGCAGACCGGTGGTGCCCTCCTGGTTGGCCTCGGCGAGTCGGCGGTGGACTTCGTGGCCAACATCAGCCTGGCCCTGCTCAACCTGCAGCTCGCCATTCAAGCCGCACTGAACATCAGCGGCTCGGTCGGTTGATCCCCGGACCGATCCGGGCATTTCCAGACGTTGCCGGGATGGGCGAGAAGACAACCCCACGCAGTCAGACTCGCCCATCCCGGTAACTTGGCACACTAGGCCGCAGAACGACCCGCGACTAGGAATAAAGTTGCAAACTGTCGCATAAACATGCAGAATCGGCCGAATGGCCGAGGTAATAAGGGTGGCTGTCGCCGGTGCTAGCGGCTACGCGGGCGGTGAGGTGCTGCGACTGCTGCTCGGGCATCCGGCGTACACGTCAGGTCGCCTCACCATCGGCTCGCTGACCGCTGCGGCGAGTGCCGGCACCGCGCTCGGTGAGCACCACCCGCACCTCCTTCCGTTGGCGCCGCGAGTCGTCGAGCCCACGGATCTAGAGGTCCTTCGCGGCCATGACGTCGTCTTTCTGGGCCTGCCGCACGGTCATTCGGCAGCATTGGCACAAGAACTCGGCCCGGAGACGCTCATCATCGACTGCGGCGCGGACTTCCGGCTCACCGATGCCGGCGCGTGGGAGCGCTTCTATGGTTCTCCGCACGCCGGCAGCTGGCCTTACGGTCTGCCCGAGCTGCCCGGAGGCCGTGACCGCCTCCAAGGTGCCCGCCGCATCGCTGTCCCGGGCTGCTACCCGACCGCGGCGCTGCTGGCATTGGTGCCCGCGATGGCGGCGGGCCTCATCGAACCCGCGGTCACCGTCGTCGCCGTCAGCGGAACCTCAGGGGCCGGCCGCGCGGCCAAGGTCGATCTGCTCGGGGCGGAAGTCATCGGATCGGCACGTGCCTACAACATCGGCGGCGTCCATCGCCACACGCCGGAAATCGCCCAGGGGCTGCGGGCCGTCGCCGACGGTGACGTGACGGTGTCGTTTACGCCGGTGCTCATTCCGACCTCTCGCGGCATCCTGGCCACCTGCACCGCGCGTACCCGCGCGCCCCTCTCGCAAATTCGCGAAGCCTATGAAAAGGCTTACCACGCTGAGCCTTTCGTCTACCTCATGCCCGAAGGGCAGCTGCCCCGAACCGGCTCGGTGATCGGCAGCAACGCCGCACACATTGCCGTGGCCGTGGACGAGGCCGCCGAGACATTCGTGGCGATCTCGGCGATCGACAATCTGGTCAAAGGAACGGCGGGTGCCGCGATCCAATCGATGAACATCGCATTGGGCTGGCCCGAAACCGAGGGCCTGTCGGTGGTTGGGGTGGCGCCGTGACCGATACCGCAAATACCACCAGGCTGATTCGGGCCCAAGGAGTTACGGCACCGGCGGGCTTTCGCGCCGCCGGTATCGCCGCCGGGATCAAGGCATCCGGAGCGCCCGATCTCGCGCTCGTCTTCAATGAAGGACCCGACTACGCAGCCGCCGGGGTGCTGACTCGCAACAAAGTCAAGGCCGCACCGGTGCTGTGGACCCAGCAGGTGCTCAAGACCGGGCAACTTCGCGCAGTGATCCTCAATTCCGGTGGTGCCAATGCGTGCACCGGACCCGCGGGCTTCCAAGACACCCACGCCACCGCGGAGGCGGTGGCTGCGGCGCTGTCTGACTGGGGGACCGAGACCGGGGCAATTGAAGTGGCTGTCTGCTCCACCGGCCTGATCGGCGATCGGCTGCCGATGGACAAAGTGCTGGCCGGCGTTCGCAACATCGTGCACGAGATGCATGGCGGGCTGACCGGTGGCGACGACGCCGCTCACGCCATCATGACAACCGACACGGTCCCCAAACAGGTTGCTCTGCACCACCAGAACAACTGGACGGTCGGCGGGATGGCCAAAGGGGCGGGGATGCTGGCGCCATCACTGGCCACCATGCTGGTCGTGCTTACCACCGACGCGGTTGCCGAGCCCGCGGCCCTGGATCAGGCCCTGCGCCGCGCCGCCGCCTTGACCTTCGACCGGCTCGACGTGGACGGCAGCTGCTCCACCAACGACACGGTCCTTCTGCTGGCCTCGGGCGCCAGTGAAATCGCGCCGCCGCAGAGCGATCTGGACGACGCAGTCCTTCGCGTCTGTGACGATCTGTGCGCTCAGCTTCAGGCTGACGCCGAGGGCGTCACCAAGCGCGTCACGGTAACGGTGGTCGGGGCGGTCACAGACGACGATGCCCTCGTTGCCGCACGGGCAATCGCCCGCGACAGCCTGGTCAAGACCGCGCTATTTGGCTCGGATCCCAACTGGGGACGGGTGCTGGCCGCCGTCGGGATGGCGCCGATCACCCTAGAACCAGATCGAATCACGGTGTCGTTCAACGGCTCTGCGGTCTGCATTGACGGAGTTGGAGCTCCGGGCGCGCGCGAGGTCGACCTGTCTGCGCCGGACATCGACATCACCGTCGACCTGGCCCTTGGAGACGGTCAGGCGGCTATCCGCACCACGGACTTGTCGCACGGTTATGTCGAAGAGAACTCGGCGTACAGCTCGTGAGCACCGAAGGGCTGTCCACCCAGGTCAAGGCCGAGGTGCTGGCCGAGGCGTTGCCCTGGCTCAAGCAGTTGCACGGCAAGATCGTCGTCATCAAGTACGGCGGCAACGCCATGACCGACGATGTATTGCGCAAAGCCTTCGCCGCCGACATGGCCTTTCTGCGCAACTGCGGCATCCATCCCGTCGTCGTGCATGGCGGCGGACCGCAAATCACCGCCATGCTGCGCAGGCTCGGCATCGAAGGTGACTTCAAGGGCGGGTTCCGGGTCACCACACCGGAAGTGCTCGACGTGGCACGGATGGTGCTGTTCGGGCAGGTCGGTCGCGAACTGGTGAACATGATCAATGCGCACGGACCGTACGCCGTCGGGATCACCGGCGAGGATGCACAATTGTTCACCGCCGTGCGACGCAGCGTCACCGTCGACGGCGTCGCCACCGACATCGGCCTGGTCGGTGACGTCGACCTGGTCAACACCGACGCCATACTCGACCTCATTGCGGCAGGCCGCATTCCGGTGGTATCGACGTTGGCGCCGGACGCCGACGGCGTGGTGCACAACATCAACGCCGACACTGCCGCCGCGGCATTGGCCGAAGCGCTGGGAGCCGAGAAGCTGTTGATGCTTACCGACGTCGAGGGCCTGTACACCAGTTGGCCCGACAAGGGTTCGCTGGTCAGCGAAATCGATTCGGCCACACTGTCGCAACTCCTGCCCACGCTGGAGGCGGGCATGATCCCCAAGGTGGAAGCCTGTTTGCGGGCCGTCTCCGGGGGTGTGCCGAGCGCGCACGTCATCGACGGACGAGTCAAACATTGTGTGCTGGTGGAACTTTTGACCGATGCGGGCACCGGTACCAAGGTGGTGAGCGCGTGACCAACACCGAAGCGATCCAGCAGCGCTGGCAAGCCGTGATGATGAACAACTACGGCACTCCGCCGATGGCGCTAGTCAGCGGTGACGGCGCCGTCGTCACCGATGCGGACGGCAAGACCTACGTCGACCTGCTCGCCGGCATCGCCGTCAACATCCTGGGCCATCGGCATCCGGCGATCATCGAGGCTGTCACCCAGCAGATGTCGACGCTCGGACACACTTCCAACTTGTACGCCACCGAACCCGGCATCGCGCTGGCCGAAGAGTTGGTTGCGCTCCTGGGCGCCGAGAAACCGGCCCGAGTGTTCTTCTGCAACTCCGGAGCCGAGGCCAACGAAGCCGCGTTCAAACTGACCCGCCTCACGGGCCGCACGAAACTGGTTGCCGCGCAGGAAGGTTTCCACGGCCGCACCATGGGGTCATTGGCGCTGACCGGGCAGCCTGCGAAGCGGACGCCGTTCGAACCGCTACCCGGCGACGTCACGTACGTCCCGTACGGTGACACCGACGCATTGGCCGAGGCCGTCGACGATCAGACCGCGGCAGTATTTCTCGAGCCGATCATGGGGGAGAGCGGTGTCGTGGTTCCTCCGGAGGGCTACCTGGCGGCCGCCCGCGAGATCACCTCCCGCCACGGTGCCTTGCTGGTGCTCGATGAGGTGCAGACCGGAATTGGGCGCACCGGAACGTTTTACGCACATCAGCACGAAGGCATTACGCCCGACGTGGTCACGCTGGCCAAGGGACTCGGCGGCGGCTTGCCGATCGGGGCGTGCCTGGCCGTCGGGCCGGCGTCAGAGCTGCTGACCCCTGGCCTGCACGGCAGCACGTTCGGCGGCAACCCTATCTGCACCGCGGCGGCCCTGGCGGTGCTGCGGGTGCTGGCCGCCGACGACTTGGTGCGCCGTGCCGAGGTATTGGGCAAGTCGCTGCAACACGGCATCGAAGCGCTGGGCCATCCCCTGATCGATCATGTGCGCGGCCGCGGACTACTGCGGGGCATCGTGCTGACCGAACAGGTCGCGAAGGCCGCCGAGGCGGCCGCCCGGCAGGCCGGCTATCTCGTGAATGGCGCCGCTCCCAACGTGATTCGCCTGGCGCCGCCGTTGATCATCAGCGAATCCCAGCTCGACAGTTTCGTCGCGGCGCTGCCAGAGATCCTCGACCAGGCCGGAGCATCGGCATGACGCGACACTTTCTGCGTGACGACGACCTGACGCCCGCCGAGCAGGCCGAGATCCTCGAACTGGCGGCCGAACTGAAAAAGGACCCGTTCAGCCGTCGTCCCCTCGAGGGCCCCCGCGGGGTCGCGGTCATCTTCGACAAGAACTCCACGCGGACCCGGTTCTCGTTCGAGCTGGGCGTCGCGCAACTCGGTGGCCACGCCGTCGTGGTCGACAGCCGCAGCACTCAGCTGGGTCGTGACGAAACGCTGCACGACACGGCAAAGGTGCTGTCCCGCTACGTCGATGCCATCGTCTGGCGAACGTTCGGCCAAGAGCGGCTGACTGCCATGGCAGCAGCCGCGACGGTGCCCGTCGTCAACGCGTTGTCCGACGAGTTCCATCCCTGCCAGGTCCTGGCCGACCTGCAGACCATCGCCGAACGCAAGGGGTCGCTGCGCGGCTTGCGGCTGTCCTATTTCGGTGATGGCGCCAACAACATGGCCCATTCGCTGATGCTCGGCGGCGTGACGGCGGGCATCCACGTGACCGTCGCCGGTCCCGAGGGCTTCCTGCCTGATCCCGCCGTCCTCGCAGCGGCCCGCGAACGCGCCGAAGTCACCGGTGCATCGGTGACGGTGACCGAAAACGCCGACGAGGCCGCCAGCGGCGCCGATGTCTTGGTGACCGACACCTGGACGTCGATGGGCCAGGAAGATGACGGCCTGGACCGGGTCAAGCCATTCCGGCCGTTCCAGGTCAACCAGCGACTGCTGTCCCTGGCCGACTCCGAAGCCATTGTGCTGCATTGTCTTCCAGCTCACCGCGGCGATGAGATCACCGACGAGGTGATGGACGGCCCGGCCAGCGCGGTGTGGGACGAGGCCGAGAACCGGTTGCACGCCCAGAAGGCGTTGTTGGTGTGGTTGCTGGAGCGATCACGATGAGCGAAGCGAAGCACGCCGTTTCGGGCCCAGATGTCAGCGTTACCCGCGCCGGCCGGCAGGCCCGCATCGTGGCCATCCTGGCGACCGAATCCGTGAGCAGCCAAAGCGAACTGGCGGCGTTGTTGGCTGCCGAGGGCATCGAGGTCACCCAGGCGACGTTGTCGCGGGATCTGGAAGAACTTGGTGCGGTGAAACTGCGCGGTGCCGACGGCGGAGTCGGCGTCTACGTCGTGCCCGAAGACGGCAGTCCGGTCCGCGGGGTCACCGGCGGCACCGGACGACTGTCCCGACTGCTCAACGAGCTGCTGGTCTCCACCGACGCCAGCGCGAACCTGGCGGTACTGCGGACGCCACCAGGAGGAGCGCACTATTTGGCCAGCGCGATCGATCGCGCGGCGTTACCGTACGTTGTCGGCACCATCGCCGGCGATGACACGGTGTTTGTGGCCGCCCGCGAGCCCATGACCGGCACTGATGTCGCGTCTGCCTTGGAAAAGTTGAAGTAAGCCTCGAATAAACTGCTGCCGGTTCGGCAAAAGCTGTAAGGAGATTGTTCATGTCAGATCGCGTCATCCTGGCGTATTCCGGCGGTCTGGACACCTCGGTGGCCATCAGCTGGATAGGCAAGGAGACCGGCCGCGAGGTCGTGGCGGTGGCGATAGACCTTGGCCAGGGCGGCGAGGACATGGAGGTGGTGCGTCAGCGGGCGCTGGACTGCGGCGCCGTCGAAGCCGTCGTCGTCGATGCCCGTGACGAGTTCGCCGAGGGCTACTGCCTGCCGACAGTGCTCAACAACGCGCTGTACATGGACCGCTATCCGCTGGTGTCGGCGATCAGCCGGCCGCTCATCGTCAAGCATCTCGTCGCGGCCGCGCGCGAGCACGGCGGCAGCATCGTCGCCCACGGCTGCACCGGAAAGGGCAACGACCAAGTCCGCTTCGAAGTCGGATTCGCTTCGCTGGCACCGGATCTGGAAGTGCTGGCACCCGTCCGGGACTACGCGTGGACGCGGGAGAAGGCGATCCAGTTCGCCGAAGAGAACGCGATCCCGATCAATGTCACCAAGCGCTCGCCGTTCTCCATCGACCAGAACGTGTGGGGCCGCGCGGTGGAAACCGGCTTCCTCGAGCACCTGTGGAACGCGCCCACCAAGGACGTCTACGACTACACCGAAGACCCCACCGTCAACTGGAACACCCCAGACGAGGTGATCGTCGGATTTGAGCGGGGCGTGCCGGTATCGATCGACGGCAAGCGGGTGACAATGCTGCAGGCCATCGAGGAGCTCAATCGCCGCGCCGGCGCCCAGGGCGTCGGGAGACTCGACGTCGTCGAGGACCGGTTGGTGGGCATCAAGAGCCGCGAGATCTACGAGGCGCCCGGCGCGATGGTGCTGATCACCGCACACACCGAACTCGAGCACGTCACCCTGGAGCGCGACCTGGGCCGGTTCAAGCGGCACACCGACCAGCGGTGGGCGGAGCTGGTGTACGACGGCCTCTGGTACTCGCCGCTGAAGATAGCGCTGGAATCGTTCGTCGAAAAGACCCAGGAGCACGTCACCGGTGAAGTCCGGCTGGTGCTGCACGGCGGGCACATCGCGGTCAACGGCCGCCGCAGCGCGGAGTCGTTGTACGACTTCAACCTGGCCACCTACGACGAGGGCGACACCTTCGACCAGTCGGCCGCGAAAGGCTTCGTCCACATCCACGGGCTGTCGTCCAAGATCGCCGCCCGCCGGGATCTGAAGTGAGTCTCACCTTCTCCCGCCGAGCAGACCCAAAGTCGTACGAATCCGCCCTCATGAGTACGACTTTGCGTCTGCTCGCGGGGAGTCGGTGACCCCGTGAGCACCAACGAGGGGTCCCTGTGGGGCGGGCGGTTCTCCGGCGGGCCGTCCGATGCGCTGGCCGCGCTGAGCAAATCCACCCACTTCGACTGGGTGCTGGCACCCTACGACATCGTCGCGTCGCGCGCCCACACCGTCGTGCTGTACCGGGCCGGAGTGCTCACCGAGGAGCAGCGCGACGGCCTGCTGGCCGGCCTGGACAGCCTCGCCGAGGACGTCGCCGACGGCAGCTTCCGGCCGCTGGTGACCGACGAGGACGTGCACGCGGCACTCGAGCGGGGACTGATCGACCGCGTCGGGCCGGACCTCGGTGGCCGGTTGCGGGCGGGCCGGTCACGCAACGACCAGGTGGCCACGCTGTTCCGGATGTGGCTGCGCGACGCGGTGCGCCGGGTGGCCGCCGGGGTGCTCGACGTAGTCGCGGCCCTGGCCGACCAGGCCGCCGCCCATCCGACGGCGATCATGCCCGGCAAGACCCACCTGCAGTCGGCCCAACCCGTCCTGCTGGCCCATCACCTGCTCGCGCACGCGCATCCATTACTGCGCGATGTGGACCGCATCGTGGACTTCGACGCCCGCGCGGCGGTGTCACCGTACGGCTCCGGAGCCCTGGCCGGTTCCTCGCTGGGCCTCGACCCGGACGCCATTGCCGCGGACTTGGGTTTCTCGGCCGCCGCCGACAATTCCATCGACGCCACCGCCGCCCGCGATTTCGCCGCCGAGGCGGCGTTCGTGTTTGCCATGATCAGCGTCGACCTGTCCCGGCTGGCCGAGGACATCATCATTTGGAGTTCGACGGAGTTCGGCTACGTCACGTTGCACGATTCGTGGTCCACCGGTAGCTCGATCATGCCCCAGAAGAAAAATCCGGACATCGCCGAACTGGCCCGGGGCAAGTCGGGCCGGTTGATCGGCAACCTGGCCGGGCTCCTGGCGACGCTCAAGGCTCAGCCCTTGGCGTACAACCGTGACCTGCAGGAAGACAAGGAACCGGTGTTCGATTCGGTGGCTCAGCTGGAACTGCTGCTCCCGGCGATGGCCGGGCTGGTAGGGAGCCTGACCTTCGACACCGAGCGCATGGCCGCACTGGCGCCCGCCGGTTACACGCTGGCCACCGACGTTGCTGAATGGCTGGTGCGGCAAGGTGTTCCGTTCCGATCCGCCCACGAAGCGGCCGGTGCCGCCGTACGGGCCGCCGAGCAGCGCCAGGTCGGGCTGCAGGACCTGACCGACGACGAACTGGCGGCCATCAGTCCCGAGTTGACCCCGGAGGTCCGTGAGGTGTTGACCATCGAGGGGTCGGTCGCATCGCGCGACTCCCGTGGCGGCACCGCGCCCTCGCAAGTTGCTACCCAACTGGCGGCGGTCAAGGCAAAGGCCGACGAACTGCGCCATAGCTTGACCAGCTAACAAACCGGCACGGTCTTTGCCCGAGATCCCGCCAAGCCTCACACCGGGCTAAACTTTGACGACCGGAGCTGAACCCTTCGGCCCGACTGTTCGTCACATAGGGGTGGGGCGTATGAGTGTCATCGCAGGCGTGTTCGGTGCGCTGCCCCCACACCGGTACCAGCAGCGAGAGCTCACCGACTTTTTCGTCAGCATCCCTGAGTTTGCTGGTTACGAAGACATCGTCCGGCAGTTGCATACCAGCGCCAAGGTCAACAGTCGCCACTTGACTTTGCCGCTGGACCGCTATCCGACGCTCAAGGACTTCGGTACGGCCAACCGGATCTTCGTCGAGCACGCCGTCGATCTCGCCTGCGAGGCACTGGTCGGCGCACTCGACGAGGCCGGTCTGCGCCCGCAGGACCTCGACGTGCTCATCACCACGACGGTCACCGGCCTCGCCGCGCCTTCGCTGGACGCCCGCGTCGCCGCGCGCCTGGGCCTGCGCCCGGACATTCGGCGGGTGCCGCTGTTCGGGCTGGGCTGCGTGGCCGGGGCGGCCGGCGTCGCGCGGCTACACGACTACCTGCGCGGCGCGCCCGACGGTGTAGCGGCGCTGATTTCGGTGGAACTGTGTTCGCTCACGTACCCGGGTTACAAGCCGTCGCTGGCGGGCCTGGTGGGCAGCGCGCTCTTTGCGGACGGCGCCGCCGCGGTGGTGGGTGTCGGGGCGCGGCGCGCCGAACAACTCGACGCCGGCGGTCCGGACATCCTCGACTCCCGCAGCCACCTGTACCCGGACTCACTGCGCACGATGGGCTACGACGTGGGCAAGACCGGCTTCGAGCTCGTGTTGTCCAAGGACCTGGCGGCCGTGGTCGAGCAATACATCGCCGACGACGTGAACACCTTCCTGGCCGACCACGGCCTGACCACCACCGACATCGGTGCCTGGGTCAGTCACCCCGGTGGCCCCAAGATCATCGACGCGATCAACGCCAGTCTAGACCTGCCGCCCGAAGCCCTGGAACTGACCTGGCGCTCGCTGGGCGAGATCGGCAACCTGTCGTCCGCGTCGGTACTGCACGTACTTCGGGACACCATCGCTAAGCCCCCGCCGAGCGGAAGCCCGGGTCTGATGATCGCCATGGGCCCAGGCTTCTGCTCCGAACTGGTGCTGTTGCGCTGGCATTGATGCGCATCGGACGACTCGCTGACCCGTTCGTTCGTGGGAGAGGGAAGGCCGGGTTGGATGAACAGCTCTGAGCAAGACCTCGTGCGGGCCTTGCGGACATCGCTCAAGGAAGTCGAACGCCTCAAGCAGGAAAACAGGCAACTGCTCGGCGGCAGCACCGAGCCGGTGGCGGTGGTGGGGATGGCCTGCCGCTACCCGGGCGGGGTGGACTCGCCGGAGTCCTTGTGGGAGATGGTTGTTCAGGGCCGCGACGTGGTCTCCGAGTTCCCGGCTGACCGGGGTTGGGACTTGACCGGATTGTTCGATCCCGATCCCGACGCGATCGGCAAGTCGGTCACCCGCTGCGGCGGATTCTTGACCGACGTGGCCGATTTCGACGCGGCCTTCTTCGGGATCGCACCGAGCGAGGCGCTGGCCATGGATCCCCAGCAGCGGCTGTTGTTGGAGGTGTCGTGGGAAGCCCTGGAACGGGCCGGGATCGACCCGGCGACACTGCGCGGCTCCGCGACGGGCGTGTTCGCCGGGGTGTTCCACGGTTCCTACGGAGGCCAGGGGCGGGTGCCCGGTGACCTTGAGCGGTACGGGTTGCGCGGCTCGACGTTGAGTGTGGCATCGGGACGGGTGGCGTATTCGCTGGGTTTGGAAGGCCCGGCGATCTCGGTGGATACGGCGTGTTCGTCGTCGTTGGTGGCGCTGCACCTGGCGACGCAGTCGTTGCGGTCGGGGGAGTGCGACCTGGCGCTGGTCGGCGGCGTCACCGTGATGGCCACTCCGGCGATGTTCGTGGAGTTCAGTCGGCAGCGGGCGCTCGCGGCCGACGGCCGGTGCAAGGCCTACGCCGGGGCGGCCGACGGAACCGGTTTCTCCGAGGGCGTCGGGGTGTTGGTGGTGGAACGGCTGTCCGACGCGCAGCGGCTGGGGCATTCGGTGCTGGCGGTGGTGCGGGGCTCGGCGGTCAATCAGGATGGGGCATCCAACGGACTGGCCACTCCCAATGGGCCTGCGCAGCAACGGGTAATCCGCGCCGCGCTGGCCAGCGCCCGGCTGCACGCGGATGACGTCGACGTGGTCGAGGGGCACGGGACCGGCACCACCCTGGGGGATCCGATCGAAGCCCAGGCGCTGGTGGCGACATACGGGCAGGGTCGGCCGGCCGACCGGCCGCTGTGGCTGGGATCCATCAAGTCGAACATGGGTCACACCTCGGCCGCCGCAGGGGTTGGCGGTGTGATCAAGATGGTGCAGGCCATCCGCCATCAAGTGATGCCCAAGACGCTGCACGTGGATGTGCCCACGCCGCACGTGGATTGGTCGGCGGGGGCGGTGTCGTTGTTGACCGAACCGCGGCCGTGGCCGGACGGCGAGCGGCCCCGCCGCGCGGGGGTGTCGTCGTTCGGGATCAGCGGGACGAACGCCCACGTCATTCTGGAACAGGCGCCAGCGTCGGCGGTGCGGCCGGCAACCTCGGAAAATGCTGTCGCTGAACATGAACGACCGCTGCCGTGGGTGTTGTCCGCGCGCTCCTCCGAGGCGTTGGCGGGGCAGGCAGAGCGATTGCTAGCCCACCTCAATACACATCCGGGACTGAGGGCGACCGACGTCGGCTGGTCGCTGATCAAGACCCGCTCGTTGTTTGAGCATCGCGCGGTGGTGGTAGGTGCCGATCTCGGCGAGTTCACCGCTGGGCTGGCCGGGTTGGCCGCCGGCGCGCCCGGCGCCAACGTCGTGGTGGGACGCGCCCGAACCACCGGCCGGACCGTGTTCGTGTTTCCCGGGCAAGGCTCCCAATGGCTGGGGATGGGCGTCCAGTTGCTCGACAGCTCAACGGTGTTCGCCGAACAGATGCACTGGTGCGGAAAGGCCCTCGGTGAACATGTCGACTGGTCGTTGATCGACGTCATCCGCGGGGTGCCGGGCGCGCCCGGTCTGGATCGCGTGGATGTGGTGCAGCCGGTGCTGTGGGCGATGATGGTGTCGTTGGCCGCATTGTGGCGCTCCGTGGGTGTGGTCCCGGATGCGGTGATCGGGCATTCGCAGGGCGAGATCGCCGCCGCCTACGTGGCGGGGGCCTTGACGCTGGAAGACGCCGCCCGGGTGGTGGCGCTGCGCAGCCAACTGCTGGTCAAGCTCGCCGGCACGGGCGGCATGGCGTCGCTGGCATGCGGACCGGAACGCGCTCGAGAGTTGCTGGCGCCGTGGGGAGACCAGCTCAGCGTCGCCGCGATCAACGGCATCTCGGCCGTCGTCGTAGCCGGTGAGGTCGACGCGCTGGAAAAGCTGGTGGTGCACAGCGAAGCCGCCGGCGTGCGGGCCCGCAGAATCGACGTCGACTATGCCTCGCACTCCGCCCAAGTCGACGTGATCCGCGAACCACTCACCAAGGCGCTGGCCGACATCGAGCCGCAATCCGCGCCGGTGGCGTTTTTCTCGACGACCACCGGCGAACTCATGGACACCGCCGGCTTGAGCGCTGAGTATTGGTTCCAAAGCATCCGGAAGACAGTGCAATTCGAGCGCGCTGTGCGAAACGCATGCGACGCTGGGTATCGAGTGTTCATCGAATCCAGTCCGCACCCGGTGTTGGTCCCCGGCATCGAGGAAACCTGCGCGCAACGAGATGCCTTGAACGCCATCACCCTTCCGTCGCTGGGACGTGACGACGGCGGGCTGGAGCGGTTCTGGTTATCGGTGGCGCAGGCGCACGTGGCGGGCGTGGCCGTGGACTTCGGTACGGCCTTCGGCGATCCTTCCCGGGTTTCTCGGGTCGAGTTGCCCACCTATGCGTTTCAGCGCCGACGGTTCTGGTTACCGGGGGCGGGGGCCGGTGCCGGTGAACTCGGCGGCGTGGGACTGAGCGGAGCCGAGCACGGTCTGCTGGGTGCGGTGGTGCGGCGCGCGGATTCCGGCGAGGTGGTGCTGACGGGCCGGTTGTCGCTGGCCGCGCAGCCATGGCTCGCCGATCACGCGGTGGCCGGGGTGGTGCTTTTCCCCGGGGCCGGCTTTGTGGAACTGGCGCTACGGGCCGGCGACGAGGTCGGTTGTTCGGTCGTCGAGGAGCTGACCCTTTCGGCACCGCTGCCGTTGTCCGCGACCGACGCCGTGCGCGTACAGGTGGTGGTGGGTGCCCCGGGCGCGTCGGGCCTACGGGCCGTCTCGATGTATTCCTCTGGCGTCCAGTCTGATTCGGATTGGACGCTGCACGCCGAGGGCGTGTTGAGCGTCGGCTCGGTTCCCCCGGGTGCGGACCTGTCGGTGTGGCCGCCGGTGGGAGCGGCGCCGGCGGAGATCAGCGGTGCCTATCAGCGACTTGCGGAGCGCGGCTACGAGTACGGCCCGGCGTTCGCGGGCTTGCGGGCGATGTGGCGTTTGGGCAATGAGGTGTTCGCGGAGGTCGCTGTCCCGGAAGCGGTTGGACCCCAAGGGTTCGGGATTCATCCGGTGCTGATCGATGCGGCGCTGCATGCGATGGGAGTGGCCGGCGAGCAGACCGAGACGATGCTGCCGTTTTCCTGGCAGGGAGTGTGCCTGCACGCGGCGGGCGCGTCTCGCGCCCGGGTTCGGATAGCGCCCATCGGGGTGGGTGCCGTGTCGATCGAACTGGCCGACGGGACCGGGTTGCCGATCCTGTCGGTACGCGAGCTGGTGGTCCGCCCGGTGTCGGTTGCGCAGTTGTCCGCGGCCACGGCTCCCCAGGCCAATCGTGCGGGGAGCGGACTGTTGGAGGTGGCGTGGTCGCCGGTGTCGGTGCCGCCCGACGGTCTCGGTGACAGCGGCAGTGGGGTCTCCGTGTGGCGACCAGACGCCGCCGGCGACGGCGCGCCGAGGTCGGTGTACGAGTCGACCCACGCGGCCCTGCAGACGCTGCAGTCGTGGTTGTCCGGCGCCGAGTCTGGGGTGCTGGTCGTGTTGACCCGCGGCGCGGTGGGCCTGCCGGGTGAAGACGTGACCGACCTGGCCGGCGCGGCGGTCTGGGGTCTGGTGCGCTCGGCGCAGGCCGAGCACCCGGGTCGGGTGGTCCTGGTGGACTCGGATGGGTCAGTGGCTGTCGAAGCGGTTATCGGTTGTGGCGAGCCGCAGTTGGTGGTTCGTTCCGGTGTTGCCTACGCCGCACGCCTGACGCCGGCGGGTTCGGGGTCGGCGCTCGAACTGCCGGCCGGGGCCTGGCGGATCGACGCGGGCGGCGCCGGAACTCTAGAGGACCTGGTGGTTCGATCGTCTCCCCGCGCGGCACTTGCCGCCGGGCAGGTGCGGGTGGCGGTGGCCGCGGTTGGGGTGAATTTCCGCGACGTCTTGGTGGCGTTGGGAATGTATCCGGGCGGCGGCGAATTGGGTGTCGAGGGCGCCGGCGTGGTCGTCGAGGTCGGGCCCGGGGTAACGGAATACGCCGTCGGTGATCCGGTGATGGGCTTGTTCGGGGTGGTGGGTTCCGAGGCCGTCGTGGATGCGCGGTTGGTGACCGCGGTGCCTGCCGACTGGTCGCTGGTGCAGGCCGCCGGTGTGCCGGTGGTGTTCTTGACAGCGCTCTACGGGCTGTCGGTGCTGGCGGGTCTGCGGGCCGGCGAGCGGGTGTTGGTGCATGCAGCTACCGGTGGGGTGGGGATGGCCGCGGTTCAGCTGGCCCGTCATTGGGGCGCGGAGGTGTTCGCCACCGCCAGCCAGGGCAAGTGGGACACGTTGCGCGCGATGGGCTTTGACGACGACCATATCGGCGATTCGCGCACGTTGGAGTTCGAGCACAAATTCTTGACGGCCACCGGCGGGCGCGGGGTCGATGTCGTGCTCAACTCACTGGCCGGCGACTTCGTGGACGCGTCACTGCGCTTGCTGGTCGCCGGTGGCCGGTTCATCGAAATGGGCAAAACCGATATCCGCGACCCCCAGCGGGTGGCGGCCGACCATCCGGGCGTGGCCTATCGGGCGTTCGACCTGATCGAGGCCGGCCCGGACCGCACTGCGGCCATGCTCGCGGAAATCGTCGGTTTGTTCGCTGCCGGGGCGATAAACCCGCTGCCGGTCAAGACATTCGACGTGCGCAGCGCCTCGGCCGCGTACCGGTTCGTCAGCCAGGCACGGCACGTCGGCAAGGTGGTTCTGGCCGTCCCGAGCCTGGCCGGTTCCACGGTGCTGATCACTGGCGGCACCGGGATGGCGGGTTCGGCGGTGGCCACTCACCTGGTGGCCCGGTACGGCGTGGCCCACGTGGTGTTGATCAGCCGCCGCGGTGGCGACGCGGAGGGCGTCGCCGAGCTGGTGGCGCGGCTGCAGGACGCCGGGGCGCAGGTGTCCGTGGCGGCCTGCGACGTTGCCGACCGCGATGCGGTCGCCGCGTTGCTCGCGCAGCTGCCGTCGCAATATCCGCTTCGGGGCGTCTTCCACCTCGCGGGAGTCCTCGATGACGGCCTGATCGGATCCCTGACTCCCGAGCGGATCGACACGGTGTTGCGCGCCAAGGTCGACGGGGCCTGGAACCTGCACGCACTCACCAAGCACCTGGATTTGTCGGCGTTCGTGATGTTTTCGTCGATGGCGGGGATCGTCGGGACTGCGGGACAGGGCAATTACGCGGCGGCCAACAGCTTCCTGGACGGACTGGCCGCCTACCGCCGCTCCCGCGGTCTGGCCGGCCTGTCGGTCGCCTGGGGTCTATGGGAACAGGCCAGCGCGATGACGCAACACCTGGCGGACCGTGACAAGGCCCGCATGACCCGCGTCGGGCTGGCACCCCTTGCAACGGAACAGGCACTGGCATTGTTCGACGCCGCCATGCGCACCGACCGCGCCGTGGTGGTAGCGGCCCGCGTCGACGCCGCCGCGCTGGCAACCGCAGATGCGCTGCCGCCGTTGCTGAGTCAGCTGGCCACCCGCCCGGTCCGACGTGTTGTCGAGGACTCCGATACCGGAACGGCATCGATGACAAGCCTTGTCGCACGGTTGCACGGCCTGCCCCTTGAGCACCGACAGCGCGAACTGATTGATCTGGTTCGCGACAGCGCGGCGACCGTGCTGGGACGACCCAGTGCTGCAGACATCAACGCCGACAGTGTTTTCCAAGACCTCGGGTTCGACTCGCTCACCGCCGTCGAGTTGCGCAATCGCCTGAAGACGGCCACGGGGCTTCATCTTTCGCCCACCCTGATCTTCGACTACCCGACGCCGTCCACGCTCGCCGAGCACCTTGACGCCCGCCTGGACCTCGCTGCTCCGGCTGCGGATCGCCCGGACCTGATGGCCCGCTTCAACGACATCACCCGCGAGTTGCAGACGCTGCTCAATCAACCCGGCTGGCAGCCGGAAGACAAAGCACATCTCAACGCCCGCGTGCTGGGGTTGCTGACGACCCTGGCGACCCAAGCGGATGCGTCCGATAACGCCGTCGCCCCTGACGACGCCGATCTGCAGAACGCCACCGAGAGCGAACTCTTCGCGATCCTCGACGAAGAACTGGGGTCGTGATGGACCACGAGGACCCGACAGTGCCGAGCACCACCAAGCATCTGGACTACCTCAAGCGGTTGACCACCGATCTGCGCCGGACCCGGCGGCGGGTGGCCGAGTTGGAAGGCAGGCTGTCCGAGCCGGTGGCGATCGTGGGCATGGCGTGCCGCTACCCGGGTGGTGTCGATTCACCGGAAAGCCTGTGGGACTTGGTGGTCGACGGCCGCGACGCGGTGTCCGACTTCCCGGCGGATCGAGGGTGGGATGTCGCGGGACTCTACGATCCGGACCCGGACGCCAAGGGCAAGATGTATGTGCGGCAAGGATCCTTCCTGCATGACGCGGGGGACTTCGACGCCGGATTCTTCGGGATCGGCCCCAGCGAAGCGCTGGCGATGGATCCGCAGCAGCGCCTGATGCTGGAGCTGTCCTGGGAAGCCTTGGAGCGAGCGGGGATTGACCCGCATGGGTTGCGGGGTTCGGCGACAGGCGTGTTCGCCGGGGTGATTCACGCCGGCTACGGCGGCGAAGTGAAAGGGGAGTTGGAGGGCTACGGGCTGACCGGCTCGACCTTGAGCGTGGCGTCGGGGCGGACGTCATACGTACTGGGCCTGGAAGGCCCCGCGGTGTCGGTGGATACCGCATGTTCGTCGTCATTGGTTGCGATGCACCTGGCGGCGCAGTCGCTGCGCTCGGGGGAGACCGATCTGGCGTTGGCCGGGGGTGTCACGGTGATGGCCACCATCGCCGCCTTCGTGGAGTTCTGCCGGCAGCGAGCCCTGGCCGCGGACGGCCGGTGCAAGGTGTATGCGGGTAGCGCCGACGGGACCGCCTGGTCGGAAGGCGGCGGAGTGCTTGTCTTGGAACGGCTGGCCGATGCGCAGCGACTGGGTCATCCCGTGCTGGCGCTGCTGCGCGGGACCGTTCGGGGCGGTCAATCCGTTGGAAGCACCGTCCTGATTCACCGCGGAACCGCGCAGCAG
>NZ_MVHT01000189.1 GCF_002086275.1 Mycobacterium intermedium | reverse complement strand
GTGGCGCGCCACGATCGAGCCGGCATTGAGGTCGAACTCCAAGGTGGCGTTGAGCGCCGACGGCGGATCGGCGGCCGAGTAGACGCCCGCGCTCATGGCCAACGCCTGCTGAAACTGCTTCTGGTACAGAGCAATCTGAGCACCCACCGACTGATACTGCTGGGCGTAGCCGCTGAACATCTGGGCAATCGCGGCGGACACCTCATCAGCGGCGGCGGCGGCGATCGCAGTAGTCGAAGGCGCCGCTGATGCAGTCGCTCTCCTGATCGCCTCGGCTATCCCGTTCAGGTCCGCTGACGCGGTGGCCAGAGCCTCAGGTGCGGCGATCAGGAAGGTCGACATCTGCGACTCCCATCACTCGACGGGACGATCCGATCGGGCTAACTTTATTCATAGGAATCACAAATGTGAATAAGCATCGCGCCGCCGTCGGCAGCGAACTCTTTGGCGGGCGCGAGTTAACCAAACCAACCTCGTGGACGCGTTGGCATCGACTGGATCGCCGATCAACCGGCGGTCAATCTTCAGCGGTCAATTCGACTGCGGCTGGCCATATTCGGGAAAACCCGCAAGCTGCCTCCCAATCCAGAGACGTAGGATTGACAAGGTCCAGATTCGGGGTGCGAGAGTTTGCCCTTTCCCGCATAGAAAGCTGCGTTGCGAAACACCCATCGTTGCGGCGACGTCTGGCTGGTCTGTGGTCCTGCGCCTTGCGGATATCGGCGAGGCGGTGTGCCTGGAACGCCGCACAGATGGCCCTGCGAGTGACGGTATCTAGCGTTGTCGGCCTCAGAGGCCCCCGCCGTCAAGACCGGGGCCTCCACCGTTGACGCCCAAGCCGCCTTTGCCGGCGCCCTCGGCGGCGGCGCCGCCCTTGCCTCCACTGTTCAGTAGGGCGTTGCTATCTGCGCCGCCCCCAGCTGCGCCGCCGGCCGAACCACTGGAGCCGGGACTGCCGCTACCGCTGCCGGGGCTGAAATTGGCGATGGCTCCGCCACCGCCACCACCTGACCCGTCGGCCACGACCGCCGCGCCGCCGGCGCCGCCAGCCCCGCCCAAGCCCACCAGCCCGGCTGCCCCACCGGCTCCGCCGGCACCGCCAGGTGCTCCGGACCCACCGTTGCCGCCATTACCGATCAAAATTCCCCCGGGCCCGCCTGCCTGCCCGGTTCCCGGCGTCCCGTTGGTGCCGTCGCCGATCAACGGTCGCCCGAGCAACGCGTTAGTCGGCGCATTGATCAAGTCGAGCAGGGGCTGCAAGGGCGAGGCGTTGGCCGCCTCGGCGGCCGCATACGCGTTTCCCGCGCCACTGAGTGCTTGGGTGAACTGGGCGTGAAAGGCTGCCGCCTGCGCGCTGAGCGCCTGATAGTCGGCGGCGTGGCTGGAAAAGAGCGCCGCGATCGCAGCCGACACCTCATCACCGGCGGCGGCCACCATCGAGGTGGTGGCACCCGCCGCAGCCGCATTTGCCGCGCGCACTGATAAACCGATGCTCTCGAGATCGGCTGCGGCCGTGGAGAACAAGTCCGGTGTGACGACTATGTACGACATTGATGCTGCCCTCCAACCCGGCCCTGTGCGCCGCTAGAGATGCGAATCTGGCGTGACTCAGGAGTGCAGCTCAAAGATGACTGTCAAGTAGTGCACCGCTGGTCAGGGCAACACTCAGCCGGACCTCTTGCAAAATTCTTGGAGTCGTTGGGGGTGGCTAGCGACGCTGATGCGCCAGAGACATGAACACGGCTGTGAAGAAGACTTGAGGGAGGCGTGTCTTGTCAGTCGTCGCCGCATCTCGACAATTTCGTTCTGTGGCCCATATTACGATCGCGATTGATGACTGAAGGAACTCCTGGACCGGCGTCGGCACAAGCACAGGCCGGCGAGATTGCCCCGCTCGACGTCGTCGGCTCCGGAATCCTTCCGCCGGTCGCGGCCAGAGTGCGCCGAACGTTTTGGCTGCTCGAGCGGTTTGCGCCCGCTTTGGGATCGCGCTGGGCAGTCGAGTTATGGTGCACCCCACCGGTTCTCGAGTCGGCCTTGCGCATGCCGCCGGGTGTGTCTCCGGGCAGACCGATAGAAGCGTATTGGGACGGGCATCGCGTCGCCGGTGAGGAATGGGGCGAGGGGCCGCCGATATATCTGGTACACGGCTGGGGCGGTCAGCGCGCCCACTTGGCAGTGTTCGTCAAACCGCTGGTGGAGGCGGGGTATCGGGTCATTGCGTTCGACTTGCCCAGCCACAACGAATCTGATCCCGGCGCGCTAGCGCCTGGGCGTACCACCTCCATCGAATGTGCCGACGCGATTGCGGCCATGATCGAAACCCACGGGCCCGCCCACGCGGTCGTTGCTCACTCACTCGGTGCGAACGCGACTGCATTGGCAGCGGCGCAGGGTGCACATGTAGGGCGCTTGGTCTTATTAGCGCCCATGGGCGATTTTCCTCTCTATCTCGACCTATTCGCCGCACGCCATGGCTTCGGTCGCCGGATCCGCGCCGGCCTGCACCGGCGTTTGGAAAAACGAATCAACATGCCGCTGCAGGAGACGAACATGACGCGGCTCGGCCGACGAGCCAACTACCCACCTTTGCTCCTCATCCACGACCCCGAGGACCCGGACAGCCCCTATGCCGCCAGCGAGCGACTGGCCACGGCATGGCAGGGCGCACGGCTAGTGACCACACGAGGGCTCGGCCGCTTAGCTCATTACCGAATCTTGCGTCACCGTCCCGCTATTCGCGCCGGGGTGGAATTCATCGGGGCCCCAGCGGCTGGCAGTTGAGACGGAATGGGCGTCGATCTGGTCAATCCTTGGGGCTGACCTGCCTGTCCCAGATCCAGCGATAACAGTCACCGGCTGAACTCGGCCGGTAGCCATAGCTTGCCCTATTGTTTGCACCCGAAAGTCATTGTGATGCAACAGCTATCACATGATGACGAAGGGTCTGGACCGCCGTCGTCGTCGGCTTTAGAGGCCCCCGCCGTCAAGGCCGGGGCCGCCACCGTTGACGCCTAAGCCGCCTTTGCCGGCGCCCTCGACGGCGGCGCCGCCCTTGCCTCCACTGTTCAGTAGCGCATTGCTATCTGCGCCGCCCCCAGCTGCGCCGCCGGCCGAACCACTGGAGCCGGGGCTGCCGCTACCGCTGCCGGGGCTGAAATTGGCGATGGCTCCGCCGCCGC
>NZ_MVHT01000188.1 GCF_002086275.1 Mycobacterium intermedium | reverse complement strand
GGAGGGGGCGGCGGCACCGACTTCAGCCCCGTCTTTTCCGCTGGCCTGGGCGGCTCCGGCGGTAATGGAGGTGCCGGCGGCAAGGGCATCACGTTCGGTGGTGCGGGGGGTAACGGGGGTGATGGTGCCGAGGGCGGCGCCGCGAACAATTTCAGTAACGACATCGGAGGTGGCGGCGGTAACGGCGGCCACGGTGGTGACGGTGGCAGCGCCACCGCCAAGGGCGGTAAGGGCGGCAAGGGCGGCGCTGGCGGCGCTGGCAGCTCCGGCGGCCAAAGCGGCGCCTTGGCCAAAGGTGTGACGGGGTCCTCCGGTGGCTTCGGCGGTAATGGCGGTGCCGGCGGTCACAATTCCGCTGGCTCTGGCGGTAACGGCGGCACGGGCGGAAACGGCGGCAACGGCGGCGGGGACGCCGCCATCGGCGGCAACGGGGCCGCCGGAGGTAACGGCGGTGCGGGCGGAATCGGCGGCGGCAACGTCGGCGACCTGGGTGGTAGGGGCGGCGATGGCGGCAACGGCGGTTGGGGCGCCGCGGGCGGCGACCTGAACAAAGGCGGGGCCGGCGCGGCCGGTGGTAGCGGCGGCAACGGCGGCAGCGGGTACGAGGGCGGCGCCGGCGGCAAGGGCGGCAACGGCGGCGAGAGCGGTTCCAACGGTTTTCTCACCGCCGGTGCCCTGACGGCCCCTGACGGCGGTGCCGGCGGCGCCGGCGGCAAGGGCGGGAACGGCAATTTCAGGGGCGGCGACGGCGGTGCGGGTGGTGCCGGTGGCACTGGCGGTTGGGGTGGCGGCAGCAACGGCGGTGACGGCGGCGCCGGCGGCAAGGGCGGCGGCGGCGGAAACGCCAACACAGGCGGCTTCGGGGGCGACGGTGGCAGGGGCGGCAACAGTGGCGCCGGCGGCGGCACCAACGGTGCTGCCGCTGGTGGCGACGGTGGCAAGGGCGGCGCCGGCGGTAGCGGCGGCTTCAGCGGCGCCACGGCTCCCACCATCGCCCCTGGGGGCGGTGCGGGCCCCAATCTCCACGATGGCAAGAACCCCGGCGGGGTCGCCCTCGGCGGGGCTGGCGGAAAGGGCGCAACGCCACCGGATGACTGACGGCCCGGTGACCACGAAGTTGGAAACCCACAGAGAAATGTTTGGAATGCACAGCGAAACGTTGGAAACGCGCAGAGACAGCATGGTGGCATGACGTTTCCGGTGCTGCCGCCGGAGATCAACTCGGCGCTGATGTACGCGGGGGCGGGTCCGGAGCCCTTCCTGGCGGCGGCGGCAGCCTGGGATGAGTTGGCCGCCGAGCTGAGCTCGGCGGCGGCGTCATTCGGGTCGGTGACCTCCGGGTTGGCCGGCGGGGCGTGGCAGGGGGCGGCGTCGGTCGCCATGGCGGCCGCGGCGGTCCCATACGCGGGGTGGCTGAATGCGACCGCCGCCGCGGCCGAGGCGGCGGCCGGGCAGGCCCGGGTAGTGGTGGGGGTGTTTGAGGCGGCGCTCGCCGCGGCCGTCGCCCCGTCCCTCATCGCGGCCAATCGGTCGCGGCTCGTGTCGCTGGTGCTGTCGAATCTGTTCGGGCAGAACACGCCGGCGATCGCGGCCGCGGAGTTCGACTACGAACTGATGTGGGCCCAGGACGTGGCGGCGATGCTGGCATATCACAGCGGCGCCTCGGCGGTCGTCTCGGCGTTGACGCCTTTCGCCGAGCCCCTGGCGGGCTTGCATGCCGTCGCGGGCGCGGCCGCTGCCGCTTCTGCCGCCGAGCCGGTTAAGACGCTCGCCGTCAATCTGGGTCTGGGCAACGTCGGGACGTTCAACGCGGGCTGGGCAAATATCGGCAGCTACAACGTGGGCGGCGCCAACGTCGGCGATTTCAACCTGGGTGGCGGCAACATCGGCAATAACAACTTCGGGTTCGGCAACGTCGGGTCGGGCAACTTTGGGCTGGGGAACTCGGGGATGGCGCCGGGTCTGCTGGGGCTGGCCAATATCGGGTTCGGCAATTCGGGCAATAGCAATATCGGCTTCGGCAACATGGGCGTCGGTAATATCGGGTTCGGAAATTCCGGCAATGGGAATTTCGGTATCGGATTGACCGGTGAGAACCTGACCGGATTCGGTGGTTTCAATACCGGCAGCGGTAATATCGGCTTGTTCAATTCGGGTACCGGCAATGTCGGCTTCTTCAACTCCGGAACCGGGAACGTCGGGTTGTTCAATTCGGACAGCCATAACATCGGTATCGGAAATTCAGGGTTCACCAGCGCGGGCTTGTTCAATACGGGTGGCTTCAACACGGGTTTGGCCAACACGGGTAGCTACAACTCCGGTAGCTTCAATCCGGGCGACAACAACTCGGGCGGTTTCAATTCGGGCAGCGTCAACACGGGTTGGTTCAACACCGGTGATATCAACACCGGGGTAGCCAACTCCGGCAACGTCAACACCGGCGCTTTCATCGCGGGCCACTACAGCAACGGTGTCCTGTGGCGGGGTAATTACGAAGGGCTTATTGGACCCGTCTCCGGTGGGGCCCACATTCTTCCCGAAATGCCCCTCAGTCTCGCAATCAACGGCGGTGTCGGCGCAATCACCATCCAGCCCATCCACATTCTCCCCGAGATTCCGATCGACTTCAGCACGACTTTATATTTGGGTCCCTTGGTCGTTCCTGATATCCACGTCCCGGCGTTCTCGTTGGGCGCAGTCATACCGAATATTTCGATCGGACCGATCAAAATCGATCCGATCACTCTCTGGACTGGCCGAGAGCTCGTCAATCACACCATATATGCGGCTTGGCCGACTACGTCGATAACGATTCCGCAAATTCAGCAAATTAGCCCGCCCCCCGGTCTGACCACTCTGATCGGCCCAATACATATCAATATGGGCTTTTCGATCCCGCTGACCTTCAGTTATTCCATCCCGTCTCTCACGCTATTCCCGAACGGCCTCAGCATTCCCGATGCGCCGCTCACGTTTAGCGTTGGAGCGGCCGTCAGTACCGATGCGTTCACCATTCCGGGATTTTCGATTCCCGAACAAGCGCT
>NZ_MVHT01000187.1 GCF_002086275.1 Mycobacterium intermedium | reverse complement strand
TCATCGTGCAGCGAACGGTGATCTTCCGGGTGCGCTGATCGGCCTTGGCTGTGGGGTCGTCGAACGTGTGGCCTATGCACCCCCACCGCCAGTTCTCGGGCGATAAAGCACACACTCGACGAGTGGGGGCGCCGACCAGCGGCGCCGAATGTGGGCCTTAAGCACCCCCACCGCCAGTTCTCGGGCCATAGGCCACACGCTCGGCGACCGGGGCCATCGCACCCTCGAAACGCCAGCGTCCCGCATCGTCACCGAGCCAGGCGGTAGCCTCTTTGACGATGTCGAGCACCCCTGAGACCGCCGTCCCAACCCGTTTGACGGGGTGGGGCCGCACCGCGCCGTCGGTCGCGGAGGTACTCCGCACCCCCGATCCGGAGGTGATCGCCAAGGCGGTGGCCCGCGCGGCCGACTCCGGCGGCGTCTCACACGGACGTGGCGTGATCGCCCGCGGGCTGGGCCGCTCGTACGGAGACAACGCCCAGAACGGCGGCGGGCTGGTGATCGACATGAGCTCGCTGAACAAGATCCACTCGATCAGCGCCGACACCAAGTTGGCCGACGTCGACGCCGGGGTGAACCTCGACCAGTTGATGAAGGCGGCGCTGCCGTTCGGGCTGTGGGTCCCGGTACTGCCCGGCACCCGCCAGGTCACCGTCGGCGGCGCGATCGCCTGCGACATCCACGGCAAGAACCATCACAGCGCCGGCAGCTTCGGCAACCACGTGCGCAGCATGGAGTTGCTGACCGCCGACGGCGAGATCCACCACCTGACCCCGGACGGCCCGGACAGCGCCGACGCCGAACTGTTCTGGGCCACCGTCGGGGGCAACGGCCTGACCGGGATCATCTTGCGCGCCACCATCGAGATGACCCCCACCGAGACGGCGTACTTCATCGCCGACGGCGACGTCACCGCCAGTCTGGACGAAACGATCGCTCTGCACAGTGACGGCAGCGAGGCCAACTACACGTATTCCAGCGCCTGGTTCGACGCGATCAGCGCTCCCCCGAAGCTGGGTCGAGCGGCGGTATCGCGCGGCTCCCTGGCCACCCTGGACCAGCTGCCCGCCAAGCTGGCTCGCAATCCGTTGAAATTCGATGCACCCCAACTACTTACGCTGCCCGACATCTTTCCCAACGGGTTGGCCAACAAATTCACCTTCGGGCCGATCGGCGAACTCTGGTACCGCAAGTCGGGCACCTACCGCGGCAAGATCCAGAATTTGACGCAGTTCTACCACCCACTGGACATGTTCGGTGAATGGAACCGCGCCTACGGCCCAGCGGGATTCCTGCAGTACCAGTTCGTGATTCCCACCGAGGCGGTCGACGAGTTCAAGAAGATCATCGTCGACATCCAAGCCAGCGGCCACTATTCGTTCTTGAACGTGTTCAAGTTGTTCGGTCCGGGCAATCAGGCACCGCTGAGCTTCCCGATCCCGGGCTGGAACATCTGCGTCGACTTCCCAATCAAACCCGGTCTCAACGAGTTCGTCAGCGAACTCGACCGCCGGGTAATGGAATTCGGCGGCCGGCTCTACACAGCCAAAGACTCTCGGACCACCGCCGAAACCTTCCACGCCATGTATCCGCGCATCGACGAGTGGATCGCCGTGCGCCGCAAGGTCGACCCGAATCGGGTGTTCGCCTCCGACATGGCCCGACGTTTGGAGCTGCTCTAAATGGTGCGCAATGGTTCTTGATGCCGTAGGAAACCCGCAGACCATCCTGCTGCTCGGCGGAACTTCCGAAATAGGTCTGGCCATCTGCGAGCGCTACCTGCGCAACGCATCGGCACGAATCGTGCTGGCCTGCTTACCCGATGACCCGGGACGTGACGACGCGGTGGCCCAGATGAAGGCCGCCGGAGCGCGGTCGGTGGAGCTCATCGACTTCGATGCGGTGGACACCGACAGCCATCCCAAGGTGATCGACGAGGCTTTCGCCGGGGGTGACGTGGATGTGGCCATCGTCGCGTTCGGGTTGCTCGGCGACGCCGAAGAACTGTGGCAGAACCAGCGCAAGGCCGTGCAGATCGCGGAAATCAACTACACCGCAGCAGTTTCCGTGGGCGTGCTACTCGCACAGAAGATGAAGGCCCAGGGCTTCGGTCAGATCATCGCGATGAGCACCGTGGCCGGCGAACGGGTGCGGCGATCCAACTTCGTCTACGGCTCTACCAAGGCCGGTCTGGACGGGTTTTATCTGGGGCTGTCAGAAGCGCTGCGCGAGTACGGCGTTCGCGTCCTGGTGATCCGACCCGGTCAGGTGCGCACCCGGATGAGCGCGCACATCAAGGAAGCTCCGTTGACCGTCGACAAGGAGTACGTCGCCGATCTCGCGGTGACCGCAGCCGCAAAGGGTAAGGAACTGGTTTGGGCGCCAGCAGCATTCCGTTACGTGATGATGGTGTTGCGTCACATTCCGCGGAAGATATTCCGCAAGCTGCCGATCTGACCATGCCGAGCGGTGGTAAGACACTGGCTCGCGGAGGTAATGCGCTAGCCACCCTGGGCCAGATGGCTTTGGCGGCGACGGTGGCCATCCTGGTTTCGGCGGTGTCCCTGGTGGCCATCTCGCGCGTGGAATGGCCGGCGTACCCGTCGTCCAACCAACTGCACGCGTTGACCACCGTCGGCCAGGTCGGCTGCCTCGTCGGACTGCTCGGCGTCGGCTGGTTGTGGCGGCGGGGCAGGTTTCGGGCGCTGGCCCAACTGGGCGGCCTGGTGTTCGTGTCCGCCTTCAGCGTGGTGACGCTGGGCATGCCACTGGGCGCCACCAAGCTGTACCTGTACGGCATCTCCGTCGACCAGCAGTTCCGCACCGAATATCTGACCCGGCTCACCGACAGCGCCGCCCTGCAGGACATGACGTACATCGGGCTGCCGCCGTTCTATCCACCGGGCTGGTTCTGGTTCGGCGGGCGGGCCGCGGCCCTGACCGGGACGCCCGGTTGGGAGATGTTCAAGCCGTGGGCGATCACGTCGATCACCGTCGCGGCCGCGGTCGCCTTGGTGCTGTGGTGGCGGATGATCCGCTTCGAGTACGCGCTGATCGTCACCATCGCCACCACGGCGGTCGCGCTGGCCTACAGTTCGCCGGAGCCCTACGCCGCGATGATCGCGGTGCTGCTGCCGCCGGTGCTGGTGCTGACCTGGTCGGGGCTGCGGGCCGGCGGACGGGTCCCGTCCGCCGAGCGGGGCCCCCCCCCCGCGCCCCCCCCCCCCCCGCCCCCCGGGGGGGGGCGGGGCCCCCCCCCGCGCCAAAAAAAACCCCCCGGG
>NZ_MVHT01000186.1 GCF_002086275.1 Mycobacterium intermedium | reverse complement strand
GACAAGGGCTTGGCTTCATAGTGCACCTCCTGTAGTGGGTTGGATGGGAACTCGTTTTCTTAGTGGGCTGCCTTGTCGGGTGGTAAGGCGTGGATCACCGGCGGTCGGTGGTTCGTAGAGACGTTCATTCTTGTCGTTTGCCTTGTGGGAGTTGAGTATTCCGGCCTTGGTCCAGCTCTTTACGGTGCTGGGGTGCACGCCGAGGTGTTGCGCGAGTTCGGTTGTGGTGAGCAGGCCCTGGGCGCGGAGCCGCTCGGAGTGGCTGAGCAGATGGTACTTGCGGCGCACGTGGACGACGATGCCTGCGGTGAATGGCTTGTTCTCACCAGAGCGGTGTCCTTGGGCGTTGAGCGTTTCGGCGACCTCGGCATCGGTGTGGGTGTCCAGTAGCCGGTCCAACACTTTGACGGTGTCGGAGCGGGTTTGGCGGGCTTGCCAGGATGTGGGCGGTATCGCGATTGCGAGACTGCGGTTCTGTCCGCCCCGCAGACGCACGTGTAGGTGGATGCGATCGTTCTTGTGTAGGGTGACATCGTCGACGAGTAGCCGCACCATGCGTTTACGGTCTCGCTGCGCGGTGTGTGGGTTGGACCAGAGGGCTGGGAAATCCGTTGCCAATGAATGAATTTGGTTCTTGATCTGGTCGTTGAGTACGGCTGCGGCGGCCTGGGTGGCGCGTTCGTAGTCTTCGCGGGCGGCTTGCAGGGCGCGCAGCGCATCGTTCCAATCGGCCTCGAGGCTGTCGGCGACGAGTCGGTTGTCTGGGTCGACGGCCAGGTAGCGGCGGCGGGCCAGGTCGGCGCGGTGGCGTGCCCGTTCGACGGCCTGGCGGCGCAGCGCGTCGGCCTCGGCGGCGCGGGTGTCCAGTTCGGCCTGCACGGTCAGGGCGACCTCGAGGGCGTGCGGGGTGAGGGTATCCAGCAGCAGGGCGCCGACGGCATCGTCGACGACGGCGCCGGGCACGGTTTGGCAGCGCTGCGCACCCTGTTGGATGCATCGGTTCATACACTGGTAATCGGGGACCTCGACGCCGCGGCGGGTGTGGTAGCGCACCGTCATCCGCCGCCCGCACCGCCCGCAGATGGCCAGGCCCTGCAGCAGCGCGGTTCCTTCCCGGGCGGGACCGGCGGCGCGGTCTTGACCGTGGGCGGTGGCGTTGCCCAGCAGTAGGCGCTGGTTGGTCTCGTATTGGTCCCAACTGATGTAACCGGGATGCGCGTCGGGGAACAGCGCGATCCACTGCTCACGCGGCAAGGTCTGGAAGGTCTTCTTGCCGTTGGCGCCGACGCGCTCTCGGCGTCGGCCGTAGGCGAACGCGCCGGCGTAGCGGGGGTTGTGCAGGGTGCGCAGCACCCGCCAATGCTGCAGCGGCATCCAGGCCAGCTCACCCTTATGCGTGCCGGTGCGCACCCGCACCGGGAACAGCAGCTTCTCGGCGTTGAACTGCTGCACCACCGCGCGTGCTGAGCCGGTGCGAGCGAATAGGGTGAACACGTGCTGGATCGCTTGTTGCACACCGCTATCCGGGTCGAGCACGATTCGCTCGGCTGGGTCGTAGACCAGCCCGACCGGCAGGGGCATGCGCAGTTCGCCGCGGCGTGCCTTCGATAGCTGCCCGCCGATGAGGCGGGCCCGGATGAAGTGCAGCTCAGCCTCGCTCATGGTGCCCTTGAGTCCGAGCAGCAGCCGGTCGTTGAAGTCGGTCGGGTCATACAGGCCGTCCTCATCGCAGATCAACGTCGCCGACATGGCGCAGATCTCTAGCAGTCGGTGCCAGTCGGCGTTGTTGCGGGCCAGCCGTGACACCTCCAGGCCCAATACGATCCCCGCGCGGGCCATGCTTACCTCGGCGACTAGCCGCTGGAATCCTTCCCGGTCGGCGGCCGAAGCGCCGGACTGGCCTTGGTCGGTGTCGATGGTGACGATCGCCTCGGTCGGCCAGCCCAGCGCGATCGCCTTCTGCCGCAACGCATATTGGCGGGTGGCCGATTCGGTGTTGGTCAGCACCTGACGCAGCGTGGACTGGCGCACATACAGGTAGGCGGTGCGGGCCAGGTGCGCGCCGGTCACCTTCGCCGCGGCCTGCTCGCTCATGACCGCTCACTCCGCAACGGCGACAGCCAGCGCCATCGAGGCCAGCAGCCCGACCAGCTCGGCCTCCGCGCCCCCGGTGACCGGAGGTGAGACCCGGACGGGTGTGGGCGCCGACACCGTGGGCACGGTCGGCTGGCGCAGCCGCAGCCATGCGGCCACCCCGCGTTGCTGAAGCACTGCCAGCCCCATCCGCCACCCGTCGGCCGCACCACCAAGCGCGCGGGCCCGCAGCTGCTCATACCCGTCCACAACGTCGGATCCATCACCGCCTGCATCGTCGATGTCATTGCACTCCTCCACTTTTGGGGTTCTCAGCGCGGGCCAGGGCCCGCTCCACCGATCGCGGGTGCACCCTGAGCGCGAACGTCTCGGCGATCGCATCAGCCAGCCGCGCCGACCCGATGCCGGGATCGGCTTCGCGCAACTGCCGGGCATAGGTGATGACCTGGGCGGTGAGCTTGTGCGCGCGCCGCGGGCCCGGCTTGGCCGGCACCAGCCCACTCAGCCCGTCACGGTCCACCGCGGCGGCGGCCTCGTAATACGACGGCCGGGAGAACCCGAACGTGGCCGCGGTCTGGGTGACCGGGGCGCCCTCGACCCGCACCCGCCGCACCATCTCGTACTTGACCTGCACCAGATCGCGGGCATCGAAGAACTCCGAGGACGCGAACCGTTCGTCACGTACCGCATCCGGGCGAGGATTCAACGTCCGCGACTCGGCCAGCGCCGCCTCCTTCGCATCCAGCTTCCGCTTCCGAGCCACAACGCCACCTCCAAATCTATTGTGTAAATAGAATTATGCCGGATAGAGCGATGACCAGATGTCCGACACGCTGCAACCGTGTCACATAATTACAGCTATTCACGTTGCTAGCTGCGCAAATTATCGAGCGTAGGTGATGTGAACACCACTTATGACGGCATAATCTGCCTAACGAATGCGGCATAATTGGGCTGACACTCGTTCAGCCGGACAGGCCATCGATCAGCCGCCGCAGTTCGACCAGATCGGCGAACCCGAACGGCGACCGACCCGCGGCCATCCTGACGAACACGTCCGGCTCGACAACGTCCGTCCAGCCCACTGGCAGCGAGAACTGCCGAGCATTCTCGTCGAGGAAGAACACCCGATCCTCCGACCACGTCTGCCGAACCGCGAGGAAGACGAACTCGCGGCCAAACCACGGGTGGAACGGGTGCGTCACCCGAACGATTCGCTGATCACCGACCGGATGGAGCGCAGTTGACGACTCGGGACAA
>NZ_MVHT01000185.1 GCF_002086275.1 Mycobacterium intermedium | reverse complement strand
GAGTGGGGACTTCTACCTGGCCACCAGTGGGGACTTTCTACTGGCCACAGATGGGGACTTTCTCATGGCCATTCACAAACCGTCCAGGCATCTGAGCTCGGACCAGCGCAAGCTGTGTGGCGAGTCCGGCGCCTGTCTGCCATCGACAAAATCGAGAAACCCGTAGCGCTCACGCAGCAGCGCGCGGTCCTGGGCGGACAGATTAGCATCGACCACCGGAAATGCCCGAGCCGAAAGTGACACATCGAGGCAGCAGTTCAGGAACGAGTTAATGGCCTGCTCAGTGGTCTCGCGGTCCGCTAACCACCACCTTGGCCTCGCCTGGACCGGGGAACCAAACCCCGCACCAATGCTTCGGGATACGGTGACGCTTTAAACCCGGCTGATCGAATCTGAGCTATGAAGTGTTCAGGTAGGAATAAACTTTGCCGACGCATGCACGCTCACCGGTACCTGTCCGGCCGAGTCGGAGGTGCGTCGGGCACGTGCCGGCCGTTACGTCCTGGCCGAGTGGTCGCGAGCGCCCCGGCGATGTTCGACACCACACGCCTGGATCATCAAGCCGGCGGTGTGGAGGGCCGTGACCCGACCCCATCGTCGGACTCGACGGCGGGCGATCGGTGTCGAACTATAACCGCCGGGCTCGACGAGTGCTCTGCATCGCTGCAATGCGCCCTATGCAGCATCCCTCCGCCCCGACGCGCGTCGCGAAGAAGGCCGCAGTCGGATCTGTGGAGGCGAATTCTTAGTTCTGCAACCCCGATTCGATCAGTGATATGCAGGAATAATGAAACCGAGAGATGCAGCTGATCGTCTAGTGTTTTGTGTTGCTGTGGCGCGTCGCACCCGCTGATACCATGTGTGTATGGCTGCCGAAGAGAACGCGACGTATGTCGAATACGAAACGTTTTCTGCGGCAACCATCACCGACCAAAACATCAATGAATTTGCCACCCACAGCTATACGTTAATCGAACAACTAGTTCCATCGAAAGAACGGACTAGGATTTGCCAGCGAGCGCTTGAACTAGTTGAGAACGCGGCGCCCGGTCCGGGGCCCGGCTCATTTGAGAGGTGTGGTGACTTCCACATGGAATACCTTCTCGAGAGCCTTACTCCGACGATCGGACAAGTCGCTCAACACGTTCTTTTTCCCACCTATTCTTTCTTTCGTATTTACACGACCGGCGATGGCCTTGCAAGACACGTCGACCGGCCATCCTGTGAGTTCAGTGTGAGCGTTAATTTGGGATATAACGCCCCCACTCCCTGGCCGCTTTGGGTCGAAGGCCCCTTAGGTCCAAGGAGTGTTGCCCTGGAACCCGGGGATGCGGTGGTCTACCGGGGTTTGGAGTGCCCGCACTGGCGCGACCCGTTCGACGGCGAGTTTGCTGTGCAATTATTCTTGCATTATGTTGACCAAGACGGTCCTTACGCAGAATGGAAGTTTGACAAGAATCGTCGGCTCAGTACGATGCCCACAGCAATTCGACTTGCGAAGCATTTGCACCTCGAGTCCGCCGGAATTCTTGAGTTGGGTCCTAGTCGAAGCGTTCCGCTTAATCCCGTGTGGATTCTGGTTCTGGAAAAACTTCAGAGCAATTGCGCAGTAAATGAAATTGTGAACGACACGATGGCAAAATTTCACTTATCACAAGTCAGGGCGGAAGCACAAATACAATCTATCTTTTTCTGGCTGGAGAAGAACCGTCTTGTATATATTGACTAGAAGATGAGGCCCGGGAACAACTGGCGTGGCTGCCCGCCAGAGTTGGGCGTTGGGGTGGCACTCTTCGGCGATAAGTTCGTTGAGTGCTCGTTGATGGGTCCCGCACCAGCGCGTCGGGTTTTCATCTGGATGTTGAGCAGCGCAGATAGGGGCCAACTTCAGCTTAGGCGCCCCACCACGGTCGCCGCGTAGTCGCAGCAACATTGTCCGTAGCTCGCGACGCATTTGGATGATCGTCAAGCGGTAGGCAAGGTCGGCGAATCGGGCGAGGTGTCCGAATTCTAGAGCTGAAACATGACCTGTGCGGTCCAACGATGTCCGCCGGTTGTTCTTGGCCAGCTTACGGCGTCCCACGCCGCATCCTTGCCCACCTCGACGACATCTTCCTCGAGGGAGCCTTCGGCAAGTCCCTGTCACGTCGACCCGCCTGACGAAGCCGTTGTCGATGGCTGATCTCTGACTCACCTGGATTGGTGCGATGCTCGCCGAATAGCAAAACCATTGGACACAAAAGCCTCGGCTAGATCAGACGCGGCGCTGGCCGATCCCCTCCGCGACCCCCCGATTGCCGGGTACCATCTGACGTCGTGTCCGAGTCGGTGACCGCGCGCCCCGAGATCTGCCTGAACATGATCGTGCGTAATGAGGCACACATCATCCACGAGGTGCTCGACTCGGTGGCGCCTTATATCAATTCATGGGTGGTCGTGGACACCGGTTCCGACGACGGGACCCAGGATGTCATTAAAAGCCGCATGGCCCATCTTGGCATCCCGGGAAAGCTTTACGAACGCCCATGGTGCAACTTCGGCCATAATCGCACCGAGGCGCTGACTCTTGCCCAGGGCCACGCCGACTATATCTGGGTCATGGACGCCGACGACGTACTTTGCGGTACGCCGGACTTCACCCGACTCAGTGCCGACGTTTACAGCCTGCGCGTCAAACAAGGGGCCTGCACCTACTGGCGCTCGCTTGTGTTCCGCGACGGACTGCCCATGCGTTACGTGGGCGTCGTTCACGAGTATGTTGTGTGCGACGACCCCCGCGCCTCGTCGGCACGCCTCGAGGGCGGGTATCACATCGAATCTCGTCGCATTGGTGCCCGCAGCCAAGACCCGCAGAAGTATGCGCGGGATCGCGATTTGCTGCTGGCCGAGGTCGAACGTGACCCCGAGGACCACCGGTCGGTGTTCTACCTGGCCCAGAGCTACTTTGATCTTGGCGATTTCGCCAACGCGCGCAAGTGGTATGCGCGGCGGGCTGAGATGGGTGGCTGGGCCGAGGAGGTCTATTACTCGCTGTTCCGCCTGGCGCGGGCGATGGCGAATCTCGGGGAGCCGTGGCCGGATATTCAAGATGCCTACCTGCGGGCGTGGGCGTTTCGACCGACTCGTGCTGAGGCGCTTCATCAGATCGCCGCTCACTACCGGGGGGAGGGGCAATATCAGCTTGGGTACCTGTTCGCCGAGTGTGCCGCTGCGATCCCGCTTCCCGAAGAGGACATTTTGTTTGTCTTCGCAGACGTTTATGCCTGGCGTGCCGTTGATGAGCAGGCGGTGTGCGCGTTCTGGATCGGCAAGCATGCCGAGGCGTTTGCGTTGTGTCGGCGGCTTCTGGCCTGCCCAGAGGTCCCCGATGATCGTCGACAGGG
>NZ_MVHT01000184.1 GCF_002086275.1 Mycobacterium intermedium | reverse complement strand
CCTATGACGAGTGCAAGAAACGGGTCCCGGCCACGAGGCTGAATTCCGGCGGACTCGGGGGATCTAGCTCCGGTGGCGGCAACGGCGGCAGCGGCGGGGCCGGTGGGCTGTTCGGCGCTGGTGGCGATGGCGGCACCGGCGGGGTGGCCGCCGCTGGCACGACCGGTGGAAACGGGGGCGCGGGCGGCGCGGCCGGCCTGTTCGCCCTTGCTCCTGGCGGCAGCGGCGGGTTCGGCGGCGATGGCGTCAGCACGTTCCTCTCCACGGGAGGAAACGGTGGGGCGGGCGGCAGTGCCGGGATGTGGTTCGGCTCCGGCGGTGCGGGCGGCGCCGGTGGGTTCGGCGGCAAGAGCGGCGGAGCTGGAGGGGCCGGCGGGAATGCCGGCACGCTCATCGGGTCTGGCGGGGCTGGCGGATCGGGCGGTAACGCGGGTGCTACGGGCGACGGCGTTGGCGGAGCAGGTGGGGACGGTGGCAAATCAGGGGCGATCGGTAACGGCGGTAACGGTGGAAGCGGCGGCGCTAGCGAGGCGGGGGCCGGCACCGGCGGCGCCGGCGGTGTTGGCGGCAGCGCGGTGCTGATCGGCAACGGCGGTAACGGCGGTAACGGTGGCAGGGGCGCGACCGATGGCGACGCCGGGACCGGCGGCATTGGCGGGACACTGCTCGGCGCGGACGGGTTGGCCGGTTTGACGCCGTAGCCGCCTACCGCGGCATGGGTCTGCGGCGGCGCTTGCTTGCCGCTCGTTCAGCTGAATTGGTAGTCCGACTCGACCTCGACGAAGAAGTTGTCACGACGGGGGAACCATTCCGTGCGTTCGTCGTCGGTCAGGTCGGCCAGCGCGGCGAAGCCTTCGAAATAGGCCTTCCGGGGTGCGCCAGGAGCGAACAACATCAGCATCGAGGCGGCTTCGTCGGGCTGGTTGCGGAAACCGTGGATGCCGCCGGGGGGAACGTAGAGGAAGTCGCCCTGATGGGCGTCGGTCCATTCCTTGCAGTCGTAGACATTGACCGTCCCCGACAGCACGAAGAACGCCTCGGACACGGCGCGGTGAAAGTGCGGTCCGGGTCCGCCACCAGCGGGAACGATATCGAAGCGGTATAGCCCGTAATCGCCGTCGGTAGCTTGTTGATTCGCCAGCTAGCGGTACTGGACCCCGGCGAATTCGTAATCCGGTGCCTCGTCCGCCCGCTTGATTCAGGCGCTCGCCTCAGGTGTGTCCTTTGTGTAGCGCGGATCGGGGGAGGGCCGCACGTACAGCGACATGCCTTAGAGTCTGCCGGAATTCAGCCTCGTGGCCGGGACCCGTTTCTTGCACTCGTCATAGGCGAGTGCTAATAATGACGTTGGCACTCGCGACCGGTGAGTGCTAGGTCGGGACGGTGAGGCCAGGGCCCGCGTCAGCGGAAGACAACCCCAGCCGTCCGTCGCGGGCACTGCCCGGCCAGAACGTGTCATCCCCAATCCGGAGGAATCACTTCGCAATGGCCAAGACAATTGCGTACGACGAAGAGGCCCGTCGCGGCCTCGAGCGGGGCTTGAACAGCCTCGCCGACGCGGTAAAGGTGACGCTGGGGCCCAAGGGTCGCAACGTCGTACTGGAGAAGAAGTGGGGCGCCCCCACGATCACCAACGATGGTGTTTCCATCGCCAAGGAGATCGAGCTGGAGGACCCGTACGAGAAGATCGGCGCCGAGCTGGTCAAGGAAGTTGCCAAGAAGACGGACGACGTCGCCGGTGACGGCACCACGACGGCCACCGTGCTCGCCCAGGCGCTGGTGCGCGAGGGTCTGCGCAATGTCGCTGCCGGTGCCAACCCGCTGAGCCTGAAGCGCGGTATCGAGAAGGCAGTCGAGAAGGTCACCGAGACCCTGCTCAAGTCGGCCAAGGAGGTCGAGACCAAGGACCAGATCGCTGCCACCGCAGCGATTTCCGCGGGGGACCAGTCGATCGGCGACCTGATCGCCGAGGCGATGGACAAGGTCGGCAACGAGGGTGTCATCACCGTCGAGGAGTCCAACACCTTCGGCCTGCAGCTTGAGCTCACCGAGGGTATGCGGTTCGACAAGGGTTACATCTCGGGCTACTTCGTCACCGACGCCGAGCGTCAGGAAGCCGTCCTGGAAGACCCGTACATCCTGCTGGTCAGCTCCAAGGTTTCGACGGTCAAGGACCTGCTCCCGCTGCTGGAGAAGGTCATTCAGGCCGGCAAGCCGCTGCTGATCATCGCCGAGGACGTCGAGGGCGAGGCGCTGAGCACCCTGGTCGTCAACAAGATCCGCGGCACCTTCAAGTCGGTGGCGGTCAAGGCCCCCGGCTTCGGTGACCGCCGCAAGGCGATGCTGCAGGACATGGCAATCCTCACCGGTGGTCAGGTGATCAGCGAAGAGGTTGGCCTGACCCTGGAGAACGCCGACCTGAGCCTGCTCGGTAAGGCCCGCAAGGTCGTCGTCACCAAGGACGAGACCACCATCGTCGAGGGCGCCGGTGACACCGACGCCATCGCTGGCCGGGTGGCCCAGATCCGCCAGGAGATCGAGAACAGCGACTCTGACTACGACCGCGAGAAGCTGCAGGAGCGCCTGGCCAAGCTGGCCGGCGGTGTTGCGGTGATCAAGGCCGGGGCTGCCACCGAGGTGGAGCTCAAGGAGCGCAAGCACCGTATCGAGGACGCGGTGCGCAACGCCAAGGCTGCCGTCGAGGAGGGCATCGTCGCCGGTGGTGGCGTCGCCCTGCTGCACGCTTCGCCTGCCCTGGACGAGCTCAACCTGACCGGTGACGAGGCGACCGGTGCCAACATCGTGCGCGTGGCGCTCGAGGCTCCGCTGAAGCAGATCGCCTTCAACTCCGGCCTGGAGCCCGGCGTTGTCGCCGAGAAGGTCCGCAACCTTCCGGCTGGTCAGGGCCTGAACGCGGCCACCGGTGAGTACGAGGACCTGCTCGCGGCCGGCGTTGCCGACCCGGTGAAGGTGACCCGCTCGGCGCTGCAGAACGCGGCGTCCATCGCGGGGCTGTTCCTCACCACCGAGGCCGTTGTTGCCGACAAGCCGGAGAAGGCGGCCGCTCCCGCGGGCGACCCGACCGGCGGCATGGGCGGTATGGACTTCTAAGTCCCTGTTACGAAGGGCCCGGCCTGCGACATCGCAGGCCGGGCTTTTTCGTGTCCGCTTTTGGGGCGACACTTTGCCTGGTATGCGCCGACGCCTTGCCTCGCCGAGTGTGTGGCCTGTGCACCCGCGAGCGTGGCGGTTGGCAATACGCCCCACGTTCGGCGAGCTCGCCTCGTATGCGCCGAGGCGCGGCTCCCGTCGAGTGTGTGGCCTATGCACCCGCGAGCGTCTGCGGTTTCAAGCCATCGATGCAACACCTCTTTGAGTGAGGAGTGTTGTGATGCCCCATCGTGCGATTCAGCCTTCG
>NZ_MVHT01000183.1 GCF_002086275.1 Mycobacterium intermedium | reverse complement strand
CGGCTTTCTAGCCGGTAACGGTGGCGCGGGCGGGGTTGGTGGCGTTTCGTTCGCCACCGCCGGGAATGGCGGGATTGGCGGTGACGCCGGTTTTCTTTTCGGCAACGGCGGGACGGGCGGTAACGGTGGGATCGGCGGTGTGGTGGGCGGAATCGGCGGAAACGGCGGCACGGCCGGGGTGTTCGGCGATGGCGGTAACGGGGGCACCGGCGGCAACTCAGGCGGCAAAGGCGGTGATGGCGGCGCCGCCGTGCTGATCGGCAACGGCGGCAACGCTGGTAGGGGTGGGGCCGGAGGCGGCGCGTCGGGTATCGCCGGTGCTGGGGGCCTGCTGTTGGGGCTGGACGGCTTGTTGTAGGCAAGCCCAGCGGCGAAGGCGCGGGCACAGACCACGAAGTCGTGGTCGGGTTAGGTTCTACCTATGCGCCGCATAGGGCACGGAACCGGTTTCCTGGCGATTGCGCTGACCGCAAGCCTGCTAGCGGCAGTGGCAGCGTGCCATTCAAATCCCCCGGCCGAAGGCCATCGCATCGTGGTGTTCGCGGCGGCCTCCCTCAAGGCCGCGTTCACCAAGATCGGCGACCTGTTTCAGACGGACAATCCCGGTGTCACAGTCGAATTCAGCTTCGCGGGTTCGTCTGAGCTGGCGACTCAACTGACCCAAGGCGCAACCGCGGATGTCTTCGCCTCGGCCGACAGCGCTCAGATGGACACCGTCGCCAAGGCCGGATTGCTGGCCGACGATCCGACCAAGTTCGCCTCCAACTCGCTCGTCATCGTCACCGCACCGGGAATCCCCAAGCCGGTCGGTTCGTTCGCCGATCTCGCGCAGCCGGGGCTGACGGTGGTGGTCTGCCAGCCGAAGGTGCCGTGCGGATCGGCCACCCGGCGCATCGAGGACGCCACCGGCGTCCGCCTCAACCCGGTGAGCGAGGAGCTCAGCGTGACCGACGTGCTGAACAAGGTCACCACCGGTCAGGCCGACGCGGGACTGGTCTACCTGACCGACGCGCTCGGTGCCGGCGACAAGGTGACGACGGTGAAGTTCCCCGAAGCTGCCGATGCCGTGAACGTCTATCCCATCGCGGTGCTGAAGAACGCGCCCCAAGCCGCGTTGGCACACCGGTTCCTGACCACCGTCACCAACGAGACAGGCCGGCAGATCCTGGATCAGTTCGGCTTCGGCAAGCCCTGACACCGTCCGTGCTCCGGCCTACCGATCTGCCCCGCTGGGTCTACCTGCCCGCCGTGATCGGGTTGGCCTTCGTGGCGTTGCCGCTGGTCGCGATCGCGGTCAAGGTCGATTGGCCGCATTTCTGGTCGCTGATCTCCAGTGACGATTCGAAGGCGGCGCTGCTGCTCAGTGTCCAAACGGCGTCCGCAAGCACCGCGCTGTGCATCGTGCTCGGGGTCCCCATGGCCCTGGTCTCGGCCCGCAGCCGGGCACGCGTGGTTCGGCTGCTCCGCCCGCTGATCCTGTTGCCTCTGGTACTGCCGCCGGTGGTCGGTGGCATCGCGCTGCTCTACGCGTTCGGGCGGTTCGGTTTGGTCGGGCGGTATTTCGAGGCCGCCGGTTTCACCATCGCGTTCAGCACCACCGCCGTGGTGCTGGCGCAAACATTCGTGTCCTTGCCGTTTCTGGTGATCTCGCTCGAGGGAGCGGCCCGCACCGCGGGAGCCGACTACGAGGTAGTCGCCGCCACACTCGGGGCCCGTCCCAGCACCATCTGGTGGCGAGTCACGCTGCGTCTGCTGTTGCCCGGGTTGATCTCCGGCGCGGTGCTTGCCTTCGCCCGCTCGCTGGGCGAATTCGGCGCGACGCTGACGTTCGCCGGCTCCCGGAAAGGGGTGACCCAGACGCTCCCGCTGGAGATCTACGTGCAACGGGTCAACGACCCGGACGCCGCGGTGGCGTTGTCGCTGCTGCTCGTCGTGGTAGCGGCGGTGGTGGTGCTCGGGCTGGGTGCCCGCAGGCTGACCGGAAGCGACATGGGGTAGCCGTCGATGGGGGACCTGCAACTGCGCGCGGTTGTCGCGGACCGAAACGTGGATGTCGAGTTCTCGGTGTCGGCGGGCGAGGTGCTGGCCATCCTCGGGCCCAACGGGGCGGGCAAGTCGACGGCGTTGCACGTCATCGCCGGGCTGGTCCGTCCGGATGCGGGTCGGGTGCGGCTGGGTGACCGAATACTGACCGACACCGCGACAGGCGTGCACGTCCCGACCCACGACCGCCGGGTCGGGCTGCTGCTACAGAACCCCCTGCTGTTCCCGCACCTGAGCGCGGCCGCCAACGTCGCCTTCGGACCGCGCAGCCGTCGCAAGCCGTTCCTTAGGTTGCGCTCCGGACGTGCCGCCGACAAAGCCACGGCCCTGCGCTGGCTGGCGGACGTGGATGCGGCCCCCTTGGCCGAACGCAAGCCGCGGCAGCTTTCCGGCGGTCAAGCCCAACGGGTCGCGCTCGCGCGGGCATTGGCGGCCGAACCCGACGTCTTGCTGCTGGACGAGCCGCTGACCGGGCTGGACGTGGCGGCGGCCGCGGCCATCCGCGGTGTGCTGCGCAGCGTGGTCGTCAAAAACGGCTGCGCGGTCGTGCTGGTGACTCACGATCTGCTGGATGTGTTCACGCTGGCCGATCGGGTCATGGTGATGGAGTCCGGCAAGATCGCCGAGATCGGCGCGGCGGCTGACGTGCTCGCAGCGCCGCGCAGCCACTTCGGCGCCCGCATCGCGGGTGTCAACCTGGTCAGCGGAACGATCGGTCGGGACGGCGCTCTGCGTACCGAATCCGGCCAGGTTTGGCACGGGACCACGACCGAGGAGCTCGTTGGCGGCCAACGCGCGGTCGCGGTGTTCGCGCCGGCCGCGGTGGCGGTGTATCGCGAACGCCCGCACGGAAGCCCGCGCAACACGGTCAAGGTGACAATCGCCGAACTGGATTCCCGCGGCCGCGACGTCCGGGTCCGCGGCCCGGAACAGTCCGACGGCGCGCCGGGCCTGGCGGCGACGGTCACCGTCGAAGCCGCGGCGGAGCTGCAGCTGACCCCTGGTGCCAGCGTGTGGTTCAGCGTCAAGGCCCACGAAGTGGCCCTGCATTCGGCGCCGCGCTGAAAGACTCGCCCTTTGTTAAGGCAGCGCTTCCTTGATTCACAGCTGTAACACGGTAGGTTCGTCGCCATGCATGAGGTGCACACGACTTCAACACGGTACGAAGGAACACGCCGCAGGGGTTGGTGGGCAACTTTGGCCCTCGCCGCCGTGAGCAGCGCCAGTGCCGTCACCATCGCGTTGCCGGCAACGTCCAGCGCGGACCCGGAGCCCGTGCCGCCGCCCAGCCCGGCATCACCCGCGCCAGCATCACCCGCA
>NZ_MVHT01000182.1 GCF_002086275.1 Mycobacterium intermedium | reverse complement strand
GTGGCGGCGGGGCCGGTTCCGTTAGCGCGATCGGCGGTACCGGCGGCAATGGCGGCGCTGCCACCTCCACCGTGAACCCCACCACACAGAGCGGCGGGAACGGCGGGATTGGCAGCGCGGGAACCGGCGGTGGTGGCGGCGGCGGAGCCATCGCCAATTTCAGCCCCGGCAGCGGTAGCGGCAGCCCCGGCTCCAGTGGTTCGGCCGGCGGCACCGTTGCCCAGCGAGCCGCCCGCGAGGCCGCCGGCGCCGCCTCCTCCGCCGCCGCCGGGGGTGCCGCCAAAAAGGCCGCCGGCGCCACCGGCGCCGCCCGTCCCGCCGCCGCCGCCGAAGCCGGTGGCCGTGCCAGTGCCGGTGGTGGTTGCGGTGCCACCGGCACCACCGCTGCCGCCGGTCCCGCCGGTACCACCCGTGCCGCCGGTGCCGGAGCCGAAGCCAGCGTTGCCGCCAAAACCGCCGGTGGCGCCGCCGCCACCGCCGCCGCCCCAGACCGACGTGTGGGAGGCGACGGTGGCCGTGTTGGCGCCGCCGTTGCCGCCGCTACCTCCGTTGCCGCCGTTGCCGCCGTTGCCGTTGATTCCGCCGTTGGGGGTGCCGCCCCCGTTGCCGCCGTTCCCGCCGAAGGATCCAAAGCCGCCAAAACCACCGTTGGTGAGGTTGGCGCCGGTGCCGCTGGCGCCGTCGCCACCGTTTCCTCCCTGGCCACCTTTGCCGCCGGCGCCGCCGGTGGCGCCGATGCCACCCGCGTTGCCACCGTTACCGCCGTTAGCGCCTATGCCGCCGTTGCCGCCGAAGTGGGCAGTGCCCGCCGCGCCGGCTGCACCGTTTCCACCCACGCCGGCATCCCCGCCGGCGCCGCCGTTGCCCGATGTTCCGCCGGTCCCGCCGGTGCCGACCGCCCCGCCGGCCCCACCGGCCCCACCGGCGCCCGAGCTGCCGCCGTTGCCGCCGCCCGAGCCGGAATCCGGGGCACCCGAGCCGCCGTTGCCGCCAAGGCCGCCTTTGCCTCCGGTGGCGCCACTGCCGTTGGTGCCGCCGCTGCCAGCGTTACCGCCATTGCCGCCGGCGCCGCCTTGGCCACCGCTGCCGCCGCTGTGGCCGGTGGAGTTCGTGCCGGCCGCGCCGTTGCCGCCTGCGCCGCCTTGGCCGCCGTTACCGCCGTTGCCCCCGCCAGTGCCGCCGACGGCGGCGCCGCCGGCACCTCCCTGGCCCCCGGCGCCGCCGTGGGTGCCGTTGCCGCCGTTCCCGGTGCCGTTGCCGCCGTTGCCGCCGCTGCCACCGTTTCCGCCGTTTCGGCTAATGCCGTTGGTGCCGGCAGTGCCGCCGTCGGTGGCGGTGCCGCCGCCCCCGGCCGCCCCGCCGTTGCCGCCGCTGCCGCCATGACCGCCGTTGTTCACGACGCCTGCGGCGCCGTTGCCGCCGTCGGTGGCCGTGCCGCCGTTGCCCCCGTTGCCGCCGTTGCCGCCGCCGACACCGCCGACGCCTGCGCCGCCGCTTCCGCCCCAGCCGCCGTTACCTCCGTTGACTCCGTTGGAGCCGTTGCCGCCGTCGCCGGTGCCGTTGGCGCCATTGCCGATGCCGTTGCCGCCGTTGCCGGCGTTGCCGCCGTTGCCGCCGAGACCGTTGGTACCGGCGGCTGCGCCGACGGTGCTGCCAGCCGGGCCGGCGTTGCCGCCGCTGCCGCCGTAGCCGCCGCCGCCGCCGGAATTGCCGCCAGTGCCCGAGGCGCCATTGGCACCAGCGCCGCCGTTGCCGCCGTTACCGCCGCTGCCGTTGGTGCCGGCGGCGCTGCCGGCGTTGCCGCCGGTACCTCCGGACCCACCGAAACCGCCGCTGCCGCCGTACGTGCCGGTGCCGGCGATGCCGGTGCCGCCATCGCCACCATTGCCGCCGGATCCGGCGTTGCCGCCGTTGCCACCGATACCGCCAGTGCCTGCGTTACCGCCGTTGCCGCCGTCGCCGCCGGAGCCGCCGCCACCGCTGTTGAAGATGCCGCCGCTTCCGCCGTTGCCGCCTTGGCCGCCAGCGCCGCCGTTGCCGCCGTTGCCGTTGGCGGCGCCCACTCCGCCCGCATTGCCGCCGATACCACCGGAACCGCCGTCTCCGGCGTTGCCGCCGAAGTGGCCGCTGCCGGCTAGACCTGCAGCGCCGCTGGCACCACTCCCGCCGTTACCGCCGTTGCCGCCATTGCCCGCGGTCCCACCAGTGCCGTTGGAGCCGACCGCTCCGCCGGCCCCGCCCTTTCCGCCATTACCACCGGACCCGCCGTTTCCGGCGCCAGTGCCGTTGTCCATGCCCGCGGTCCCGCCGTTGCCCGCCAGGCCGCCGTTACCACCCAGGCCGCCCGAACCGTTGGTACCACCGGCACCGGAATTGCCGCCGGTGCCGCCGGCGCCGCCATCCCCGCCATCGAACCCGGTGCCGCCGGCCGTCGCAGCGGCACCCGCGACGCCGACATCACCGGCGCCGCCGTTGCCTCCGTTGCCTCCGTTGCCGCCGGTGCCTGCGTTGCCTGCGGTGCCGGTGGCGCCGGTGCCGGTACCGGCCAGGCCGCCCGCGCCTGCGTTTCCGCCGTTGCCTCCGGCGCCGCCGGTCTGGCCGATGCTTCCGACGCCTGGGTCGCCGTTGGCGCCGTTGCCGCCGAGGGCGCCGTTGCCGCCCAGGCCGCCTGAGCCGTGGGTGCCGCCGGCGCCTGCTGAGCCGCCCTGGCCGCCCGCGCCGCCCGCACCGCCGGCAAACCCGGCCGCGCCTGGCGTCGCCGCATTGTCACCGGCCCCACCGTTGCCGCCGACGCCGCCGTGACCGCCGGTGCCGGCGTTGCCCGCCGCGCCGGCAAACCCGAGTGATGAGGCACCACCAGCGCCGCCGGCGCCGGCGGCCCCACCCGCGCCGCCAATACCACCCATCCCGCCATCGGCAGCAAAACCCACGCCGGTACCACCGGTCCCGCCGTCCCCGCCCAAACCGCCAGAGCCGCCCGCGCCACCGGTCCCACCCGCGCTGAACAGTCCGAAGGCGCCCCCGCCGGCTCCGCCGCTACCACCGGAGCCGCCCGCAAGACCGGTGGCGCCGGTCCCGCCGCCTGGAGCACCTGCGGCACCCGCAATGCCCGCACCGCCGGAACCGCCGGCCCCGCCCGCGCCTCCAGCCCAGCCCACCAATGCTCGACTTGCCCCGCCGGCCCCGCCGGCTCCGCCGTTCCCGCCTGCAATGCCGATTGCGCCAGCAGCGCCCATGCCGCCGGCGCCGCCGGGTCCACCCGAGCCGGCTAGCAGCCCGCCCGCACCGCCAGCCCCGCCATTACCACCTGACCCGCCGGGCACGACCGCCGCGCCGCCGGCGCCGCCAGCCCCGCCCAAGCCCACCAACCCGGCTGCCCCGCCGGCTCCGCCGGCACCACCAGGTGCTCCGGACCCACCGTTGCCGCCATTACCGATCAAAATTCCCCCCGGCCCGCCTGCCTGCCCGGTTCCCGGCGTCCCGTTGGTGCCGTCGCCGATCAACGGTCGCCCGAGCAACGCGTTAGT
>NZ_MVHT01000181.1 GCF_002086275.1 Mycobacterium intermedium | reverse complement strand
GTCCCGCCTGCACCGGTGGCGACCCCGCCGATGCCGCCGGCGCCGCCGGTGCCGATCCAGCCGCCACCACCACCCGCACCGCCCGCGCCAGCGGTGAAGTTTGCCCCGTTCGTCGCGCCGCCTGCACCGCCTGCGCCGCCGACGCCGAACAGCCCTGCGGCCCCACCTACGCCCCCGTCTCCGCCGTTGTGGCTGCCAATGAACTCTCCGCCGCTGCCGCCGGCGCCGCCGCTGCCGATCAATCCGCCGCTACCGCCGGCGCCGCCTGTCCCCGCACGAGTCCCCGATGATGACCCGCCCGTTCCGCCGGCGCCGCCGACGCCGAACAGCCCGGCGGCCCCGCCTGCGCCCCCGTTCCCGCCGACGGCATTGGAATTCCCGCCGGCGCCGCCGGTCCCGCCGTTGCCGAACAGGCCGCCGGACCCGCCGCTACCGCCGTTTGCACCGCTAAAGCCTGCTCCGCCGGCGCCGCCGGCGCCGAACAGTCCGGCGGCCCCGCCGTTCCCGCCGATGGGGTGAGCGGCGCTTCCGGATCCGCCGGCGCCGCCGTTGCCGAACAATATGCCGCCGTCCCCGCCGTTGGCCCCCGAACCCACAGCGGCATTGGCGCCGTTGCCGATCAGCGGGCGTCCTAGCACCGTCTGGAAGGGGGTATTGACGAGGTTAAGCAACTGCTGCAACGGACTGCTGCTGGCTGCCTCAGCCATGGTGTACTGCGCGGCGCCCGCGCCCAGGAGCGCGACAAACTCGTCGTGGAACGCCGTCGCTTGTGCGCTCAGCGCCTGATACAGCTGGGCGTGGGACCCGAACACCGTCGCGATGGCCGCCGACACCTCGTCGGCGCCCGCGGCGAGGACTTCCGTGGTCGGGGCCAGCGCCGCCGCGTTTGCCTGGCTGATGGTCGACCCGATGTTCTTTAGATCTGAGGCTGCCGCCGTCAGGAACTCGGGCACTGCGGTCACGAACGACATCTGATACCTCCACTACCTGGGGCATGGCGATCGCAACCGTCAGCGGGTAATCGATGTTCGGAGATCTACATCCTAGTCCGATCACAGGAAATTCATAAGAAGTTCCAGCGGACCTCTGCAATTTGCACCAGACGACTCTCACGCGGCGCCAACAGTGTCGAGTGCTTTGACGGCGAATTGGACTTAGCCAAGCAACTCGCGTTCGAGGCGGGCACTGGCTCGGCCCATCGATCCAGGGAATGGGCTGGGGTCCCACCCGAATGGCCCGGCATTCAGCGGGGAGTGGCGTGGGCCGTCGCCTCGCCGACCCTGGCCGCGCGTCACAGGGTCACTTGCGGTAGATAGTAAGGCTATGAATCTCGATCCGCGGACGCCCGTCGTCGTCGGCGTCGGGCAGTCCGCCGAACGCATCGATGACCCCGGCTATCGGGCAATGTCACCCGTCGAACTGGCCGCGGCGGCCGCCCAAGCAGCACTTGACGACTGCGGCGCGCAAGCCGTGGCCATCGCCGTCGATACCATTGCCGCTCTTCGGCAATTCGAGATCTCCGGCCCTGTCGCCACCGCTCCACTGGGACGGTCCAACAACTATCCGCGTTCGGTGGCCAACCGGATCGGGGCCAAACCCGGTCGCGCGATCCTCGAGGTCGTCGGTGGTCAGGGGCCACAGAAGCTGGTCAACGAGTTGGCCGCGGAGATCGCGGCGGGCCGGTCGGAGGTGGCTCTGGTCTTCGGCTCCGACGCGACGTCCACCCTGCGGCATTTCGCGCAGGCGCAGGACAAGCCGGACTTCACCGAGACCGTCGACGGGGACCTGGAAGACCGCGGACTTGGCATCGAACAGCTGATATCGCGCTACACCGTGATCCACGGTCTGATCGACGCGCCGACTCAGTACGCGCTGATGGAGAATGCCCACCGCGCCGGAACGGGGTTGGGCCCGGCCGAGTACCTACGCAGGATGGGCGAACTGTTTGCGCCGTTCACCAAGGTTGCGGCGGCTAACCCGTTCGCTGCCGCGCCGGTTGAGCGCAGCGTCGACGAGTTGATCACCGTCACCGAGACCAACCGGATGATCGCCGAGCCGTATCCGCGTTTCCTGGTGGCCCGCGACCAGGTGAACCAGGGCGCCGCGGCGCTGTTGATGTCGGTTGATGCCGCACGACGGCTCGGCGTGCCCCGCGAAAAGTGGGTGTACTTGCGAGGTCATTCGGACCTGGTGGAGCAGCCGATGTTGGAGCGCCCGGATCTCGGGCAGGCGCCGTCGGCGGTCATGGCGGCCCGCGAGGCGCTGGAGGTGGCCGGTATCGGTGTCGACGATGTCGCCACGTTCGACCTGTACAGCTGCTTCCCGGTGCCGGTCTTCAATGTCTGCGACGGTCTGGGTATCGCGCCCGACGACCCGCGTGGCCTGACACTCACCGGCGGCCTGCCCTTCTTCGGCGGGGCGGGCAACAACTATTCGATGCACGCGATCGCCGAGACGGTAGCCCGAATGCGAAGTGCACCAGGGCAATTCGGTCTCGTCGGCGCCAACGGCGGGGTGCTGAGCAAGTATTCGGTCGGTGTCTACTCGACCGAGCCGGCGCCGTGGCGGGCCGATCGCAGCCCGCAGTTGCAGGCGGTCATCGACAGCCGGCCCACCGTGGCGGTCACCGAGCACCCGGACGGTGCCGGCGTCATCGAGACCTACACGGTCCGCCGGGACGCGGGGCGCCGGACCGGCATCATCATCGGCCGGTTGGTTGGCGACGGGAGTCGGTTCCTGGCAACCACCGAAGACGCCGACTTGATCGCACTCCTGGCCGACGGCGACCCGCTGGGCGTGTCCGTACCGGTGAAGTCGTTCGACTACGGCAATCGGTGCGTTTCGGGGCTGTCCGGCTGACGGGGCTGAGAGGGTAGCTCGCGCTCAGGCGGGCTGAGCCTCACGCCGGGGTTATCCCCCTCTTTCCGATCGGGCCGCCGATGAGATACCCGCCGAAGCCGCCGGGGGCGCCGATGCCCGGAGTATTCCCGATGCCGCCGTTGCCGCCGGCGCCGCCGAACCCGAAGAAGTAGCCGCCGTAGCCGCCCTGGCCACCGTTACCTCCGAACGCCAGGTCGGGCGCACCGAAGCCGTTGCCGCCGGCGCCGCCGATACCGAAGAGGCCGCCGATGCCGCCGATGCCGCCGACCCCGCCACGGCCACCCATGAGCGCGCCGCCGCCGTTGCCGCCTGCTCCGCCGATGCCGAAGATGCCCCCGCCGTCGCCGCCGAATCCTCCCGGCCCGCCGGTCCCGTTGAAGGTCAACGCGTTTCCGCCAGCACCGCCGTTGCCGCCAATGCTGAAGAATTGACCATTACCCCAGCCGCCCTGGCCGCCTTGGCCGCCAATGTTGGTGGCGCCGAAGGCGTCTCCGCCGGCGCCGCCGTCGGCGCCGATGCCGATGATGTTGTAGAAGAGGTTGCCGACGCCACCAGGTCCGCCGATTCCCGCGACGCCGCCGGTGCTGGCCGTTCCGCCGGCACCGCCCGTTCCGATGAACAGTCCGGCCTTGCCTCCGGCGCCGCCGTTGCCACCTAGGTTCAACCCGTAAGCGGCATTGCCGCCGG
>NZ_MVHT01000180.1 GCF_002086275.1 Mycobacterium intermedium | reverse complement strand
CTAAACCACACAAACCCCAGACACCACGCACCCCATCGCCAAGTCCGACCGAAATCACCCTCGACGAAAAATCGAGGCTAGGATTCGGTGCGCTGTCCAAGAGCTACTTCCGCTTCGACCGACGCACCTGGGACGAGGAGAACGCCTTCTTCCACTACTTGGGTTCCGACGACGGAATGTGGGCGCAGTGGTTCACCCTGCCCGCCGCGGCGGGGCCAATTGTGTTGGCATTCAACGCCGGTCACCGCGGTCGATGGGTCGAGAACGCCTCGCCGAGCGAATTGATGACGACCGCGCTGCCCATTGCTCGGCAGCTCTTCGGCGCAGATGTCGCACCGATGCAGGTCATGTCGTCGGGCTGGACCGTCGACCCGTACGCGCTGGGCTCCTACTCGTTCCACGCGCCCGGTTCCGGCCTTGACGACCGACGCCGGCTCCAGGAACCGATCAGCGACCGCCTCTACCTCGCCGGCGAGGCCGTCACCGTGGACAATCCCGCCACCGTGCACGGCGCCTTGCTCAGCGGACGATCCGCAGCGGCGGAGTTGATGCGCCGCTTGAAATGAATTCTTGTGTAAATCAATACTTTGCTTGTCGGTGTCCTGCACCCACGCCTGGTCGTCGTACTCGACGGAGTACTCGATGGGGCTTGCGAAGAGCTTGCGGTGGCCGTCGCGGAATTCGGCAAGACCCTGGGTCAGCCCGTCGGAGAACATCACGAAGTCGGGGTCGTAATAGTGCTCGATGAGCTCGGCGTTCTTGGCCACCACCAGCTGCTCGAACAACTCGCGGAGCAGCGCGACGGTCATGCGGCGGGTTCCTGATCGCTCACGCGAGGCCGCCGGTCCAGGACCGGGGCACCACGCGCGGTTGCGCGCTGTATATGGCGGATTGGATGGAGGGCTCCATCGAGTTATCGGCGACGAACAGCAACTCGTCGCCGGCCGCCAAGACGTCGTCGGGCTTGGCGACGATCACACCGTCACCCCGAAGGATCGTCACCAAGGCCGTGTTCTTCGGCAGGTGCAGCTCACCCACGCGCTGCCCGACCAGAGGATTATCTTCGGGCAAAGTCAGCTTGGTCAGCGCGGCAAGCCCTTCCCGCAATCCCATCAACCGCACCAGGTGACCCACGTCGATGGCGCCTTCGATCCCGGCGACCATCGCGCCCGGGGCGGACACCGCCACGTCGATCCCCCACGACTGGCTGAACAGCCACTCGTTCCGCAGGTCGTTGATCCTCGCCACCACCCGGGGCACGCCGAACTCGGTCTTGGCCAGCAAACCCACGACGAGATTCGCCTTGTCGTCACCCGTGGCCGCGATCAGGACGTCGCAGGTCTGGATGCCTGCCTCCTGCAACGACGACAGCTCGCAGGCGTCGGCGTTCAACCAGTCCGCGTCGGGGACGGTGTTCGGCTCGAAGTTGCTGCGCTGTCGCTCGATCAACAAGATCTTGTGGCCGTTGTCCAGCAGCTCACGGGCGACGGAACGGCCGACGTTGCCGGCTCCGACTACCGCGATCCGCATCTTCCGCTTCACCACTAGAACATCTTCCCGTATCCCGCCTGCACCGCGCGCACCGTGCGGCCCCCTACTGATTTACTAACAGGCGAGCATTACCTGGTGCCGAGTCACCGCCCACCGCCGAGCACATCTGAGACGGGTTGAGACGGGATTTGAAGTGAGCCTGCAACAGCTGTACCTAGCCATGCTGATCGGCGGCCTCGTGCTGCTCGCCAGCATCGTGGGTACCCGCTTGGCCACTCAAATCGGGTTTCCCAGCATGCTGCTGTTCCTGCTGGTCGGAGTGGCCGTCGGCGAAGACGGACTAGGACTGAATTTCGACGACGTGCAGCTGGCGCGAAATGTGGGGACGGCCGCCCTGGCGCTGATCCTCATCGAAGGCGGCTTGACCACCCGGTTTTCCGATATTCGCTCGGTACTAGCCCCCGCGGTCACGTTAGCCACCGCCGGCGTCGTCATCAGCATGGTGGTCACCGCGGTCGGGACGCATTTTCTACTGGGGATCGACTGGCAGGTTTCACTGTTGCTGGGCGCCATCGTGTCCTCGACGGACGCCGCGGCGGTGTTCTCCGTCCTGAGAGTGCTCCCCCTGCCCCGGCGCATTGCCGGGTTACTGGAGGCGGAGTCTGGGTTCAACGACGCACCCGCCGTGATTCTGGTGCTCATGTTCAGCACCGTGCCCTTCGTGTTCGAGCCGGAGGGGGCGATCCTCGATTTGGTTTTCGAGCTGGCCGTCGGCACCGCGCTAGGACTGGCCATTGGCTACCTTGGTGCGGTCGCGCTGCGCCGCATCGCGTTGCCGGCGTCCGGTTTGTACCCGATTTCGACCTTCGGGCTGGGGCTTGTCGCGTTTGCGGCGGCCGGTGAGAGCCACGCCAGTGGATTCATCGCCGCATACCTGGCATCGGTGGTCCTGGCAAACTCCGGACTACCCCACAGAGCGGCGACCCGGTCCTTCGCGGAAGGGGTCGGCTGGCTGGCCCAGATCGGGTTGTTCGTGCTGCTGGGGCTCCTGGTGGACCCCAGCGAAGTGGCGCATGACGCGGTCCCGGCGGTAGTGATCGGCCTGCTGCTGCTGCTGGTCGCGCGGCCGCTGTCGGTGGTGGCGTCTCTGATCTGGTTCCGCATTCCCTGGCGGGAGCAAGCGTTTCTGTCGTGGGCGGGGCTGCGTGGCGCGGTCCCAATTGTGTTGGCCACCTTTCCGGTGGTCGCCGGCGTTGCCGATAGTTACCGCCTGCTCAACATCGTTTTCATGCTGGTGCTGGTCTTCACCGTCATACAGGCCCCGAGCCTGCGGCCCATCGCAAAGAAGTTGGGACTAATCACGCGCGAAACCACCCGCGAGATTCAGGTCGAAGCGGCGCCCCTCGACGTGCTCGACGCCGAACTGCTGACCATGAGGGTGCAACAGCAGTCGCGGTTGCACAACGTCACCATTGTCGAGTTGCGACTGCCCGACCCCGCCGTGATCACGCTGATCATTCGCAAGGGTCATACCTTTGTCCCGATGCCCGACACGCGCATCCAGGCCGGCGATGAATTGATGATCGTCACCACCAGCAAGACGCGCGCGGCCACCGAATCCAGACTTCGGGCGGTGAGCCGGCGCGGCAAGCTCGCGTACTGGTTCGACGAGTACGGCGAACCCGACTAGCGGCGTCAGACGGACGCCAGGACATCCTCGTCGCTGACGTCCTCCGCCTTCGGAAGGGACGGCACCCGGGTGGCTCGCACGTAGACGGTGTCGCCGTCCTTCAAGGCCAGCGCCTCGGCGTCCCCGCGGGTGATCTGGGCGGTGAAGGGCACTCCGTCGGCGCCGGTGAGCTCCACCCGCACCTCGAAGCCCAGCTTCACCACCCGGTCCACGGTGGCGGGCACCACCCCGAGTGCGTCCGCGCTGCGATCACCGCCCGCAATCGCCAACTCGGGGCTGCGGCCGACCCGGATGTCGTGCGGGCGGACCAGTGCGCCGTTGAGCGTGGACACCGCACCCAGAAACGACATGACGAACGGATTGACCGGGGTGTCATAAACCTCGGTGGGCGACCCGACCTGCTCGATACGCCCCTTGT
>NZ_MVHT01000017.1 GCF_002086275.1 Mycobacterium intermedium | reverse complement strand
CAACAACCTCACCCGACCCGCCCGGGTCACAGCACAACGTAACAACACGAAGTAACTGCACCTACGAACTTAAGGACTGACCACCCATGACCACCGCAAAAGCCCGCCCGCGCAAGACGTGGAGCCTCAACGGGGACACCCGACGCAAACCCACTGAATACGAGGCCGTCACCGGCAACTTCCACTACCACTTCAACCGGAAGCCGGCCCCGTTCGACCTCGACCCCGGCAGCGCCATCAACCGCTGGTACCTCAAGCACCGCGAGGGCTCACCGCTGCAGGCCGAGGACTGGGAGGGTTTCCGTGACCCGGCGGCACTGAACTACCGCCGCTACATCGCGCTGCAGCACGACCGTGAGGTGTACGCGGAGGGCGTCGTCGACCACTACGAGGCGCTCGACCACGACGCGACGCTCAACTCTGACTGGGTGGAGACACTCAACCGCGTCTACGTGCCCAGCCGCTACCTGTTCCACGTCCTGCAGATCACCAGCCTCTACGTGGGACAACTGGCGCCCAGCGCGTACATCACCAATGCGGCGTTCTTCCAGGCCGCCGACGAACTCCGGGCACTGCAGTGGGTCGCCTACCGGGCCAAGTCCCTGTCCCTGTCCCACGGCACCCACCTGGCCAACACCGAAGAGACCCGGCGCATTTGGGAGAACGATGAGCTGTGGCAACCCGCCCGCGAGACGCTGGAACGCCTGCTGCTGGCCTACGACTGGGGCGAAGCCTTCGTCGCGTTGAACCTGGCCGTCAAGCCAGCACTCGACGCGCTGCTCAAGGAGGCGTTCGTCGACCTGGCCAGTGAGCGGGGCGACGGCCTGACCGCTGCCCTGCTGCAGGAGTCCCGGGTCGACACCACCCGCAGTCAGGCCTGGCACATCGCGCTGGCCCGGTACGCGCTCGCGGCCAACCCGGCCAACCGCGAGGTCATCAATGGTTGGGTCGAGAAGTGGCGACCGCTGGCAGACCGCGCCGTCGAGGGCCTAGCCGGTGTCTTCCCCGACCCCGACGCCGCCCGCGACCGGGTCGCCAAGTCAGTGGCCGCGTTCACCGCGCAATGGGCTGACTGACGACCCGGACGGATCACGCTGCAGGGAAGCGGGTTTCGGGCGGGCGACTAGTTGCAGGCGGTTACGACAACTCGCCCGCCACCGAGCCTGGACATCGCGTCATGGCCAGCCTGGTTGCGGTCGAGGCCCGCTCCCCCGTGGTACCTGTCGCCATCGTGCGCGACGGCACCGCACAGGGTGAAGGTGACGGCAATATCGCAGTGGCTGCCGCACGATTGCAACGCCTGCTGCTCGGCTTGCGTACGTGACTTCTGGCGCACCGCGTGACCCATCGAACCGTCCGTGGCGACGGCGATCGAGCCGTAGTACTTCTGGCCCCAGTAGGGTAACTGTTTCGCATCGGTATGGGCGCTCGCCGGTGCGACAAGTGCGAATGGCATTGCTACGGCAGCGATCACGCTGCCTAGCGCCAGAGCGACGCGGCGCAGAAATCGGTTCCTCATGTCATGACCCCTCTCCTCGTCGTTGAACAGATGTGGGCTCCGTCCGGATGTCCGTTGATTTGTTTGTGGGCAAGCGTGTTTGCGGATGCCAAGGCTTCAAGAAGGCCGCCACCTGTCTGATCCCCCGTTCGGCGTCCGCTGGACGTCGCCAGGGGCGGGCTCAAGAGCGCAGCAACCGCCCCTGACGACTTTGTGAGCGCGAGTTCGACTGGTCTGAAAGCGCGGAACTACAGGGGAGGAATCGTCCCGCTGCTCCGGACTGCGTATCGACTCACGCGAGGTGTGGTGAAGTGCGGATCGGCGCGCGTACGACTAACCGCCGACCCGTGATCGTGTTATGGCGTCACGGTGGCGGCGCTCGGTCAACCTGGTCGACGTACATCGCAGCCTCCGCAAGTAACTTCGGTGTTACTTCCGATACTGCCGTCGCTGTAAGCGCAGCGTTTGACGCGATCCGACAATGCCGCGACGGCGGATTGTCGAATTTCGACAATTGCGAGGCCGCGGAATCGTGCGTTGAGTTCCTGGGCGGGTTGTGCCTTGCTAGTCGGCGTCGCCGGCAGCGAGTTGGATCATCATGGCCAGCCGCTTCTTGGCGTCGTCCAGCGTCAGGTTGGTGATCTCGGCCATCTTGCGCATCCGGTAGCGCACGGTGTTCTCGTGTACGCCAAGACGTTCACCCGCCTCTGCCGGGTCGCCCTGACCCTCCAGCCAAGCCTTAAGTGTCGCAACATATTCCGTGCCATGTGCGGCGTCGTGGCGGCGCAAATCGGCGACCGGTCCACGGTCCGGGGCCCGACCCGTCCGGGATGCGGTGCGCAGTCGCTGCAGCAGGATGTCATCCCACGACTCGTCATAGACCGGGGGTGCGGTCTCCGGCGACAACTCGTGCAGCGCGAGGCACTCGTCGGCCTCGTGGCGTGCGGCGGCAAGGTCTGCCACTGCGGCGGCGCCGCTGATGCCGGCCAACAGCGTCACCTGATCAGGCAAGGAGGCCTGCAATCCGGTGACCCAGCGGCGCGCCGCCGCCGGCCCACCCGGAAGCAATGTGTAGACGGTGCTGCCCACCAGGGCGCTGCGGCCCGGCCGGGACCAGCCGAACCCGGCGGTGGCCCGCTCGAACGCCAACAGCAGAGCGGCGTCTCGGTCCTGCCCAATGAAGGCCTGCACCGCGATCACCCGCAGCCTGCTGTTCGGCAGGCCCAGCCGGCTCACCAGGGTGGCGGCGTCCGGGGTGCCCTCGAGCGACCGGATCACCAACTCGGATTCGACCTGACGCTCGAGGTCCGCGCTGGCTCGTGATCGCAGCAGGTGCAGGGCCACCGTGTGAGCGCTCTCGGCCAGCGCGTTGCGCGCGGCCCCGTCCAGCGGCTCGGTACACCCCACCCACACCGACCCCATGATTTCCCGTCCCGATCGCACCGCCACCGCCATGCGGCCGGTCAGACCGTGTTCGGCGTCGGCGGGGACGAACAGCGGGTCGTCGGAGTTCGCCAGGTGTGCCAAGACTCCGCGGGCCTGCAAGGACGCCCGCAGGGCCTCGGGTACCTGGCGTTCCAGAATCGTCTCCACTCGGGCCGGGTCGGCGGGCAGCTGGTGCCGCGAATAGGCCAGCACCTGCAGCAATTCGTCGTGGATGACCACCGCACTGCCGATCGCATCGGCCAGGCTGTCGGCGAGGGCGAACAAATCGGTTGGGCCGCGGCCCGATTCGGTCTCGCGGCCTTCCAGTACAAGCCCGTAGACCACCGCCGCCAACTCGCTCCAGGAAAGCGCCTCGTCGACCAGCATCACGGCGCCGACCCCGGCCTCGCCGTCGAACGAGATGGGTTCCTTGGTGTCGCGCATCAACACCACGACGGCGTGGGCCGACACAGCCCAGCGCACCGCTTCCGCCAACGAGTCGGCCCCGATGGCCAACAGCACGTCACCCAATACGGGGCGGTCGGAAAACGATTCGTGGATAACCACGTTGCGCAGTTCGGTCGACCTCGGCACCGCGGACCAGCGGAGGCGGACACCATAGCTGCCGAGGACGTTTACCAACCGGTCCAAGGTGATCACGTGCCGCTCCCATGCCGAATTGTCACCAGCTAATCAGAAAGCCGGCGCGTCCCGCCGCAGGGCTAGTCCGTTTAACCCCGGAACCGCCACAGGTAGGTGATGAGCTGACGCGCCGGCACCGGTCGCGGCCAGGCGTCGGGTCGGAAGTGGGCATCGGTGCCACCGTCGACGAAGATGACGCTGCCACACAGGAAGTCGGCCGCGTCGGACAGCATCATTTCCGCCCAGGCGGCGAGGTGCTCAGGATCGCCGAAGCCGCCGACCGGGATGGGAAACCGCTGCACGGCTTTGCCTTGCCGCGGGCTGGCCAGCTGCTCCTCCAGGAGTGGCGTCAACACCGCCCCGGGGGCCAGGGCGTTGAGCCGTATGCCCGCTCCGGCCCACTCGGGTTGCACGGCGTGGCGGCGCACCCATCGGCTGACCGCGATCTTCGAGGCCGCATACATGATGGCGGGCCGCGCCGGGCCGAAGGGGCGTACGCTGCGCAAAGCCTTGTCGACGTCCCCGCCGAGCAGCGCCCGCACCGTGCGCTTGGGAACCAGCGGCGTGGTCGTCGTCGAATTGCTGCCAATGACAACAACTTTCGCGTTTCCGGCCGCGGCCAAGGCGTCGCGCCACTGTTGCAGTGGCTCGACCACGCCCAGGTAGTTGACCTGAGCGATCAGGCGGGGACGATCGGCACCGCTGCTGGGCCCGAGACCGGCAGCCAGGACGGCGCCATCAATGCGCCCATCGGCAGCGGCGAGCGCCTGTTGTGCGGCGTCGGTTCGTCCGCCGGTTGTCGAGAGGTCCGCAACGACGTCGGCCTGTTTGATGTCGACGCCGATCACGGTGTGGCCCGCGGCCCGCAGCCGGTTGGCGACGGCCGCACCCATTCCTGATGCGGCTCCAGTGACTACGTAGGTACCCATGGGTCGTGCCCTCCTCAGACGGCTGCGGCGGCGGTCGGGCGCAGCACGCACCGCGTCCCGTCGTAGATGGTCGCCATGCATTTCGTGCAGTGCACGCACAGTCCTTCCCGCACAGCGTCCGAACGGAACTTGTTGACCAAGCCGGGGTCCCGGAGCAGCGCGCGGGCCATGGCGACGAATTCGAATCCTTCGCCTAGCGCGGTCTCGACGGTGTCCATCGTGTTCACCCCGCCGAGCAGGATCAGCGGCATCGTCAGCGCGTCGCGGAACTGCCGTGCCAGCGGCAGGAAGTACGCCTCTTCGAACGGGTAGGTGCGGAACATGCGCCGGCCGATGACACGCAGTCCCAGCCCGACGACAGCGGGTTGGGAGGCGATGAACTCGGCCATCGGCACCTCGCCGCGGAAGTAGTACATGGGGTTCTGCAGGGAACTGCCGCCGGTCAGTTCGAGGGCATCGAGGTGGCCGTCGGATTCGAGCAGTCGCGCGGTGGGCAGGCTGTCGGTAAGCCAGAAACCGCCTCTGACTCCGTCGTCCATGTTGAACTTCGCCGTCACCGCGACGGCATCGCCGGCCTCGCGACGCACCCGCTCGGCGACTCGGCGGGCCAATTCGGCACGACGCACCGTGTCACCGCCGTAGCGGTCGGTGCGCTTGTTGAGATTCGGGCTGAGGAACGAACTCAACAGGTAGCCGTGACCGAGGTGGAGTTCGATTGCGTCGAAGCCCGCGTCGACGGCATTGCGGGCGGCGGCGCCGAAGTCGTCGATGACTTCGTCGAGTTGCTCGGTCGTAGCGGCACGGACCAGGCCCATCGCCGGGGCGCTGAATCGCGTCGACGGCGCCAGCGTGCCGGTGCGGTTGGACCTTGTGTTGGCCACCAGACCCGCGTGTCCGATCTGGGCGGACACCAGCGTGTCGTGGGCGTGCACGGCGTCGGTCAACCGGCGCAGCGCAGCCGCCCGCCGGCCGTCGAGCACCATGGTGTCGCGATGCACTCGGCCGCCGGGTGAAATCGCGCAGTAGGCCACGGTCGTCATCGCCGCACCCCCGCGCGCCACCTCCACGTGGAAGTCGATCAGGTCGTCGGTCACCTCACCGCGCGGCATCCGACCCTCGAAAGTCGCCGCCTTGATGAACCGGTTCTTCAACGTCAACGGGCCCAGCGTCGCCGGCGTGAACGCGACCGAGCCGCCCGGGGAATTGGTTTTCGATGCCATTGGCACCGTAATTTAGCACGCAGGCGGGCGGCTGAATAGGCTCGTCTTGCGGTTGCGGGCCGACTCGGCGACGCAATGCCGCAGGGCGCGCACGGCCGACTCGTCGAACGTGGGGCGTTTAGCCCTCCGCGGCAACTCCGGGGTACTTAACCCACACACTCGGCGACGCAATGCCGCAGCGCGTGCGCGGCCGACTCGTCGAACGTGGGGCGTTTAGCCCTCCGCGGCAACTCCGGGGTACTTAACCCACACATTCGCCGGCGCAATGCCCCAGCGCGTGCACGGCCGACTCGCCGAACGTGGGGCGTTTAGCCCTCCGCGGCAACTCCGGGGTACTTAACCCACACACTCGCCGGCGCGTGGCGCGCACGCGCTGCGGCATTGCGTCGCCGAACGTGGGGGACACTCGGCGGGGCCCAACCCGGTATAGATTTCGGTGCCATTGGCACCGTAATATGCACACCATGCTGATCGCCGTCACCGGTGGAACCGGATACGTGGGAGCTCACTGCGTGCGCACGCTACAGGCTCAGGGCCACGAGATACGTCTGCTGGTCGGACCAGATGCCGAAGGCGCGCCAGTACTCGACCGGTTCGCTGCGGCGGGCGGCATCGAGTTCCACACCGGGGACGTACGGAAGCGGGACACCATCGAGGCGCTGCTCGACGGCTGCGACGCGGTCCTACATGCGGCCGGAGTCGTCGGCACCGACAGTCGCCGCAGCACCCTGATGTGGGAAATCAACGCTTACGCAACCGAAACCGTGCTCACCCACGCGGTAGGTGCGGGTCTCGATCCGGTGGTCATGGTGAGCAGCTATAGCGCCCTCTTCCCGCCCCCGAACGGGATCATCGGACCCGATACGCCGACGGCGGACGGCCGCAGCGACTACGCACAGACCAAGGGCTACGCCGACCGGGTCGCGCGGCGACTGCAAGCCGAGGGGGCGCCCGTCGTCATCACCTATCCCTCCAGCGTCGTCGGGCCCGCATTCCATACGGCGCCGGGCGTCACCGAACGTGGCTGGGCCCCACTCGTGCGGTTCGGTGTGGCGCCTCGCCTGCGCGGCGGGATGCAGATGATCGACGTTCGTGATGTCGCCGACGTCCATGCCGCGCTGATGACGCCGGGCCGCGGTCCACGGCGCTATGTCTGCGGCGGGGTGCTGCTGACTTTCGACGAAATGATCGACGCCCTGGAACGCGGCACTGGCCGCCGATTCGTTCGGATCCCATTGCACCCGGCATTGTTTCGGGGAGCGAGCAGGATCGCGGAAGCCCTGTCCAGCATCGTCCCCATGGGTGACGGGTTGAGCTATGAGGCCGCGCTGCTGCTCACCGCGGCGACGCCGACCGACGATTCGCGCACCCTTCGGGACCTTGGGATCGAATGGCGGTCGCCGGTCGAGGCGATCATCGCGTCATTTCCCGGACATCCCGTCCGCGAGGAACCGAGCGACACGGGCGTGTAACGCATCGGTGTCGTCTTCGACGGCGATGGTGGTGAGAAACAGGGCGGCACCGGCGGCCATCGCAATGACGGCCCGCGCATCGAGCGCGGCATCGCTCGTGTCATCGGAGTCGCCGCTGAACAGCGCGACCGCGGGCCCGCTGAAGTCTGCCCACATCCTCTTGCGCAATTCGTCATTCTCGCCCATCGCGAGGAGGAGTCCCGGGACGGCCGCCTTCACTTCGGGACGGGCGAAAAGTTGCTGGCTGCCGCGCACCACCCAGTCCACCCAGCCCAACCGGTCGGTACCCGCGAACGGCGCAAGATCGGGGGTCGCGCCGAGGATGGCGTGCAACACGAGCTCCGCCTTCGACGACCAGCGACGGTCCAAGCTCGAGCGGCTGACCCCACACCGGGCGGCGATCAGCCGCATGCTCAGTGCGTCCCACCCGACCTCGACGAGCAGCTCACGGGTCACCGACAACACTCGCTCGTCGATTGATGCGTCACGCGGGCGTCCCGCTGACCTAGTGGCCGTCACAGCAACCCTCCACAGCAGCCATTGTTATTCGGGCCTGTCCGGCGAGTCGTCCTCGGGCGCGGCGGATTCGTGGCGGTGGCGGGCGGACCGGGCGATGGCGTGCCCCGAGGTGGGCGAGGTCAGCACGACGAAGACGATGGCGAGAGTTGCGATGGCGATGATGGACGCGTTCTTGGTCGCGATTGAAGACGCCAGGACGGCGATGACGCCCGGTCCTGTCGCCAGGCCTTGCGCGTGCAGCTGACTTTGCGTGGTGGGCATCCGCAGGATGCCGTAGACGCTGATGGTCAGCAGCACCAGGCCCACGAGCAGCAGCGCCGCGCCCAGGATGTCCAGCAGCAACGAGATCACTCGAATGGCCCTCCCGATCCCAGATAGCGAGCGGCCGCGACCGTCGCGACAAAAGACAACAGCGCCAACGCAACCGCCGCGTTCAGGTAGTAGGACTCGTCCAGCAGGTAGCACAACAAAGCCAGCAGGGACACCACGAGCACGGCCAGCAGGTCCAGGGCGACCACCCGCTGGTGCACGTCGCGGGCTCGTAGCAGCACTAGACCACCGGCCACCAGCAGCAGCGTGTTCCACACCACGGCGACGAGGAGCAGGACGGCAGGCATGGCGATCAGGGAAATGCGCGCCGCTGTGCGCGCCGGTAGGAGATGAGCTGATCCTGAATCACCCCAGCGCGGTCGGAGGCGTCCAACACGTGCAGCACCAGCGTGCCCTGCTCCTCGTCGACATCGACAACGACGGTGTCCGGCGACAACCCCACCCGGATAGCCCAGGCGGTGGCGGACACCGGATCATTCGGACGGATCGGGATGGTCACAAAGCCCGGCGCTATGGGTCGCAGACCCAGGCAGTGCAGGGCCACCTGCCAACTTCCCCGGCACATGTCCAGCACCGTGAATCCGATCAGCGCGGGCAGGCCGGCGAGGCGGCGCAGGACGGTCGCCGCCGAGTGCCGTCGCGCCCACCGGTCGGGCCCGAGGAGGAAGGCCTCGCCTAGGGCGAGCAACAGCGCAAGCACGACTCCGACGACGACGTCGCCCGGCTCCACACTCGTCAAGAACATCAGGTAGACGGCGGTGAGCCCAGCGAGGCGGACCGCGAGGCCAATCATCTACAACCTCCTCAGCAGGACATCGGCGCCGTCCTGACACAGGCTGAGCAAGGGTTCTGCCGCCAGGCCGGCGGCCAGGACCAGCACTGCTAAGCCGAGGACGAGCGCCCGCGCCGGGAGCGCACTGACCTCGACAACAGCGGCGGACGGATCTGCGGGACGCCAGAACCTTCGTTGATAGACCTGGAACATGTACACGAGCGAAAGCACGCTGCCGACGACCAGCAGAACCAGGAGGACTGGGTTTCCGGCGGCGACCGCGGTGCGAAACACTTCCAATTTGGCAATGAATCCGGCGGCCGGAGGCACGCCGGCGACACTGAATGCCCCAATCGCAAATGCCGCCGCCACCAGCGGCCCCCGCAGCCCCGCGGCGAGAAAAAGCACGCCCTTGTTCACGGCGTTGATGATGCTGTAGACGACGGCCGTTGCCAGCCCGATCGAGCCGCCGATGCCCAGCGCGATCAGCATGTAGCCGACCTGGCCGATCGCGGAATAGGCGAGCGTCTCGACGACGTCACCGCGCGACACCGCCACGACACCGCCGTAGAGCATCGACGCGACGCCCAGCACGATGATCGCGGTTGCCGCCAACCGCAGCTCGTCGGGGAACAAGCCGGCGCCGAAGCGCAGCAAACCGTAGCTGCCGATGTTGGCCACGGCCCCGCTCAGGATGGCAGCGACCGCGGGACGCGTTCCGGTGTAGACCGTCGGCAACCAGAAGTGAAACGGGAAGAGGCCGAGCTTGACGCTGAACGCGACGAAGAATCCGACCGCCACCAGCAGCGTCGCGTTCGGACCGGCGTCGTGGATCCGCTGCGCGACGTCGGACATGGCCAGCGCGCCCGTGATGTGGTAGGTCCCCGCGACGGAGATCAAGAAGACGAACGAACCGAGGAGGTTCACCGCGGCGAAGATCAGCGCGGCCCGCAACTGGCGAACGAGTCCGCCATAGGTGGTGAGCGCGTAGGACGCGATCATCGATATTTCGAAGAAGACGTAGAAGTTGAACACGTCGGCGGTCAGGAAGAGCCCAGTCAGGCCAGCGGCGAGCAGCACCACCAGGCCTGGGAAAGTGCGGGAATGGACACCGACGATAGCCTCGCTGGCGACCGCGAAGATCAGCACCAGCACGGACACCAGCGCGAACGCCACCCCCAGCGCGTCGGCCCGCAGGACGATGCCCACACCGGCCTGCCAGCCACCTGTCGTCACCTGTTCGGGACCGGGCGAGAGCGCGTCGAAGGTGAGAAAGACGATCGCGACCAGGGTGGCAACCAGTGCCGCGACGGCCGACCAGGCCACATAGCGGCGACGGCCGTCGAGCGCTATGAGCAGAGTGCCCGCGGCCCAGGGCACGAGCAAGGCTAGCGACAGGGACATCAGGTCATCACGTCATCTCGCTGGTATCCCGCTGCCGGTCACGCTGCAGCCGCTCCTCGTGCCTGCTCTCCTGTGCGGCCAGTTCGTCGCTCTGTGCCGTCCGGAAGACCACCACGGCGCGGTGTACGAGTGCTAGCAGCAACGCCAGGGTGGCCAGCCCGATGACCAGCGCCGTCAACATCAGCGCCTGCGGTAATGGGTCACTCACCGGCCCCCCGGCTTCAGGGGAGATGGGCGCCTGTCCGCGGGTCAGGCTGGCGCCGATGAGCGCCACCACTGCAGCCTGCGAGACGAGGGCGACCCCCACGACCATGCGCACCAGGTCACGTTGCAGCAGCAGGTACGCGCCTCCCCCGAAAAGCACGGCGGCGGTGGCAGCGAACGCGAGCATCACCGGGCTTCGCCTCCCTCGTCCACGTCATCGGCCGGTCTCCGAACGGGGTCTTCGGGGTCGCCGAACTGGTGCAGCAGCATCGTCATCACTCCGAAAACCAGCAGGAAGACCCCGATGTCGAAGATCAGCGGGGTGAACAACTCCAACGAGCCGATGGTCACCACCCGCTGGCCGGGTCCCGGGAAATGGCTGAACAGGGGCTTTTCAAAGATCAGCGGGGCGAACCCCACGACCAGCGAGATCAGTAGACCCCCCACGGCAGCGTGTGGAGCGAATCGCAGGAGCGGCAACCTTTCCTCCGCTTGCGCAGCCCCGAGCGCGACGTAGCTCAACGCGACCGCCAGGGCGACGACCATGCCGGCGGCGAACCCGTCTCCGACGTCGACGTAACCCTTGACGATGAGGGCAGCGGCCACCATGAGGCTCGGGCCCAACAACACTCGCGCCACGACTCGCAGCACCACGTCTCTGCGCATCACCAGAGCTTTCCGCCGCGCAGCAGAGTTGCCACACCGACGACGGCGATGAGCAGCACCGTGATTTCGGCGAGGGTGTCCAGGCCGCGGAAGTCGGTGATGATGACCGTGACGACGTCCTGCCCGTGGGCGCTGGGCGTGCGACGGATGTACTCGTCGGCCACGCCCGGCGCCCGTGTCGGCGAAGACAGGAAGCCCCAGACGGTCGCGAAGGCGGTGACCCCCGCGAGGATTCCGGCCGCCACACTGCGCCCTCGCCGACGCGGGCGGCCGCTGCGTGGCACCACCACGGCCCCGGCGAGTCCGTTGCGCTCCTGGACGGGCCCGTCCTTGGGCAGGCGGAAAAACGCGGCGATGAAGATGAGGGTGATCATCGTCTCGACGAGGACAGCCACCAATGCAATGTCGGGCGCTGCCAGTAGCGCGTAAACCGTGGCCAGGGCGAAGCCCACCACCGCCAGCGCCAACACCATTCCCACCCGGGCCCGAGCCCACGCGGTCGCCAGCGTCGCGGTGATGACCAAACCCAGCAACGGCAGGACCAGCCAGTCGACACCGTGCACGCGGCCGACGACGTACTGCCCGGCCGTCGGCGTGACGACAAACGCCAACATGGTCAGCACACCCGCCGGAACGAGCACCGCCGCGACGCTGCTCCGCAGGTCACGCACCTCAACGTCGTGGATCGCCGCGGACAGGCGCGCGAGCGCGCGCAGGCCCCGGGTGTAGATCCGCAACGGCCCGGCTCGCTCGCCCATTCGCGCCAGCGCACGCGACACCGCATTCCGCAGGCGCGGCACGGCCAACAGCGAAAGCCCCAACACCCAAGCGCTCAGCGCCATCAGGTTCGCCGGCCGGGAGTCCAAGTGGTAGGCGGGCGACAGATGTATCGGCGCGGCGTTGGTGACGGCCCCGGCGTCTGCGGCCAAGCCAGTCAGCAGCTGGGGCACCAGCCCGCCGATCACGCCGACGGCCGCCAAGACGACGACGGGAGCCGTCAGCAAGCGTGGTGTCGGCTCGGGTTCGATACGCAGCGGGCCCAGGAACAACAGCACCCAGAAACGCCCGATGTAGGCCAGGGTCAGGGCCGCGGCCAGAACGGCCAGGGTGGCCGGCACCGGCCCGGCGCCGGCCACCGCCTCGAAGAACAGCTCGTCCTTGAAGAACCCTGCCGTCATGGGCAACCCGGCCAGGTTGGCCGCGGCAAGGAAGGCCGCAACGGCCAGCAGCGGCCTGCGCCGGCCCAGGCCGCCGAGCCGGGACAGGCGCTGCTCCCCGGTCGACATCGTCACCGCGCCCGCCGTCATGAAGAGCGCGCTCTTGCCCACGCCGTGGGCCAAGACGTAAAAGGCCGCTGCGCCGGCCGCGGTGCCGCCGCCGACGCCGTACAGCATCACCACGTAGCCGTACTGCGAGATGGTCGAGTAGGCCAGCACCTGTTTCAGCCGGTCCTGGGCCAGCGCAAGGATGCCCCCGACGACGATGGACGCCACCCCGACCACCAGCAGGCCCGTCAGCACGATCCTGCTGTGCGCCAGCAATGGATGCACCCGGCCAAGGACGAGAACTCCCGCGGCGACCATGGCCGCCGAGTGCAGATACGCCGAGACCGGGGTCGGGGCCGCCATCGCCTTGGGCAGCCAGAAGTGCAACGGCACCTGCGCACTCTTGGCCAACGCCGCGAGCGCGAGCAGCGCCGCGGCGATCGTCGTCGTCGTTCCGGGCTCGACGCGGTCGAGCAACTCGGGTATCGAAAAGGTCTGGTAGTGGGCGTACAGCAGCACGGCGCCGATCAGCATGGCCACGGCGCTGGCCACCGTGACCAGTAGCGCCATCAGCGCCGCCCTGCGGGCGAGCGGCTCGTCCCGATCGAAACCGATCAGGAAGTACGAGCAGATCGCGGTCACATCGAAGAAGAGGAACAACAGGATCAGATCCTGGGCGGTCGCCAGGCCCACCATCGCCACCGCGAAGAGCACCATCCACGGCCAGAATCGCCACCGGTGGCGCACGGGCAGGTGTTTGTGGGAGAGGTGCAGCGACAGGTAGCCCGTGCCGTAGCAGAACACCAAGGCGCCGATGCCGCACGCCAGCATCGAATACAGGGCGGCGAGTCCGTCGAACGCGAAACTCAGGTGCAGGTCGAGCGACGGCACCCACGGCAACGTGATCGCGCCGCCGCCCGTTCGCCAGGCCCAAAGACACACGGCGAACCCGATGACCGCGAGCGCGACGGAAGCCCAGCCCTGCCAGTCTGCTGGTGTACGCGGTTGCTCGTCCGTGACGGACGGATTCCGGGCGGCGCCCGCTGTGCGGGAGGCAGTGGCCACGGAGCTCCTCGTCGGCAGACGGACACACTCTCAAGCGGGTAGATCGCGTGGACCGCCGCGTCCCAGCAGTACCCACGCCAGCAAAAAGTAAGCCTAATCGCTGCCCGTGCGTCATTCACCGTCGCCAATACGCAGGTGCTCGAGCACAGAAGGCTTAACGTTGTGCCTTGTGGAATTCGCGGGCGTCACCGACATCGGCCGTCATCGACGCAACAACCAGGACCGGTGGGCCGCGGATGCGGACCAGTCGCTGTTCATCGTCGCCGATGGAGTGGCGGGCAGCACCGATGGCGAACTGGCCGCCGCCCTGGTAACCGAACTGCTCCCGAGGTACGTCGCCCGCCATCTCGAACCCGACATCGAGGGCGAGACCGGCGAGACCGGCGAAACCGGCGAAACCGAGCCGGAGGCGCTCGGCCGTGCGATCGAGGATTTCTGTGACGACTTTCGTGCGTACGCGAGCACCGATGCCCGTGCCGCCGGTGCCACCAGCACCGTGGTAGCGGCGGTGATCACGGATTCTCGCCTTTCGGTGGCCCATCTGGGCGACAGCCGGGCATACCTGTTCCGCGACGGGGTATTGCAGTGCCTGACCCGCGATCACAATCTGCTGCGGGAGCTGATCGAAGCGGGCAAGGTCGACGTCGCGGACGCCGACCGGCACCCGGCACGAAACACGCTGACCCGGCATGTGGCGATGCTGCCCCGCGCGTTGCCCGACAGCTCCGCGGTGAGTCTGGAGCCCGGCGATCGGATCCTGCTGTGCAGCGACGGCCTCTACAGCGTGGTCGACAAACCGTCGTTGGAGCGGATACTGGCGTCACATCCCGTGCCCGAGGATGCTTGCACTGCTCTGGTCGAGGCCGCCAACGAGGCCGGCGGGCCGGACAACATCACCGCCATCGTCATCAATGTCTGACCACGCGGCGGCGTGACCTTCCGGTGTGACGGGCGCCTCATGACTGCACCCGTGACATGGCGCCCAGGTATGACTTATATTCGTATCAGATACACAAGTGAATCTAATGTCATTGACGCGCTGCGGGAGAACCTCCACGTCGAGGTGCCGTAGGAGCAATATCCTCCCCGGGAATCTCTCAGGCCCAAGTACCGCAGCGCCGAGGCGACTCTGGAGACAAGGCCGGCTTTGCCCGGACTTACCGAAGGTGTACGGCTGCGCCCGGTGCGCGGCCCAGACTCTCAGGTTTCAGGACAGAGCGGGGAGGGCGCACCCAGCCCGGATAGTCCGGGCCCGCCGAAACCGATTCCACCGCAACCGTTTCCAGAGACAAGGCACTGAGATGACTGTGACGATGCGCCCATGTTTGGCGGCATGTTCGCCTCTCCTCGACGAGCACCGCGCGCTCGGCGCCCGTTTCACTGACTTCGCCGGTTGGCAGATGCCGGTTCGCTACGGCAGCGAGCTCACCGAGTATCACGCCGTCCGCTCGGCCGCGGGATTGTTCGACCTGTCCCACATGGGCGAGATCGAGATCGTCGGACCCCACGCGGCGGCGGTACTCGACTACGCCCTCGTCGGCTCGTTCGGCGCCGTCAAAACAGGTAAAGCCAAGTACTCGTTGCTGTGTGCTGAGAACGGCGGCGTGCTGGACGACCTGGTGGCCTACCGACTGGCCGAACACCGCTTCCTGGTGGTCGCCAACGCGGCCAATACGGCGGCTGTTCACGCCGCACTCACCCAGCGGGCCGCCGGCTTCAATGCCACGGTCACCGACCGCTCCGCCCAGATGGCGCTCATCGCCCTGCAGGGACCCGTCGCAGAGCGGGTCCTCTGCAGGATCATCGACCCGACACACGTGCGGACGGTGACCGGGCTCAAGTACTACGCGGCCACGGAGTTGCGCATCGGCACTATGCCGATCTTGTTGGCCCGCACGGGATATACCGGTGAAGACGGCTTCGAACTGTACGTTTCCAACGACCGCGCCATCGACCTGTGGTGGCTGCTGTTGGACGCCGGTGCGGCCCACGGCGTCGTCCCGGCAGGTCTGGCTTGCCGCGATACGCTGCGAATGGAGGCGGGCATGCCGCTCTACGGTAACGAGTTGTCTTTGGAGACAAGCCCGTACGACGCCGGGCTGGGCAGGACCGTGCGGCTCGACAAGGACTTCGTGGGCCGCGACGCGCTCGCACAGTATGCCAAATGGGGACCGCTGCGGAATCTCGTGGGGCTGCAGGGCATCGGCAAGCGTGCCGCGCGGACCGGATACGCCGTGTACACGATGGGCGGTGCGCACCGAATCGGTACTGTCACCTCCGGCGCATTGTCACCCACTCTGGGCTACCCAATCGCGATGTGTTACGTCGCCGCCGGCTCAGTTGAACTCGGCTCCGTTGTCTCCGTGGACATTCGGGGCTCCGACGAACCCTTCCGCGTCGTTCCGACGCCCTTTTACTCGCGGGTCTGATCTTGAGACAGCCGTGACCATCAGCGTTTTCGATCTATTCACCGTCGGCATCGGGCCGTCCAGTTCCCATACGGTCGGTCCGATGCGCGCAGCGAACGAGTTCGTCACCACCCTGCGCAACCTTGGGCAAGTGCATTCCGTCACCACGTTGCGGGTGGACCTGTTCGGATCCCTGGCGGCCACCGGCGCGGGCCACGGCACCATGCCGGCCATCCTGTTGGGCTTGGAAGGCTTTCGACCGGAGACGATTACGACCGAGGTGAAGGAGCGCCGACTCGCCGAGATCGCCGCTACCGGCACCACATGGATTTACGGCGTCGTGCCGATCCGCTTGACCGAGCAGGATATCTGTCTCCATCCCGACGTGGTGCTACCCGCCCACCCCAACGGTATGGCGTTTACCGCCAGTGATTCTCGCGGCCGCATCCTGCACACCGAGACGTACTACTCGGTCGGAGGCGGCTTCATCGTCACCGGCGAGGCCGAATACAGCGATGACGAGTCGTCACCCTTTGCGTCTCCCTATTCGTCCGGCAAGGAATTGCTCGACATCTGCGACCAGCTCGACCTGTCGATCAGCGCGGTCGCGCTGCGCAATGAAACCTGCTGCCGCGCCGAGGAAGATGTCCGACGCAACCTCCTGCATCTGCGCGACGTCATGGTCGAGTGTGAACGCCAAAGCATCTCGCGTGACGGTCTGCTGCCGGGCAGCTTGCAGGTCCGCCGTCGCGCCAAGACGTGGTATGAGCGCCTGAGCGCCGAAGATCCCGATCGCAGCGCTGAATTCGCCCTCGACTGGGTCAATTTGGTGGCGCTGGCGGTCAACGAGGAGAACGCTTCGGGCGGGCGCATCGTCACGGCTCCGACCAACGGTGCCGCCGGAATCATTCCGGCAGTGTTGCATTACGCGACACACTACACACCCGCCGGGACCACCGACCCCGACGACGTGGCGGTGCGGTTCCTGCTCACCGCCGGGGCCATCGGATCCCTTTTCAAAGAGAGGGCCTCGATTTCGGGAGCCGAGGTGGGCTGCCAAGGGGAGGTTGGTTCTGCGGCGGCCATGGCCGCTGCCGGGTTGGCGGAGATCCTCGGCGGTACGCCCCGGCAGGTGGAGAACGCCGCCGAGATCGCTATGGAACACAGCCTGGGGCTAACCTGCGACCCGATCGCCGGCCTGGTGCAGATACCCTGCATCGAGCGCAACGCGATCTCGGCCGGAAAGGCCATCAACGCCGCGCGAATAGCGCTGCGCGGCGACGGATTTCATCGCGTGACCCTCGACGAGGTCATCGACACGATGCGCGCTACCGGCGCGGACATGCATACCAAGTACAAAGAGACGTCCGCCGGCGGGCTGGCGATCAACGTGGCGGTCAACATCGTCGAGTGTTGACCGCGAGCCCTCAAGGGGCCGCCACGATGTGCCTATGCCAGCGCCCGTCCCCGCACGGCGGCCGCCACGGCACCCGGGGCCTCCGACGGGGGAAAGTGTCCCACGCCAGGCAGTTCGGTGACTTCGGCCCGCGGTAGCAGGGTGACCGCCTCCTGCAGGACGTGGCGCCCCGACACCGGATCGTCAAGTCCCCACACCAGCCGCAGCGGACCGGTCCAGTTCCAGGGTGATCACATCGTGGTCGGCCGCGAGGTCGTCGGCGACCTGCGCGTAATCGTATGACCACGTGGGGAATCCGTGCAGCATCAGCACCGTGGGCCCGAGCCCACGGCGACGATAGGCGATGCGATGACCCCGACGACTGGTCAGGGTCTCGCATTGCGCTATCCACTCCTTGGCTTCGCGGGCCTGCGTCATGGTGGGTGAAACCATTCGTCCTCGCCGTTTATGCCGGTGTCAGCTGCGGATACATCACCCCGGTCAGCTCTTCGGACACTGCCCACAGTCGCCGCTGAAGAGCGACGTCGTGCGATTGGGCACTCGATGCCACGAGTTTCGGGTAGCCGCGCATCTGGGCGAACCCGTCCGGGCCGTAGTACTGCCCGCCGAGGACGCCCGGGTCGGTCGCGGCGCGCAACACGGGCAGCGCGCCCATGTCGGCATCTTGGAACAACGGCGCGAAGAGTGCGGTGGCCGCGACCATAGGTCGCGACATGTTCCGCGCCAATTCAGTGTTGGAGACGCCCGGGTGGGCCGCCACCGCCACTGTCCTGCCGCTGGGCGCCAACCGACGCTGCAGTTCGTAGGTGAACAGGAGATTGGCCAGCTTGGATTGCCCGTAGGCGGCGACCCTGTTGTAGCCGCGTTCCAACTGCAGGTCGTCGAAATGTATTGCGGCGCGGATGCGGTGGCCGACGCTGCTGACCGTCACCACCCGCGAACCGGGCACCGGCAGCAGGCGATCCAACAACAGGCCGGTCAGGGCGAAGTGGCCCAGGTGATTGGTGCCGAGTTGCAGTTCGAAGCCGTCCGCGGTGGTCGACTTCGGCGTGTACATCACGCCGGCGTTGTTGATCAGCAGGTCGATGCTGGAGTAGTCGGAACGCAGCTGTTCGGCGGCCTCACGCACGGACGCCAACGACGTCAGGTCGAGTTGCTGCAGTTCCACGTCGGCGCCCGGGGTGGCCGCGGTGATGCGGGCCCGCGCTTCCTTGCCTTTCTCGAGATTGCGCACGGCCAGCACGACTCGCGCGCCGTAAGCGGCCAGCGCGGCGGCGGTCTCAAAGCCCAGGCCGGTGTTCGCGCCGGTGATGATGGCGGTGCGCCCGGTCTGGTCGGGAATGTCGGTGGTGGTCCATGTCGTCATGGGAATTTCCTCGCTATGATCTCCTAAACGGGGCGACCGCTCCGCTTGGCTAGAACTATACGGAACGAGCGCCCCGTTTTGTCAATGGTCGATTCGCGAGGAGGTGTGGCTTGGCTCAACGGCCAGTGCGTGCTGACGCGGCTCGTAACCGCGCCCGCGTCCTGGAGGTCGCCTACGAGACCTTCGCGTCTGACGGGTTGTCGGTGCCGATCGATGAGATCGCCAAGCGGGCCGGCGTCGGCGCGGGCACGGTGTACCGGCACTTCCCGACCAAAGAGGCCCTGTTCCAGGCGGTGATCGCGGACCGGATGCGGCACATCATCGCTGACGGGTACGCCCTGGCGCAGGCCGAGCAGCCCGGTGAGGCGCTTTTCGCGTTCATCCGGTCGATGGTGTTGCAGTGGGGCGCCGCCGACCGTGGCTTGGTGGAGGCGCTGGCCGGCGTCGGGATCGACGTCAACAGCGCCGTTCCCGAGGCCGAGGAGGAGTTCCTGGGTTTGCTCGGAGACCTGTTGACGGCGGCTCAGCGGAGCGGCACCGCGCGCCAGGACATCACCGTGCCCGAGGTCAAGACCCTGTTGGTCGGTTGCCAGGCCATGCAGGGTTACAACGCCGAGTTGGCCGAGCGCGTCACCGAGGTGGCACTCGACGGGTTACGAACCCGATGAACACCGCACCCCGACCATCACCTGCGGTCGTCCAGCCGCGATACTGGTAGCCGCGGTTACCACGCAGGGCCCTTCAAGAAATCTGACCGACAATGCCGCCGGGAGAAAACCACATGAGCGCCGAGCAGCCGACCATCATCTACACGCTGACCGACGAGGCGCCGATGCTGGCGACCTACGCCTTCTTGCCAGTGGTGCGCGCCTTTGCCGAACCAGCAGGAATCAAGATCAAGCCGAGTGACATCTCGCTGGCGGCCCGCATTCTCGCCGAGTTCCCGGACGAACTGACCGACGAGCAGCGCGTGCCGGACAACCTTGCCGAACTGGGCAAGCTGACGCAGGAACCGGACACCAACATCATCAAGTTGCCCAATATCAGCGCCTCGGTGCCGCAGTTGGTGTCCGCCATCAAGGAGCTGCAGAAAAAGGGCTACAAGATCCCGGACTTCCCGGAGGACCCGAAGTCCGACAAGGAGCGCGAACTCCGCAAGCGTTACGCCAATTGCCTGGGAAGCGCGGTCAACCCAGTACTGCGCCAGGGCAATTCGGACCGTCGGGCGCCCAAGGCGGTCAAGGAGTATGCGCGCAAGCACCCGCACAGCATGGGTAAGTGGTCGATGGCATCGCGGACCCACGTCGCGACCATGAAGCACGGCGACTTCTATCACGGCGAGAAGTCGATGACCCTGGACCGGGCACGCAACGTGAAGATGGTGCTGAAAACCAAGAGCGGCGAGGAGCTGGTGCTCAAGCCGAAGGTGGAGCTCCTCGAGGGCGACATCATCGACAGCATGTTCATGAGCAAGAAGGCCCTGATCGACTTCTACGAAGAGCAGATGCAGGACGCGTACGAGACCGGCGTGATGTTCTCCCTGCACGTCAAGGCAACCATGATGAAGGTCTCGCACCCCATCGTCTTCGGCCACGCGGTCCGCACCTTCTACAAAGACGCCTTCGCAAAGCACCAGAAGCTGTTCGACGAACTGGGTGTCAACGTCAACAACGGCCTGGTGGATCTGTACAACAAGATCGAGTCGCTGCCCGCGTCGCTACACGACGAGATCATCCGCGACCTGCACGCCTGTCATGAGCACCGACCAGAGTTGGCGATGGTCGACTCGGCCAAGGGCATCTCCAACTTCCACTCGCCCAGCGACGTCATCGTGGACGCGTCGATGCCGGCGATGATCCGGGCGGGCGGCAAGATGTACGGCGCCGACGGGCGGCAGAAGGACACCAAGGCCGTCAACCCCGAATCCACGTTCTCCCGCATCTACCAGGAGATCATCAACTTCTGTAAGACGAACGGACAGTTCGACCCGACGACGATGGGTACCGTCCCCAACGTGGGGCTGATGGCGCAGCAGGCCGAGGAGTACGGCTCGCACGACAAGACCTTCGAGATCCCCGAGGACGGCGTCGCCGACATTGTCGACATCGACACCGGTGAAGTGCTGCTCACCCAGAATGTCGAAGAGGGCGACATCTGGCGCATGCCCATCGTCAGGGACGAGCCCATCCGTGACTGGGTGAAACTGGCCGTCACCCGGGCCCGCGCCTCCGGGATGCCGGTGCTGTTCTGGCTGGACCCCTACCGTCCGCACGAGAACGAGCTCATCAAGAAGGTCCAGACCTACCTGAAGGACCACGACACCGAGGGCCTGGACATTCAGATCATGTCGCAGGTGCGTTCCATGCGTTACACCCTGGAACGCCTGGTGCGCGGCCTCGACACCATCGCCGCGACGGGGAACATCCTGCGCGACTACCTCACCGACCTGTTCCCAATCTTGGAGTTGGGCACCAGTGCCAAGATGCTGTCGATCGTGCCGTTGATGGCCGGCGGCGGCATGTACGAGACCGGGGCCGGCGGTTCGGCGCCCAAGCACGTCCATCAGCTGCTGGAAGAGAACCACCTGCGTTGGGATTCGCTCGGCGAGTACCTGGCCCTGGGCGCCTGTTTCGAGGACATCGGCATGAAGACCGGCAACAAAAAGGCCGAGATCCTCGGCAAGACACTGGATTCCGCGATCGGCAAGCTGCTGGACAACGACAAAAGCCCGTCCCGCAAGACCGGCGAGTTGGACAACCGCGGCAGTCAGTTCTACCTCGCCATGTACTGGGCCCAGGAGCTGGCCGCCCAGACCGATGACAAGGAACTGAGCGAACACTTCGCCAAGCTCGCCGACACGTTGGCCAAGAACGAAGAGAAGATCGTCGCCGAGCTCAACGAGGTCCAAGGCAAAGAGGTCAACATCGGCGGCTACTACTACCCGGACGAGGACAAGGCCGCCGCGGTCATGCGCCCGAGCGAGACTTTCAACGAGGCCTTGGCGAAATCGCGTGAATGAACCCGGGTCGGCGGCAGGGTTGATGGGGTGACATGGCGGCTGACGTCGACATCGAGGCGTCGGGCCTGCTTGACGGCCTTGAGGGCGACGCACGCCGCGACCGGGCCGAACTGATCGCCTGGTTGCTGGACCGGGGATTCAGCCTCGAGCACATTCGCTCGTCGACCGCACCCGTGATGCTGCCCGCCTACCGGGTTCTTGGTGACGACGGGACCCTCGTCTCGGCGCGTGAGATCTGCGAGTCCACCGGGATCGACCTGACTTTGTTGCAGCGCATGCATCGTGCGATCGGCCTGCCCAGGATCGACGATCCGGACGCGGCCGTGTTGCCGCGCGCCGACGCCGAGGCGGTCAAGCACGCGAAAGCCATACTCGACCTCGGCTACGACCCCGAAGAAACGGTGGCCGTCATGCGGGTGCTGGTCCTGAGCCTGGGTCAGGCCGCGGCGATGATGCGCGAGGCGGCGCTCAAAAACCTGCTGCGGCCGGGATATTCGGAGATCGACCTGGCCCGGGCCTCCGAGCAACTCTCGGAAGTGGCGGCGCCGTTGTTGGCACCGATGATGGACGACCTGGTGCGAATGGAGCTGCGGCACACGGTCGAGATGGAGGCCGTCAACGCGGCCGAACGCGCGGCCGGAACCTTGCCGGGGGCGCGGCCAGTCAGCGTGGCGTTCGCCGACATGGCCGGATTCACCGGACTGGGCGAGGCGCTGCCGGCGGAAGACCTCGAACGTGTGGCCAGTCGGTTCGCCGAGTTGGCCCACGACGCGGCGGCCCCACCGGTGAAGTTCGTGAAGTCGATTGGCGACGCGGTGATGTTTGTGTCTTCGGACGCTGCGCTGCTGGTGCAGACCGTCCTGGAGTTGGCGGATGCAGCGGCAAACGACCTGCCGCCCTTGCGGATTGGCGTTGCTTCTGGTCTAGCCGTGACGCGGGCGGGTGACTGGTACGGCAGCGCGGTCAACTTGGCCAGTCGGGTCACCGCGAGCGCACGCCCGGGCACGGTGCTGCTCACCGCGACCACGCGCGACGAAATAGGCAGCGCCGGGGACTTCGAATGGTTCCCCATGGGAGCACGACGGCTCAAAGGTATGAGCGCCGAGGTCAAACTCTATCGGGTCGAGCGGGCGACGCGGATAGATAGCGACTCGGAAGGATAGCCGAGCCAACATCAATGAATGATGACGCCGCGAATGGTCTTGCCGTCCCGCAGGTCTTGGTAGCCCCGGTTGATGTCTTCGAGGCGGTACCTCGTGGTGACGAGTTCGTCGAGCTTCAACTGTCCCGAGTCGTAGAGCCGCAACAGCCGCACGATGTCGTATTGCGGGTTGGCGGAGCCGAATAGCGAACCCCGAATTGTCTTTTCGGTGAGGGTCAGCATGGCACCGGAAATGTGCACGGTCGCCTTCTCCGGGTTGGCGAGACCGACGACCACAACCGAGCCGCCCTTTCCGACGATGTCGAACGCCGCCGAGATCACTTCTTCCGTGACGGTGCCGACGGTGACGATGGCCTGATCCGCCATTTGACCCCAGGACAGCTCGACAACCTTCTCGGCAGCTGCGGCGGCGTCCGCAAAGGCATGTGTCGCACCGAATTTGAGCGCGGCGTCGCGCTTGAATGCGACGGGGTCTACGACGATGACGTACTTGGCGCCCGCGTGCAACGCGCCTTGGACGGCATTGATCCCGACGCCTCCGATGCCATAGATGACGGTGATGTCCCCGGCGCGGACGTTCCCGGCATAGATGGCGCTGCCCCACCCGGTCGGCACTCCGCAACCGACCAGGACCGCGCTTTCCAACGGCAGCCACTCGTCGACTTTGACTACCGAGTGCTGAGAGATGGTGGCCTTCTGGGCGAACGTGCCGAGCATGCACATGGCGCCGTAATCCGTTCCGTCGCGGTGGAACTTGTAGGAGCCGTCCGGCATGCAGCCCTCCAGGATGGTCGCGCCCATGTCGCAAAGGCTCTGCCTGCCGGTCGAGCAGTAGCGACAGTGGCCGCAGCTGGGAATGAAGGCGCACACGACGTGGTCTCCCGGCTTCACCTTCGTCACCCCGGGACCCACGTCCTCGATGACGCCGGCGCCCTCGTGGCCGCCGACGATCGGAAATCGACAGGGCAGGTCGCCGTCGGTGAGATGCAGGTCCGAGTGGCACAGTCCAGCCGCGGTGTAGTTGATCAGGACTTCCCCCGGGCCGGGACCATCGAGGTCGAGTTCCATGATCTCGAATGGTTTGCCGACCTCGAACAGGACCGCGGCTGTCGTCTTCATGCTTCTTTTCATACGCCGACAGGATGTGCTTCGGAAGCCGCAAATGGGTCGGTGTAGGAAAGGAGCTAGGCCGTCTCAACGTCGTCGGCCGCCCTCACGAGATTCAGAGGTTCCGATGTCCTTGTTCGATGTGTCCGAGCGCGCTGCACAATACCGGTCAGATCTCCTGGCGTTCATGGATTCGCATGTCTACCCGGCCGAACCCGTCTACGACGAGCAGATGCGGGAGGCCGGTGACCCGCACTTCCATCCGCCGATCTTGGAGGAGCTCAAGACCGAAGCGCGAAAGCGGGGGCTGTGGAACCTCTTTCACCCGCATCCCGAATGGGGTCCGGGACTGACGAACCTCGAATACGCGCCATTGGCCGAGATCATGGGCCGCAGCCATCTGGCGTCTGAAGCGTGCAATTGCAGCGCCCCGGATACCGGGAACATGGAGGTGCTCACCCTGTTCGGCACCGACGAGCACAAAGAGAAATACCTCAAGCCATTGCTCAACGGCGAGATCAGGTCGGCCTTCGCGATGACCGAACCCCGAGTGGCCAGTTCCGACGCAACCAATGTCGAGATGTCGATGGTCCGGGACGGTGACGACTACATCCTCAATGGGCGGAAGTGGTTCGCCTCCAACGCGATGCACCGCAACTGCAAAGTGTTGATCGTGATGGGCAAGACGGATCCGACGGCTGCCCCGCATCGCCAGCAATCGATGATGGTGGTGCCGATCGACGCACCCGGCGTCACCGTCATGCGCAATTTGTCGGTCTTTGGCTATCAGGACCGCGAAGGCCATGCCGAAATCGACTTCCACGATGTGCGGGTGCCGGCCAAGGATGTGCTGAAGGGCGAGGGTGAGGGCTTCGCGATCAGCCAGGCCCGACTGGGACCCGGTCGCATCCATCACTGCATGCGCGCCATCGGCATGGCCGAACGGGCCCTGGAACTCATGTGTAAGCGAGCGCAAGCGCGGGTCACCTTCGGCAAGCCGATCAGCGAAAACGCCAACATCCGGGACTGGATCGCCGAAGCCCGCATCGAAATCGAGATGATCCGGCTGCTGACCCTCAAGGCCGCCTATCTGATGGACACGGTCGGCAACAAGGAAGCGCGGACGGAGATCGCGGCGATCAAAGTGGCCGCGCCCAACATCGCGCTCAAAATCGTCGACCGCGCCATCCAGGTCCACGGCGGCGGCGGGGTGACCGACGACTTCCCCCTGGCGATGGCGTGGGCCCACCTGCGCACCTTGCGACTGGCCGACGGGCCCGACGAGGTGCACAAACGCACCATCGCCAGCCAGGAGCTACGCAAGTACCGGGACGGCGCGGCCCATGGCTCCCATGCCTGACGCGAAGCACATCCCGGGCGTCGACGTCGAGGCGGTGTCGCGCTGGCTGGCCGCGCTGGAAATCGACGTCAAGCCACCGCTGCAGTTCCTGCGGGTGGGGCTCGGCCAATCCAACCTGACCTATCGCGTGACGGACGCGGACGGGCGCGCTTGGGTGCTGCGGCGACCACCCTTGGGCCACCTGCTGGCATCGGCACATGACGTGGTCCGTGAGGCCAGGATCATTGCCGCCTTGGCCGACACCGACGTACCGGTCCCGCAAATCCTCGGTGTCACAACGGATCCGGAGTTCTCCGACGTGCCGCTGGTGCTGATGGAGTTCGTCGATGGTCTGGTGATCGACACCATGGAGATCGCCGAATCGTTGACCCCGCAACGGCGTCGGCAGACCGCCTTGTCAATGCCGCACACCCTGGCCAAGATTCACGCCGTCGACCTCGCGGAGGTGGGTCTCGAAGACCTGTCCAGTCACAAGCCCTATGTGCAACGCCAACTCAAACGGTGGGCGGGCCAGTGGGAGCTGTCCAAGACCCGCGAGCTGCCGGAACTTGACGCCCTGACGCGTCGGCTCGTCGCCGCCGCTCCCGAGCAACGCGAACTCGCCTTGGTGCATGGGGATTTTCATCTCCGCAACCTGATCACCTCACGGGAGAACGGTGAAATCGTCGCGACCTTGGACTGGGAGTTGTCCACCCTTGGCGATCCACTGGCGGACATGGGCACCCTGCTCACCTTCTGGGTGGAACCGGGCGAGACGACCGGCGGTGACTTTGCGCCGTCGACGTTGGAGGGCTTTCCGAATCGCGCCGAGATGGCGCGGCTCTATCTGGAGGAGACCGGCCGAGATGCGGCCGCCCTGCAGTACTACCACGTGCTCGGGCTGTGGCGGCTGGCGATCATCGCCGAGGGCGTCATGCGCCGCGCGATGGACGAGCCGCTCAACAAGGCGGCGTCCGGGACGCCCACTGCCGAGCGGATCGATGCCCTGGTGCACAAGGGCATCGAAATCGCCGACGCCGCAGGGATTTAGTCGACCAACCCGCGGAGTTCCTCGATCAACTTCACCCGTTCAGCCAGTGAGCCCGCGATGGGCGCAACGGTCAACGTGGTAACGCCGGCCTCGCGGAACGCAGCCACCCGTTCTTTGACGAATCCCGGCGAACCGATCAAGTTGATGTCGCGGACGAGCTCGTCGGGCACCACCTTGGCGGCGCCTTCCTTGTCGCCCGACAGGTACAGCTCCTGGATGCGGTCGGCCTGCGGCCCGTATCCGTACTTGGTGGCCAAGGCGTGGTAGAAGTTCTTGCCTTTGGCGCCCATTCCGCCGATGTACAGTGCCAGGTGCGGCTTGACGAATTCGCGTAGTGGCTCGACGTTTTCGCCGATGGCCAGCGAGGGCCCGGCATACACCTCGAGGTCGCCGAGCGCGGGGTCGCGCTTGGCCCGCCCGGCGGCCAGTGCTTCGCCCCATACGTCCCCGGCCTTCTCGGGCAGGTAGAAAATCGGCTGCCAGCCCTCGGCGATCTCGGCGGCCAACTCCACGTTCTTCGGCCCGAGCGCCGCGATCAGTATCGGAATCCGTTCCCGCACAGGCTTGTTGATGAGCTTCAACGGCTTGCCCAAGCCGGTTCCCCGCTCGGGTGGCAGCGGGACGGTGTAGTACTTGCCCTGGTACTGGACACGCTCACGGCGCCACACCTGACGGCAGATCTCGATGGCTTCGCGGGTGCGGCCGATCGGCGCGTCGTAGGGCACCCCGTGGAAGCCCTCGATGACCTGCGGACCCGAAGCGCCCAGGCCCAAGATGAACCGGCCGTCGGAGACGTAGTCCAGACCGGCCGCCGTCATTGCGGTCAGCGTCGGCGTCCGCGTGTACAGCTGCAGGATGCCCGACGCCAGTTCGACCCGTTCGGTGCTGGCGGCCAGGTAGCCGAGCGCGCTCACAGCGTCGAACGAATACGCCTCCGGGACGAACACCACATCCAGGCCGGCGCGCTCCAGGTCGGCCACGTCGGCGGCGACGTCCTTGAAGCCGCCGGCGTAGTTGATCGAAAGGCCGATTCGCATGGTCAGACCCCCTGCGCGCCGGCGAACTCGACAGCCTCCTGCTGGATCCGGTCGAACTGCGCGCCCATCAACTCGGCCAGCGCCTTGGCGCCCGACAGGGGGCGCACCATGACCATCAACTGGTCGATCAAGCCGTCATCGTTGAAGTGCAGGAAGTCGCAGCCGGTGATCTTCATCCCCGGCACGCCGACGAGTCCGGTCTCGAACACCAGAGCGTGGTCGCGGCCCTTGTCGTCGCCGATTTCCCGGACGTAGCGGAAGTCCTCGAAGACCCGCAGCACGCCGCGCAGAATCGCGGCGGTGATCGGTTTGCCGGCGTAGGGCTTGAACGCAACCGGGCTGGTGAACACCACGTCATCGGCCAGCAAAGCAAGCATGGCGGACTCGTCGCGCTCCTCGACCGCCTTGCGGAACGGATTTTGAGAGCTCACGAAACCTCGCATAGTCAACTTGTTGAGTAGGTCTGCTTGACGTTAGAGCCTGTTGGCGCAGGTGTCTATGCGTTGTTAGTCACTTTGTTGACTATTGCTTGTTGTACGATCGCCCGATGTCGCTCCGCGATGCAGTGATGGCCGCGCTCCTGGAGGGCGAAGCGTCCGGATACGACCTGGCCAAGCGATTCAATGCCTCCGTTGCCGACTTCTGGACGGCTACCCCGCAGCAGTTGTACCGCGAGCTGGATCAACTCGCCCAGCGCGGCTTGATCCAGGCGCGTGTTGTTCATCAGGAGCGCCGGCCCAACAAACGGATGTACTCACTCACCGAGGCCGGCCGGCAAGCCATTCACGACTTCACCGCCCGGGCACCGAAACCTTCCGTGTTCCGCGATGAGCTGCTGGTCAAGGTCGCGGCCGTCGACGCCGGTAATGCCGTGGCCGTCCGAGACTTCGTCCTCGAGCGATTGCAGTGGGATAGAGCGAAATTGGATCGCTACGAACGATTCCGCACACGCTTGTTGGACGGCCGCACCGAACAGGAGTACTTCGCGCAGGCGGAACGAATCGGGCCCTACCTCACGCTGTTGCGTGGAATCGCGTTCGAACAAGAGAACATTCGTTGGGCCGAGCAGGCGCTGACCGTTATCGAAAGCCGGCTGCGCGTGCAAGCATGATCTCCTAGGGTCGATCAAAGGAGATATCTGTGGCGCAAAACTCAGACCACAATTGGGACCCGAATTGGGAGAAAGCCTTCACCGTGGTGCAGGAAGTCAAACCGCCATTTATCTCCCAGGACGCCCACGCCATGACGGTTGTTGTCGAATACGGGCCTGGCAGCCGCGGCGCTCCCCCGCATCGGCACCCGAGCGGTCCGGCCTTCGGCTACGTGCTCGAGGGCGAAATGCTGTTCGAGCTCGAGGGTGAGCCGCCGCGGGCGATCCGCGCCGGAGAGGCGTTCTGGGAACCGGGTGGTGACGTCATCCACTACCAGGACGGCAACAACCGAGACGACGTCAAGGTTCGTTTCGTCGTCACGATGCTTTGCGTACCGGGCCAACCCATGCTTGTTCTCGTCGACGATGACGAACTCGCGGCACGCCAGCACCTGCGGGCGTCTAATCCCTGACGCATGAGTCCGCGGATCGTCGTCATCGGCGCCGGATTGGCCGGCATCACCGCGCTCTACGTCTTTACCCGACGCGGATTCAGGGACGTGACCGTGCTCGAGAAAGGCTCCGACGTGGGCGGGGTGTGGCACTGGAATCGCTATCCTGGCCTCACCTGTGACGTGCCCTCTCAGCTCTACCAATTCGGATTTGCGCCCAAGGCCGATTGGTCGCACCTATTCGCCGAGGGTGCCGACATCCAGCGCTACCACCGCGATGTCGTGGAATCCCTGGGGTTGCGCGATCACATCCGGTTGAACACCGAAGTCGTTGCGGCACAATGGTTTGAAGAAACGGCGAGTTGGACGCTGTCCACCGCCACGGGCGAGGAACTAGAGGCCGACGTCGTCGTGTGTGCGACGGGAGTGCTCCATCATCCGGCCATTCCCGACATCCCCGGCCTGGACGAATTCAACGGCCCGGTTGTGCACACCGCACGCTGGGACGACGAACTCGACCTGACCGCAAAGGATGTCGCCGTCATCGGCACCGGATCCACCGGCGTGCAGGTCGTGTCCGCGCTGCAACCGCAAGCCGCGTCGATTGCGCACTATGTCCGTTCACCCCAATGGATCCTTTGGGCGCCAATGTCGTTGCGCCAGGGTGCGCGCGTCACCTCGCTGCTCAGGCGCTTTCCGGCCGCTCACGGTCAGTTGTATCGAACCCTGCTGCGAGTGTCCGGAATCCTGGCCGACGTCGCCACCCGGCCCTCGTGGCGACGGCGCGCGGTCCAGGACTACGCCCGGCTGTGTCTGCGTCTGCAGGTGCGCGATGACGCACTACGAAGGCGGCTGACACCCGACTACCAGCCGCTGTGCAAACGGCAGGTCGTCTCCGGAAACTATTACCGGGCAATTCAATCCGACAACGCCGAGTTGGTCACCGACCCTATCGTAGAAGTGACGCCCGCCGGGATTCGGACGGCAGACGGCAGGCACCGGCCAACCGACGTCATCGTCTTGGCCACCGGGTTCCAGTCACACAACTACATGCGGCCCATGGAGATCACCGGGCGTGACGGACTCAGCATCGACAAGGCCTGGGCCAGCGGGCCGCGGGCCTATCGAATGACCGCAATTCCCGGATTTCCCAACCTGTTTACCGTGCTGGGGCCCAACTCCCCGACCGGATCCATCTCGCTGCAATACTCGGCCGAACGAACGGCGAACTACATCGTCCACTTCCTGAACATGCTCCGCGACGGCAAAGCGTCCTCCATCGAGGTGACCGAGGAGGCGACCGACGAGTTCAACGCTGAAGTGGCCGAGGCCATGGGACCCACGGTGTGGAACACCGGATGCAATTCCTGGTACCTCACCGAGAACAACACCGTCGATCTATGGCCATATGACCGTGCGACGTTGACCTCGATGCTGGCCGCCCCAGACCTGAGTCACTTCGACATTCGCTTGGCGAGTTGGGGCGCGGGTCCTACCAGGTAGCGAGCCAGCACCGGTCGCAGCCATTCGATGAGCTCGGTGTCATCCATCTGCGCGAGCGCCGGGATGCACAGGATGTAGCGCGCCGTTGCGAGACCGAGCACCTGAGATCCCACCAAGGCGGCGCGCTCAGCGGCACGGTCGGGGACAACCGCGGCGAGGGCGGGTGCGACCCGTTCGACGAACACCCCAAGCAGTGCATCCGTAGCCGCCCGGTTGGTGGCGGCCGCACGCAGCAACGGCAGAAACGGCCCGTCCGGACCCCAGACCGCCACGAACAACGGCAGCAACACGTCGGCGATCCGGTCCGGTGGCACGGCAGACAGATCGGGGAAAGTGATATCCAACCGAGAAGCCGCGGCGAACAAATCCGCCTTGCTGCCGAAGTAGTGCATGACGAGCGCCGGATCGACACCCGCCGCCGATGCGACCGATCGGATGGTCGTCCGTTCAAAGCCTTGGTTGCCGAACTGCGACCGCGCGGCCGCCAGAATCGTCGCGCGGGTGGCTTCGCCGTCACGCACTTTCGCGGGCATACCCGGCAGTGTATTCAACAACTGTTGACACTATCAATGTCGGGGTCTAGCGTTGATTTCAACAGTTGTTGAACTCAACTTCTGCGGAGGCCGCAACCATGACCGTTACCGCCATCCAAATCGGGCTCGACCCCGACGTGATCGATTGCTCATCGCCCGACTTCGCTCAGTTCCCCGGCCTGACCAAGGAGAAGCTTCGCGCCGCCAATGACGACAACGTCGCGGCGTTGCGCGCGGCCGGCTATCTCGTCGACAACTGCCTCGTCGACTTCGGCAATGCGGGCGCCGACAAAGCCAGGCGATGGCTGGAGGCCAAGCGCTACGACGCGGTGCTCATCGGCGCGGGGTGCGCCTCGTCGCGAACAACACGTTGCTGTTCGAGTCGATCGTCAACGCCGCCCACGTCACTTCGCCCGAGTGCCGCTTCGTCTTCAACCGTGCGGCCGTCGCAACACCCGAGGACATCCGTCGTTGGTACCCACAACCGGAGGAGACGGCACGATGACCACTCACACTGTGGACGTTCTCGTCGTCGGCGCCGGGCCTACCGGACTGACCGCCGCGGGCGACCTTGCTCGCGCCGGCCGTTCGGTCACCGTCTTGGAGCGCCGGCCCGCCCCCCACCCCGCAAGTCGCGCCTTCGCCACCATGGCCCGCACGCTTGAGGTGCTCGATGCCCGCGGGCTCGCCGAGGATCTGTTGGCGCACTCGCACAGGGCACCGAAAGTCACGGTATTTTCCGGCGGCCGTATCGATCTCAGCCACCTCGACTCGCCGTACCAATTCGTGATGGTCACCCCGCAGTCCAATGTGGACCGAGCACTGGCGAATTACGCCGTCGAGCAAGGCGCCGACATCCAGCGCGGCGTCGAGGTCATCGGGCTCAGCCAAGACGCGGACGGCGTGACCGTGACGACACGGCACGACCGCTGGCGGGCCAAGTACGTCATCGGCGCCGACGGCGCGCACAGCACCGTGCGCGAGTTGGTCGGTGCTGATTTTCCCGGCAAGACGATCCTGTCGTCCATCGTGCTGGCCGACGTGAAGCTCGCCCATGGGCCCGCCGACGGCGGCCTGCGGGTCGGCAGCACGCGTGACGTGTTCGCGTTGCTGGCTCCGTACCACCGCCACGACGCGGACGGCTCGTGGTACCGGACGATGGTCTGGGACCGCCACCACCAAGTACCCGACAGCGAGCCGGTGGATCGGGACGAGGTCGTAGGAATCCTCGCCCGGGCCATGGGAACCGACCTGGGCGTGCTCGAGGTGGAGTGGAAGTCCCGATTCCATTGCGATGAAAGACAAGTCACGCGGTACCGGCATGATCGAGTATTTCTGGCCGGTGATGCCGCACACGTGCACTCGCCCATGGGCGGGCAGGGCATGAACACCGGTATCCAGGACGCGGCCAACCTCGCCTGGAAGATCGACGCGGTTCTCAGCGGCGCCGACGATGCCGTGCTCGACACCTACCACGACGAACGTCATCCGATCGGTGAGCGGGTCCTGTTGCAATCCGGCATGTTGGCGCGCGGCATCACCCTTCATCCGCGGTTGGCGCGTGGCGTTCGAAACCTGCTGGTGCCTCGGCTGCTTCGGATACCCCGGGCCCGCGACATGATCGCGGGCAGCCTGGCCGGGACGACGTTGCGGTATGGACGCCGCCGCGGCGATCATCGGTTGGTCGGTACCCGTGGAACGCAGATTCCACTGACCCACAACCGAATCAGCGTGCTGCAGCGGGTGGATCCTGGCTTTGTATTCGTGCGTGAGCACAGCGCCGACGAGATCGATGTCGCCGGGCTGCTGCAGGCGGAGCGCGCCGATGATGGCCCGGCGGTGCTGATTCGACCCGACGGCTACATCGCCTGGGCCGGCCACTCGGCCGACCGCTGCGGATGGCTGACGGCCCTTGCCCGATGGACGGGTCAGGCAGTGAGGCACCCGCGAACACAGTTCATGACGGCACCCGATGGACATCCGCCTCGGCCCGTCCGGGCGCGCCGCTGACGCGCCGGTATACCACGGCACGACCACCTTTGGCGGGCGCCGTCGCGACGCCACGCAGATGGGTACGCTCGCCGGGAGCATCGGTGGGGGCGAATTCGAACTCGCGCAACAAAGTTCGCAACGTCACGTTCATTTCCATGTTGGCGAACGCGGCTCCGATGCAGCGCCGGACACCACCGCCGAAAGGAATCCATGTGTTGTTGTCCGGTGGGCGGTCCAGGAAGCGATCGGGGTCGAATCTCGTCGCGTCGGTGAAGTTCGTCTCCGAGTCATGCACCAGCGTTGCGCTGGCGACAATCGCGTACCCCGGCGGAATCACCCACGGGCCCAGTCGTATCCGGGAATTTGTCATGCGGGAGGTGGCCTCGATCACCGGACGGGTGCGCTGGACCTCCCAGATGGTGGCCTGACGCAAACGCGAACCGCCGGCGTCGGCCTCCTCAGCCAACCGGGCCAGCAGCCGCGGGTGACGCCGAATGCGTTCCACCGTCCACGCCAGGGTCGTCGCCGTCGTCTCGTGGCCGGCGGCCAGCAGGGTCAACAGCTCGTCGCCGACATGCTCGTCGGCGATGGGCGAGCCGTCCTCGTAGCGGGCGGCAAGCAGCAGCGCCAGCACGTCACCGCGTTTTTCGGCGCCCTTTCGTGCTTGACGGATCAGCGACGCAACGATGTCGTCGTACCGTCGCCGGTATCGGACCGCCCGACCCCAGGGACTTCTGGGCCCGAAGTCTCGTCGTAGCGCGGGCGGCAGCGCGGCCATCCGCGAAGTCAACGTCACCCACCGCGGCAGGATTTCCCGGAGTTCATCGAACTCTGCTCCCTGCGCCCCAAACACGGTGCGCAAGATGGTATTCAGCGTGATGCGCATCATCGGCTGCAGAGTTTCAAACTCCTGGCCTTCGGGCCAGTTGGCCGTCTCGCGCAGCACTTCTTCCTCGACGATGGACTCGTAGCCGGTCATCCTGCGGCCATGAAAGGGCGGGACCAGAAGTTTGCGTCGCCGCAGGTGTTCCGCGCCGTCGAGGCTGAAGGTCGACCCCGGCCCCAGGATTTTGCCCAGGTTGCCGGGCCGCCTGAGTAGCTCACTGCCGCCGGTGAACAGGTCCTTGATCAACGCCGGATCGCTGATGACCACCGCCGGACCGATGATCGGCAGATGCAGGGTGAAGGCGTCGCCCCAACGCCGTTGCAGGGTTACGAGCCCTCGCTGCCGCGAAGCCACGAATCCGATTGCCTGCACGAATCTGGGCAGGGCCGGACCGGGCGGCAACCGGACCGGGTCCGTCGTTTGTTCAGGCATCGTCACCTCCGTCTCGAACGAGCCTGGTCGTGCCGATCCCGGAACTACTGGGGCGCGGGCTTACCCATCAGGTCGCGTTCCAGAAACTCCCGGAAGACTCGCGCAAGGTTTCTGGCGATGGCGTCGTGGCAATCACCGAGCCGATGGCCGAGTTGGAACGCCTCGTTGACGACCGCCCGCCGCGGCACCTCGGCACGGACCTCGTCGCCGAACTCCCGGTACACCTGCTCCCGGATCGACTGCTCGATGCCGATGCGGGTGTCAAAGGCAGACAATACGACCCCACACCATTTGAGCGGATGTGTCTGTTGGATGCGCTCCACCCTGTTGCGTGCCTCGATGGCTTTGCGGACCGCGTCACGAGTGGGGGTGATCGGCGCGTACGCCACGTCACCCAGATGCATTGCCAGAGCTTCCAGCGAACCGGTGCGCCCGCCGGTGTCGATCAGGACAAGTTCATAGCGATCGTAAATACCGCCGACGGTGAAGATCGCGCGCAACAGCCCGGTGTCAGACACCCCGATGTTGGCGACGCGGCCCAGCGAAGCGCCGGCCGGCAGCAAATCGACATTGGGCCACTTGGTGTCGATGATTTCCTCGTCGATTCGCTTTGCACCCTGTTCGGGTTTCCCCCAGAAGCTGATGCCGGCTTCCTCCAGCACCGAACCCAGGCCGGTCGAGTGCTGTGACACCCCGAAGTGGTTGGATAGATTCCGCTCCGGATCCGCGTCGACCAGGAGGGTGGAGATGCCGGCCCGCGAGGCCTCCCCTGCCAGCATCATCTGCCAGAGCGTTTTTGCTGTCCCGCCCTTACCCGAGAGCACCAGCACCGACACGGCTACCACTGCGTGTCTCCACCTGATGCCGGTCTCACTTGGGCAGCGTCCCTCCGTCACGTTCGCGGCGTGCCAGACACCGCAGCGGTGACAGCCTATAAGTTGCTCGGTGACCGTGTAAGAACCTGGCAAGCCCGCGTCGGGAATGAAGCCGGCGGGCTCAGGGTTCGTCTAGTTCGACAATTCCGTTTAGCCACCCGATTTGGCCCCCTATGAAGTTTCTGCTGATAACGCTGATCACCCATCTTCCGGACCCGGTCACGGGTTCGAAGAAGAGTCCGGCCGATCGGCTGCGCGACGTGCTCGAAAAGGCGGTCCTCGCCGAGGAATTGAATTTCGACGGCTTCGCCGTCGGCGAGCGTCACGAAGATCCTTTCATCTCGTCATCCCCGCCGGTGGTGCTGAGCAACATTGCGGCGCGCACCTCGCGGATCGGACTGTTCACCGCGGTAACCACGCTGAGCCTGCTCGACCCGGTCCGCGCCTTCGAGGACTACTCGACGCTGGACAACCTTTCCGGTGGACGGCTGGAGCTGATCATCGGCAAAGGCAACGGGACGGCGCAGGCCGAGCTGTTTCACGTGACCGCGGCAGACCAGTGGGACCGCAACCGCGAAGGTTACGAGCTGTTTCGCTTGCTCTGGGAAAACGAGGACGTGACGTGGTCCGGCCGATTCCGCCCGCCACTGGTCCACGCCAAGACACTGCCCCGGCCTTTACAGGACCGAATTCGCATCTGGCACGGCAGTGCGACCAGCAAGGATTCCGTCGACCTTGCCGCCCGCCACGGCGACCCGATCTTCTCCGCCAATGTCAGCTACCCCGTCGAGCCCTATGCCGAACTTGTTCGTCACTACCGGGACCGGTGGGAGTTCTACGGTCGACGGCCCGAGGACGCACTGGTCGGCGCCGGGACGGCGGGCTTCTACATCACCAAGAAGTCGCAAGACGCCGTGGCCGCGTACCGGCCCGCGTTCGAGGCTCGGTTGGCGGCGCAGCGCCGCGGCGGACTCCCCGCGGTCTTCCATACGATCGAGGACTTCATCGAACGCAGCTCTGCTTTGGTCGGGAGCCCCGAGCAGGTGATCGACAAAGTGGGTCGCTATCACGAGCAACTAGGTCACGAGGTGATGCACCTCAGCGCCGACAACGACGGGGTGACGCCCCAGCAACACCGTCGTAGCCTCGAACTGTTCCAATCCGACGTGGCACCCGTTCTGCGTCAGCGCATCAAAAGCCGTCCTCTCGTCGCACAGAAAGGTGTCGTCGACAATGACAACCACAGCAGACACGGCAACCGAGACGTTCGAAACAGCTTGGAACCGCTGGCACGCGGATCGTGAACGCTACTTCGCCGACCCGCTCGGTTGGGTGAGCCTGACCGGGTTGTATTGGCTCAGAGATGAATTCGAGGTGGTCGCGGATCTTCCCGGCCAATGGCGCGCGGATGCCGACGCTGTCTACGTGCGGGGGCTCGACGGAACCGAAAAGCTCGAACCCGTCGAGGGTGCACCCGGATTGCTCGTCGACATCGGTGAACGCAGGATCGAGGTGATCCGGCGAACCGGCTCGGCCGCGTTGCGGGTGCATGACCCGAACTCTCCCCATCTCCGGACGTACCAAGGCATCCCCAGCTACCCACCGAGCGAAAAATGGCGTGTCGCGGGCAAGTTCACCCGGTACGACGAACCGAGAACGGTCACGACCGGAGCCGTCGTGGAAGGACTCGAGCATCACCTCAACGCGGTCGGCGTCATCGATTTCGAACTAGCCGGTGCGGCGCAGCAGCTCATCGCGTTCGGCGGAGCCGACGGGCCGCTGCAGGTGCTGTTCACCGACGCCACCAGTGACGTGACGACCTATCCCGGTGCCCGCTCACTGTCGATCGGCGAGCCCGGCGACGACGGGTCCGTGATACTTGATTTCAACCGTGCGTCGAACTTGCCGTGCTCGTTCACCGACTATGCAACATGCCCGGTGGCGCCGGCCGAGAACAGGCTGTCGGTGGCGGTGGAAGCGGGTGAAAAGAACCCCCGTTGAATGATGGTCCCATGACCACGCAGATCCGGGTTCTCGACAGCACCGAAGACCTCGTCGCCGCGCTCAAGGTGTTTCGCACCGCGATGGTTGGATTGCCACCACTGACCAACCTGTCGCCCGACGTCATCACTTCGCTGCTCGAACCGGGCCGCACCATCGGGGCTTTCGTCGACGGGAAACTCGTGGGCACCGCCGATGCCCAGACCAGCCGATTGACACTTCCCGGCGGGGAGCTCGTGAACCATGCGGCCGTGACGCACATCGGGGTGTTGCCGTCCTTCACCCGGCGCGGTATCGCCACCGAACTGGTCCGTCATCAGCTGCGCGACATGAGCGCGCGGGGAGAGGTCGTCGCGACGCTGCGGGCATCGGAGGCGACGATCTATGGCCGCTACGGCTACGGGGTGGCCAGTTCGGCGCAGACCGTCGAGGTTCGGACGGCGCGCGCGGCGCTGCGCCCCGGCGTGGGGACCGGCGGGCCGGTGCGGCTCATCGAGCCCGACGAGGCATGGGAGCTGCTGCCTCGAATCTATGCCGAGCATCGGTCAGCGCGGCCGGGAACCATCGACCGCCCACGGGTTTGGTGGCAGAGCCTGCGGTTACGCACCGAATCTTCGCCTGGCCCTTCATATATCGCGGTACACGGTGAGCCGGGAGCCGAGTCGGGCTTCGCGCGTTACCGACCCGTCGACACCGAAACCTGGTTCGTGAGCGATCAGCGTACGATCGCGGTCGAGGACTTCTTCGCACCCACTACCAAGGCTTATCTCGGTCTGCTGCGCTTCCTGCTCGATCTCGACCTCATCGATCGCGTGACGTTCTGGATGCTGCCGGTCGACGATCCGCTGCCTTATCTGCTGGCCGACCGCCGAGCCGCGAAACTCGTAGCGGTGCATGACGAAACGTGGCTGCGGGTGATCGACGCCCCGGCGGCTCTGGCCGTCCGCAGCTACGCCGATGGCGGGTCCGTCACCATCGCGGTGAATGACCCTCTCCTGCCTCATAATTCGGCTACCTTCGCGGTCAGCGGTGGCGGAGCCGAGCCGACGGACCGGCCGGCGCAACTCGAGGTCGACATCGAAGGACTCGGCGCCGTGCTGCTCGGTGGCGCGACCTGGCGGAGTTTGGCCCTTTCCGGATTGGCCCGCGCCGCCGACCCCGGCGCGGTCGCCGTGGCCGATCGCCTGTTCACGGTCCCCGACGCGCCGTTCGCCGGCTTCTTCTTCTAGGGCTGCCGCGAGCCGGCGATTTGGTCGCCAACCTAGTGAGTGAGTACTCTCTCACCATGCAGACGTCGGGACGCGACCGGCTCCTGGCCGAAGCCTTGAAGCTGTTTGCCGCCAAGGGGTACGCAGCGACGTCGGTCGCCGACATCCAGCGGGCTTCCGGTCTGGCACCGGGTTCCGGCGCGCTGTACAAGCACTTCGCCTCCAAGCGAGAGCTGCTGGAAGCGGCGGTTGCCTACCGGATCGACAGCATCGTGTCCGCACGGGAGCAATTCGACGCGGGCCGACCCGGCAATGTGGAACAGGCGGTCCGCACCGCGGGTCAGCTGATCTGGAGCAACCTCAAGGAGAGCGAAGACCTGCTCAAGGTCATGCTGCGCGAGCCCGACGAACTCGGCGACCTCGACCAGAAGACCTGGCAGGTCATCACGGACAACGCCTATCAACGGTTCGCCGACGAGCTGAAAGCGTCGAACCAGCGGGGCCGCACCAACATCCCGGACCCCGAAGCCGCCGCGGCCGTCGCGATCGGGGCACTGTCCTATGCCGCCACGCTCCAAGCACTGACCGGCCGGCTGCCGGGAAACATCGACGAAAACCGCTATCTCGAAGCATGGGTGCACCAGACGGTCAGCCTGCTGACCAACCAATCAAATTCAGGAGAAGAGCAATGACGTTCTCGTTGCAGCTGAGCGACGACGTAATCGAGGTCCGGGACTGGGTTCACAAGTTCGCGGCCGAGGTGATCCGCCCTGCGGCGGCCGAATGGGATGAGCGCGAAGAAACGCCCTGGCCGATCATCCAGGAGGCGGCGAAGGTGGGCCTGTATTCGCCCGACTTCTTCGTGCAGCAGGCGGCCGAGGAGTCGGGGCTGGGCATGCTCGCGGCGTTCGAGGAGATGTTCTGGGGCGACGCCGGCATCGCGCTGTCCATCATGGGTACCGGTCTGGCCGCGGCGGCATTGGCCGGCAACGGGACACCCGAACAGCTCGGGCGCTGGCTGCCCGAGATGTTCGGCACCCCGGACGATCCCAAGCTCGGTGCCTTCTGCTCCTCCGAGCCCGACGCGGGTTCCGACGTCGGTGCCATCCGCACTCGCGCCCGCTACGACGAGGCCACGAAAGAGTGGGTTCTCAACGGCACCAAGACGTGGGCGACCAACGGCGGGATCGCCAACGTGCACATCGTGGTGGCATCGGTTTATCCCGAGCTCGGCACCCGCGGCCAGGCCACCTTCGTCATCCCCTCGGACGTGGAGGGTTTGTCCCAGGGGCAGAAGTTCAAAAAGCACGGCATTCGCGCTTCGCACACCGCCGAGGTGGTGCTCGACAACGTGCGGCTGTCGGAAGACATGATTCTGGGCGGGCGCGACAAGTTCGAGGCCCGCATCGCGCGGGTCAAGTCCGGCGCCTCGGCGCGTGGGCAGGCAGCGCTGAAGACCTTCGAACGCACCCGGCCCACCGTCGGCGCGATGGCCGTTGGGGTGGCGCGCGCCGCCTACGAGTACGCCCTCGAATATGCCTGCCAGCGTGAGCAATTCGGCCGCAAGATCGGCGAATTCCAGGCGGTGGCATTCAAGCTGGCCGACATGAAGTGCCGCATCGACGCGGCCCGGCTGCTGGTGTGGCGGGCCGGCTGGATGGCGCGCAACAACCAGAGCTTCGACGCGGCCGAAGGTTCGATGGCCAAGCTGGTGGCGAGTGAGACCGCGGTGTACGTCACCGACGAAGCGATCCAGATCTTGGGCGGCAACGGCTACACCCGCGACTACCCGGTGGAGCGGATGCACCGCGACGCGAAGATCTTCACGATCTTCGAAGGAACCAGCGAAATCCAACGTCTGGTGATCTCGCGAGCGCTGACCGGACTGCCAATTCGATAGCGGCCATGCCACGATGAGGCATGGCCGGTTCGGAGGGTGACGCGTCGAGTGCGAACAAGCTGACGCGACCGACGAATGCCGATGTGGCCCGCCTTGTGGGCGTGTCGACAGCCACGGTCAGTTACGTCCTGAACGAGGCAGAGGGCAAGAAGATCTCGCGGCGGACCCGGGAGGCGGTTTACCGCGCCGCCGAACAACTCGGCTACCGACCCAATCTCGCCGCCCGCAACCTGGCTCGGGGTAAGAGCGGGGTGGTGCTCTACATCGTTCCACGGGTGGCGGTGGGCGAAATGCCGATGCAGGCCGGAAGCCGGATGACGACCGAATTGGCGGGCCGTGGGTTGCTGCAGGTGCAGATCTTCGAGACCGAGGACGATCAGCACGTCATCGACGCGATCAAGAACATTGACCCCGTCGCGATCGCCAGCCTTTTTCCGCTCAGCGCCAAGGTTCTCGACATGGTGCGGTCGGCCGCCATACCGCACATCGAGATCGGGGCCTTGCCGGCACTCGGCGATCCGCATCTGTCGGTCGGCGAACTGCGGGTCGAGCACCTCGCGTCTCGTGGTCACCAGCGAATTGCATTCGCCTACACAGGAATTAAACGATGGCGCCCCTTGGGTGACTACTGGCTGCAAGGTGTCACCAGAGCGGCCGAGGCTCGCGGTCTCCCGCCGGTCCAGGTAGCCGACGTCACCCAAGACAACGCAGCTCAGGTGGTGACCGACTGGGTGCGCGACGGTGTCACCGCCGTGTGTGCGCAGAGCGACGAGATTGCTTGCCTGGTCCTGTACGGCATCCGCGAAGCGGGTTTGCGCTGTCCCGACGACCTTGCCGTGATGGGCGTCGACGCCACCCCGATGGCAGCCCTGAGCTCACCCCCGTTGACGACGGTGGAGTTCAACCCCGTCGCCGTGGCCGACGCGGCGATCGCTGCGTTGGTCAGCGAGCTGGGCTATCCCGCGCCACCGGCGCCGGAACCGGCGGACATCGCCCGACTGATCGTCCGCGCCTCGACCTGAGGGCAAGCCTGACGCAGGCGCAGCTACACCCAGTTGCGTTAAGCTGCAACATCTTTGCGCTTCGCATCGCCGACGACGCTCAAACCGGCGAGGCGGCGCCACGATCGGATGGCATTGCGGGTGACATCCACGATCTGGGCGGCGCCGCCCTCCAAGTGGGCCAGCCGGTGCGCGCGCAGCGCATTGCCGGTGACGGCGTCGAGGGTGCCCCAATCATCGGTGTGAATGAGCGAGGTCGACTGGTAGGCCGCCCGGACCGCATACCGCTGGGCGCACGGCTCCATCGCGGCGCTGATCTCTCGTGCGGCGCGAGCTGTGCTGTCCCATAAGGCGATCGGCGGCGTGGCGCCGGGGACGAACTTGCGGTGCAGCTCGGCGATGTCGGAAATGACCTGCGCGGCGGCGTTTTCAGCGTAGCGGATCACACCCCAAGGCGGACTGATGAGCAGCTTCGACACCCAGGCGTGAATCACGGTGTCGGCAACATCGGCAGTCGGTGAGGCGGTACCTATCGTCAGCCAAGCCAGGTCAAGCACGAGCAGGCTGTCTTCGGGCGATAGGTAACCGTCCGGTCCGGCCAACTGGTCGTTGCACAGCTGCACGAAGGAGGCCAACGGACGCGCCGTCGTCGCCGGGAAGTCGGTGATCTGCTCGTCGCCGTTGATGTAGGAGATGACGTTCATCGCGCACCCCTTGCCCGACCCTGGCTGATGAGATCCCCGGGCCAGTCGCAGCGGGTGGGTGATGCGGTCAAGGTCCATTGTCGTGGACACTACGCCTTGCGGCGGTGGGATGCTGAGAAGGACATTTCGTGTTGTCGCTTCCAGCGTATAACGGCGACCGGGGCTTGCGGCAAGGCCGGGGTCATACCGCACAATCGCTGGCCTAGGCGGAAACCGCGCCGCGAGGGGGACCAAGAGGGAGACGTGTCAACTCATAACTACGAGGACGAATTACGGTCCGAACAAAACTACGTGGCCGACCTTTACGCGCGCCTCGACGCCGAGCGCACACGGCTGAAGAACAGCTATCAGGAGGCATTGGGGAGCCCCATCGACAAGATGGATGGCGGGACCTTGGTGCAACGAGACAGCGAGGTCCGCGCCCTTGCCAGGTCCGTACGACGGCTTGATGTGGCAGACAACGGATTGTGCTTCGGCCGGCTGGACACTCAAACGTGTGAGCGGTTGTACATCGGCCGCATCGGCATTCTCGACGAGGACAACGACTACCAACCGTTGCTGCTGGATTGGCGGGCACCGGCGGCGCAAGCGTTCTACATCGCCACCGCCGCAAGCCCGGAAAACATGCGGCGGCGCCGCCAGTTCCACACGCGGGGGCGGCGCATACTCGACTTCACCGACGAGGTGTTCGGCCGCCCCGGGGACGGTGAACGAGGCGACGCGGCGCTCCTCGCCGCGGTCAATGCGCCACGTGGTGACGGCATGCGCGACATCGTGGCGACGATTCAGGCCGAACAGGACCGGATCATCCGGCTCGATCACGCTGGGGTGCTGGTCATCGAGGGTGGACCGGGCACCGGCAAGACGGTGGTGGCGCTGCACCGCGTCGCGTACCTGCTGTACACGCAGCGGGACCGGTTCGAGCGGCAAGGGGTGCTGGTGGTTGGCCCCAACCAGGCGTTCCTGAACTACATCGACCGGGTACTGCCGTCATTGGGCGAGTCCGAGGTGGTGTTCATGACCATTGGTGACCTGGTGCCCGGACTGCACATCACCGCCGAGGACAGCCCGGAAGTGGCGCGACTCAAGGGCTCGCTACAGATGTTGGACGTGCTCGCGGCGGCGATCGCCGACCGGCAGCGGCTACCCGAGGAACCGCTGCCGATCGAACTGTCGGACGTCACGGTGCACATCGATGCCGAGACCGCGGAGTGGGCTAGGCAGGAGGCGCGGGACAGCGGCCTGCCGCACAACGATGCGCGCTCGGTGTTTCGGGAGATCGTCACCTACGTGCTGACGGAACGGGCCATCGCCCGGATCGGACGTGGTTGGTTGAGCCGCAAGGACAAACAGGCTTGGGAACAATTGCGCGAGGACCTGATTGAGGAGCTCGCCGGCAACCGCCAGTTCAAAGCCGCGCTTGCCGAACTCTGGCCGATTCTGACGCCGGAGAACCTGCTGTCGACGTTGTACGAATCGCCCGAGCGACTGCGGGCGGCCGGCGCCGACCCCGCCCTCGAACGTGCCGATGGCCTGGCCTGGACGGTGTCGGACGTACCGCTACTCGACGAACTCGTCGATCTGTTGGGCGGCGATCGGGCGGCAGACGAAGCGGCCGAACAGGAGCGGCAGGCCCAAGCCGAGTACGCCGCCGGCGTGCTGGACCTCATGCTCAGCCGCGAGGACCTGATGGACGACGAAGACCGCCTGCTCGCCACCGACCTGATCTACGGTGCGGACCTGGCGGAACGCTTCGCCGAGCGGGATACCCGCGATCTTGTCGAACGTGCTGCGGCAGACCGGAATTGGACGTACGGGCACGTGGTGGTCGACGAGGCACAGGAATTGTCGGAGATGGACTGGCGGGTGTTGATGCGACGCTGCCCGGCTCGATCCTTCACTGTGGTAGGCGATCTTGCGCAACGCCGGTCGGAGGCCGGAGCGAGGTCCTGGGACGCCGTGCTGCAACCGTATGCGGCGGATCGGTGGGTCTACCGGTCGCTGTCGGTCAACTATCGCACCCCTGCGGAGATCATGGCCGTCGCCGCCGCGCTGCTCGCCGAGTTCGCGCCGGGAGTCCAGCCGCCCGAATCCGTACGCGCGGGTGGCGTCGCACCATGGTCCAAGCGGGTCACCGAGCGCGAACTACCCACTGCCATCGAGAAATTCGTCCGCGACGAAGCCGGCCGGGAAGGCACCAGCGTGGTGATCGGTCCGGCCGGGGTGCCCGGTGCGATACTCCCGTCGGAAACAAAGGGGCTGGAGTTCGACGCCGTCCTGGTGGTGGAACCGGAACGGATCCTGGCCGAAGGCCCGCGGGGTGCCGCCGAGCTCTATGTCGCGCTGACGCGCGCGACGCAACGCCTCGGCGTGCTGCATGTTGGGCCATTGCCCTCGGCCCTGTCGGGACTCGTCGACGTCACGCCTGCCGTGAGTCACTGAGCCGTCGGCGCCGACGACGCGAACGCCTCGACGGTAGCGAGGTCGTAGCGTCCGGCACCCGTGCCGATGCCCTGCGCGACGTGGGCCGCGACGGCGCAGCCGAGTTGCGCCGCGGCGCGCAGGTCGCGGCCCAGCGATCGACCCATGAGAAACCCGGCGGAGAAGGCGTCGCCGCAACCGGTGGTGTCGACGACGTGGATTGCGTATGCGGGGACTTCGACGACCTCGTCGGCGGTGACGACGATTGCCCCCTCGCCGCCGCAGGTGAGGGCGACGCAGCCGGCGCCCCGGTCGATGAGGGCGCGTGCGCCGTCGACGAGTGACTCGGCGCCGGTGAACCCGCGCACCTGCTCGTCATTGGGCAGCAGATAGTCCGTGTGGGGCAAGGCTTCCGCGATCCACTCGAGGGTGCCGGGGTCGCCGGCCGCCAGGATGTCGACCGACGTGGTGAGGCCATTTGAGCGTGCCGACGCGAGCAGTTTGCCGGCCGCCGCACCACCCAGGAACTCGGGTCCGCCGAGATGGAGGTGGGTGAATTGGTCCAGGGCGTCCGGCTTGAAGTCGTCCACGCTGTACTGGCCATTTGCGCCGACGCAGTGCCACGCGGGTCGGTCACCGTTGGGCCGCACGGGTATCACCGATGACGACGTTTGGGTGCCCGGCTTGACGACCAGACCACGGGTGTCGACATCCTCGGCGGCGAGCAGGTTTACCAGGCTCTGGCCGATGGCGTCGCCGCCAATGGCGCCGAAGGTGTGCACCTCGGCACCCAGCCGGCTCAGGACGACGGCGGTGCCACCGGCGGTGCCCGCCGCCGAGAAGGCGATGGTTTCCACCAGGGCACCCGTGGACCCGTCCGGTATGGACTCGATGCCGATCACGTGAACGTCGAGAACGTGGACGCCGACGGTCGCGATCTTCACCGCCAGATTGTCGCACCGCGGCCCGACAATGCGGCGGACCTTCTGGTAGTTATGACGATTTCGTCAGAAACTATTGACCCCTCAAGCCGAGTATGTGACGATTTCGTCAGAAACTTTCGCGTACCCGAGTTGGGAGTCCATATGGGCAGGGCCGCCCTCGACGGTATTGCGACCTATCGCCCGAACATCTACACCACCGATGCCCTGCTCGACCCCTATCCGCACTACCGGCGGCTACGCGAGCTCGGTCCGGTGGTGTGGCTGACCAGACACCGGGTATACGCACTGCCTCGCTATGCGGAATGCAAGGCCACGTTGCGCAACGACGACGTGTTCATCTCCGGCAGGGGCGTCGCCCTCAACCCTCTCAGCAACCGGCTCTCACGCGGCACCACCCTCAATAGTGATGGCGCAGAACATGATCGACGACGCAAACTTCTCGCGCACCGATTGTTACCCAGGGCGCTACGTGCGGTCGACGAAGCCATCGACCGGCAGGCCGGCGCCGTTGTGGATGCCGCCCTGCGACGCGGCACCGTCGACGGCGTCGCCGACCTGGCCACGGCGCTGCCACTGGCCATCGTTCCCGATCTCGTCGGTTGGCCGCGGGATGAACGTACAAATCTCATCGCCTGGGGCGGCGCCACTTTCGACATCCTTGGCCCAGCCAATTGGCAAGCTGTCAAGGCGATTCCACGCAGCCTGCAGATGCTGCGGTTCTCCCATCGCGTCGTGCGTAAACGCAATGTTCTGCACGGGAGTGTGGCGCACGAACTGCTCTGCGCCGCCGACGAGGGCAGGCTCGCCCACGCCGAGTGTTCCGCCTTGATGATCGACTACATCGCGCCCTCCCTGGACACGACGATCAGCGCGATCTCCAATGCGCTCTATCTGCTGGCCACACATCCCGATCAGTGGCTGTTGCTCAAGGCCGAGCCCGCGCTGATTCCGAACGCAATCAACGAAGTGATCCGCTACGAGTCGCCGATCCGCGCCTTCGCTCGTCAGGCTCGCGTCGACACCGAAATCACCGGCGCCACAATACCTGCCGGGTCGCGCCTGTTGGTCATCTACGCCTCGGCCAACCGCGACGAAGACGAATGGGACGCCCCCGATACCTTCGACATCCGCCGAGACGCCGGCCGTCAGATCGGATTCGGCAATGGGACCCACGCCTGCGCCGGCCAGGGGCTGGCACGCATGGAAACCGCCGCCATCCTGCGCGCCTTGATCGAGCGTGTGGACCGAATCGAAGTGACCGGTGAGCCGGTGTGGGCACTCAACAACATCATCCGCCGGCACGAATCCCTGCCGCTCAAGCTGATAGCGGCGTAGCGACCCTACTTCCAGGCGAAGGTTGGTTGCTCGAGGTGGTCGACGGGGTCATGACGACCTTCCAGGCCTAACCACCGCAGCTGCAGCAGCACGGCTCCCGTCGGCGCGTGAATCAGGTCGTTTCCCAACGGAATCTGTACCACCGGACGAGGGCTTTCCGGGATGCTGATGTACCTCGGCGAATCGTCGCGTTGCAGTTGATGCAACCCGACTCGATACACCGCTACGACCTCGTCGGGCGCGGGGTACAGATCGAGCCGACCGCCGCCCCAAATCACCACCGGGGTGATCACGTACCCAGAGCGGGTCGGGTAGTCGTCAAGGAGGCCGAGCACGGTCGAGTCGGGCAGCCTGACGCCGACCTCTTCGTCGAGTTCGCGCAGCGCGGCGTCGATCACCGTTTCCCCGGGATCGAGGCGGCCACCCGGCAGCGCCCACTGTGCCGGATGCGAGTTGAGGCGAGATGTTCTGCGACACAATAGGAATGCGGCGCCGCCTGACACGTCGACCATCCGACCGTCCAAGCCCCATGCCGGCAAGGGCCGTCCACCATTCCAGTCGTCCACGTTCGCCGGATCCACTCTGTCCTCGCCGAGTTCGGAATCGACGAGCACCACCGCGACCGCGGCATGCCGCTTGGTCGGGTCGCTCACTGCGCGCCGCTGGTGGCCTGCCAAATGGACCCGGATCCGTTCGCGCAGTGCCTCGTCATAGGCGATCGTCACCATTCGACTGTAAGTGCCCCCATTAGTTGCGCGCGCAAGGTGTGACGAGGCTGACATAGTTAGTGCACTAACTAATTGGATACGATGTAAGCATGGCTGCGGATCGCCCCAACCTCTGGCAATACATCGCTTACTCGTATGGAAAGTGCTTGCCCCCCTCGATGCGCGAGTGGGTGGCCAATGACCTCGCGGGTCACGGCGCCGTCCGCCGTCACATGATCCGGTGGGCAATACCTCCGCTCTTCATCCTCGCGCCGTTCTGGTTGTTGCCCGCGTCACTTTATGTACACACGGAGATGACAGCGCCGCTCTACATCTGGGCATTGTTGATGGCCATGGCCTTGAACAAGATCTGGCGGCGCCACCGGCTCCTGCAACACGGTCTGGACCCGAACCTCGTCGACGTGATCAAGCGGCAGAAAGAAGCCCACATTCACGAGGACTACGCCCGCCGCTACGGGCCGCGCCCCGAATCGGCCGAGTGGCAAGCGAACAGCAGTCCATTCTGATACCGGTACCCGACATGTCGAATTCTTCGACTAGTACCGACCTTGACCCGCTGTCGTTGGAGCGTCAGGTCTGCTTCGCGTTGGCCGTCACGAATCGCGCGGTGCTCGCGGTCTACCGGCCATTGCTGGAACCGTTGGGGTTGACCCATGCGCAGTACCTGGTGATGCTGGCGCTTTGGGACAACGCCAAGTCAGATGGAAATCCGTTGTCGGTCAAGGATATTGCAAAGGCGCTGCAGCTGGATTCGGCGACCTTGTCACCGATGCTGAAGCGCCTGCAGGCGCAAGGGTTGATCAAGCGCACGCGTAGCGCGGCCGACGAACGCACCACTCACGTGGAGCTGACATCGAAGGGTCGCGCTCTGCGTCGGCAGGCGGTCAAGGTTCCACCCGCGGTGGTCGAACGGCTCGGGGTGGACCTTGCCGAGCTGGACCACCTGCGCGAGGTGCTGACGAAGATCAACGCGGCCGCGCTGGCGGCCGGAGCGCTCGACTGACAGCGCCTGCACAGTTATAGGCTCGTCAGCGCTGCCGCAGCCCAACTCGGGCCGACCCCGACGGCGACCTCAAGCTCGCCCAGGTGCTCGCGAACCAGCGACTCCAATTCGTCGGGCTCGCCGTTGGCCACCTCAAAGAGCAACTCGTTTCCCGCCAACAGAACCAGGCGTGACGTCAATCCAGCCTCTGTGATCGATTGGTCGAGGTTGATGATCGCCATCTTGACGGCATCGACCGCAGCTTCGCCATAACGGGCCGTCATCAGTCCCGCAAAGCCGTCACCCGCCACGAACGCCTCACGGATCGGCCCGCTGGACAAATCGAATTGCGATGCGGCGTGGATGCGCCCGTCCGCGGCGATGGCATCGAGCAATTCGTCGACGTGGGCCCGTCCGCGCGCTGCAACCAACGCGGCGCGATTCACCGCAACACCCGTGATCTCCAAATCGGCGTGTACACGCTGCAGCGGCAACTCGACCCTGCTCAGCAGCGCGAACGCGCCGTTGCGCGCCAATTCCTCGTCCAATACGTCGGCCAGGTCGAGCACGGCACACGCCCGCAAAATGAGCGCCTGCACCGGGTTGTCTTGCGATGCCGGCAATGCGCAACGCATGTGACGTATCAGCAAGTCGTTCAAACCCGCACCCGGTTTCGTGGGTTGCAGCAGGTGAGCCGCCAACGCGGTATCAGAGGTGACACCACGCAGGGTCCAGCCACGGCCCGCGAGAGCGTGCATCGCGGGCTTTGCCTCGTGGATCGCTTTGGGCGGGCCCGGGTCGGCAAACCACGACGCCAATGCTGCCTCGTCGTCGGGTGTCAGACCATCGACGTCGATGTATCGGCCCTCTCCGTCGGCGGCAACGATCGCCAGGGCAACGGCTTTGGCGCCGTAGGTTGTGCCGGTTCCGACGACCGCCAGGCCGAACCGGTTACCCAAGCTGTGCTCGGCCAGCCAGGCCGCCAACTCCCCGTCCTGTATGGCTCGTCCGCGTACGTCGAGACCGTTCGTCATGTCCATAGGCGATGGCGGGTTCAGAACGTCCAGTTGCCGCCGGGCTGCAGGACGAATCCATGTACGCCGTACCGCGGCTCCGCGCCCGCGGCCTGGGACGGCACGACGACGGTCAAGGCCAGCGCCGCCATAGCCGGCCAGACTCGCGCGACACCCGCAGGACTCATACTTCGCAGTATTGCACTGCCGATCAGGGCTGTCCGGCAGCACCTTTGGCCGCATTGTGTCGCACCTGGTTGAACGGCACACCGCGGTCCGCGGCGTACTCCCGCGGCAAACCGAGGACACGTTCGCCGATCACGTTGCGCGCCATCTCGTCACTGCCGCCGCCGAGCGCGACCGTCTGCCGGGAAAGGTACCGTTGGCCGGCCTTCCGCAGCTGATCGACGTCGTCGACGACGCCGAGCGGGCCCGCGATCTCCATGGCGGTATCGACCTGCAGGAACGTCACATCGGAGTGGAACAGCCGGATGATCGAACCCGCGGCCGGCGGCAAGTTACCCGCACGCATCGCCTCGGAGACGTATTCGACCAGGGAGTCGCGCACCATCCGCCGGGCCAGGACCCGGCCTACTTTGTCCTGCGTCAACGGGTCGTCGGCCAGCCCGGCGGCGTCCGCCAGGGCGAAGAAGTCGGCGTAGGAATCCTCGGCGCGTTCGCGCCCGCGGCCACTGGCGAACTCCGAGCCCTGCCCTACGGCGCGGCGCTCGTGGAACAACAGTCGCCCGGCGACGTCCCAACCCTTGTTGACCTCGCCCACCACCGCTGCGTCATCGACGCGAAGACCGTCGAAGAACTCCTCGCAGAATTCGTTGGAACCGTCGACCTGCTCGATCCGCCGTAGCGTCACACCGGGTGCGTGCACGGGCACCAGAAACATGGTCAGCCCATCGTGTTTTGGCACGGTGGGGTCGGTACGCGCCAGTAGCAGTCCGTAATCGGCGGCGAAGGCGCTGGTGCTCCAGGTCTTGGCGCCGTTGATGACCCAATGCTGGCCGTCACGCTCGGCGCGGGTGATCAGTCCGGCGAGATCCGATCCGCCGCCGGGTTCGGAGAGCAACTGCACGAGCACTTCCTCGCCCCGCAGTGCCGCCGAAATGTGTTGGCGCTTCTGCGCTTCGGTGCCGGCGTCGAGCAGGGTCGCACAGCAGATGGTGAACGTGGGGACGTTGAGGATGAGGGGCATCTCGTAGTCGACGGCTTCGGCGTCGAACGCCTTCTGGTAGGCGACGTCCAGGCCCAGGCCCCCGTACTCACGCGGGAAACAGATTCCGGCGAATCCCCCGGCGTACAGGCGCTGCTGCAGTTCGCGGGCGCGCTGCCAGGCGCCTTCGTCGTCGCGGCCGGCTCTGGGCACGACATTTGGCTCGAGGCGAGGCATGTTGTCGTCCAGCCAGGCTCGTGCGCGGGCGGCGAATTCCTCTACCGATTCGGTCATGCGGCCGGACCGCCCGGTCTGGCCTGCCGATAGATCGCTTGATGGTGCTCGGATGGGGTACCGAACATGTTGCGATACAGGGTGATCCGTCTCAAGAACAGGTGCAGATCATGTTCCCAGGTGACGCCGATGCCGCCGTGCAACTGCACGCAGTCCTGGACGAGCGGACCGGCATGCTCCCCGAGGTAGGACTTCGCGGCGCTGACCCACACCCCGGCATCACTGGCTCGGGCGGCCACCCGGTCGACCGCGCCGGCGGTTACGGCCCTGCACGCGTGCAACCACATGGTCTTGTCGGCCAGGCGGTGCTTGATCGCCTGGTAGGACGCCAGCGGACGGCCGAAGCTGTAGCGATCACGCGCCCAGTCCAGGGTCATCGAGAGCACGGTGTCCAGGATGCCGACGGTCTCGGCGCACTGCAGAAGCATCGCCACATGGCTTTGCCGTTCGATCAGCGCGGGCGTCTGTGCGACGGAGCCTACGGCCGCGCTGTTGTCGACCGTGACGGCGTCGAATTCAACTCGGGCGTAACGCTTTACCAAGTCGATGTTGCCTCGCGGGTGCCGGGACAGACCGTACGCGTCGGCGGGAATCAGGAACTGGCGCAGGCCGTCGTCGGCTTGGGCCGTGACCAGCAGGAGATCGGCCTGCGCGCCGGCTTCCACTCGGTCTTTCACGCCGTCGAGGCGGTAACCGGTGGCGGTCGGTGTCGCGGTCAAGCTGGGCCGCTGCGGACTGAATTGCCGACCGGGTTCGTCGACCGCCCACGTCGCCACCGCCTGACCGGAAGTGAGTGCGTGGATGGTGTCGGCGTGCTCGCTGCGGTTGTCGGCGTCGACCAGCCCCGCCAGCACCGTGCTCACCGGGTGGAGTGGTCCGGGCGCCACGGTGTGACCGAGTTGTTCGGCCACTGCCGCCAGATCATGCAAGCCGCTGCCCGAGACGTTGCCGCCGCCGAGTTCCTCGGGCACCAGCAGTCCCGCCCAGCCGAGCTCGGCGGCTTGCCGCCACCACTGCGCGTCGACGCAGCGGTCTTCGGCATGCAACGCCCGTTGGTGTCCTATCGTCGCGTGGCGGTCGAGAAAGGCGCGCGTTGTCGAGATGAACAGCGCTACTTCGTCAGTCGGCTTCACGTCGGACTATTGGATCGGTTCGTCGCCGAGCACGGTGGTGCGCAACATTTCGCGCGGCGAGTCGGGGTCGTACGGTGCCGCCCGATGCAGCACCCCGCGGTTGTCCCAGATCACCGTGTCGCCGACCGACCAGGAATGGCTGTACACCTTGTCCCGCACCGTGGCTCGTTGCAGCAGCTCGTCGAGTAGGGCACGACCTTCGTCGAGGTCCATGCCGACGATGTAGTCGGCGGACGCGCCCAGCACCAGGGACTTGCGGCCGCTGCGATGTGTCCATACCAAGGGGTGTTCGTGGGTACGACGAGAGCGCCACCGTGCCAACAGTTCCGGGCTGGGATTCGGCGTGACTCGCCGTTGAGATGCTTCCAGGGAGTGGACGACGCGCAGCGTGGCGAATCGTTCCTTCTCTTCGTCGGTCAGTGCGTCGTAGGCGGCGTAGGAGTTGGCGAATTCGGTTTCGCCGCCCCTTTCGGCGACGTGAATCGCTGAAAGGACGGTGGCCTTTTGCGGGTAGTCGTCCCCAATGGGCGTACACCCATCGATGTGCCAGTCGAACGTCGCCTTCAGGTAGTCCGCCGAGGCGTTCTTCGACTTGTCCAGCGTGATCGGATAGATGCCGGCGACGGGGTGGTGGCCATCGGAGCTGTGATCGATTTCGCCGAGCCGACGGCAGAACACGACCTGGTCTTCGGGCGAGAGATTGAGCCCGCGAAAGACCAGGACTCCGTTGTCCTCCAACGCTTCCAGGATTGCGTCGCCGATCGCGTCGTTGTCGGCCAGGTGGGTGGCGTCCAGGCCGGTGACCTCAGCGCCGACGGACTCGCTGAGCTTGGTGATGGTCAGCAGACTCATCGTCTGTCCTTTCTGAGCGAATATCAGGGCACCGGCTCGTCGGTGCGGATCATGACCGCGTCCGCGGCGTCGGTGGGGAGCGGCTGGTGCATGATCTCCACCGCCATGGCGACCATGATCAGCGAATAGATCAGGTGCAGCAGGTTGAGCGCGTCGTCGGGCAGGTCGTCGAGGGGGAACTTGTCGCAGTACTCGATGGCTTCCTCGAGTCGCGGGAAGAACGCGTCGTAGAACTCACGCATGTCGGCCATGCTGCTGTTCACTCGCTTGTTCCACCGCTCGGTCTCGGTGGCCAGGCACCAGATTCGGGCGTAAGGCTCCAGCTCGGTAAAAGCACTGGGCAACAAGGTTTCTGACATGCTCAGACTCCTGCCGGGGCCGCGGCGGTTTCGCGCTGGTAGGCCTCGACCCAGTCGACGACGACCTTGTGCAGGTGCCGCACCAGGATCTCCTGGTCGTTGAGGGGGAAGTCCTCGACGATGCCGTACTCCAGCGCGGCTTGCGTGCCGCCGAGCATGCCGGCGTCCTGTAGTGCGAACTCCTTGAGCACCACCGACGCCACTTCGTGTTCGATTCGCTCGCGCACCGTGCGAGCGGGGTGGAAGTAGGTGTAGGCCTCGAACCGATGGGTGTTGTACGAGGTTGGCCAGTACCGGTAGAGCAGGTACCAACCGCCGTAGATGAGGATTTCGGTGTTGGGGAAGATCTGAAAGTTGCTGATACCCCATGGTTCTATGCCGCCCGGATTGAGCCCGGCCGGTAGCTCGCCGATGTCGGGGGTGCGCCACGGCCCGACCAGGCCGCTGCGGGTGGCCCGTTCGATGGGATACATGTATTCGGGCGGTAGCAACCAGCGTCGTCGCCCGGCAGTCGACACCAGCCGGTGCGGACCGTCGAGTTGGAAGTGGCCGCAGGTGAATCCGGCGTTCGGGACACGCACCTCCGGCGGCACCTGCTGTGGGTGCAGCGAGGGGACATGGTAGTACTCCTGGAACGCGTCGGCGAAAATCTTCCAGTTGCTGTTGTTATGAGCGACCCAGCCGTAGCGCTCGGTCAGCTTGTCGAATGGGTAGTCGTCCAGGCCCGTGATCATCGGACCGAGGAACTCGCGTAGGGTCTGCCGCGGCTTGGGGTCAAAGTTGATGAAAACAAAGCCATTCCACACATCGCAGTGCACCGGACTCAGGCCGTAGTCGGCGGGGTCGAGGTCGAAGAACTCCGACTGCTGTTGCAGGAAGGTGAGCGCACCGTCCAGGCTGTAGCGCCACCCGTGGTACTTGCAAGTGAACCGGCGGCACGTTCCGCGTGTCTCGCGATCGGGAAAGTCGTTCCACACCAGTTTGTTTCCGCGGTGGCGGCAGACGTTGTAGAACGCGCGGATGTTCTCGTCGCGGCCCTTGACGAGTAGGACCGAGACGCGGGCGACCTCGATTTCCTTGGTCACATAACTTCCGACGCGCGGAAGTTCCTCCACCCGGGCCACATTGAGCCAGGCTCGTTTGAACACGGCTTCGCGTTCCAGTCCGAAGAACTCCGGTGAGGTGGAGTCCTTGAATGAGACGGGACCGGTTCCCAGTTCGGGGTAATGCTCGGTCCAAGATCCCTCGGCGGGTCTACCCTCTCTGGCCACGCTGCACCTCCTGCCTCACATCACCGCGCCGCCGTTAACGCCGAGCACCTGACCGGTGATGAAGCCGGCCTCCTCCGAGCACAGAAACCCGACCGCGGCGGCAATGTCGGCGCCGGTGCCCAGGTGGCCCATCGGAATGTTGGCGGCGATCTCCTCATTGGATTTCAGGTATCCCGCCGCTTGCGCCGCGTGCTGCATCGGCGTCTCGATGCCCGAGGGCGGGATGTTGTTGACGGTGATTCCACGCGATGCGTATTCGCGGGCCAGCGACTTGGTCAGGGTGATGACGGCTCCTTTGGACGCCGCGTAGTGGGCGGCGAACGGTGATCCGCGCTGCGCGCTGGACGACGAGATCATCACGATGCGACCCCATTTCGCGGCCACCATGTCCGGCAATGCCACCTGGCAACAATGGAACGTCCCCGTCAGGTTGACGTCGATGATCCTGGCCCAGGATTCGGTGGTGATGTCGGCAAACGGGGAGTATCCGAATATCCCCGCGCTGGTCACCAGGATCGACACCGGGCCGAATTCGCTGCGCACCTTGTCGAAGGCCTGCTCGACGCCGGGGCGGTCGGTGACGTCGGCGCCGATGCCGACGGCTTGGACGCCGTCTGCCCGCAGGTCTTCGGCAACACGTTGTGCGGCTTGCTCATTGACGTCGAGCACCGCGACCTTGTGCCCGCGCCGGCCGAGCTCGTGGCAGGTGTCCTCACCCATGCCCGAGGCGCCCCCGGTCACGACGGCCACCCGGCTCACACTCTGCCTACTCATAGATCACCCGGACCGTGCGACTGGTCGGCAACGACTGGCAGGTCAGGATCCAGCCCTGAGCCACCTCGTCGTCCTCGAGCGCGTCGTTGTTCAGCATCTGGACGGAGCCATCGGTCAAGCGGGCCATACATGTTCCGCAGGAACCGATTTCGCATGACGAAGGCGGTTGCAGGCCGGCCATGCGGGCCGTCTGCAGCACGGTTTCGCCGTCGTTGTGAGCGACCGTGATCGAGCGTCGGTTCAACTCGATGGTTACCGCTTCTGTGACGGCACTGTCGGCAACTGCCGGCGCGGGATCATGCATCGTCATCCACAGTATCAAGTACTTGTGATTGGTATCAAGCCGCATCAACTCACGCACGGGCGCACCCAGGCACGCAGTTAGAGCGTTATTCGGACCGCTGCGCCAACTCAGCCTCGAGTTGGTCTTCGTAGGCACCCTCGTCGCGGGCGAGCGCAATTGTCGCGGCGGCCATCGCGAGGACCACGATCGGCAGCACCAGCATCCGGACGCCGGATAGCGTCAAATGTTCCCCGAAAACCAGCGAACTCAGCAGCACAGCGATCACGGGTTCCAGCACGAGCATGGTCGGGACCGATACCTTCAGCGCACCGGCGTGAAAGGCGGACTGCTGTAGCAACGTGGCCAGCAGACCCACCGCGACGAGCACGTAGAACCCCGGAAGGAGTGCGAGCGCGACCGGCCCGTTGGTATCCACCACGTGCATGACCATTTTGGTCAGCGTCGCCACCACCCCGAACAACACTCCGACCGCCACCGAGAGCAGCACTGCACGCCGCGGGCCGGCTGATCGGGCTCCTACGAGCACGCATCCGAAGATCAGCGGGGTCAGCACGGCCGCCACTACCCCCCACGCCACCCAGTTGCCGACGTAATCACCGTGCTTCGGCCGCGCCAACGCCACGAAAGCCGCCAATGCCGTCGTGAGCAGCAGCGCCCATAACCATTCGGCCCGCGTTACCCGTCGGCCCGCCAACCGGGCACTCAACGGCAACGCGAACAGCAAGGACGACACCATCAGCGGTTGCACCAGCAAGATGGAACCCTTGGTCAAGGCGAGAGCTTGAAAGCCGTAACCCGCCACCGCCACCCCGCTGCCCAACCACCAGAGTCGCTTGCGCAGCAGGGTCGTCAGCATATGAGCGCTGACACCGTACTCGTGCGGAACGTCGATGGTGGCGCGCTGTCGGACCACGATGCCGATCGCCATGCACACCGCGGCGAGCAACGCCAGCAACACCACCAGACCCTGGGTCATCGATTCCTCTCGCTCGTTGCGTGCGCGCAATCGCGTAACCGAGTAGCCGGGTTCCTACAGCACGCAAACATAACCCAAGTCGGCTCGGGCTCGGGCTGCGCCGCTGCTGGTCGATCCCCACAGTGATGGCGTCGTGGGATTTTGAGGAGTTGGCCGTAGACACCGATGACTCGCATGACCAGTGCCGGCGAGCTATCGGCACCCTCGACGACATGGCTTCACTCGTCCGTGCCCGCGCCGAGGTAGTTTCAGCAAACGTTGACACAACGATCTCACTGGCTGTTAGGCTGCTGGTCTGACGTTCGGTCTATGCCACAGATGCCTTGCCGAAGGACCAAGCAAGTGTCGATGCTGAATCTCGTCCCGGCCACCGTTTTGGCAGCGGTTGAGGATTTGCGAAACCTGGGCGCCGGACTGCGCGCTGCCACTGCGGCGGCAGCGGACCAAACGACAGCGATCGCAGCGCCCGGCGTCGACGAGGTGTCCCAGGCAATCAATGCACTTTTCGGCACGCAGGCGCAGGAGTTTCAAGCGGTTAGCGCCAAAGCCACGCTCTTCCATGATCAATTCGTCAAGCTCTTGCATGGGGGAGTTACGCAGTACGCCGTTACTGAAGTGGCGAACAGCAAGCAGGTACTAACCAATGCTGCGAATGCGGCAGCGCAAGGTCTACAGAGCCATCCTCTAATCGGAACAGGTCAAGCGTCGACTGGTGCCGCCGCGACTCCCTTGGAAACCGTCAGTTATCACCTTGGCCCACTTGAGGCATATAGCCAGAACAATGTTTTCGGCACTGAAATAGGCCTGAGGCTCAACACACCATTAGGATCCGCAACGTTGTTTGCAGCAGGTTTTCAGGCGACGGCTACTACGTCGATACCTGTTTCTTTCTTTATTCCCTCTTACCACGTAGATTCATTAAGTTACTTTGGGAACCCTCTTTTGTACTTTACCTCGTATCTTGCGGTCAATTATGGGTATAACATTTACCCGACCGGGTATGGCCTCAGCCTCAACGGTTTAACGTTCACCTGGCCAGGACCCGCGTCGTCGCTCGGCGGCGTTCTTCCTAGTGTTAGCTACACGCCGTGGCCGGGACCGCCTCTGTTTTTATGACGCAATTCGAACGACGTATCGTCAAGCAGCCTTCCGGACCGGGCATTTCTTCTCAAGAATTCCTGCGGTTGCTTTTGCAGCCCGAGGCGTGGCCGAAGTTCTCGACGCTCTGGCCCTGATGCATGGAGCACCGGCCTATGTGCGGTTCGACAAAAGGGGCCCGAGTTCATTGCTCATGCTGTGACGACTGCGCGACGAGCTACAAACGGGTCCCCTCAAAGGCCGGCTCTGGCACGTCGTCCGGCCGTCGCAATCCTCCGCGCGAACCCGATGAACGGTTCCACGGCGACGCGTGAACTTTTCGAACTCCGCCACCCTCGCGTCACTCGCCTACACGTGGTCCTTGAAGAGCTCATGCCCAGTACCCTTTTCGACCACTCTCCCCAACAAGTCACGCAGGGTCTGCTGTTCCTCGGCACTCAGCACGCCGAACACCTTCTCGTGTGCGGCCACGGCGTCACTGATCACCGTGGTGACCACGCTTCGGCCTTCGTCGGTCAGGTAGGTCCGCAGAATGCGCTTGTGCTGCGGGTCTTGCCTGCGTTCGACCAGACCGCGCCGCTCCAGCGCCGTAATGGCCAGTTGTACGCCTTGCGGCGAGATCAACAATCGACGCGCGAGTTCGGCGCCGGACAGCCCGGGATAATTCAAAAGCTGCCGCAGCACACCGATTTGGGCGGTGCTTACACCGTGCCCGCTGACAGCGTCGTTAACGGTGGTCAGTGAGAAATAGAACGCCTGCTTGAGCAACCACAGAAGGTTCTCGGTGAGTTCCATTGCCGGATCTAGTTCTTGGTCGCTCATGCCGGCACCTTGTAGATCTGTCCGTCCTTCATGACGAACGTGACGTTCTGGGTTGCGGTGATGTCCTGGGACGGATCACCGGGAACGGCAATGACATCGGCGAGGTACCCGGGCGCGAGGCGGCCCAACTCGTGGTCGGCTTCGACGAGCTCGGCGGCCACCACCGTGGCGGCACGGATCGCTTGCATGGGCGTCATGCCGCGGGCTACCAAGGCCTCGAGTTCCTTGGCGTTCTGGCCATGCGGAATCGCCGGCGCGTCGGAACCACACGCGATACGCACACCGGCGGCAATAGCCTTGGGCAGCATCGCCTTTGCCTTCGGGAAGACATCCTCGGCCTTCTTGCGGAGCTCGGGCGCGATGCGATCTATCGCCATCGCCTCAGTCAGGTAGGTGGTGGAGACCAAAAAGGTGCCGTGGTCGACCATCATCTGGATCGTCTCGTCGCTGGCCAGGAAACCGTGTTCGATGCAGTCGATTCCGGCCCTGATGCACGCCTGGATGGCGGCGTCGCCGACGGCGTGGGCGGCGACTCGCACCCCGGCCCGATGTGCCTCGTCGGCGATCGCGGCGAATTCGGCGTCGGAGTACTGCTGAGCACCCGGTGACGTGCTGTGCGACATCACCCCGCCCGACGCCGACACCTTGATCAGTTTGGCGCCGTGGCGGATTTGGTAACGAACACAGGCGATTACGTCCGGCACCCCGTTGGCGATGCCTTCGGCGACCGACAACGGCATGATCCCCGGCGCCAACCGCTGGAAGACCGTCGGATCCAGGTGCCCCCCATACGGGGTGACGGCGTGGCCCGCGGGATAGATGCGAGGACCGACGTGCCAGCCTTGGTCGATGGCGCGCTGCAGCGCGACGTCGAGCAGGTAACCGCCCGTTTTCACCATCAGTCCGAGGTTGCGCACGGTGGTGAACCCGGCTTCCAGCGTGGTGCGGGCATTGACCGCGCCACGCAGGGTGCGATACGCCGGATCGTCCTGAACGCCATGCATCGGCGCCGGTAGGCCTTCGGGACCGCCTGGGCCACCGATGAGCAGGTTGAGTTCCATGTCCATCAGGCCCGGCAACAATGTGGCATCGCCGAGATCAACAACCGCCGCCGAATCCGGCAGGGGCCCTTCCGGATTGATTGCGGCGATGCGCCGTCCCTCGACCAGGACGACCGCCGGGGACAGAACTTGTCCGGTGTCGACGTCGGCCCAGCGGGCGGCCCGCAGGACGGTCACATCCGTCATGGATACGGCTCTAAGACACAGTCGAGCGTCGAAGCCCCTGAATCGGGGACGCGCGGCTGCTTCCAGCACTCGACAGGAAAAGACACCATGATCATCGAGTACAGCAGGTGCATGAGGTTGAGGACGTCCTCTGGCAGGTCGTCCAGCGGAAACTTGTCGCAGTAGGACAGCGCTTCCTCGGCGCGTGGCGTGATGGCGTCGTAGAACGCCTTCATCTCCGTCATCGAGCTTGCGAGCCGCTTCGCGTAGCGCTGCGGTTCGGTCGGCAGACACCAGTCGGCGAAAGGTTCTAGGTCAGCGAATTCGGTTGGTAGCATGGGTGATTTCTGCGTCATCGTGTCCTCACACCCCAGCCGCCAGCTGCCGCTGGTACTCGTCGATCCATGCCGCGGTTTCCTTGTGCAGGTGGCGCAACAGGATCTCCTGGTCGTTGAGTAGGAACTTGTCGACCACGCGCGACTCAATCATGCTCTGAGTCGCCTCCAGGGTGTTGGCGTCTTGCAAGCCGTATTCCTTGAAGGTCACCGCGGCCAGTTCCTGGGCGACGCGCTCACGCGGAGTGCGCGGCTGAGGGAAGTACAAGTTGCCCTCGAAGATGTGCGAGTTGTACGAGATCGGCCAGTAGTGGTAGGTCAGATACCACCCCTGCCCCCAGAAAAGCATGACGAAATTGGGGAACAGCTGGAACGAATCCAGGCCCCACGGGTCACATTTCGCCGGATTCAGACCTTTGGGCATCTCGCCCAGGTCGGGCTTATCCCAGGGGCCGAACAGCCCGCTACGGCAGATGTCATCCACCGGCTTGCGCATCTCGTCCGGCATCTCCCACGCGCGCACACCCGACGTGCTGACCAGACGATGGGGACCGTCCAGCCGGTAGTGCGGAGCCTCAAAACCCGCTTCCGCCGCGGCTTTTGAATAGCTCGTCGGCGACTGGTTCGCGTGCAGTACCGGTGCGTGATAGAACTCCTGGAAGGCGTCCATGTACAGCTTCCAGTTCGCCTTCACCTCGGAGCGGTAGTACCAGCGAGAAGTCAACTTGCCGAACGGGTAACCCTCCAGGTCCGTCACCATCGGCCCCAGGAATTCGCGCAACGTCTGTTCGGGCTTCTTGGCGAAGTTGACGAAAATAAAGCCCTCCCAAACGTCGCAGTGCACGGGCACCAATCCGTAGCGACTCTTGTCGAGGTCGAAGAACTCCTCTTCCTGCTGCACGAACGTCAGGTTGCCGTCCAGGTCGTAACGCCACGCGTGGTACTTGCAGGTGAATTGGCGGCAGACACCGCTGGTCTCCTCCAGCGGCATGTCGTTCCATACCAGCTTGTTGCCGCGGTGGCGGCAGATGTTGTGGTAGGCCTTGATTTCGCCAGATGTGTTTCGCACCAAGATGATCGAGGTGTTGACGACCTTGAGCTCTTTGGTGAAGTAGCTGCCCTTGCGGGGAAGTTGTTCGACGCGGCCAATATTCAGCCAGGCGCGCTTGAAGATTGCGGCGCGTTCCAGTTCGTAGATCTCGGGGCTGATCGAGTCCTCGTACGACACCGGGCCGGTGCCCAGTTCGGGATAGTGCTGGGTCCAGCTACCTTCCGCCGGCTTGGGGAACCGAGCCATCGCCGCTCCTGTCCGTTTCGTTGCTCATACGGAGCTGATGCGGACCCGTCCAGCGGTCCGCAGGACTCCCTGCGGCCGACGGTATCGGTTCAAAAGTGCAATCGCAAGTAGTTGATACTTCTAACGGCCGAGGACGCTACGCAGCGCAAACGGAGACGCCTCGCGAATTGCTCGAGAGGCGTAACAAAACCGTAATGATGAACGACGGACCCGAAGCGCTGCGAATGCGGGTTGTGGTCAGCTGACGCCGCGGCGCTTGCGGTTCTCGAAGTATTCCGACCAGGAGGCCACGTCGGGGTGCTGCTTGTGCAGTGCCCGGCGCTGACGTTCGGTCAAACCGCCCCATACGCCGTACTCGACCTTGTTGTCCAATGCGTCGGCCGCGCACTCCTGCAGGACGGGGCATTGCCGGCAGATGGCGGTCGCCTTGCGCTGCGCCGCTCCGCGCACGAAAAGCAGGTCAGGATCGACATCCTTGCAAAGACCCTGCTGAACCCAGGCACGATCCTCCGCCGTGGCGACACTGGGCGCGGTGGTCAGCGAGACAAGCCGCACTCGCCGTCCGGCCGGTCGTGATTCTGACACGAACTGTTTCCCTTCATCCCGGTCGCGTATGCGACCGCCCTCCCGGTTATGAAGACGAACCGTGCCAAACCATGCCCACCGGTGTGACTCAGATCTCCCCTCGGAACAAAGTAGCGGTTCGGTCACGATCGCGCAATGGTTTTCTGGCACGCGCGTACCTTTTATCTTTCGCAGGTGACTACCACTGCCCGGACCGTACACCTGTGAGCTGCTGAAATCAGCTGATGACCCGGTCCAACGGGCGGGCGGGGAATGGCGCCTCCTGGCTCGGCCCGGCGAACGGGTTGTTGAGCCTGATGGTCCTTTCGGCGTTCGGGTACCAGCCCTGTGCGGCGTACTGGCTGGTATGCAGATAGCACTGGATGCGCACGTCGGGACTGCCCGGAGTGAACGTCAGCAGTCTGCTGACTGGGAGCGTCGTTATCGGCATGTGGTAGCGGCTCAGCGACGCGGCATTGAGAAACCACGTTCCCCAGCGTTGCTCGATATGCGTCTTGCCCCCGTAGCTGTCGTCGGGGTTTGTGTGGGTGTGGCCGGCGATCCATAGCGCCACCCGGCCGGGGTGTTCGGCCAGGAACCGTTCGAACGCGCCGGAATCGGGTTGGCTGTCGACCCAATAGAGATACGAGGCCCCTTGCGGTGTGCCGAGGTCGAAGGGGCGGTGATAGTGCTCCTGCCATCGCCCGTCCGGGCCCTTACGGACTCCTTCCCATTCGCCGGAGGCCACCGTCGTGTTCTTCAGGACGTAGTGGTGGACGGTGACGATGATGGCGTCGGGATTGCTCAAGACCATGTGTTTCCACCAGCGGAAGGTCTCGCCGGTGACAACGCCGCCCGGGTTGCCCCCGAGGGTCCCGCGTCCGACGGTTTGGGTTGGTTCGTTGCGGTCGCTGAGCATGAGGAACAGCAGGTTCCCCACCCGGAACGAGTAGTGCTGCCAAACGCCGCTGACCGGGTAGCGCCGTGCGGCGCTGTCGACACCGGAGAAGGCGGTGTGCTGCCCGAGCGGATCGACCCACTTCTGCCACCACCACGCCTCGGGTTCGTCGAGTCCGCTGCGGTCGTGATTGCCGCACACGCTGTAGATGTCCTCGCGGCGGTGGTCGCGCAAGCTGTCGAACTGACGCCGCAACTCTCGGCCCTCGTCGTCGTCGGGCAAGCCGTGGTGCGCCCCGGACATGTCGCCTACGTCAATCGCGATGTCCCATTCGAACGGCGGTCCGCCTTCGCTGCCGCCGCGTTCCGACTGCGCGATCGCTTCGGCGAGGCTTTCTCTGCCGTGCGCCTTGTCCGTACCTACGTGCGCGTCTCCAAACGCCCAGATGCGGAACGGGTCACTCACCGTCGACCTCGAGCAGGCCCCAGCGGCGGCGGACCTGCCGGTCGGCGGCGGCGAACGCGCCGTCCATGGCGATGCCGATCAACAAGATGACGATCATGATCGAGATGGCCGCGGGCATGTCACTCATGTTCTGCGCGTTTTCGAGCAGCACTCCGATCGATGCGGTGTTGCTGACAAGCACCACCAATTCGCCGGCCATGAGGCTGCGCCACGCGAAGGCCCAGCCTTGTCGCAGTCCGCTGACGAACATCGGCAGCGACGCGGGCAGAATCACGTGCCGGTACAACGCGACGCCTTGCAGGTTCATGGTCTTGGCCGCCCGCAACAGCAGGGGTGGGATGTGGTCGGCCCCCGCAATGACCCCGATCGCTACCGACGGCGCGGCGCCTATGACGACGACGAACAGGATCGCGGAGGTGTGCAAGCCGAAGAAGATGATGGCGAACGGGAACCATGCGATCGCGGGCATGGTCTGCAGACCGGTGATGATCGGCCCGAATGCTTTGCGCAGTAGGTTATTCCGCGAGATCACTGCGCCGGCAACGGTTCCGAGAAGCAGAGCGAGCCCGAACCCGACAAGGGCCCGGTTCATCGTTGTCCAGACGGCGTCCCAGAGCAAAGGTTCCCGCACCTGCTGCCATAGGTTCGCCGCCACGGTGCCGGGACTGGGCAGCACGTAGGACGGCTTCCAACCGCTGGCGTACACGGCCTGCCACACCGCGAGGATCACGGCGACGGCCAGGAATTTCGCCTGCAGCGAGGCCAGTCCATCCCGAATCCAGTTGCTACGCCGGGACGCTGCGGTCAACCGGTAGTTCTGCGTGGCGATACCGCCCCTATCTCCCATCACCGATCCCCTCGTCGTGCAGTCGCGCGGTGATGCGGGCGGCCAGCTCGGCCACCTCGGCGGTGTTGGCGTCGCGGGGTCGCGGCATCGGGACGTCGAACTCCTCGACGACGCGGGCGGGACGCGGGCTGAGCACTAGGATCCGGTCGGCCAGCCGCGCCGCCTCGCGCACGTTATGCGTCACGAACACGACCGTCAAACCCTGTTCCGCAACAATGCGTTCCAGTTCGGCATGCAGGCGATCGCGGGTCAACGCGTCCAGCGCGCCGAATGGTTCGTCCATCAACAACACGTCGGCGTCCTGAGCGAGCGCGCGCGCCAGCGCCACGCGTTGCCGCATGCCGCCGGACAGTTGGTGAGGGCGTTTTGCGGCGAAGTCACCTAGCCCCACCGTCGACAGCAATCGGGCCACCCGCTCCTTCCGTTGCGGACGCGGCGTACCGCGCGCACGCAGTGCCAGGTCGACATTGGCGGCTGCCGTGAGCCACGGAAACAGTGCCGGCTCCTGGAACATCAGCGCCACGCGCCGCCCCCGGGTATCGATCGCGCCGCTCGATGGCGTTTCCAAACCGGCGATCAACGACAACAGGGTGCTCTTGCCGCAGCCGGATGCGCCTACGACACAAACGAACTCACCGGTTGCGACGTGCAGGGAGACATTGTCGACGGCGCTGATCGCCGACGGGCCGTTCCCGAAGTGTTTGGAGACAGCGTCCAGTCGCACAGCGGACGGCACTTCCGCCTGAGGCACGAGGTCGGGGCAGGCGAAGCGAGTCACGTTGCGACCTGAGGTTTGCCTGACGCCGCGAGCACGGCGTTGAGCGGACCTTTGTCGACCAACCCGTTGACGTCGAGAGGCTTGAGCAGCCCAATTGCCACCGCCTTGTTCACCTCGTCACGCAGCGAGTCGATCCCCGGATCGTTGGTGAAGGTCGTCTCTTCGAACGACGCGGTCAGCACGTCGGGATCAAGGCTTTTACCGAGGGTCTTGGCCAATGCCGCGTTGGCAGACTGCGCGGCATGGGCCCGGTCGTGCGCGATGATGTCGTTCGCTTCGACCTGAGCGCGCAGCAACCCCGCGACCGCGTCCGGGTGCGCGGCAAGAAAGTCCTGCCGGACCACCAGCACGGTGATCGTGTTGGGATCCGACCACAACCGCACGCCTCCGGCCTTGATCATCTGCACATCGAAGGGCACCGAATTGACGGCACCGGCGATCTGGTTGGAGATGAACTGCTGCACGATGGCCGACTCGGGAGTGGTCGGCTTGATCGAAACATCGCCCCCACCTTGGGTATTGGTGTGCAAGCCATTCCTCGCCAACCAGTCGCGGAGGCTGACGTCGTGAGTGCCACCCAAGGCCGGGTCGGCTACTGTCTTGCCGCGCAGGTCCTGAGCGGACGTGATGCCGGGCTTGACCACCAAAGACGTTCCGCCACTGGCCGCCCCGGAGATGATCCTGATGGCCGTCCCGTTCGATTTCTGCCAGGCATTGAATGCCGGGTTGGGGCCAACGTAAGCGGCGTCCAGTTGGCCGGAAAGCAGCGCGGTCACTTCCTCGGTGCCCTGACTGAACGGCTGAGTCGTGAGATTGACGTTGGGCCCGAGCTGTTTGGTGAACAGGCCATCGGTGATTCCGACGAGGGCCGACGCGTGGGTGATGCGCGTCAGATAGCCCAGCCGCAGTGACACGGGCGCGGACGCGGTGGAGTTGGTCGAGTGCGAGCAGCCCACCAGGGCTGCCGCGGCCACGGCGGCAAGCGCCGCGGCGATAAATCGGTGACGCGACATGCGTTTCCTTAACGGGTGAGTCGAACAGGGATTCAGGCGGAAATGATCGACGCCGTACAGGACGCGCGCGTGACGCGGTGCAGATCGATGTGCAGTCGCCGAGTCAGGCTGCTGCGACGGCCGCACATCACCGCTGCCTCGTGTCGCGGCGCACGAACAACGGGCTGGTCCACACCTGGTGACCATCGAATTGCCTGGCGCGCAGGTACATTGCGCTGTCAGCAGGCGGCAGGTGCAATTTCAGGTCTCCCTTGACGGTGCTGGGTAGCGCCGCGGGTTCGGCGATACGTTCCAGGCGAATCCTCAAATTCAGGCCGCCGACTTCGACGTCGCGGTGACCGTCAGCGATCAGGTCCGCCCCGTTCACGGTGAAGCCGGTGGTCAAGTCGTCCTCCAGCACCCTAGCCTCGATTTCAAAACGGGTTCGGCCAAGGTCGGCGAGCCTGGCGACCAAACCGATGTCGGAACCGTAGGTGGTCGTTCGCCATTCGGCCTCAGCACCGTGCAGTTCCAGGCGCTGTTCGGGATGCGTTGCCGCCCAGGGTGTCATGTCTTCCACCGCGGTGCCGTCGATACTCATCCGCCCCACCCAGGTAGCCCAGCGGTAACGGTCGCGATGCCGTGCGCCACCCCAGCGAATCCGGACCAGCTGCCGTGAGAGCCCCGCCTCGGCGTGCAGGTCACGCCGCCACACCGGTCCCGTTGTGTCGTAGGCGAGGACCTCTTCCCAGCCCGCAGTGCCGTAGAGGGCGTAGCTTGCCGCCAAATCTGTTGTTTCACTGAAAATCTCGTCGCCCATCCAGTGGTCACCACTGCGCAACAGAGCGACCGCGCGCGCCCCGGTGGTGGCCCAGGTGCGGCGCGCGCGTAACCCGCGGCCAACCTCAGCGGATGTGAGCGCCGGTGCCAGGATCCCGGTGAGTCCGCCGTATCCGCCGAAGATGTTGGCCCCGGGGGACCCGCCGCCGGGTCTGCCGCGGTGCTCGTCGCTGGCCGCACTGGCACCGAACCGAAGGCCCCGCGCCAGCGCGTCCTCGAGAAACCACGGGCTACTACCCCACGCGGAATGCACCTCGATGAGCCGTTCCAAATCAGGGTGATGCCAATCCAGGATCGCGCGTCGGCCGCCGACATGTGGGATCAACAGATAGGACTCCGGATCCTTCTCGTAAGCGGCGTACAACTGAGTGATCGGCCAGTTTTGCGGCGTCGGCGACGTGCTCGCCATGCCTTGGCGCCATTCCAGCGAGCGAGCCAGGGTGGTGTCCTCACCGAGGAACACGACATTGTGGTCGCCGCCGACACCGGCGTTTCCGCACCATTCGACGCCGGGGAAGCATACGAAGGTCCCGTCTTGCGATATCTCCCGGCATGCCGTGACGACGTCGACCCACGCTTCGTCGGTGATCTGAAAGTCGTTGGCGGTGTAACCCAGAACGTCCAGTGCCCCGATGTCGCGGCCATAGCGCAGGTTCCAGTCGGTGTTCTGGGTGCCTACGGTGTCATTGGAATGCACATGCAGATCACCGAAATAAGCACGGGGACTCGGGAATTCGTCTAGAACATCGATAAGGGCCGACCCTCGGCCGAGGACCGTGGTGCCGGTCTTGGCGATCACGTCGACGCGACCCGAGGTAGCCGGCACCGTCAGTTCCCCCTGGGCCCAGCCGGCTGCCGGCATGGTCGTGCTGGCCACCGGTACGCCGTCAACGTGCGCGCTCACGGTGGCGGCAGTGCCGGTGCAGACGTTGCCCCACCGGTCTTGGAGGTGGGTCCGCAACCGAACGGTCGACACGTCACCGCGCACGACACGCGGGCCGTGGACGACGACATGTTCTGGTTGACCCGGAACGATCGCAATCTTGTTGACGGCCGCGTGCGCCATCCGCGAGGTTCCCAGCGGGTCGACGAACAGGTGGGCTTCAAACTCGTCTTCGACGAACGTCTGCACACGGGTGCCTGGACCGCCGAACCTGCGGTCGCCGAGCCGGATTTCGAGCACATCGCCGGGTCGCAGGTAACCGTCCACCACGTGAACCAGCAACGACTTCTGAAACGGCCGCTCACCGCCTTTGACGTCGTAACGGACGGCCAGTTTCTGTACGGTCGCGGCCGCGTCCGTCGAGGCGCCGCCCACGAGCGAACGCTGAAGCACCCGGGCCGTCGCGTAGTCGCGCCCGCCGGGTTCCGAGGTCTGCAAGTCCCAGTCGGAGTAGTAGCGGAAGCACAGCTTCAGCCAGCCGCTATCGGCGATGCCGGAGCTGCCGACGGTGTAGGTGAACACCACCTCGACGAGTGACCCGGCCACCAATTCCGCATGCGAGCATGCCAGGCTGCCGAGAAACGGCAGCGCGTCTAACTCCGCGGTGATTTTGTCACGCACTTCAGCCACCGAGCAGTCATTGCTGGCCGGGGGACGCGGCAAGCTCAGCGGGCGCAGCGTGACCTCAGCGGACATGGCCCCATCCTGGTGGCATAGCCACCTAGGAGTCCAACGAATAGATCTGATCAGATTCATCAGCAATAGTGATCAGTGTGAATTTGCAGCAACTCCGCTACGCGGTGGCTCTCGCGGAGACCAAGAGCTTTACCAAGGCAGCCGAGGGACAGTTCGTCGTCCAGTCGGCGCTGAGTCAGCAGGTGCGCCGCCTGGAAGAGGAACTCGGTGTGCGGCTGTTCGAACGAACCACCCGGACGGTGACACTGACCCCCGCCGGGGAGTCGCTGATGCCGTTGCTGCACCAGGTGGTGGCCGGGGTCGAGCGCATCAAGTTCGATGCGCAGGCCCTGAGCGGCAGCGTTACCGGCCGGCTCACGGTCGGGATGATGGAGATCCCATCGGAAAGCCTCGACGTCGCAGCGTTGATGGCGAACTTTCACCTCCGGTATCCCGATGTCAGCGTGACATTGCGCAGCGGCGGAAGCGATGTCCTGGTGAAGGCCGCGGCTGAGCGCAAACTCGACGCGGCGATCGTGGGTTCCAATGTGTCCCGAAGCCACAACAATCTGATCTTCACCCACTTGTTCAGCGAGCCGCTTGTCGCTGTCATGCCCGCCGAACACCCGCTGACCAGACATTCGTCGGTGTCAGTGACCGAATTGGCGGAGCTGTCGTTCATCGATTTCCCTCCTGGATACGGGTTGCGCCACGAGACGGACCGCGGGTTCGCGGACGTGCCCCGCCGGGTGGCGTTCGAAGTCACCCGCGTCGACGAGGTCGTCCACTTTGTCCGGAAAGACCTCGGCGTTGCCTTGCTGCCGGAATCTGTGGCACGCACCCGCGCGGATGCCGACCCGACCCTCGCGTTACGGCCGGTCCGCGGCGCTGACATGCACCGCCGGGTTCATCTCGTCACACCCCGGCCGGATCTGCGCTCGGCAGCGTGCCAGGCGTTCATCGGGTGCGTCGACGAGCACCTGGGAAGGGCACCGGCCTGACCTGACATCCTCGCTGTCGATGGACGAAACGGATTCGATACGCGAACTTTGGCGGTCACTGGGTCTGCCGGGCATCGTCGACGTGCACACGCATTTCATGCCCAAGCGGGTGATGGACAAGGTCTGGCGTTACTTCGACGACGCCGGCCCGCTGGTGGGACGTCCGTGGCCGGTCGCCTACCGCACCGACGAGCAGCATCGACTGGAGACGCTGCGCGGGTTCGGGGTCCGAGCCTTCACGTCGCTGGTCTACCCGCACAAACCGCAGATGGCGGCATGGCTGAACGAGTGGGCCGCCGCGTTCGCCGCGGCGACCCCCGATTGCCTGCACACGGCGACGCTCTACCCCGAACCCGGCGCCGAAGCCTACGTCCGGAAGGCCGTCGAGGCCGGTGCGCGCGTGGTCAAGGCCCACGTTCAGGTCGGCCGGTATGACCCCACCGACCCGTTGCTCGACGGCGCGTGGGGGGTGATCGAAGACGCGGCCGTCCCGGTGGTCATCCACTGCGGATCCGGCCCCGCACCCGGTGAACACACCGGACCCGACCCCGTCGCGGCGCTGCTGCGGCGCCACCCGCGACTGCGCCTCGTCATCGCGCACATGGGCATGCCCGAATACTCCGAGTTCCTCGACCTGGCCGACCGATACGACGAGGTACGACTCGACACGACGATGGCTTTCACTCCGTTCGTGGAGGAACTCATGCCTTTCCCACGCTCGCAATACCCTCGGCTGCGCGACCACGCCGACCGCATCTTGTTCGGCAGCGACTTTCCGAACATCCCGTACGGATTCCTCGACGCGTTGCGCGTCCTGACCCGGCTACCCGGCATCGATGACGACTGGCTGCGAAATGTGTTCCATCACAACGCCGCTCGTCTATTCAGCTTGCCGGACGGCTGAACAAGGCCGCGATCTCGGCGACCCGTGGGTCGTTACGTAACTCCTCCAACGTCTCCGGCAGCGGCAGTCGCCAATTCGGGTACTCGTCGATCGTGCCGGGCAGGTTCGGTTGCCGAGGCTCGGCGATCACGTCGTAGGGTGCGATCAACTTCAACCGGCTCGGGGTCGACGCCAAGAACCGGTGCATCGCAACGATGATCGACGCCTCGTCGGGCTCGGATCCGTCCTCAGGCAGCAGCCCTTCCGAGCGAAGCAGCGTCAGCCACTCGGCGCGCTCCTTGTCGGCCGTGGCCCACTCGGCCGGCACGTCATCGAGCAGGTCGAGATCGGCGCGTACCCGCACGTGTTCACCACGCAGAAAGCCCGCGGCAGTGGGCAGATCGTGCGTGGACAGGCTGGCGGCCGCCCGCGACGGCCATTTCGCCGACGGCAGTAGCGGCTCGTCCGGGACGGACTGGTCGCGAGTGAACCAGGAGACCGCGCAGCCCAGCATCCCGCGGTCGGCCAGCCCGTCGGTCACTTCCGGTTCGACCGTTCCAAGGTCCTCGCCCACGACCGTGGCCTTGGCGCGGTGTGCTTCCAGGGCCAGGACCGCGAGCAGGACCTCGGTGTCGTAGTAGACGTAGGTGCCGCGATCCGGACCCTCGCCGGGGGGAATCCACCACAGCCGCCACAGGCCCGCGACGTGGTCGATGCGCAGCCCGTCGGCGTGGGCGAGGACCGCGCGCAACATGTCCCGCAACGCGGCATACCCGGTGGCGGCAAGGCGGTCCGGCCGCCACGGCGGCAGTCCCCAATCCTGCCCGCGCGGGGTGAAGTTGTCCGGCGGCGCGCCCACGCTCACCCCGGTGGCGAGCACGTCGGCGAGTGCCCACGCGTCGGCTCCCTCTGGGTCGACTCCGACCGCGAGGTCGTGCACCACGCCGAGTGCCATCCCGGCCTCCCGGGCGGCGTCGCGTACCGCGGCCAACTGCTCGGCACACCGTTGCTGCACCCAGGCGTGGAAGGCCAACCGGGGTGCCAGTTCGCGGCGCACCGCGGCCACGGCGGGGCCGGCGACATCGCGCAGCGGTTCGGGCCATCGGGTCCAGCGACCGCCGTGCCGCTCGGCCAGCGCACAGTACGTCGCCCAGTCGCGCAGGCCGTCGGAGTGGTCCAACGGGGCGGGCCGGCCCTCGGCGCGCCAGAGCAGTTCCAACGCGGCTCGTTTGGCCGCCCACACCAGGTCGTGATCGATCCGCGGAGTGCAGGCCGACACGCGCAGGGCATCCACCTCCGCTCGGGTGACCGGGTCGGCTCGACGGTAGGCGCCGAGATCCTCGATACGCAGAGCGAGCGGGTTGGCGAAGCGCCGACTCGACGGGGTGTACGGCGACGGCTGCACCGGATGCGTCGGGCCGGGTGCATGCAACGGGTTGAGCAGCACGGCTCCGGCGCCGTGGTCCGCAGCCGTCCACTGCAAAAACTCCCGCAGGTCGCCCAAGTCGCCGATGCCCCACGAGCGCGCCGATCTCAGCGCATAGAGCTGCAGCATCCAGCCCCAGGTATCCGGTGGCGCCGGAACCTGCGGCGGAGCCGCCACCAGAGTGACCTCTTGGCCGTCGCGCGTGTACAAGCGGTACCAGCCGGGTGGCAGTCCTGCCGGGAACTCGTCAGGTACCTCGGTGCGGGCGCCTTCCTCGTGGACCAGCAGAGTCGCCCCTGGCAGCGGCTGCGGCCGTCCGTCGACTCGCACCGCTACGGTCGGCGGCAGCAGGCCGGCGCTGTCGCGTTCGGCCAGCCGGGCCAGCTCGCGGCGTCGATCCTGTTCGGTGCCCGCATCGACATCCAGCAGTCCGAGCACCCGGATCACCACATCGGCGTCGACCTCGACCGGCTCGCGTCGCTCGTTTCGGTAAGACGTTGCAACCCGGTGCGCCGCCGCCAGCCGGCGCAGGTCATCAGGTATCGGTTTGGGGTGCGCCATCTAGCTGGGCCGCTGCTCGGAAAACATCAGCCTCATATACCCGAGCGGCGAATTCTCACACCGAACGTTGAACGCCAAGCGAATTGGTCACGGCAGGCATACTGCAAGTCATGGCCACCGTAGTCGCGTTTCACGCTCACCCCGACGACGAGGCGATCCTCACCGGCGGCACGCTGGCGAAGGCGGCGGCCGCGGGGCATCGTGTGGTTTTGGTCACCGCGACCGACGGACGAATGCACAGTGCGCCCGACGACACGCGGTTGAATGAATTGCGCTCGAGTGCAACGATTCTCGGTGTACACCGACTTGAGTGCCTCGGTTATGCAGACAGTGGCCACGGGCCCGACTTCTACCCGGATCCGCCTGGGCGGGTCCGGTTCGCGCGGACCGATGTGGACGAGGCCGCCCAGCGGCTCGCCTCGATACTCCGCGAAGAAGATGCGCAGTTGCTGCTCAGCTATGAGCGCAACGGCGGGTACGGACACCGGGATCACATGCACGTGCATCGGGTCGGCAAACGCGCCGCCGAATTGGCTGGGACCCAACGGGTTCTGGAAGCCACGATGCCGCGCGAGACGCTCATCCGCGTCGGTGACGTCGCCCGCATGTTGCGGTTGCCACCACCGTACGACCCGGACGTGGCACGCACGGCATACGCACCGCGAGCGGCCATAACCCACCGCATCGACGTGCGTCAGTTCGTCCGCCAGAAGGGCCGCGCGCTTTCCGCCCATAAATCTCAAGTGGGAGATGGGCTGGGTGCTCGGACGCTGCGCCTGTCACTGCGCCTGCCACCTCGACTGCTCGGTGTGGTGTTCCGATACGAATGGTTCGTCGATCCTGCCGCGCCCTCCGGCACTGTGCGAAGCGACATCTTCGACTAGCGAGTGGCTATTGCCGTTGTCCTACCGGTTGGGGCGCCGTCGAATAGTCCAGACGCACGGTGGTGCCATCGGGACGAGCCTGGATGGCGCAATGATCGGCAAGGGCGCGCATCAACAGGATGCCGCGCGAAGCGTGCGGGTCTTCCGGCGGCCGCGGAGAAGGCCAGTGCCAGGTTCCGCGGTCGCTGACGCAGACGGTGAGCGACTCCGCCTCGGCGTCGTAGCGTGCCTGGAGCCGCATGGTGCCCACGCATTGCTGGCCGCGGTAGGCGTGTTCGACGCAGTTGGCCAGGGCTTCGTTGACGCCCAGGATGATGTCGTCGCGAAGTTCACCAACCCCCCGCACCTTTGCCTGCAGCCAGCGGTCCAGCGCGCGGCGGCATTCGGCCGCCGTGACGGCGTCGGCGGCACCGGCGCACGTCAGCTGCATCGGCTGATCGGAAAGTGCTGAACTCACAATAAAACGCATACCCAGGTCTGGCCCGGACCCTAACCTTGTCTTCGTTTCGATTCGGCCACAGGCCGGTTGATGCTCAAAATCCGAAATCCATTGGCTGTGCGCCACCGTGCGCGAGGTGTCGCGCGGCCACGGCCGTCGCCGTCGCGGTGCCCCTCTGCATGGTTCCGACGATTGTCACCTCGTCATTGACCGTGAAATACGAAGCAGCGGTAGCCGGTTGGTTATCTCCGGCCGCAATCACGGTGGTGTCTGGCGTCAGCAGATAGGTTTGCGTGTATCCATCGGCGCTGCGTGCGGTGATTGAGTCCGCCGACACCGCTATCAGCGTGCCCTCTTGACTCACCGGCCGGGCATGCGACGGTGCGTCGACCGTCACCGCGGCAGCCTCCGTCGCCCGGTTAGCCTGTTGCGCATCGAGGATCAGCCCGGCCAAGCTCGCGGCGCACAGCAGCGACGCGGACCCGATTCCGAGCGCCCAGCCAGCGCGCTGCTGCCTCGGCTGTGTTCGCTGCATCGACGGGGTCATGCGGTGCTTGGCGGTCATGGCGATCCCTCTTGCTGCGGTTACACGCCAGAGGTCATCGACGCTCACCGGATCAGGTAGTTGCCGGCAGTGTTCCCGAACCACCGCGTCGATAAACGATGGGCTGTGGGCGGCGCCTGGTCAGCTGGGCATCGCGGCGGGGATGTCCGTGCTCCCGGCCAACCCCGCTCGTTCGTACAGCTCGATGAACGCGGCGACGAACGCGTCGGTCACCTCGTGGGTGTCGTTCAGCGTCGCGTCGTCGGAGAGCACCGAGATGCTCAGCTGGTCGACGTAGCTCCACACGGTGATGTTCAGCGCAGACCCCGCGGCCAGGGGTCCCACGGAGTAGAACTCGGTCACCACGGCTCCGGCGATATTGCCGCGTTGCCGCGGCCCGGGCACGTTGGAAATGATCACGTTGAACAGCTGGTTGGGCGCCTCTCGCCGCGACATCCAGCGGAACGTCGTGCGCGTGACGCCCGGCGGCACGAACTCCAACCACTGACTGACCAGGGTGGGGCCCAGGAGCTGGTGATCTTCCTTCGCTATCCGGGTTGAGGTGCGGATCAGGCCTAGCCGCTGCAGCGGATCGGCCGCCTGAACGGGCAGCGAAACCAGCATGGTTGACAGGGCGTTACCGCTGATCCGGTCCGGCGAGGTGTCGGTGGCGGTGGGGATCGAGGCGACCAAGGGCCGGTCGGCGGGTTCGCCGTGATTCTGCAGCACCTGCCTCAGCGCACCGGTGGCGATGGTCAGCACCAGGTCGTTGATGGTCACGCCGAACTTCTTGCTGATCGCCTTGATGTCGGCAAGGGGCACGGCAGCGCTGGCGAAGGTTCGCCCTGGCGTGAGTTTGTGGTTGAGGAAGGTCGGCGCCGGATCGAACGCGGCGGCCAGCTCCGGATGCCGGTAACGCTCCCGCGCTCGACGCTGCAGCCGGTAAGCCCCGACCACTCCGTCCCGCACCGCCGCCGGCAGGCTCCGGATCCGCGCGGCATGATCACGTGCCGCGAAGCGGAGCACTTCTCTGGTGTTGGGATGGGTGTCGGGGGTGCTCTCAGCGGGCGGCGAAGTCGACTGCGGCGACGCTTCGGCGGCGGGCCACGCCATGACCCTGGCCATCAGATTCGCCGAGGCCACCCCGTCGGCCAGGACGTGGTGCACCTTGCCGATCACTGCCACGCGCTGGTCGGCCAGTCCCTCGGCGTAATAGAACTGCCACAGCGGGTGGCGGCGGTCGAGTGGCGTGCTCGCGATCGCGCCGATCACCGCGTCGAGTTCGCGCCGGCCTCCGGGAGCGGGCACCCGCACGTGTTGCAGGTGGTAATCCAGGTCGAGTTCGGCGTCTTCGCGCCAGACCGGACGATGGATTCGCCAGGGGGTCTTCAGTAGTTGGAAGCGCATCGGTTCGAGGACCGGGAGGGTGGCCCGGAACACCTCGCGGAACGCCTCGAAAGTCGGCGCGCCGTCGAATCCGCTGGTGTCGACGATCGCGATCTTGAGGGTGTGCTGGTGGACGTTGGGCGTCTCGCTGGCGAGCATCAGCACATCCCAGCCGCTGAGTCGCTTCACCGCCGTTCCTCCCAGGGCACCGACACGTTTTGATTATCTGACAGCCTCGGTGGCGCCGTGCGACACCGGAAGCCGGCGGTGGACAGATTCGACGGCGCGGGCCAGTCCGGGTACGAACGCCGCGGGCTGCAGGGTGCAACCGGCGTGGCCGGCCTCGACCGGCACCGCCTCGGCCCCCGGGATGTGGTCGGCCAGCCACTGCTGACGCCGCACGCCGAATGCCCGGTCTTTCATGGTCACCACGAGCGACGTGGGCACGTCGATGTCGCCGACCCACGTCGTCGAGTCGAACCGGACAACTTCGGCGATCGCACGGGTGATGCCCCCTGGCGAGGTGGCGCGGGCCTGGTTCAGCACCCACTGATAGTCGGCCAAGAAGCTAGTGGTGACCGCTCCCGCGGGCGGGTACAGCCGCGGCGCAGGGGTCAACGATTCGACAAGCGCCGCAAACAGCCCCGTGGCGACGCGCTCGTAGCGGGCACGGCTCACCGCCGCGGTGGCCGCGCACAGCACAAGCCCGTCGACCCGGTCTCGGTGGCGTCGCCACACCAGCTGGGCAATGAGCGACCCCATGGAATAGCCGACCGGAACGAAGCTGGGGATATCGAGAACGTCGGCCAGTGCGGCGACGTCGTCGGCGCAGTCCTCGAACAGCAACCGCGGCGGCGAGATACCTTGCCCGTGGCAGCGCTGATCGAAGACCACCACGCGACCGAAACGCCGCACCACGTCCAGCGCCGGGTACCACGTCATCAGTCCGGTGCAGGCCAGGGAGTGCAACAGGATGTAGGTCGGCCCGTCGCACGGTCCCGAGTCGTAAACATAGGTGCTGCCACGACCGGGCAGGTCGACGATGTGCCCGGTCGGCATCTGCGCGACCGAAGCCAACGCGGGCACCTTCAGGAACCGCGGCAAACTGATCCCTCGTGCAGTCGAGACAGTGTCGGTCTGGCTGATCTGGCCATTAGAACACGGCTGGGACGTTGCGGATGCTCTGGACCACCGCTAAGCGGGTGTGAGCCCGGCAACTGCCATCAACGGTTGTGGGCGCGAAGTTGATACAGCCCTCGGGTGGTGGCGACCACCGTGCCGTTAGCGTCGGAGACGACGGCCTCCAGCGTGTAGTTGGCTTTGCCGCGTTCTGCCGCCTCGGCCGCGACGCGGGCAATCGTCTCGTCGTCCATCGATGCCTCGGCGCGCAATGGAGTCGTGGCCATACTGACGAAGGTGATGTCCACGTTCTTCACCAATGGAAAGAACTTGCTCGTATCGAACGTGGCGAGCGCGATGATGCCGCCCAGAATCTCGGCGACGGTGAACTGCACACCGGCGTAGATGACGCCGAAATGGTTTCCGTTGCCCTCGACCGGGACAGTGGCGGCGGCAAAGCCGGGCCGTGCCTCGACGATCTTCAGCCCCATCTTGTCGGCAACCGGAATGGTCGATGCCAGATTGGCATTCATCATCTCGACGATCTGGTCAGTCACGCCACGATGTTCGCACAGCTCCCAGTGCCCGGCTCACCCGCCTGGTGTACTTGCCGTGAGCGCTTGGATCCGACCTCGCCGCCCCCTAGGCGCACGAGAGCACACGAGGGCACACTCTCTCAGGCGAGATTGCCGTGAAGGTCGTGGTGGAGGCCCAAACCACAACCACCACCGCAAGCTCGCCGCCCCCTGAGCGCGCGAAGGCAAACCTTCGCAGCGAGATTGCCATGAAGGTCGTGATGCAGGCCCAAACCACAACCACCACCGCAATCTCGCCGCCCCCAGAGCCCGCGAAGGCAAACCCTCGCAGCGAGATTGCCATGAAGGTCGTGATGGCGGCCCAAACCACAACCACCACCGCAATCTCGCCGCCCCCAGAGCCCGCGAAGGCAAACCCTCGCAGCGAGATTGCCATGAAGGTCG
>NZ_MVHT01000179.1 GCF_002086275.1 Mycobacterium intermedium | reverse complement strand
CCGTTGAATTTGATGGCTGCTGGTGGTGTGGGCCCGATTACGGTGCCGAGCATCGATATTCCGGGGATTCCGTTGAACCTGTTGGCCTCCGGCGGAGTGGGCGCCATCACCGTGCCCAACATCGCCATCCCGGCCATCCCGGTCAATCTGTTGGCTTCCGGTGGAATCGGCGACGTCAGGGTCCCAAACATCACCATCGCCGGGATCCCGGTGTCGATCAGCGTCACCATACCGATCACAATTACGATCGGGTTGGTTCCCCTAAATGTCGCGGGTATCATCACCGGCTCTATCGGCCCAATCCCGCTGAGTCAGTTCACCGTGGGCCCCGCGTTGAGCGGCAGCACCGGCGGAATTGCGATCAACGCCTTCAGTATTCCGCAATTCGGACTTAACATTCCGTTGAATGGCGCCACCAGTCCGTTCACGATCGCCGGCTTCAGCATTCCGGAAATCGGACTCAACATTCCATTGAGCGGGATGACGAACCCGTCCACGATCGCTGGCTTCAGCCTTGAGCAGTTCGGGCTCAACATCCCGCTGAGCGGGACGACGCAACCGTTCACCATCGGCGGCTTCAGCCTGCCTCAGATTGGGCTGGGCATACCCCTGAGTGGCTCCACCGCCCCGTTCACCATCGGCGGTTTCAGCCTTTCCCAGATTGGACTGAACATTCCGTTGAGCGGAAGCACCAACTCCTTCACCATTCCGGGCTTCAGCATCGGTCCGTCTCCGTTGCACGTGACGATGAACGGCGGGCTGGGACCCATCAACATCCCAATCAGTGTCGCGGGTTCCTCCGGCTTCGGAAACACGACCACAGCGCCCTCGTCGGGCTTCTTCAACAGCGGCGACGGAAGCTCATCTGGCTATGGGAATGTCGGGTCCGCGATTTCGGGCTTCTGGAACCAGGTGCCAGAGTCGTTGTTGGGCGCAGTTTCTGGGTACTACAACGTTGGGCAACTGCTTTCCGGCATGTCGAATTGGGGTAACAGCATCTCGGGTTACGCCAACACGAGTTCGGTTGGCCTCATGACCGCGGCCTTCAACTCCGGCGTGCGAAATGTCGGAGAAATGCTGGCCGGCTTCTTCAACGTTGGCGCCGCTCTGTAGGTTGTGTCGGCGGCGCGTGGGCTGACCCGCGCGTGAGCTGACCCGCTGAGACCGCTCTCGGTGGCAAGAACCAATCAATGATGTTGCCGATGGGTAGCGCGATAACCGACGGCGGGCGGTTAGCGCGCTTGCCCGGTGCGGCTACCCGGGGCTTCCAGCAATACCCTTGGCGCCTTGAGCGCCGGTGGCGCCTTGGGCGCCAGGTGACCCGTTGACGCCGAAGTTCCAGGCCGCGCTGTTTGTGGCCAGGCCGCCCGCGCCGCCGGACCCGCCGCTGCCGCCGTATCCGCCGTTACCGGCTGCCCCGCCGGCGCCACCAGCGCCCTTCCCAACTAGGCCACCATTGGGGCCCAAGCCGCCAGCGCCGCCATTGCCGCCGTTGCCACCGGTGCCGCCGGTGCCGCCGGTGCCGCCATTGCCGCCGTTGCCGCCGTTGCCGCCGTGGAGGCCGGGTCCGTCACCCCCGGCGCCACCAGCGCCACCGACTGCACCGATGCCTCCGGTGCCTCCGGCGCCTCCGACTCCGCCGGCACCGCCCTGCGCATCGCCACCGCCGTAGCCGGCGTTGCCGCCGGCGCCGCCGTTGCCGCCCTGTCCTCCGGTGCCGCCTGTCTCGCCCTGACCACCGTTGCCGCCCTTGCCGCCGGTTGCACCTGAACTGGCGGAGTTGTAATTGGCGCCAAGACTCCCCGGGTATCCGGCCATGCCGCCGTCCCCGCCTTTCCCGCCGCCGAATCCGCCGTTGCCGCCGGCGCCCCCGTCGCCGGGGTACATGTTGCTGGTCCCGTGGCCGTAGGCAATGCCGCCCATGCCGCCGGTGCCACCGTTCCCTCCGTATCCACCGTCTCCGCCCCTGCCACCGTTGCCGCCGGCTGCGTACTCAGAGACTGAGAGTTGGGATCCGTCGCCGCCCTGGCCGCCGGTTCCGCCGTTGCCGAGGTATCCGCCGGTGCCGCCGTTGCCGCCGACTCCGCCCGTGGCGCTTCCAAATCCCGCAGTAAGTACAGCGGCTCCACCCTTGCCGCCGGTGCCACCGGTTTGCCCGGCGCTGCCGGCGTTGGTGCCATTGGTGCCGGCTTTCCCGGTAGTGCCTTGACCGTTATTGACATCGGGTGGCGTAGATGGAGTAGCGGGCGGGGCGCCTTGCGGGTCGGCCGGAGTCGGGTTGACACCGGCCGCGCCGAGGCCTCCTGCACCGCCCGTGCCACCGTTCCCGCCACTGCCGGCGTTGCCGATGTTGCCGGCGGAAGCCCCGATGCCGCCGGCGGCGCCGCCTGCGCCGCCGTTGCCACCGTTCCCGCCGGCGCCTCCGTGGCCGCCGGCGCCGCCGCCATTGGCCCCAACGCCGCCGCTCCCACCGGTGCCGCCGCCTCCCGCGTTCCCGCCGTTTCCGCCGTTTCCACCACCGGTGCCTCCGGGGACGACGGGGGCACCACCGGCGCCGCCGGCGCCGCCGTTTCCGCCGTTACCCCCAGCGCCGCCATTCTGGCCGATGCCGCCGTTGGTGCCTAAGGCCCCGAGGCCGCCGTTTCCGCCAATTCCGCCGTTCCCACTGACACCCACCGGGTTGCCCAGGACCGCGGGTGCGCCGCCCTGGCCTCCGGTGCCGCCGGCACCCCCATGACCCCCATGAATGGAGCCGGCTACCCCGTTTCCTCCCGCTCCCCCGTTTCCGCCGTTGCCACCTTTTCCGGTGCTGGCTACACTGCCGGCTTGGCCGCCGATTGCCTTCGCTAAACCAACCGCGCCGGCCTGGCCGCCATTTCCGCCGTCTCCTCCTCTGCCTCCGATAGCACCAGCCCCACTGGTACCGCCTGTACCACCGGTGCCGCCAGCTCCTCCCGCCCCGGCATTGCCACCGTTGCCGGCGAGGAGCCCGCCCCAACCGCCGTTGCCGCCGCTCCCGCCGTCACCGCCCTTGCCGCCCGGACCACCATTGGCGCCCGGAGTGTCAGTGTCCGTGCCTTTGCTACCGAAGGCACCGGCACCGCCGGTTCCGCCATTGCCTCCGCTTCCGACCAGCCCCCCGTTGCCGCCGTTCCCGCCGTTGCCGCCGTTGAGGCCAGTGAATTCGGGCCCAGCGGCGCCGTTGCCGCCGTTGCCGCCGTTACCACCGGCGCCGAGGCTGCCAGCCTTGCCGTTGACGCCGGCCTTGCCGGCGTTCGGGCCGGTACCGCCAGCGGCACCACCGGCGCCGCCGCTGCCGCCGTTGCCCGGGTTTCCGCCGTCACCGCCGTTGCCGCCGTTGCCGGTGCCGCCCCCCTCGAAGGTGCCGTTGCCGCCGGCTCCGCCGTTCCCAGCGGTTCCGCCGAAGCCGCCGGTGCCGCCCGCTCCACCGGCCCCACCCATTCCGGTGCCCTTGGCACCGGTGCCGGGCGCGCCGCCAACGCCGCCGACACCGCCGGTGCCGCCATTCCCGCCGTTAGTGCCGTTTCCGCCAGCCCCTCCTGCGAGGCCCTTAGCCCCATCGTGGCCGGACCCGCCCACACCGCCTTGACCGCCGGCA
>NZ_MVHT01000178.1 GCF_002086275.1 Mycobacterium intermedium | reverse complement strand
CCGCTGCGACGGCCCAACAGAGACGGTCTCTCACCACCTCCCGACACACCAAGCGCCTCGTGGCGCACAGCTCGGCCCCGAAGAAAATCGCCGCTGCTTTCAAGATCTCATTGGCCCGACGCAGCTCGGCGATCTCCTTGCGCAGCGCCTTGTTCTCCTCGGCTATCTGAGTCGTCACACCCGGGCGTTGGCCGGTATCGACCTCCGAGCGGTGGATCCAGGTCCGCAACGTCTCCGGGGTGCCGATCCCCAGCATGCCCGCAACCGCGGTGATCGCCGCCCACTGCGACGGGTACTGCGGGCGCACCTCAGTGACCATGCGCACCGCACGCTCACGAAGCTCGTCGGGGTACTTCCTGACACGTCCCATAACTCAGATCCTCCCAAGATCGGGAGTCTCCGGAAACGCCGGGACGGGTCATAATCCGGGGCCCGAACGCGCGACGCTTTCCTTCTCTGTCGGTTCTGAGAAGGAGGCTTCATGGGAAATCCGGATCGGGTGCGAGTCATCGGCCCGCTGGCGGCGTTCAACGGCGGTTTTGCTGTCGAGTTGGTTCGGCTGGGGTATCGGCGTAATGCTGCGGCCAATCAGCTGCAGTTGATGGCGCATTTGAGTCGTTGGATGGCTCAGCGCGGCCTGGTGGCCGATGAGCTGACGGAATCTGTGTTGGCGGATTTCCTCGTGGCACGACGTGCTGAGGGTTATCGCTTGTGGTTGTCTCCCAAGGCTTTATGGCCATTGCTGGAATATCTGCGTGGACTGGGTGTGGCGCCGGCAGAGTCAGCGCCGGAGCCGGGTGGGGCGGTGGAGACGCTGTTGGCCCGCTACCGGTGCTATCTGGTGGGTGAGCGAGGATTGTCGGCTGCCACCGCCGCGTTGTACGCCCATCTGACACGGCCGTTGCTTGCGGGCCAGATGTTGGACGGTCAGCTGGATTTGGCGTCGCTGACCCCGGCGGATGTCATCGGGTTCGTGCGTGTGTCGTGCCCGGGGCGTGCTGTGGGAACGGCGAAGCTGATCGTGACCGCGGTGCGGTCGCTGCTGGGCTTTCTGCATGTGGAGGGCGTAATCGGCTCGCCGTTAGCATCGGCGGTCCCGTCGGTGTCCGGCAGGACAAGCCTCGGCGTGCCAGGGGGCCTGGCCCCCGACGCGGTCGCACGGCTGTTGGCGTGCTGCGACCGCAATACCCCGATGGGTCGGCGGGATTACGCGATGGTCGTGCTGCTAGCGCGCCTGGGTTTGCGTCCCGGCGAGGTGCGCTCCTTGCAGCTGGACGATATCGATTGGCGCGCTGGGGAACTCGTCGTCACGGGCAAAGGACATCGGATCGAGCGGCTGCCTCTGCCGGTGGACGTGGGCGAAGCGGTGGCCGAATATCTGCGTGACGGCCGTCCGGCGCCCGCTGATTGCCGCAGCGTGTTCGTGCGGTTCCGCGCCCCGCACCGGTCCTTGTCAGTGTCCGGCGTGACCGACACGGTCTGCAGGGCAGCCCAACGAGCCGGACTGGGCTGCATCAGAGCACGGCAGTTAAGGCACACCGCGGCCACAGCGATGGTGCAGGCCGGAGCGGCGCTCCCCGAAGTCGGTCAGGTGCTGCGTCACCGCCGCCTGTTGACCACCAGCATCTACGCCAAGGTCGACATTGAGGGCCTTCGTGAACTGTCCCGTCCCTGGCCGGGCGGTGCGGTATGAACCCGCTGCGACAAGCGCTGGCCGACTATCTGAGCCTGCGCCGATCCCTGGGCTACGGGTTGGCGCGGCCTGAGAAGCTGCTCAGCCAATTCCTGGACTACCTCGAAGAGCGCGGCGCGGCGGTGATCACCGCCGATCTGGCGTTGGCGTGGGCGCGGCTACCCCAAGACGCCAGCCCCCTGTGGTGGGCGCATCGCCTCACCGTTGTGCGGGGGTTCGCTGCCTATTTGCATGTCCTCGACAAGGCGCATGAGGTACCGGCCACCGATGTGTTGCCGTGGAAATCCCACCGCGCCAACCCGTATCTGTACACCGACTCCGAGATCGCCGCGCTGATCGCCGCCACAGCCACGCTGCGATTTCCGTTGCGGGTGGCCACCTACCGGACCCTGATCGGGCTGTTGGTGGTCACCGGGATGCGCGTCGGCGAGGCGATCGCCCTCGACGTCGACGACTTCGACACCGACCGCGGGGTGCTGCTGATTCGCCATGCCAAAGGCGGTGCCACACGGCAGCTGCCATTGCATCCCAGCACCACAGCAGCCGTACTGGCCTACCTGCAGCGTCCCGACCGAAGATCAACAGCCCACACGACGGCGCTGTTGATCTCCCCGGCGGGCACCAGGCTGCTCTACTGCAACATCCACTGGACATTCCAGAAACTGTTGCAGCAAGCCGGCATCGGCCCCCGGTCGTCGTCGTGTCGGCCACGCATTCATGATGTGCGGCACAGCTTCGCCGTCTCCAGCCTGCTCGACGCCTACACAGGTGAACTCGACATCGACCGACGACTCACCCTGCTGGCAACCTATCTCGGCCATCGCAGCCCCGCGGGCACGTATTGGTATCTGTCGGCCGCGCCCGAATTGCTCGCCGCAGCCCTGCAACGGCTCGACGACAAAAGCGAGGATCAACGATGACCGCGCTGGCGCCAACCCTGCAGGCGTTCTTCACCGACCGGCTCCGACAGCAACGCCACGCTAGCGACGAAACCGTCCGCGCCTACCGCGACACCTGGAGGCTGCTACTCGGTTTTGCCACCGCGCGAACCGGCAAGCAACCATCGCTGCTCGGCATCGACGACATCGACAGCGACCTGATCGCCGCGTTCCTCGATCACCTCGAACACGATCGGCACAACAGTGTGCGCACCCGCAACGCCCGACTCTCGGCGATCCACTCGCTGTTCCACTTCGCCGCGCCACGCCATCCCGAACACGCCGCCACTATCAGCCGTGTCCTGGCCATGCCGTCCAAACGCTTCGAACGCGCCCTAGTCACCTACCTCACCGTCGAGGAGGTCGAAGCCCTACTCGCCGCACCGGATCCGACCACCCGGACCGGACGACGCGATCGGGCGCTCATCCTGCTGATGGTCCAAACCGGCTTGCGTATCTCTGAACTGATCATGCTGCGCGGCAACGACATCCACCTCGGAGCCGGAGCGCACGTCGCCTGTCACGGCAAGGGACGCAAGGACCGCATCACCCCGCTGACCAAATCGACCATCAACGCCCTACGCGAGTGGATGTCCGAATCCTCAATCAAAGCAACAGATCCGATCTTCCCGACCCGAACCGGGAAGCCAATGAGCCGCGACGCCATCGAACACAGACTCACCCATCACCAAGACGCCGCGGCCCTCGCCTGCCCATCGCTGAACACCAAACATGTCACTGCCCACGTGTTACGTCACACCGCAGCCATGCGACTCCTCGAAGCCGGCGTCGACACCACCGTCATCGCCCTCTGGCTCGGACACGAACGCGTCGACACCACCGCGATCTACCTACACGCCCACCTCGACATCAAGGAGAAAGCCCTCGCCCGCACCACGCCACCCAACGTCGAAATCGGGCGCTACCGCCCCAAAGACACCCTGCTCGCCTTCCTCGAAACACTCTGATTATGCCGACTTCAGCAGCCTGTCCACCCCCACCACCGGGGCAGATACCGGCCAGGTCGGCATAATCCGGACGTCGGCGTAATGAAACCAGCATCGCTGCTCTCGGGTTGCCGGGAACACCTCCCGGACCGCCTTCCAGAACCCGAGTGCTCCGTCGCC
>NZ_MVHT01000177.1 GCF_002086275.1 Mycobacterium intermedium | reverse complement strand
TTTCATCGTCCCTTCCAGCCCGACCTCGGGCCACAGGACTCTAAAACAAGCTGGACTCATTCACAGGGAACACGCCAGTCCTGCTACTCGGCGTGGCCGTGGCCCGCTGGGACGCGTTCGACGAAGGCCAGGCGTTGCGCGCCGACATGCTGCGCTCGTTCGCCGGCTCGATCGCGGTGGCGGCGCTGTTCGGCGGCCAGGCCCTGGCCGGCCTGGCGGCGACGCGCCACGACTCCGCCGCCCAGATCACGCTGACAGTGCTGCTCTTCACCAGCTTGGCAATCGCGATTACCATTCAGGTCCTGGCCGACCCGCTGGCTGGGATCTTGGACCGGCTGGCGTTTTCGAAATCGCCGACGCTGCGGGCGGATCGGGCCGCGTTGCGGCACACCGAAGCGGCACTGCCGCTGCGAGCCGACAGTCCCCTGGCCGACGTGGACGACGAAACCTTCGTCCGGCTGACCCGCAGGGCGCTCGGCCACTACGGCGACTTGAGCAAGCTGGTGGCCAGTCCGCTCACCGCGTTGCCCGTGATCGACGAGCGGCTGGCCGCCCGCGGTGCATCGGACCACCCCCTGGAAAGGGCCAACGAACTCAAAGCCGTTCTCGCCGACGGCATCAGGCGGCTCAAGCCGCGCGACGGCGGTGATTTCGGGACGACCGAGGAGTGGCGGTATTACAACTCGCTGTACTTCCCCTACGTGGTCGGGGTACGGGCCTATGCGCAGAATGCCACTGCGGCGGGACTCGATCCGATCGCCCGCCAGGCGTGGCAATGGTTGGTCACCGAAGTGCCGCAGCGTTCCCTGCACAACTGGCAAAACGCCGCAGCCCGGCTCATTGCGGCCGATCTGCGTGGTCGGGTCCCAGTCGCCAGCGACTAGTCTGACCACTGAAGCAGAATGCCGCGGCGACCGTCGCCGTCGCCGAATAACAAAGGGAGACTTGTGCCTTCAAAGATTCCGCCCGCAAGAATTGCGCGGACCGTCGAGACCGCGCGGCATCACCTTGCGCAGCTGCACCGGCGGGCCGTCCCGCCGCCGGCGGCCATGATGGAAATGATCACCAACGCGTGGGCGGCGCAGGCGATCACCGCCGCGGCCGACCTGGGCATCGCCGACGCGCTGGCCAAGGGGCCGCTGTCTGCCGACGAGTTGGCAACCGCGGTCAACGCGGATCCCGACGCCGTCCGGCGACTCCTGCGGGCGTTGATCGGCCGCGGCATCTTCAAGCAGCGCCGTGACGGACGCTACGACCTCACCCCGCTCGCGGACACGCTGCGTAAAGATGCGGAGGTACCCATGGCGGGCTGGGCTCGTTGGCTGGGTTCGCCCCAACACCGCGAACACTGGAGCCACCTGACCGAGGCCATTCGCACCGGCAAGTCCGTCGTCCCTGGCTTGCGTGGCAAGCCCACGTTCGAGTACCTGGCATCCGAGCCGGAATTGGGCGAGATTTTCAACAACGCCATGACGGCCGGGTCAGCCATGTCCATCGGGCCGGTGATCGCCGCCTATGACTTCAGCCCCTTCGGGACCATCGTCGACGTCGGCGGGGGACATGGCCGCCTTTTGGCCGAGATTCTGGGCGCCACGCCCAGCGCGCGAGGCATCTTGTTTGACCAGCCGCAGGTGGTGTCGGGGGCTCCGGCAGTGCTCGCCGAATTCAAGGTGCAGGACCGGGTCCGGGTCGTCGAGGGGTCGTTCTTCGAATCCGTGCCGGAAGGCGGCGACGCTTACGTCCTCAAGAGCGTGATCCACGACTGGCCCGACGACGACGCCGTGCGGATCCTGCGGAATGTGCGCAGTGCGGCCGCGCCGGGCAGTCACGTTCTGCTCGTCGAGTTCGTCGTCCCGGAACATAACCGCGAATATGCGGGCAACTGGCTGGACTTGGAAATGCTGCTGGCGCTGGACGCTAAAGAGCGTTCCGCCGCCGAGTTCGAGCGCCTTTTCAGCCGCTCCGGCTTCCGGATGACGCGTGTGGTGGACACGGCATCGCCGTTCCACGTGGTCGAAGCCACAGCGATCTGACAGGGAACTTCGGGAATTCTGAAGCAAAATACCTGGTCGTTTAGTCCATGGCAGTAGATGGCAGTGGCGTGCGTCGATCTGGCAGTGCCGCACCGGCATCGTCGGACGTGTTCGACACCGCCAATCGGATAACTCCAAGGAGTGAATGACATGACCTCAATCGCAGGCCCGCTAACCCGGCCCCTCTACGACTCGACGGATTCGCTGCTGAGGTTCGCCATGCGCCTGGACGCCACGTTGACCGGATTGCTGGGTCTGGCCGTGGCCGCGGCCGCGGACCCGGTCTCGAGGATGACGGGGCTGACGTCGGGCCAGGAATACAGCATCGGCGCCTTCTTCGTGCTCTACGGGCTGGCCGTATTCAGCCTCGCCGCACTGCCGAATCTGCGCCGAGCCGGCATCGGCGTGGTGGTAGGCAACCTCGTCTACACCGTGGCTGCGATCGTCGCCGCTGAATTGGTGCCCATGACCACCACGGGTGTGGCCGCGACGCTGGCAACCGGTGTCTACACCGCGCTATTCGCCGGTCTGCAATACCTGGGAGTGCGCCGCCTCGCAGCGTAATTCCCCTCCCGCCGATACGGGGTGCCTCCGCGAATGCGCGGAACGTGCCCCGTATCGGCCATTTCCCGTCAATGCTGGGTCGGCACCGACATCCAGTCCATCTATTGTGCAAAGTGCACAGGTAACTTCGGTGATCTGTGCAAACAGACCCTGATTTTGCATATGTGACGAATCAAGCTGGTGGTTCGACAAAACCAATCGGGTCATAAGTCCGATAGCGATACGATCTGCGTTATCTGGCTGGCCTAATGGGCAAACGACGGGAGAGAGATATGGCCTTTCTGGTTGCAGCACCGGCGTTATTAGCCCAGGCGGCAACAGATCTGGCAAGTATCGGTTCGTCGCTTAACGCCGCCAATGTCGCGGCATCGGTTCCCACCACGGCAATTCTGGCTGCGGGAGCGGACGAGATTTCTGCCGCCATCGCGGCGCTGTTTTCCGGCCACGCGCAGTCCTATCAGGCATTGAGTAATCAGGTTGAGGCATTTCATCTGCAGTTCGTGCGGACATTGACGAGCGCCGGCGCGGCCTATTCGACCGCCGAATCAATTAACGCCGGGCCGCTGCAGCCCGTTCTGGACGTGATCAACACTCCGACACAGCTGCTGCTCGGACGTCCGCTGATCGGCGATGGGGTCGATGGTGCACCGGGCACCGGGCAAGCCGGCGGGGCCGGTGGGATCTTGTATGGAAACGGCGGCAATGGCGGCTCCGGCGCGGCCGGTCAAGCTGGCGGTGCCGGCGGGTCCGCGGGCTTGATCGGTAACGGCGGCGCCGGTGGTGCCGGCGGTATTGGCCTAGCCGGTGGTGCCGGGGGTGCCGGAGGCGCGGGCGGTAACGGCGGCTGGCTGTACGGCAATGGCGGTCCTGGCGGTGCCGGCGGGGCCGGGGCGCCGTTGAACAGCCTCGGTGGCGGAGCCGGCGGCGTGGGCGGTGCGGCCGGGTTGTGGGGCGCCGGTGGGGCTGGCGGTAACGGCGGCGCCGGCGGCACCCACACCGGCCCCGTTGGGCCCACCGGCGGGGCCGGTGGTCACGGCGGTCGCGGTGGGTGGCTGTCGGGCGACTCCGGTGCCGGTGGAAACGGCGGAGGCGGGGGTACAGGTAGCACCTTCGGTGGGACCGGTGGGGCCGGCGGCGACGGCGGGAGCGGCTGGCTGCGGGGCAACGGCGGGGCGGGC
>NZ_MVHT01000176.1 GCF_002086275.1 Mycobacterium intermedium | reverse complement strand
TCCGTGACAACCGCACCTGGCAACCCGACTCACCCCCAATCACACAGTCGGCGGCTTGACATCTTCATTGAGAGTCCTCTCGGTGATCGGCCCCCGCGACCAGCGCGGCGCCGTCGTCCGGCCTACCCGCGTCGTCAGCGTCAATGAAGCGTGCGACGCTACCAAGCAGCCGTTCCTGGACCTGTACGAGGGCGTCCGGGTCGAATGCGCAGTGGTCGGCGAGGACTACTCGAGCGGCCAGATCGTGCCGGTGCGGGGCGCGGCCCCGTCCTCGCCGCGGGTGCCCGCCGATGCGGTCACGGCCAGCGGCAGCGGCCTCGACCCTGACATCTCGCCCGCCTATGCGGATATCCAAGTACCCCGCGTGGCTCGAGCCCGCAATGTCACCCCCGATCAGATACGCGAGGTCGTCCGGCGATACAGCGCAGGCCGCGTCCTGGGTGTCTTCGGTGACCCCACCGTGAACGTGGTGCAGCTCAACCTGGCGCTCGACCGCAGGTGTCCGGCCACCGCGGGCACCGCGCCAGCCGCGGGCACTGCCGCGTGTTGCGCCGCAGGAGGATGATTGTTGGGTGAACGCTGTCGACCACCCCAAACGCGGGGAGCTACGCATCTATCTGGGTGCGGCTCCAGGTGTCGGCAAAACGTACGCGATGCTCGGCGAGGCTCACCGGCGGCTGGAACGTGGTACCGATGTGGTGGCGGCCGTGGTCGAGACCCACGGCCGCGCCAAAACCGCTGAGCTGCTTAAGGGCATCGAAGTCATAGCGCCGCACTACGTCGAATACCGCGGTTCCACCTTTCCCGAACTCGACGTTCCCGCCGTGCTGGCGCGACACCCGCAGGTCGTGCTGGTCGACGAGTTGGCGCACACCAACACCCCGGGCAGCAAGAACCATAAGCGTTGGCAGGACGTCGAGGAGCTTCTCGAGGCCGGAATCACGGTGATCTCCACCGTCAACGTGCAACACCTGGAAAGCCTGAACGACGTCGTCGCCCAAATCACCGGCGTTGAACAAAAGGAGACCGTTCCCGATTCGATCGTGCGGCAAGCCGCGCAGGTGGAGCTCATCGACATCACGCCGGAGGCGTTGCGCCGCAGGATGTCTCACGGCAACGTCTATGCGCCGGACAAGATCGATGCGGCGTTGTCCAACTACTTTCGGCGCGGAAACCTCACCGCTTTACGCGAATTGGCGCTGCTGTGGCTCGCCGATCAGGTGGATACCGCGCTGGCGAAATATCGCGCGGAAAACAAGATCACCGACACCTGGGAGGCGCGAGAGCGGGTGGTCGTCGCCGTCACCGGCGGCCCGGAATCGGAGACTCTGGTGCGACGTGCGTCGCGCATCGCGTCGAAATCCAGCGCCGAGCTGATGGTGGTGCACGTCGTGCGCGGCGACGGATTGGCCGGCCTGTCCGAGCTCCGCATGAACAAGCTTCGTGAACTGGCCAACAGCCTTGATGCCTCGCTGCATACGGTGCTTGGTGACGACGTGCCACGGGCATTGCTCGACTTCGCCCGCGAGATCAACGCCACCCAATTGGTGATCGGCACTTCGCGCCGTTCCCGGTGGGCGCGGATTTTCGATGAGGGGGTCGGCGCCTCGATCGTTGAGCGGTCGGGCGCGATTGATGTGCACCTGGTCACCCACAAGGAATCCCAGCGGACGGGACGGACGTCGCCGATCCCGGCGCCGGGACGACGAATCGCCTCGTGGGTGGCTTCGTTTACCGTCCCGTCGCTGATCTGCGCCGTCGCGGTGGCTGTGCTGGATCCGTACCTCGACAACGGCGGCGAGAGTGCCCTGTTCTTCGTCGGGGTGCTGTTGGTGGGCCTGTTGGGAGGTGTTGCGCCCGCGGCGGTTTCGGCGCTGTTGTCCGGGCTGCTGCTCAATTACTTCCTGATCGAGCCGCGGCACAGCTTCACCATCGCCGAACCCAACAATGCAGTTACGGAATTGGTGCTGTTGCTGATCGCGGTCGCGGTGGCGGTACTCGTCGACGGCGCGGGCAAACGTGCCCGCGAAGCACGGATGGCGTCACAGGAGGCCGAACTGTTGACGTTGTTCGCCGGATCGGTGTTGCGTGGCGCGGATCTCGAGACGTTGCTGAAGCGGGTACGCGAGACGTACTCCCAGCGCGCGGTCAGCATGCTGCGTGGTGAGGGTGGCGGGGTCATCGCATCCGTCGGCACAGAACCTTGCGTAACGGTTGATTCCGCGGACACCGCGATCGAGGTCGGAGACGACGAGTTCTGGATGCTGATGGCCGGGCGGAAGCTTTCGGCGCGGGATCGCCGAGTGCTCAATGCGGTGGCGAAACAGGCCGCGGGCCTGGTCCAGCAGCGCGAGATGGCCGAGGAAGCCCACCGGACCGAGGCGATTGTGCGCGCTGACGAACTGCGGCGCTCTTTGCTTTCCGCGGTGAGCCACGATCTGCGCACCCCGTTGGCGGCGGCCAAGGTCGCGGTGTCGAGTCTGCGCGCCGACGACATCGCGTTCTCGGCCGAAGACACCGCTGAATTGCTGGCCACCATCGAAGAATCCGTCGACCAACTCACAGCATTGGTTGGCAATCTGCTTGATTCGTCGCGGCTGGCCGCCGGCGCGGTGCACCCCGAATTGCAGCGGGTGTATCTGGAGGAAGCTGTGCAACGGGCGTTGGTGAGCATCGACAAAGGGGCTACGGGCTTCTACCGATCGTCGATCAATCGCGTCAAAGTCGATGTCGGCGACGCCGTGGTGTTGGCGGATGCAGGGCTGCTGGAACGGGTGCTGGCGAACCTGATTGACAACGCCCTGCGATATGCGCCCGACTCTGTCGTGCGGGTCAACGCCGGGCGGGTGGGCGATAGCGTCCTCATCAACGTCATCGACGAAGGTCCTGGGATTCCGCACGGCACCGAGGCGCAGGTGTTCGAAGCCTTTCAGCGACTGGGGGATAACGACAACTCCACCGGTGTCGGGTTGGGCATGTCGGTGGCGCGCGGGTTCGTCGAGGCGATGGGGGGCACGATCGCCGTAGCCGATACGCCGGGTGGTGGTGTCACCGTGGTGGTCGATCTGGTCGCGGCGTCAGGAGATGGCGAAGCATGACCCGGGTGTTGGTCATTGACGACGAGCCGCAGATTCTGCGGGCTCTGCGCATCAACCTGACCGTGCGAGGCTACGAGGTGGTGACCGCGTCATCGGGAGCCGGTGCGTTGCGGGCCGCCGCGGAGCACCGACCCGACGTGGTGATCCTGGACCTCGGCTTGCCTGACATATCGGGCATTGATGTGTTGGGCGGTCTGCGAGGTTGGCTGACGGCGCCGGTGATTGTGCTGTCGGCCCGTACCGATTCGTCTGACAAGGTCGAGGCCCTGGATGCCGGAGCCGATGACTATGTGACGAAACCGTTTGGTATGGACGAGTTTCTGGCCAGGTTGCGCGCCGCTGTCCGGCGTACCACCGCTGGGTCTGAGCTGGAACAGCCGGTGGTTGAGACGGCGTCGTTTACCGTTGATCTGGCCGCCAAGAAGGTGATCAAGGACGGGACCGAGGTGCACCTCACCCCGACCGAGTGGGGCATGCTCGAGGTGCTGGTGCGCAATCGGGGCAAACTGGTGGGCCGGGAGGAACTGCTGAAAGAGGTGTGGGGACCGGGCTACGCGACCGAGACTCATTATCTGCGTGTGTATTTGGCGCAGTTGCGACGCAAGCTCGAGGTGGACCCGTCGCACCCCAAGCATTTGTTGACGGAGTCGGGGATGGGATATCGGTTCGAGGGTTGAGTGTTGGGGCTGGCGGGCACGCACAGCCAGGGTTCGACGAAATCACTTCCGTCACTTGCGTCTCCGTTCCGGACGGGTGGCCTCGTGCCCGGCTCGTAGCGACAAGTGCGCGGTTGGCGCTGACGCTTCACGGCAAGTCACACCCGTCACTTGCGTCTCCGTT
>NZ_MVHT01000175.1 GCF_002086275.1 Mycobacterium intermedium | reverse complement strand
GGGGCCGGTGGTGTCGGCGGCCATGGAGGCAATGGCGGCAACGCCGGGTCGTTGTTCGGCCATGGTGGCGCCGGTGGGGCAGGTGGGGCGGGCCAGCAGGGTGCCGCCGGGCTTACCGGCCAAAACGGTGGTGACGGCGGAAACGGCGGAAACGGCGGGGCCGGCGGCCGCGGCGGGGCGCTGATCGGCAACGGCGGGGCCGGCGGTGCCGGTGGTCTCGGTGGGGACGGCGGAATCGGCGGCGCCGGCGACCCGACCTTCGCGCACAGCGCCGGTGCCGGCGGCAACGGCGGTAACGGCGGCAACCCGGGCCTGGGCGGTGCTGGCGGAGCCGGCGGGGCGCTGGCCGGTGCGCACGGCGCCGTCGGCGCCACTCCGACCAGCGGCGGCAACGGGGGCGACGGTGGCGCGGGTGCCACTGGCACCGCGTTGATGGCGGCGGGGGCCGGCGGCAACGGCGGTCATGGCGGGCTGGTGGGCAATGGCGGTAACGGCGGTACGGGCGGCACCGGTCACACCGGTAACGCCGGTGCCAACGGCACCTCTGGGCAGACCACGGGCGGTACCGGCGACCCCGGCACGGCTGGCGGCCAGGGCGGTAATGGCGGCAATGGCGGCGCGCAGCACGGCAATGGCGGTGCCGGCGGCAACGGCGGTGCCGGCGGCCAGGGCGGTGCTGGCGGTAAGGGCTTCGACGCGGCGACCTCGGGTTCGGCCGGCCAGGCGGACGGTAAGGCCGGTAACGGCGGTGTCGGCGGTGACGGCGGCGACGGCGCCAATGGCAACGCGAGTTCCAGCGCGGGCGGCAACGGCGGAGATGGGGGTGATCCCGGTGCCGGCGGCCAGGGCGGGACTGCCGGTAAGGGTGCCACCCCGGCCTTGGATAGTGCGGCCGGAGCTCCCGGCGCCATGCCGACCAGCGGCGGCGATGGCGGCGCTGGCGGTAAGGGCGCGACCCCCACAGCCGGAGGCGCGGACGGCGGTAGGGGCGGTAACGGCGGCAACGGTGGGTTGGTCGGCAACGGCGGTGCCGGTGGTGACGGCGGTGCCGGGGCCGCGGGCAAAGCGGCCGGTGCCAGCGGGGGTAATGGCGGCAGCGGCGGCGACGGCGGCGCCGGCGGGTCGATGAACGGCAACGGCGGTGCCGGTGGCAAGGGCGGCAACGGCGGCGCCGGCAGAGTCGGACAAGACTTCTCCGCACTGTCGAATGGCCAAAGCGGCGGCAATGGCGGAAATGGCGGTAGCGGCGGCGACGGCGGCAAGGGCGGCAACGCCCTGGCGCCATGGCAGACCATGGCCAAGGCCGGCAACGGCGGTGCCGGCGGCAACGGCGGCGCGGCCGGCCACGGCGGCAATGGCGCGGCCGGCGACATGACTGTTAACGGCGGTGCCGGCGGCAACGGTGGCAACGGCGGTGAGGTGGGAGTTGGCGGCAAAGGCGGGGCCGCCGGGGTAGGGAGCGAAGCGTTCCAGGACGGTTTCGCCGGTGCCAATGCCGCTGCATCCACCAGCGGCGGTAACGGCGGTCACGGCGGTAAGGGCGCCGCTGCCACCGTGCCGGGCAGCCACGGCGGCGCCGGCGGTAACGGCGGTGACGGGGGCTCCTTAGGCAACGGCGGTAATGGCGGCGCCGGAGGCAAGGGCGCTAACGGCACCACGCAAGGCAACCCCGTGGGCGGCGGTAATGGCGGCGCCGGTGGACACGGTGGTAACGGCGGCAACGTCGGTAGTGGCGGTAATGGCGGCGCCGGTGGTAACGGCGGCGACGGTGTTGTTGCCGGCGACAAGCCCAAAGCCGCCGGCCACGGTGGCGCTGGCGGCAATGGAGGCAATGCCGGGTCCATAGGTAACGGTGGTGACGGCGGCAACGGCGGTAACGGCGGGCTCGCCGCCGACGGCAAAAAGGGCGTCAACGCCAGCGATTCCGGAACGCCAGGTTCTGATGGTGGGAATGGCGGCAACGGAGGCGCGGGCGGCGACGGCGGAAGCCAAGCCGGAAACGGAGGCAAGGGCGGTAACGGCGGCACCGGCACCGACGGTGGCCACGGCGGCATCGGTGTAGATGGCGCGGCTGCCTCCGGTGCCGGCGCTGACGGTGGTAACGGCGGTGACGGAGGCGCCGGCGGCAACGGCGGTAACGGCGGCGACGGCGGCAAGGGCGGCAAGGCTCAGCCGGGGTATATCAGCGGCGCCACCGGCGCTGGCGGTGACGCTGGCGACGGCGGTCACGGCGGCACCCCCGGTTACGGAGCCGACGGAAATGACGGCGCGAGCAGCTCGTCCAGCGCTGAGGTCACTGCCGGTGGCGACGGTGGTGACGGTGGTGACGCAGGGATAGGCGGCACCGGAGGTAAGGGCGGTACCGGCCATACCAAGGGTTTGGACGGCGCCGACGGTACGACGCATAACGGTGGCCAGGGCGGCCACGGAGGCAAAGGCGGTTCGGCCCTGGTCTTGGCCGGCGGGAACGCCGCGAACGGCGGCGACGGCGGCGACGGCGGCAACGGGGGCTTCGGTCGCAACGGCGGCGCCGCCGGAAACGGCGGCAACGGCGGGGGAGCGCTGAGCACTGTCGGCGTCGAAGGCACGGGGGGCAAAGGCGGTAAAGGCGGTGCCGGCGGTGCCGGCCTCATCAACGGTGGCTTCGGCGGGTTCGGCGGCGCCGGCGGCGGCGGAACCGTCGCCATCGCTGAGGTACACGGTGGTGACGGGGGCAATGGCGGTGCCGGTGGTAAGGCGGGCACCGGAATTGGTGGCGCTGGCGGCGCAGGCGGCGTCGGCGGCGAAGGCGCCATTGGAGAATTCTCCAGCGGCACCGGCGGTAACGGCGGTAGCGGGGGCAAAGGGGGTAGCAGTACCAGTGGGATTGGTGGCTTCGGCGGCCAGGGCGGCATGGGTGGACGTGCAGTTGTAGGCGGTGCCGGGGGCGCGGGCGGCGCGGGTGGCAGCGGCGAATTCGGCGGTGGCCAAGGCGGTAACGGCGGCTTCGGTGGGGAAGGCGTCTTCTCGGGTGCCGGTGGCAACGGCGGTGCTGGCGGTGCCGGCGGCGACTCGGACAAGGGGTTTGGTGGTGCCGGTGGCGCCGGCGGCAATGGCGGCAGGGGTGGTGAAAGTGGCAGCGGCGGTGACGCCGGTGCCGGTGGTGCCGGGGGTGACGGCGGCGACAACGACGTCGGGGGCGTCGGCGGTGCCGGTGGCAGAGGCGGTAACGGTGGCGCCGCAGGCAATTTCAGCAGGGGCGGTAATGGCGGTTCGGGTGGTGCCGGCGGCAACGGCGGCAATGGCACGACAGGCGAGGGTGGTGCCGGTGGTGCCGGCGGTGCCGGCGGCGATGGGGGTATCAACAAGCACACGGCGGTCGCTGGCAACGCCGGTGCCGGCGGCGCTGGTGGCCATGGCGGCAATAGCGTTGGCAGCGCCGGCGGTGCCGGTGGCGACGGTGGGCATGCGGGCACGGCCGGTGGGTCCGTTGCTGCCAGCGTGGGTGGCAACGGCGCCGCGGGCGGTAACGGAGGCTTCGGCGGTAACGGCACGACGGGTGGTGCCGGCGGCGCTGGTGGCCACGGCAGCGACGGCGCCAACAGCGGGGCAAGTGTCGCCAACGTGACCGCCGGTAGTGGTGGTAACGGCGGTCGAGGCGGCGACGGCGGCGACGGCTCCGCCGGCGTTGGTGGGCAGGGCGGGGCCGGCGGCAACGCCGGCCATGGTGGTCACGGCGGTGGGGCTGCCGGCGGTAACGGTGGTCATGGGGGTGACGGCGGTGACTCCGGGAACAGCACCGGCGTCGCGGGTCTGGCTGGTGGTGCGGCCGGTGCGGCCGGTGACGGCGGCGGTACCAGCAGCGCTACCGGCCGGGGCGGCAGCGGCGGTAACGGCGGCAGTGGCGGCGACGGCGGCAACGGCACCACAGGCGGAGCCGGAGCCAACGGGGCCGACGGCGGCGCCGCAGCCGGGGGCGCGGGGCGCCCGGGGGGTGGGCCGCTGGCGCGGCCGC
>NZ_MVHT01000174.1 GCF_002086275.1 Mycobacterium intermedium | reverse complement strand
TCCAATTATTCCTTGCAGGACAGGCACTTTCGCATATCTACACCCCGAAACTCACAACGTTTCACGAAAAATCCGGGCTAAGCCGCGCGCAGAACTGATGGCGCGGCTACCGACCTCTCGTGCACGTTCCGCTTCGCCGGCAAACGCCAATGCGCGTCCGAAACTGGCGAGCCCCTGTACATAGCGAGAGTCGTCGGCGCCTAAACCGCATGCTTCCAGCGCGGAGGCCAGCAGGTCGGCCGCCTTGGATCCGGCCAGCCCGGGACGCCAGCACGCGTCCTCGTAGCCCACGGCCGCCTCCAGTCGGATGAGCGGATCTTCCATCGCGGTGACCCGTTCGTAGACGGCTCGGGCACGCGCGAAAGCGCCTGCGCGTACGTGGTTTTGGGCCGCCCCAAAGCTAAGTCGTGCCCGCTCGTCGGGACTCAGTTCGGGAAGCGACGCGGCGCGCTCGAACCACTTCGCCGCATCCTCGTAAGCCAAGCTCTGCTCGGCTGCATGCGCCGCTTTGCGCGAATAGTGCAACGCCTGATCGTGGTAGCCCAGCACGTGTGCAAGCAGGTAATGGTTGGCCACGCAGGGAACCACCGACGGATCGGCTCGACCTTTCAGCGCTTCAGCCGCCCGCGCGTGCATGATCCGCTGCCGCGACGCGGCCATACCTTCGAGGACGGACTCGCGGGTCAACGCATGCACAAACGCAAACTCGCCATCCGAGCCGGGAACCGCCCGGATAAGCCCCACCGCCTCGGCCGAATCGACCGCCGACAAGGTCGTCGCGAGATCGGCCTCGCTGGTCGCGATCAGCGCCGGCAGATCAAACGCTTCACCCAACACGGCGGCCTGTTCGATCACGCTGCGGACGCTGGCGCCGAGGCCGCGGAGCCGGCGGGCAATCACATCCCCGATCGATGCCGGAACCGTTTGCTGTGCGCTCAGGGTGGGGATTCCTCCCCGAATTTCCAGGTGATTGCAGAGCTCGGTCAGAAAGAAGGGGTTGCCGCCGGTCTTGTCCCGTAGCAATGCCGCGACCGTGCGTGCCGACGGCGGGCGTAGCCGCTGGGTTTGGCCGACGAATTCCGCGATCGCGTCGGTGTCCAGGCCCCCGAGATCAAGTCGCCGAACACCGTCAAATCGGTGCAGTTCGGCAAGCCGGGTGACCAGTTCGTCAGAACGGTCCGGTTCGGTGGTGCGAAAGGTTGCCACCACCAGCATGCGCACATCCGCGCAGCCGGTGACCACGTGTTCCAGCATCGCCAGGGTCGGCACCTGCGCCCAGTGCATGTCCTCGAGAACCAGGGCGATCGGGCGATCGACCGCCAACCGTCGCAGGAAACCCGTCACCGCCTCGAAAAGCGCACTGCGAAGCGCGTCGACCGCCTCGTCAGAGCCGGCGTCAGGCAGATGCGGATCTACCCGGGTTGTCAGGCGCCGCAGCTGAGGCCCCGCGTCCGCCAGCACCTCCGTCAACGAACCCGGCGGGTTGGCAGTCAGCAAACGGTCCAGCGCCTCGGCGAACGGCGCGTACGGGACGTCGGCATCGGCCGTCGAGCTGCCGACGAACACGGCGACACCGTGATCGGCCAGCCTGCCAGCTATCTCGGCGGCGAGACGCGACTTGCCGGCTCCTGGCTCACCACCGACGAACACCGCCTGACGCCTGCCGCCCTCCACCCGTTCCCAGGCCTGCTCGAACGCCGAGAGCTCGACGGCACGACCGACCAGTGGACCGCCACGACGCACGGTCAACTCTGCGGGGAGGGGCGGCGGTACCCACTGCACCATGAGCTCAAGGTAGCGGCGTCGCGGCTAGCTGGTCGATAGTCAGATCTGACTATTGCCGGGTGCGCTGAAAGATGCCTAGTTGTGGTCATGACGAGCCACTATCTCGCGCCATAGCGTCGGGGCATGATGACGAACGTGAGCAACACCGTCGCAACCGACGAACTACGCAACCGGTTGGGCGGAAACGTGATCCTGCCCGATGACCCGGGATACGACGAAGCCAGAGCCCTGCACAACGCGATGATCGACAAGCGGCCGGCGGTGATTGCGCGTTGCAGCTCCGCCGCCGACGTCGCGGGCGCTTTGGAATTCGCACGGAACGCGAACCTCGCGGTCGCCGTGCGCGGAGGTGGCCACAACGGGCCCGGTTTCGGAACGGTAGAGGGCGGCATCGTCATCGATCTGTCGCCGATGAACCGAGTCGAGGTGGACCCCGACCGTCGCACTGCCCGCGTTCAAGGCGGCGCGACGTGGGGCCAGGTAGACGCCGCGACCCACGCATACGGTCTGGCGACACCGAGCGGCATCATCTCCAGCACGGGTGTCGGTGGCCTCACTTTGGGGGGTGGCCACGGGTACCTGTCCCGCAAGCACGGCTTGACCATCGACAACCTGTTGGAGGCCAAGGTCGTGCTGGCCGACGGCCGCGAGGTGACGGCGTCCGAATCCGAGCATCCCGAACTGTTCTGGGCGCTGCGCGGCGGCGGCGGCAACTTCGGTGTGGTCACGTCGTTTACGTTCCGCCTGCACCCGATGCAGAGCGTGATCTGCGGCCCCACGGCGTGGCCCGTCTCGGCAACCGCCGACATCCTCGGCTGGTTCCGGGATTTCATCCCGGCACAGGACGAAGACCTGTACGGGTTCTTCGCAACCATGACCGTCCCGCCGGCGCCGCCCTTCCCCGAGGCCTTCCACCTGCACAAGGCGTGCGCGGTGGTCTGGTGCTACACGGGTGATCCCGCACGGGCCGAGGAGGTTTTCACGCCGGTGCGCCAGATGGAGCCGGCCTGGAACGGCATCCACACGGCCCCTTATCCCGCGCTGCAAACTGCGTTTGACGCCCTGTACCCCAAAGGGCTGCAATGGTATTGGCGCGGCGACTTCTTCCGGACCATCGCCGACGGCGCCGTGGAGGCGCACGCCCGCTTCAGCGAGGAACTGCCCACGATGCACTCCACAATGCATCTGTATCCCATCGACGGCGCGGTCCATCGGGTCGGACAAACCGACACCGCGTTCGCCCACCGGGACGTCAACTTCTCCCAGGTCATCGCGGGTGTCGACCCGGACCCGGCCAACGCGGCGACGTTGAAGCGCTGGTCTGGGGATTACTGGAACGCGACCCACCCGTATTCGGCCGGTGCGTCCTACGTGAACTTCATGATGGACGAAGGGCAGGACCGAGTGCGCGCCAGCTACGGCCCGAACTACGGCCGGCTCACCGAAATCAAAGCGGAATATGACCCGCACAACGTATTCCACATCAACCAGAACATTCGGCCGGCTTAGTCAGCTAATCGGCTAGTTCCCTGGGCGGTCCACGGCCGTCGGGGCCACAACACCCAAATTTCCCAAGCTCACCAGATCGACCGCGGTCTGGCGATGAAGCCATGACTCAAAGAGAGGCCCTTCCATGTCCTTCTTGACCGCGACGCCGGAGTTAATGACAACGGCCGCAACAGATTTGGCCAACATCAGCACAACGCTGGAGTCGGCCAACGCCGCGGCCGCGATCCACACGACGGGTGTGCTGGCGGCGGCGCAGGATGAGGTGTCGCTGGCGATCGCGGAACTGTTCGGGACGTTCGGTGCGCAGTACCAGAGCGTGAGCGCGCAGGCGGCGTCGTTTCATGCCCAGTTCGTGCAGGCGTTGACCGGTAGTGCCGGATCTTATGCGTCCGCGGAATCTGCTGCGGCGCAGCCGTTGCAGAGTCTGCTGGACGTGGTCAATGCGCAGTTTGTGGCCCAGACGGGGCGTCCGCTGATCGGCAATGGCGCCAACGGCGCTCCCGGGACGGGCCAAAACGGTGGTGCGGGTGGATGGTTGATCGGCAACGGCGGGGCCGGCGGCTCGGGCACTTCGACTGCGGGGGCGGACGGCGGCAAGGGTGGCGCCGGCGGGGCTTCCGGGTTGTTCGGCAGCGGCGGGGCCGGTGGCGCCGGCGGTGTGTCGACCACGGCGGGCAAGGCCGGTGGGGCCGGCGGGGCCGGTGGCAACAC
>NZ_MVHT01000173.1 GCF_002086275.1 Mycobacterium intermedium | reverse complement strand
AAGCGGTGGTGATCGCCCGCGAGGACCGCCCCGGGGACAAGCGCCTGGTTGGTTATGTCACCGGCACCGCCGACCCCACCGCTTTGCGCGCCGCGTTGGCCGAGCGGCTCCCGGCGTATCTGGTGCCCGCGGCGATCGTAGTCATCGGCGCGGTGCCGTTGACGGTCAACGGCAAACTCGACACCCGCGCCCTGCCGGCACCGGAATACACCGGCAACCACTACCGCGCCCCCGCTACCGCGGTGGAAGAACTGCTGGCCGGCATCTACGCCCAGGTCCTGGGCCTGGACCGGGTCAGCGTGGATGACTCGTTCTTCGAACTGGGCGGGGACAGCATCCTGTCGATGCAGGTGGTGGCCCGGGCGCGCGCGGCCGGGTTGTCGTGTCGGGCACGCGATGTGTTCGTCGAGCAGTCGGTGGCCCGCCTGGCCCGGGTCGCTGAGGTCGCCGAGGTCGGCGAGGCGCCGGCCGATGAGGGTGTGGGGCCGGTGGCGGCGACCCCGATCATGTGCTGGCTGCGTCAACGGGGCGCCCTGGGCAGTGGGGTCGATCAGTTCAACCAGACGTTGGTGTTGCAAGCCCCGGCCGGGGCCGGCGCGGCCGATGTGGTGGCGCTGTTGCAGGCGCTGATCGATCGCCACGCCATGCTGCGGTTGCGGGTGGACGACGACGGCGTGGCGGGGTGGTCGCTGAGCACCCAGGACCCCGGCGCGGTCGACGCGCGCACCTGCCTGCACACGGTGAACGAACTGTCGCAAGCGGCGGTGATCCAGGCCCGCGAGCGGCTCGATCCCGCGGGTGGGGTCATGCTGGCCGCGGTATGGGCCGCCGCAAGCGGGCAATTGGCCGTGATCATTCATCACCTGGCCATCGACGGTGTTTCCTGGCGAATCCTGCTGGAAGACCTCAACCTCGCCTGGGCCCAACACCACAACGGTCAACAGATCCTCTTGCCGGCGGTGGCGACGTCGTTCACCCGGTGGTCGGAGCTGTTGGCCGATTACGCTCACCGCGACGAGATCACCAGATTGGCCGAGACCTGGTCGGAGGTGGCGGCCACGCCACCGGCGTTGCCGGGGCCGGGGACCGACAGCTACGACACTGCGGGCAGTTTGTCGATGCAGCTGGATGTCGAGACCACCGCGATGCTGCTGGGCGAGGCTCCCGCGGCGTTTCATGCCGGTGTTCAAGATATTTTGCTGATCGCGTTCGGCTTGGCATTGGCGCAGTTGTTGGGTGCGGGGTCGGCGCGGATCGGTGTTGATGTCGAGGGCCATGGCCGCGACGAAGAGGTCGGCACTGGTGTTGATTTGTCCCGCACGGTGGGTTGGTTCACCGCGAAGTACCCGGTGGCGCTGGGCTTTGCGGGTTTGGACTGGGCGCAGGTGGTGGCCGGCGGACCAGGTGTGGGGACACTGGTCAAAGCCGCCAAGGAGCAACTGCGTGCCCTGCCCCCAGGTGTGACCTACGGGGTGCTGCGGTATCTGAACGAACAGGTCGACCTGGGCGGCGCCGACCCGGTGATCGGATTCAACTACCTGGGCCGAGTAGCCGGTGAGGCCGCGCTCTCCGGGGGCGGCTGGGAACCCCGCCATGAGGGTGTGGCGACGGTCAGTGGGGTGGCCGCGGCGATTCCGATGCCGCTAGCGCATTCGGTGGAACTCAACGCCGTCACTGTGGACGGCGAAGGTGGCCCGCGGTTGCAGGCGGAGTGGCGTTATGCGCCTTCGGTTTTGGATGAAGAGCGCGTCGACCGGTTGAGCCGGTTGTGGATTGAGGCCCTGAGCGGGATCTGCGCACATGTGCGCCAGGGTGGGGGCGGGTTGAGCCCATCGGACATCGCACCAGCCCGACTGAACCAGGCGCAGATCGACCAACTGCAGCAACAGTATCGGGTCGTTGACATCCTGCCGTTGACGCCATTGCAGCAGGGATTGCTGTTTCACACCGTCACGACTCCGGATGACGACGAACTGTATGCGGTGCAGCTCACCATCAGCATTGCCGGCCAGCTGGACGCGCGCCGTCTCAGAGACGCGGTGCAGTTGGTGATCTGCCGGCACCCGCAGCTGACTGCGCGTTTCTGTGACCGGTTCGCTGAGCCGGTGCAGGTCATCGAAATCGATCCTGCGGCGCCGTGGCGCTATGTCGACCTGACCGCCGACGGTGGCGACGATGTGGAAGAACAGGTCGCATCGGTGGCCGCCGCAGAGCGGACCGCGGTGTGTGATCTGTTGGGTGGGCCGGTGTTTCGGGCGGCGCTGATCCGTACCCAACCCGAACGGTACCGGTTCGTGTTGACCAACCACCACATTGTGCTGGACGGCTGGTCACTGCCGATCCTGATAGGTGAGATCTTCGCCGCCTATCAAGGGCAGCGGTTGCCCACGCCGGTCGCGTATCGCAAATTCATCGGCTGGCTCGCCGATCGTGACGCTGACGCCGCCCGTGCCGCATGGGGTGCGGTGTTGTGCGGTATCGATACCCCGACGTTGGTGGGGCCGGCGAATCGGGTGGGGTCGGGGCAACGCGGCGTTGCATCGGCGCAGGTTCCCGCGCACGTCACAAGCGGACTCAACGAGCTGGCCCGATCAGCCCACACCACCCTGAACATGGTGTTGCAGGCTGGATTTGGGCTGCTGCTGATGGGGTTGACCGGTCAGCGTGACGTGGTGTTCGGGACCACCATCTCAGCACGACCCACCGAAATAGCCGGCTCCGAATCGATGGTCGGGTTGTTGATCAACACGGTGCCGGTCCGAGCCACCGCCACCGCCACGACGAGCACCGCCGAGTTGATCAGCCAGTTGCACGACGCTTACCAACGCACCCTGGACCACCAGCATCTGGCACTCAGCGAGATCCACCGCGTCACAGGTCACAACCAGCTGTTCGACACCCTGTTCGTGTTCGAGAACTACCCGGTGGACACTGCGACCTTGTCAAGGGAAAACGGCTGGTCCATAACCGATTTCACCGCTCGGGAATACAACCACTATCCGCTGACGGTGCAGGCCGTTCCCGCGGCCGAACTGGGTCTTCGTGTCGAATTCGATACCGATGTGTTCGACTCCGCCGCCATCGACACGCTGCTAGAGCGGTTCCTCCGGGTACTGGTGGCGATGAACGCCGCTGCCTCGCAGCGGGTGTCGTCGATCGATACGCTTGACCGTGCCGAACGTGCCCGGCTCGATGAGTGGGGTCATCGGTCGGTATTGACCCGGCCGGCGGTCGAGGAAGGTAGTGCGTCGGTTCCGGTGCTGTTCGCCGCTCAGGCAGCCCGTATCCCGGATGCGGTGGCGGTGAGCTTTGGTGCGCAGTCTTTCACCTACGCCGAACTCGATGAGGCGTCGAACCGGCTGGCGCGCCTGCTAATTGGGGCAGACGTACGACCCGGGCGGTGCGTGGCCCTACTGATGCCCCGCTGCGCCGACGCGGTCGTGGCGATGCTCGCGGTGCTCAAGACGGGGGCGGCGTACTTGGCGGTCGACCCGGAGTTGCCCGAGACCCGCATTGCCTTCATGCTCGCCGATGCCAATCCGAGCGCGGTCGTCACCACGGAGAGCCTGCGCACGCGCGTGGCTGGACAGGACGTTTCGGTGGTTGATGTCGAAGACGCGCAACGGTACTCCAGCGCGCCCTTGTCTGGTGGGTTGGGGGCGGCGACGCCCGATGACCTCGCCTACCTGATCTACACCTCGGGAACGACGGGCACGCCCAAAGGGGTTGCCGTCACCCACCGCAACCTGGCCCATCTGGCAGCGTCGACACCTCCCCAGCTGCCGACGAATCAGGTATGGACGCAATGTCATTCGTATGCCTTCGACTTCTCGGTGTGGGAGATCTGGGCCGCGCTGCTGACCGGCGGTCGGCTGGTCGTGGTGCCCGATGCGGTGGCTCGTTCGCCGGAGGAATTCCAGGCCCTGCTGATCCGCGATGGCGTCAACGTCCTCACTCAGACCCCGTCGGCGGTGACGGCGCTATCACCAAAGGTGCTGGGCCCCACGGCGATACTGCTCGGCGGGGAGTCCTGCCCGGCCGATGTGGTAGATCGTTGGGTGCCAGGGCGAGTCGTGATCAACGCCTACGGCCCGACCGAGACTACGGTCTACGCGTCCATGACCGCTCCACTCGAAAAGGGGACGATCGAGGGCTCCGGGGTGGCGCCGATCGGTAAGCCGGTTTCGACCACGGCGCTGTTCGTCCTCGACGGCTGGTTGCGGCCGGTGCCGGTGGGTGTGGTGGGGGAGTTGTATGTGGCCGGTTCGGGTGTGGGGGTTGGGTA
>NZ_MVHT01000172.1 GCF_002086275.1 Mycobacterium intermedium | reverse complement strand
CCGAACAGTCGACCCATAACGACAAACCTCTCACAGTGCTACTGCCTGTACATACCCACTCTTGGCCGCGAGCGTGCGTGTCAGTCCTGCGACACGCCGAGCGTGACGTACAAACATGCACGCTCGCGGCCCAAAAGTGATGTCAGCGCTTGCTGTACTGAGGTGCCTTGCGGGCCTTCTTCAGGCCGTACTTCTTGCGCTCGGTGGCACGCGGGTCACGGGTGAGGAAGCCGGCCTTCTTCAGAGCGGGCCGGTCCTCGGGCTGCGCCAGGATCAACGCCCGGGCGATGCCCAGCCGCAGCGCGCCGGCCTGACCGGACGGCCCGCCACCGTGCAAATGCGCGTAGATGTCGAAGCTTTCCGTCCGCTCCACGGTGACCAGCGGAGCCTTGATGAGCTGCTGGTGCACCTTGTTGGGGAAGTAGTCCTCCAGCGTGCGGCCGTTGAGGTTGAACTTGCCGGTGCCGGGCACCAGACGCACCCGCACCACGGCCTCCTTGCGGCGACCGACGGTCTGGATGGGCCGCTCAAACACGTATGAGTCGCCGTGCGCCACGGGCGCGCTTTCCGTCGCGACGTCCGCAGTCTCGACGGCTTCGGTTGTCTCGGTCACTGGGCCACCTGCTTGATCTCGTACGGAACCGGCTGCTGAGCGGTGTGTGGATGCTCCGGACCTGCATAGACGCGCAGTTTGCGCTGGATCTGGCGGCTGAGCTTGTTCTTGGGCAGCATGCCCACGATCGCCTTCTCCACCACGCGGTCCGGGTGCTTTTCCAGCAGCTCACCGATCGTGCGCTTGCGCAGACCGCCGGGATACCCCGAGTGACGGTAGGCCATCTTGCTCTGCAGTTTGTCGCCGCTGATGGCGACCTTGTCGGCGTTGATGACGATGACGAAATCCCCGCCATCGACATTGGGTGCGAACGTCGGCTTGTGCTTGCCACGCAGCAGGTTGGCTGCCGCGACGGCAAGGCGGCCAAGCACCACGTCCGTGGCGTCGATGACGTACCACGAACGCGTGGTGTCACCCGCCTTGGGCGCATATGTAGGCACAGCGCTTACCTTCTTCTCTCTCTCTCGGGTGAATCCCGGTGTGACCCGGGTATCGGTCAGGCGTACGCGGTGGGGCTTGTCTCGGCGACCGACGTTGACCCGAGGCCCGGCGTAACCGCACGCCAACCGAGCAGCTTACCGAGCGGCGTCCCCGCAGGTCAAAACGCGCATACCAGGTATGAGCGCGCTCGGACACGGACGATCGCGCAGCGCGCTCGAGGCCGCCGGCACTTCGCATAGTGCCGCGAGCGCCCTATGGGCCGCCCCCGGCGCCGCCGGTGCCGCCGCCGCCGCCGGTACCGCCGTTAACACCGACGGGCGGATTGCCGGACCCGCCGGTGCCACCGCCCGTCCCGGGCTGGCCTTTGGAGCCGGGGCCGCCGGTACCGCCCCCACCCCCGGTGCCGCCGGTGCCGCCGGTGCCGTCTTTGCCCTCGCCGAACAGGGCGAGGCCCCCATTCCCGCCACCGCCGCCGGCGCCGCCCGAGCCGCCGGTGGCGCCCGGCACGCTCGCGTTGAACGCGGAGCCGCCAGTGCCACCTAGGCCACCTTGGCCGCCCAGACCGCCGGTTCCGCCGACACCGCCGACGCCGGTGGTGTTGCCGCCATTGCCGCCCTTGCCACCGACGCCACCGTTATCGCCCGCGACGCCAGCGCTGGTGGCGCTGTTGCCGTTGGTGCCGGCTCCGCCGGTGCCGCCGGTGCCGCCGGTGCCGCCCTTGCCCACGGTGGCGCCGGTACCGGGCGTGCCGGCGTCGCCGCCGTTGCCCCCGTTGCCGCCGGACGGGGCGGTGGTCCCGCCGGTCCCGAGGTCAGGGTGGAAAATGCCGCCCCCGCCGTCGCCGCCGCGGCCGCCGTCGCCCGCGTCGCCGCCGGTGCCCGCGGGGCCAATGGCGGCGCCGCCGTTGCCACCCGTGCCGCCGGTGCCGCCGTTGTTGAAGGCCTGAAGGACATCGCCGCCGCGGCCACCGTGGCCGCCGGTCTGGGTGCCGGTGCCGCCGTTGCCGCCCACCCCGCCAACTGCGGTGGCAGTCGAGAACGCGTTCTCGATGTACGCGGCCCCGCCGTACCCTCCGTTTCCACCTGGGCCGGTGGGCCCGCCGCTGGTGCCGGCGGCGCCGTTTCCGCCGACCGCGGTTCCCAACCCGTAGTTGCGCGCCACGCCCCCAATGCCGCCGTCGCCGACGCCAGTGATTCCGATGCCTCCGGCACCTCCACGACCGCCGAGCGCAGTGGCCGGTGAGGCGGCATCGCGGATTTCCGCGTCGCCGCCGTTTCCGCCGTGTCCGCCGCTGAGTCCGTAACCACCTGTTCCGCCGATTCCGCCGGTGGCAATAGCCATTGAGTCGGGGTTGTCGATGTACGCGGCCCCGCCGTTGCCACCGTTTCCGCCGGCGCCGGTGGCCCCGCCCTGGCCGCCGACGGCGCCGTCTCCACCGGTGGCGTTGCCAAGCCCGTTGTTGTACGCATCACCGCCGTTGCCGCCGTTTCCGCCGCTGGTGACTCCTGTGCCACCGACTCCGCCGTTCGCGCCGACGGCCTCGAGCGTTGCGGAATCGTTGTCGATGTGGGCGCTGCCGCCGTCGCCCCCGTCGCCGCCGCGACCTGTTGTACCCGTGCCGCCCTGTCCTCCGGTACCGGGCGTAACAGTTCCGGTTAGTCCGATGGTGGACGCATCGCCGCCGTTACCGCCGTTTCCGCCGGTGGCGCCGTCTCCGCCAACGCCGCCAGTGCCGCCGAACGAAGTGGCCGACGAGATGTTGTCGGTGTATGCGTTACCGCCGTTTCCGCCGTTTCCACCGACGCCGGTGGCCCCGCCACTGGTGCCGGCCGCGCCGTTTCCGCCGCTGGCGTTGCCAATCCCACTGGTGCGTGCGTCTCCGCCGTTTCCGCCGTTCCCGCCGCCCGTCGCGCCCGCGCCGCCCGCGCCGCCGTCGGCGCCGACGGCGTCCACCGCAGATAACTCGTTGTGGATGTAGGCGCTACCTCCCGTGCCGCCGTTTCCGCCGCGGCCGGTTGTGCCGGTGCCTCCCTGTCCGCCGGCGCCGGGCGTAACGTTCCCGGTTCCGTCGGAGCGAGCCTCACCGCCGTTGCCGCCGTCTCCGCCGGTGGTGCCGTCCCCGCCGGCCCCGCCGGATCCGGAGATTGGGGTAGCAGCCGAGGAGGTGTTGTATATCGTCGCGTTGCCGCCGTTTCCGCCATTTCCGCCGACGCCGGTCGACCCGCCGCTGGTGCCGGCGGCGCCATTTCCGCCGATGGCGGTTCCCACCCCGTAGGTGAACGCGGCGCCGCCGTTGCCGCCGTTTCCACCGCCGGTGACTCCTAAGCCCCCCGCGGCGCCGTTGGCGCCGACGGCATCCACCGTCGAGGAATCATTGCCGACAATGGCCGAGCCGCCGTCGCCGCCGTTGCCGCCGCGACCTGCTGTGCCGGTGCCCCCCTGACCGCCGACGCCGGGCGTGACATCTCCGGTTCCGCCTGTGGAAGCCGAGCCGCCGTGCCCGCCGTTGCCGCCGGTGGGGCCGGTCCCACCCGCCCCGCCGTCCCCGCCATGCGCGGTGGCCGTCGATGTCTCAAGCGTGATAGCTGCGAGACCGCCGTTGCCGCCGTTGCCGCCGGTGCCGCTGGTGGCGGTGCCCCCGTTTCCGGCAGTACCGCCGACGGCTTGCCCGGTTCCGAAGGTGCCAGACAGGCCACCGTCTCCGCCGCGGCCGCCGCTTGCGCCGTCCCCGCCCTCGCCACCCGTACCGCCGAGTGCGGTCGCCGCCGACGTGCTGTTCATAATGACCGCGGTGCCGCCGACTCCACCGGTGCCACCTGTTCCGCCAGTGGCGTCGCCCCCGTTGCCACCATTGCCGCCTTTGACGTCGCCGATCCCGTTGCTGTTAATGCTGCCGCCGGCGCCGCCGTTGCCGCCTTTGCCGTTGGGGGCGGCGCCGCCGTGCCCGCCGTTGCCGCCGCTGCTGCCGTAGGCACCGCTGGTCCCGCCTTTGCCACCGTTGCCGCCGGTGCCCCCGTCCCCGGCGGTCCCGCCGTTCCCGCCGGTGCCGCCGTTGCCGTAGAGCCCGCCGGCGCCGCCCACCCCGCCGTGGCCGCCGTTGGCGCCCGCCAGGGAGGCGTTGAACCCGGCCCCGCCGTTTCCGCCGTCACCACCGAGGGTGATCGTGCCCGCCTGCCCGGCCGCACCGGCCGATGCGCCGGGCCCGCCGGGTGCACCCCCAGCCCCACCAGCACCGATGACGGTGCTCGAGTTCCCACCTTGACCACCGGCCCCGCCATTGGGGGAGCCGCCCACACCAGCCCCGCCGGTGCCGCCCTGGCCACCCGCTCCGCTGTTACCGCCCGCCCCGCCGGCACCGCCGTTGCCGTGAGCGCCGGCCTGGCCTATCAACGGCGATCCAGCCCCACCGGGCCCGCCGGCGCCGCCTTGACCGCCCTGCCCGCCGTTGAGAC
>NZ_MVHT01000171.1 GCF_002086275.1 Mycobacterium intermedium | reverse complement strand
CGCCACCGTTTGTACCTGTGCCGTTTGGCTCGAAGATGCCATATTTACCGGGTTCGCCGGCGGTACCGGCGGCGTCGCCCCCGTTACCACCATTGCCGGCGTTGGTTCCGCCTTTGCCGCCGGTGCCGAATAGCAACCCGCCTTGTCCGCCCGCACCCCCGGGCGCGCCGATGCCGCCGGCACCGCCGGCCCCGCCGGTGCCAATAAGTCCGGCACCACCACCTGCTCCGCCCATCCCCCCGGCACCGCCACTGTTAGCACCGAACCCAGCTTCACCGCCCGTCCCACCATTGCCCCCGTTGCCGCCCACACCGCCGCTGCCGAACAACCAAGCCCTACCACCGATACCCCCGTTACCGCCGGCACCACCCGGGTTCCCCTCGTAGGCAAGCGCACCCTCACCACCGAGCCCACCAGCACCGCCGTTGCCGAACAACCAACCCCCAGCACCACCAGCACCGCCGCCGCCACCCGCGCCCCCGGGTTCGATCAAGTACCCCGGGCCCAGTGCGCCGTTGCCGCCCCGACCACCGTTGCCGAACAACCCGGCGTTGCCACCGCTACCGCCGGCCTGACCGGTCGCGAACTGGCCGTCGGCACCATTCCCGCCGTTGCCCCACAACAACCCGCCATCACCACCGTTGCCACCCGGCGTGGTCGCGTTGGCGCCGTCCCCAATCAACGGGCGCCCCAACAGAGCAAGGGTGGGCGCGTTGATAGCACCAAGCACGCTGCGCTCCACGTCCTGCCACAACGTCACGGCATTAAGCGTCTCTGCGGCCGCGTATGACCTGCTGGCACCCCCAATCGCCAGCAAGAACTGTTCGTGGTACGCCGCTACCTGAGCTTCAATCGCCTGGTACTCGGTGGCATGCCCGGAAAACAGCAACGCGATCGCGGTCGACACCTCGTCGGCACCCGCCGCCCCTATCGCCGTCGTAACACCAGCCGCGGCCGCACTGGCCTCCTGAACCGATGAACCAATGCCTGCCAGTTGCCTAGCGGCCTGCGCGAGTGCTCCGGGCGCGGTAGTCAAAAATGACAACGCTGCTCCTATCGGTCGTGCGTAGAGAGGAGCTCAACGCGCGTCGTCCAAAAGAAACTGACCTTTGCGTTAACGATAATTTCATTGCGCACTGCGGGTGCCGCTTTTCAGTCAAGCTGGCGAACTTTGTGACGGGAGCCATAATGCGTGACGTGTTGCACTCGACACGTCTTCAGGTCTTTCGCGGCGGTGATGACGTCGAAACCGTCAACGGATACACAGCGCGCAAACGCACTGACTCTGCGGTGAGGGCGCGGTCATCTCGAATTTCTTCACCCTGAGCGCAAAGTAAAACTGCCTCCCGCCACAGGCGGCGGTGATGCTGTTCTACTAGCTGACAGGAACCGTTATCGGCGACGTGTTGTGCCCGGACAGCCGTACCCAGTTCGCCGACGGGCCCTGGCGCGGAACGGTTCCCCGAATTTCTACCGTCTCTCCTGGAAAAACCGTCACGTAGTTGTCGTCGTACTGGATTGGCAGAATCTCGTCGCCGTCACGCGAGGACAAGATCTCGGCACGCTCGAAGAAGGCGATGTTCGGCGTGTAATTGTGCAGCCGCACCACCACCGTGTCCTGCCCCTCCGTCGACTCGTGTCGCGCCGTGACGTCCAGCGGAACGGGCGGCATCGAGTTCAACGCCGTCATGTCCGCCCAACTCGTCTGCCACGACTCGAATGCCCGGTCGTTGATCGGGTCCCCCACATCGTCCGGTTGCTGGGACTGCCAGTAGACGTTGTCGGCAACGATTTCCCCTGAGGGACGGGTCAATTCACACCGAACGAAGAACACGGGCGAGTTCGCCAGACCGCGGGGCAGCGTCATGGCTTCGACGGCGTCACCCGCAGAAACACCGATGCCGTCTGCGCGTCCATCGGCCTTCACATTGCCCTGCAGGTCGTAGACACGCACCCGGACCGCTAGATCCCGCTCGTCGACCTGGCTCTGGTTGACGACGCTGATGCGTGCCGGGCCGGCATTGTCGGTGGCGTACGAATCGAACACGACCGACAGCGGCCGTAGCCCTTTCTTGGCCCCGAAATATGCGCCGCCGGGGCGCAGGTAGTAGTCGAAGAGTTGCCCGAAGAACGACGGCCATGGGCTGTTCAACATCCAGTAGATCGTCATCTTGTGCATGCCCCATCCCCCGGCGGCAAACGCCTCGAACTGCGCCCGAGCGCCCTCGTATTGGGCCAATTGCGCTTTGGCAGCGAACATCTCGGCGCTGTAGGACGGTCCGTAGCGGAGGTTGATCGAGCGCTGAGCACTGGTCAACGCGGCGTTCTTGGGCTGTGAACCCGCGTGGAAATACCAGGTGTCGTTGATCGGCCATAGGTCGTCGGGCGGGATGAACCGTTTCAGACTGGCATACGGCGGGATCTGTTCATTGCTGCCCTGTTCGGCGGATGCACCCCAGGTAGCGCCGTATCGCCCGCTGAACCAGTACGTCGGCGGCCGCCACGAATAGGGTCCGCCCATATCGATGCCATCCCACAGCGCCATGCCGTTGGAATCCCTCGTCAACAGCGACACCGTATCGACAGTGGCGTTCTGCCAGTGCATCTCATCAAGAATGGCGCGGTAGCGGGCACGCACATGCCGCGGGGGCAAGCCATCGCTGCCGTTGGCCCAAACGAACGCCGAGGCATGGGTTCGCAGTAGCTGAATCTGGGTGCGCAGACTCGCCATCGCAACACCGTAATCTTCGGTGTCCCACTGCTCCCATTTCTCCCACTGGTTGCAGCACATCCAACCGGCCATGATCGGAATACCAAGCTCGTCAGCCTTTTCGATGAGGTGTTCAGTGGCGAGCTTGCCCTCGAACCGGAGCATGTTGAGGCCAAGGTCTTTGGCGTACTGAAGGATCACGTTCTCTCTGTCGGGGTCGTTCCGATAGAGCAAGTCGGGCGTATAAGCCGCGCCGCGTACGGGAAAGTCCTTGCCGTTGACTTTCAGATAGAAGTCTCCGCCGTCTGCGGAGAAGCTGTCGTCACGGTGCTGGGTAACGGTCCGAATCCCGAAGCGTAGCTGCTTGTCGTCGCTGAGTCGGTTTTCGATCCGGAACTCCAACCGAAGGTCGTGCAAGGTGGGCTGCCCCATGGTGTAGGGCCACCACAGATCCGGATGTTGAAACGCCAACTGTGGGAATTCATCTGGCGTGAAGGTGATTTCCCGATCCTCGCCAGGCTTCAGGGTGACAACCTGATCGACACTGGTCTCGCTCCGGTCCGGTCGGGTAATCGTGGCGCGGAGCACCCCGCGGGTGCGTTGTGCGGAGTAGTTGTGCAGGTCGGCGTGGATGGTCAATCGCGCGCTGTCGGTGCGTGGCAGCGGAAGGTCGGAATTCACTGTCGCAGCACCGATTCCGACCGCGCCCAGCGCCGTCAAGTACACCGGCTTCCAAATGCCGGCGTTGCGGTCGGAAACAAACGAGGTGCCACGCCGATCCGGATCACCGTCGGCCGGCGGAAAGCCGAGGTAATTCCAGTTGATCCAGTCGTTCCAGCTGTCGGCCAATTCCACGCCGTCGACGTCCTGCAGGGCACGCTCGGGCGTCACCTTCACCGCCAGAAAGTTCCGCTCGCCCGGCCGGATCAGCGACGTCACGTCGAACTCGTGAGCAACGTACATGCCGACGACCCGCTCGGCGCCGGCGACCAACTGCCCGTTCAACCAGATCTCACCGCGGTAGTTGATGCCAGGGAATTCCAACAGGTAGGTCGTCCGGCCCACCGGGGCGGTGAACTCGTCGCGGTACCACCAGTCCTTCTCATACAGTTGCTGCGGTACGCGGTCGCGAAGATTTTGGCCTATGTAGGGATCCGGGAAGGCGCCGTTTTCGCGGAGTATCTCTAACACGGTGGCCGGCATTCGGCTGACCTTGTACCACCCGGCTGCGTCGTAGTCCGACGACAGGGCGTCGCCGGTCACGGTGAGTTGATCCGCCGGGGACAGCGTCCAATTCGATGCCAGCTCAAGCCGTTGCGGGGCAATGGACGGGGCGTGAACGGCGATGGGCGTACGCGCTGCGGCACAGAGTGACAGCGAGGCCAGCGCCAACACGATGAAGATCTTGACCGCGACCTTCAGCATGCTTGCGCGCCTCCTTGAATTGGTTTGTCCGGCCCATCATTGCGCCCACCTCTGGCCGCAGCAACATGATGCTCCCACTGCAGGCGAGGCGCGCGGTCGCGTGACGGTTGCCCGTAGGCCCGGCAGCAATTTCTGGCCGAAGGGGGCAAAGCGGTAGAACTGCGCGGCGAAGAAGGCGCTGATCGCACAGCAACTGCGCGGCCACCCTCCCGGTAATTGCTGGTTACTGCTGTGCGACAACCGGATTCATTATCGACCTCATCCGATGAGATCGGGACCATACCGGTACCGCCGTCCCGCCACGCGCTGCGGCCGGCCGCCCATGCGCAGCCGTTTTACCTGGTTTGACAAGCCCTCCTCCGCAATAGCGGGGACTTCCTATTCGTGGCTCGCGTGAATACGATTAGCGGTTCGAGTCGCCCCCGTTTTGGTCGGAATAGGAGGGGTAGATGACTAGTCTCCTGAGTGCAGTACCTGAGGCTTTGACCACGGCATCGGCAGACTTGAACGTGATCTCGGAAGCGGTCATCGAGGCTACGTCGTCCTGGGCGCC
>NZ_MVHT01000170.1 GCF_002086275.1 Mycobacterium intermedium | reverse complement strand
ATTCCGAGAAGCAGTATCCGAACCTGCTGAAGGAATGTGAGGTCCTGACCACCGACGTTCTGGCGAAGACGGTGGGTTCGGCACCGCTACCGGCGGAGCCGGCGGCGAGGGCGGCAAGGCGGGGGTGTTTGGCGACGGCGGTAGCGGCGGCGCCGGCGGGGAGGCGTTCGGGGCCGGCGGCGCCGGTGGGGCCGGCGGCGATGCCGTCCTGTTCGGCGACGGCGGTAACGGCGGCAAGGGCGGGACTGGCATGCCCCCGGGCAAGGGTGGCACTCCCGGGGCTGGGGGGCTGTTGTTCGGTCTGGACGGGTTGGCGTAGCCGGCGCGGTGGCCGAAGCGCGGCCATTGATTCTTTCGACGTGTACTAGCTGAAGGGGCGGCTTTGTAAACGCCGCCGAACCGCCTCGACTTCTTGCGCCAGTTTGACCCTTTTCTCGTGAAAAGCCGTGTCGGCCAGGCAGACTGAATGGTTCAAGCCTCGAACGAGCCGCAGTGCAGTACTTCGCCACCGCCACTTTCATTGCGATGCACGGCAGGTGCACCAAAGGCGCAGGTGTGGGGCCGGACCACAAATGGGTACCTATTGACCATCGGGTTTTAAGTCTCACGTCTGATAGGGAACTGGAGTCGTCTCGTGACCGTCGCATCGCTCGCAGAGATTCCATGAACTCGGCCACGGGCCTACCGGCGCCTGCGGCGTGCCTTCCTTTTCGGATGCATCGAGTCAGGTACATCCCACTAATGCGGCAACTTCAGTCCGTCGATCAGCGGCGGATGGGCTAGCGGACGCAACGATGGTTCTGCGAAACATCATTGGCCGGATCGCACTGGAACGCGGCTGGGAACTGAGTTTGTCGTCGTCCGTCCTGCAGCAATACAGCAAGGGCGACACCACCATCAAGGTTCGCTACCTCCACACCGGCGCCATCTGGCATGCGGAGTGGTACCGCGGCGGGACGCGCCGCGACGTCGGCTCGCAGGACCCCAACAAACGGGACGTGGTCATCGCATGGTTGGAGGAATAGCGCGGTGGTGATTTGCAGGACGTGAGTCAGGTCAACAAAACGTCATCAACGCTTTCCGGCCGGGTTGATTGCGGTGCCGCTGGTGCCTTCCCTCCACAATGGAATGACCGACCGGAAAGCGCGGTACCCGTCGCTTCGAATGCGTAAAGGAAACTCATGAAATCCGTGTTGTTGTCGCGCCGCGACCTGGATTTTCTCTTGTTCGAGTGGTTACGGGTTGACGAGTTGACGAAGCGGGACCGCTTCACCGAGCACTCACGCGAGACGTTCGACGCGGTGCTCGATCTGTGCGAGCAGCTGGCGACGCGCTACTTCGCGCCGCACAACAAGAAAAACGACGCGAACGAGCCGACGTTCGACGGCGAGAAGGTGACCTTGATTCCCGAGGTCAAGGAGGCATGGGATGCATTCGCCGACGCGGACCTGATCGCGACGGCGCTGGACGACCGGCTGGGCGGCGCGCAGTTGCCCATTTCGGTCGCGCAGGCCGGCATCGCCTGGTTCTACGCGGCGAATGTCAGCACCTCCGGCTACCTCATGCTGACGATTGCCAACGCCAACCTCCTGGCGCATTTCGGCAGCGACGACCAGGTGGAGGCGTTCCTCAAGCCAATGCTCACCGGGCGGTTCTCCGGCACGATGGCGCTGTCCGAGACCCAGGCGGGTTCGTCGTTGGCCGACATCCTCACCCGCGCTGAGCCGCAGCAGGACGGCACGTACCGGCTGTTCGGGTCGAAGATGTGGATCTCCGGGGCCGAGCACGAGCTGACCGACAACATCGTCAACCTGGTGCTGGCGAAAATCCCCGGCGGACCGGCCGGCACGAAGGGCATCTCTCTCTTCATCGTGCCGAAATACCTGGTCGACTCCGACGGGTCGATCGGCGAACGCAATGACGTGGTACTCGCCGGGCTGAATCACAAGATGGGCCAGCGCGGGATCACCAACACGGTGCTCAACCTGGGCGAAGGAACCTACACGCCGGGCGGAAAGCCCGGTGCCGTCGGCTATCTCGTCGGCGAGCCGCACCGCGGCATCACCTACATGTTCACCATGATGAACGAAGCGCGCCTCGGCGTGGGGATGAGTGCGGTGGCGCTCGGTTACACGGGCTACCTCAAGTCCGTCAAGTATGCGCGCGAGCGCCCGCAGGGCCGTCCGGTGACGGCCAAGGACCCGTCGACCCCGCAGGTGCCGATCATTGAACACGCCGATATCAAGCGAATGCTGTTGGCGCAGAAGGCATATGTCGAAGGTGGGATGGCGCTGCTGTTGTTCTGCGCAAGGCTGGTCGATATTCAGCGCAGTGCCGAGTCCGACGGCGAGCGTGAGCGCGCCACGCTGCTGCTCGACATGCTGACGCCCGTTGGCAAGAGCTGGCCGTCGCAGTGGTGCCTCGAAGCCAACAGCCTCGCCATCCAGGTGCACGGCGGGTACGGCTACACCCGCGAGTACGACGTCGAACAGCACTATCGCGACAACCGGCTCAACCCCATTCACGAAGGCACGCACGGCATCCAGAGCCTCGACTTGCTGGGGCGCAAGGTGACGATGCGCGGCGGTGCGGGGCTCGCGGCGGTGGGAGAAGCGATCGGCCAGACGGTGGCCGAGGCCACCGGGTTGGGCGACCAGAGTGCGGAACACGCAGCCCAGCTGAACGCGGCGTGGCAACGTCTGGTCTCGGTCACCGCCGCGATGTTCGGCTCAGGTGACATCGACGCCGCGCTGGCCAACAGCGTGCTGTATCTCGAGGCGTTCGGGCACATTGTGGTGGCGTGGATCTGGCTGCAGCAGGTGCTCGCAGCGCAGGGCCGCGATGGTGACTTCTACGACGGCAAGCGTCAAGCCGCCCGCTACTTCTACGGCTACGAACTCCCGAAGACCGGCCCCCAACTCGACCTTTTGGAGCGCCTGGACCGGACCACGTTGCAGATGCGCGACAGCTGGTTCTGAGCGCCGCCGGCGCTGCATTGCGGCTCTACATTGTGAGCAAGTATTGCCGCGATCGCCTACCAAGGTCCGGCGCTAACACCGTCAGGAATCACCCGAAAAGAAAACGTCAAGCGTCAGCCGACGTCATATTTGAAGCTCGGAGCCCCCTGTCAGGATTGAACTGACGACCGCTCGGCGGCAGGTTACACCTGCATTGAGTTTGCTAGAGTCCGGGTAAGTCCAGATACGCGACCTTGGGCTATTAACTATCGTCCAGGTGTGTCCATGACGATACTCGGCGTGTCATGCGCGTTTGTAGTCCGAAAGTAGTCGGTCCCGTTGGATCAAGGCTGGCGCGCCATCGCTCACGCGATGGCTTGCCACTGAACGCCGGGGGTCGACGGGAGCGCAGATCGCGATGTCAACCGCGTTGGTATTGGAGACAGCCAACCGGAGGGTCAACGGCCAGCGGTGGGGTACGCGAAGGTGTCAGGTGCTGGAGCGACACTGTTCGTCATGGCAATCAAGGTGCGAATGACATCAGACGAACCGTCCCTCATATTCGGAGACCGAGACAGGTTGGAAGTCGCCGCTGGCGGCGTCCTGAAGATCAGCAAGGCAGACGGAAAGACCCTCTACATCAACCCAACGAGGTGGGCGACCGCCGAAGAGACTCCGGGTCCAGCCGCAATGCCAGTGGTCGGCGACCCTGAACCGGCCCCGGAAGACCATGCGTTCTAGTGTCTGACGAGTTAACCTCCGACAAGCGTCTTGAGTTGGCTTATGCGGCCGCGCAAGACCGGTTGAAGTTGCAGGACGCCACCCTCGCGAATACGCGAACTCGGGCGAACAACCTGCTGGCTACCACCGCGCTGTTCGTGTCCTTCTCGACGGGTGTTGGACTGATCAGCACCAATTCGGAATCAGAGACAGCGCTCTGTCCCGGCGTGGCCCTGGTGCTCCTATTGGTAGTCGTTGCGCTCGGCATCAGCGTTCTGGTCGTCGCCTGGCCAGCTAAAGGCTGGTGCTACACACCTTCTGCGTCCAAAATCATGACCAGGATCGCCGACGGCGACAGCGAAGCGGACATTCGTCGGTACGTGATCGACGCAATGATCCGCGGCGCCGAAGCAAACCATTCCATGCTCGAACTCAGGCAAAACGCCTTCCGCTGCGCAGTCGTCCTGCTTGTCGTCGAGATCGCGCTGCTTCTCAGCGCCCTAGCCCTGTACTGAGAAGGGAGCGAACGTGACTGACCACTGGGACAACGTGAATATGCCCGAAGAGATAGAGCGAGAGCGCCGCCGGAAAGCGGAGGCCGAGAAGGCCAAACGACGAAAAGTTGAAGAGCGCAGTAGGCGGCACCGAAAAGTCGAAGAGCGCAGTCAGCCGCAACGGCGGGTCGAGGAACGCAAGCCAAACCGTCGCGGCCGGGACAGTTAGCCGTCCCTAATGATCAGGCCGGTTCGGGCGGCAGGATCATGCTGCGGGGTACCCGTCACCGCTGAGGACGCTTCCGGTATGCCTGTAGCCGGCATGCTTCCGAGCACCATTTGCGCCGGCCGGACACCGGTGCGCCGCACTTTGGGCACACTCGCGGCTGCGGTGTAACCCGTACGGAACCCGTACGGCCACCAACTGGACCGGCGCCGTTCCCGGCCGTTTTCGTGTCGGTTTCCGTCGACCGGGCTGTCTCGCCAACCGTGTTGTCTTGCAACGTAATTGGCTGCTCAGGTGCCCCGGATTCGCCTTCGGGGTCGATTTCTGGGGAACCGTACAGACAAAATTTCACAGAACCCAACGGCGGTACGCCCTTAACGGGGGGAGGGGGTGGCCCCCATGGGGGG
>NZ_MVHT01000016.1 GCF_002086275.1 Mycobacterium intermedium | reverse complement strand
CTGGAAAACACCCGCCGAAGCCCTCGACGAACTACTGTCAAACCCGCCCACCGTTGCATCGACCGCTTGAAACCGCCCGACGTTTCGGGTACGTATGCCCCACATTCGGCGGCCAGGGTAGGCGTCCACGCAGGGAGGCACTCGCCGAGCGTGGGGCCTACGTACCGGGTCTCGACGTTTCGGGTGCGTATGCCCCACATTCGGCGCACAGGACAAACGCCCCTGAAAATGGAGCGGCCCCCGAGCGCGTTCCCGGTTGGACAGACCGAGAGCTCGGGGGCCGGGTGGCTGCGGGGGTTTCGCCAGCGCGCGATGTCGCCAGCTCTTCCGAGCCACTGCTGCTAGCGCGCAGCCACCTCACATGTCCATGAAGCTATCAATTTCGCGGACCACCTCCTTCCCTGTGTACGGCCGACGCTACCGTGACTTCGACCAAGCCACAACAGAATTAAGCGGTCAGCGATCGATCACTATTGCACTGTCGACCAATTCGGCGAAGGCGCCGGCGATGGGCGCATGCGGTAGCCGGCGCCCGTTCAGGGTGTGCACTCGAGCCGCCAGTGTCATGCTCGAAATGAGCCAGATGCCATGGGCGGCCTCTAAATCCGCAACGCGCAGGGCGCGGTAGTCGCAGTCGTAGCCCTCAGCGCGGGCGACTTCGAAGAGCGCTTGTTGGGTGGTGCCCCGCAGGATCGGATACCACGGCGGCGGCGTCAGCAGGCTCGGGACGGACCCCTCGCCGTCGGCCGCGATCACCACCGTCGACCGCGGGCCTTCGAGGATGTAGCCGTCCGCACTGACGAAGATCACGTCGTCGGCGCCCTGGCGGGCGGCGTGGCGCAGCGCGGCCATGTTGACCGCATAGGACAGGGTCTTGGCGCCGGCGAGCAACCACGGCATCTGGTCGGCTCCCTTGGCTGGCAGTCCGCGATCCAGGGTGATCGCCGAGATGCCGTCGCGGCGGACCGTCGTCACCCGGTCGGGAACGGGGTTGATCATCACGTACCCCGTGGGCGCCGGCGCCGGAGCGCTCTCGCGGCCCCGGCTGTAGATCAGCCGCATCGCGCCCTCGTCGGCGGTGCCCGCCACCCACTGCTGGGTCGCCACGTCGATGGCGTTCCGCCAGTCGGCGAGAACAGGTGCGGGTAGGTCCATCAACTTGGCCGACTGCGTCAGGCGCTGCAGGTGCGACTCGATCAGACATGCCCGCCCGTCGCGGACCAGCAACGTCTCGAAGACGCCGTCGCCACGGACCGCTGCCAGATCGTCGGCGTACAGCAGGGGTGTGTCGGGTTTGAGGATCTCGCCGTCGAGCGTGACCACTACACCCATGAGTGAGCAGCCTATCGGCACGAAGGTTCGTAGAGTTGTCATGTGTCCGCAGTAACTGCCCCGAATCCAGGCCCTGACGCGGGAGCGATCTGGCATTACGGCGACCCGCTGGGTGAGCAGCGGTGGGCCGAAACCGACGCCGTGGTCGTCGACCGCAGCCACCGGGCGGTGCTCACGCTGACCGGAAGCGACCGGCAGAGCTGGCTGCACACCATTTCCACGCAGCACGTCAGCGCCCTGCCCGAGGGCGCCAGCACACAAAACCTCAGCCTGGACGGGCAGGGCCGAGTGGAGGACCACTGGATTCAGACCGAACTGGGCGGCACCACCTACCTCGACACCGAACCGTGGCGAGGCGAACCACTGCTGGAATACCTGCGCAAGATGGTGTTTTGGTCCGACGTGGCGCCCAGCGCCGCGGACCTGGCGGTGCTGTCGCTGCTGGGACCGCGCCTGGCCGACAAGCCCGTGCTCGACGCGCTCGGACTGGACGCCCTACCGGCCGACCTGATGGCGGCGCCGCTCGCGGGCGGGGGCTTCGTTCGCCGGATGCCCAGCGCCCCGGACGGTCCCATCGAGCTCGACTTGGTGGTGCCGCGAACCGATACGACCGAGTGGCACCGACGTCTGGCCGAGGCGGGTGTGCGCCCGGCGGGCGTCTGGGCGTACGAGGCTCACCGGGTGGCTGCGCTGCGCCCGCGATTGGGCGTCGACACCGACGAGCGGACCATCCCACACGAGGTGGGCTGGATAGGTGACGCAGTTCACTTGGACAAGGGCTGCTATCGCGGACAAGAGACCGTAGCCCGGGTGCACAACTTGGGCAGGCCGCCGCGCATGCTCGTGCTGCTGCATCTGGACGGGTCGGTCGAGCGGCCGTCGACCGGTGACGCGGTCCTCGCCGGCGGCCGCGCCGTCGGCCGGCTGGGCACGGTGGTCGATCACGTTGACCTGGGTCCGGTGGCATTAGCCCTGGTCAAGCGGGGGATACCAGCCGAGACCGAGCTGCGGACGGGCCCCGAAGGCGGGGTCGCGGCGGTGATCGACGCCGACTCCGTACCCCCCGCCGACGGGGTGGGTGCGGGTCGACTGGCGATCGAGCGATTACGCGGCCACAGCAGGTAGGGACCGATAATTGCGCCTTCTTGCCTCAGCTTTGCAACGGGTTCACATGGGTGGCAGGGCGAACCCACACCTACCCGCGAGGCACGGTAAACTGTCGGCAGGACAATAACGACACTAAGAGATCGGAGCCGCCTACATTAGGCCGCTCCGTTATTTCGCGAGGGGGTTCCCCCATGGGCCGCGGCCGGGCTAAGGCAAAGCAGACCAAGGTTGCTCGAGAACTGAAATACAGCTCCCCCCAGACCGACTTTCAGCGGCTTCAGCGCGAGTTGTCAGGGACGAGCACCAAGGATTCCGACCACGACGGCACTGCCGACGACTCGTGGGACGACGACGACGACTGGCGCCGCTAGGAGTTCAGCGCGCGGCTCGGCGCACGCCGGTTCGTTAGAACCTCGGGTGTTGTCCGACCAGCGTGGCCCGCGGGCCGCCCTTTCCGCCTTTGCAGACGGTGCCTAGCACCCAGCAGTTCAGGTGCCGTGCCGTCAGGATGGCCAAAGCGCGATCGGTGTCTTCGGGAGCCACGACGGCGATCATGCCGACGCCCATGTTGAACGTCTTTTCCATCTCCGCTCGGGTAACCCGGCCGCGCTGGGCGATCATGGCGAACACCGGAGCCGGCGTCCACGTTCCGCGATCGACCTCCGCGACCAGTCCGTGCGGAATGACGCGCTCCAGGTTGCCGGCCAACCCGCCGCCGGTGACGTGGCAGAAGGTGCGGACGTGCGTCTCGGCGGCCAGCGCCAGGCAGTCCTTGGCGTAGATCAGGGTCGGCTCGAGCAGTTCTTCGCCCAGGGTGCGACCGAACTCTTCGACGTAACCGGCCAGGTTCATCCGGTCGATCTCCAGTAGGACCGTGCGGGCCAGTGAGTATCCGTTGGAATGCAGACCGGACGAACCCATCGCGATGATGACGTCACCGGGTTTGACGCGTTCGGGTCCCAGCACGTCGTCGGCCTCGACCACGCCGACGCCGGTAGCGGAGAGGTCGTAGTGGTCCGGTTCCATCAAGCCGGGGTGCTCGGCGGTTTCGCCACCCAGCAGGGCGCAGCCGGCGCGCACGCAGCCCTCGGCGATACCCGAGACGATCGCTTGCAGCCGTTCCGGCACGGCGCGACCGACCGCGATGTAGTCCTGCAGGAACAGCGGTTCGGCACCGCACACCACCAGATCGTCGACCACCATCGCGACCAGGTCGAGACCGACGGTGTCGTGCTTGTCCATCGCCTGAGCGACGGCCAGCTTGGTGCCGACGCCGTCGGTGGAGGCCGCCAGCAGTGGCTCTCGGTAATCGCGCAGTGCGAACAGTCCGGCGAAGCCACCTAAGCCGCCGCGCACTTCGGGCCTGGTGGCCTTGCCGGCCAGCGGTTTGAACAACTCGACCGCACGATCACCGGCTTCGATGTCCACCCCGGCGGCTGCATAGGTGATGCCCTGATTGCCCGGGTTACGCCCGGAGTGTTGTGCGGGATCCGTCATCGCGATAAAGGCTACCGGGCCATGTCGACGGTCGGTATCGCAACTCGGAGTGTCATGCCGCGGCCGGCACCGTCAGTACTCCGTCAGCGCCCGACCGGGACTTCCGGAACCGTCGGAACTTCAAGCGGGCCAGGCGATGCTGGCGAGGCCAACTCGCCCATTGTGGCTCCGCGGGCCGCGTTGGCCAGCATGTGCTCGATGACGTTCTTGCCCAGCGCGGTCTCGCTGGGCAGCTCGATCGGATACGTGCCGTCGAAGCAGGCGCAGCACAGCCGCGAGGCGGGTTGCTCGGTGGCGGCGATCAGGCCGCGCAGCGACAGGTAGCCGAGCGTGTCGGCGTTGATCGCATGCCGGACGGCCTCGAGCATCTCGCTTTCGTCCTCGACCGCGTTCGCGATCAACTCGGCCGGCGATGGGAAGTCGATGCCGTAGAAGCACGGCCACTTCACCGGCGGGGAGGCGATGCGCACGTGCACTTCCACCGCCCCGGCTTCGCGCAGCATGCGCACCAAGGCGCGCTGGGTGTTGCCGCGGACGATCGAATCGTCGACGACGATCAGCCGTTTGCCGCGGATCACCTCTTTGAGCGGGTTCAGCTTCAGCCGGATGCCGAGTTGGCGGATGGTTTGCGACGGCTGGATGAACGTTCGTCCGACGTAGGCGTTCTTCATCAGCCCCTGGCCGAACGGGATGCCGGATTCCTGCGCGTACCCCACCGCGGCAGGAGTGCCCGATTCCGGCACTCCGATCACCAAGTCGGCGTCAACCGCACACTCCTGGGCCAGCCGGCGACCGATGGCGAGGCGCGCGGCGTGCACCGACCGGCCGGCGATCGTGCTGTCAGGCCGCGCCAGGTAGACGTATTCGAAGACGCAGCCCTTCGGGGTGGGGTTGGCGAAGCGGGTGGACCGCACCCCGTCGGCGTCAATCGCAAGCAGCTCGCCCGGTTCGATGTCCCGGACGAATGAGGCGCCGACGATGTCCAGCGCCGCCGTTTCCGAGGCCACCACCCAGCCCCGATCCAGCCGGCCGAGCGACAGCGGACGCACCCCGTGCGGGTCACGGCAGGCGTAGAGCGTGTTCTCGTCCATGAACGTCAGGCAGAACGCGCCGCGCACCGTCGGCAACAGTTCCAGCGCCGCCTGTTCCAGGGTGGAATCGGCCGCGCCGTGCGCCAACAGCGCGCCCAGAATGTCGGAATCCGTGGTTGCCGGCGCGGGGCACCGCTTGTCCATCAGTCCCGCGTCGCGGGCGCGGGCGGCCAGCTCGGCGGCGTTGACCAGATTCCCGTTGTGTCCCAACGCAACGCCGGTGCCCGCCGCGGTGTTGCGGAACACAGGCTGGGCGTTTTCCCAGGTGGTGTCGCCGGTGGTGGAGTACCGGCAGTGCCCGATTGCGACGTGGCCCTGCATGGCGGCCAGCGTCTGCTCGTCGAATACCTGGCTGACCAGGCCCAGGTCTTTGAAGACCAGAACCTGGGATCCGTCGGCGACGGCGATCCCCGCTGCTTCCTGACCGCGGTGCTGCAGCGCGTACAGGCCGTAGTAGGTGAGTTTTGCGACGTCCTCGCCCGGGGCCCAGACCCCGAATACACCACACTCTTCACGAGGCGAATTGAAATCTTGCTCGGGCTGCTCAGCGGTCACGGTGAGGCGGCTCCCTAGGGCGCAGTTGGTGACATACCGGAGTCTACGACCAGCATCGGTCCGTCGCCGAATCGCAATGGCGTGTTGCGCCCGGAAAAAATCTGCGTGTCGCGGTAAACCAGCAGCTCAGGACAAGTTCACCAACGGCAACCAGTGGTCAATTTCACGCGCGCGTAAACCGGACAGGGTCAGGGCACCACTCGTCACTGCCCCCTCCAACCCCACCAGTCCCGTGGCTAACAGCAGCCACGTGCGTGGGTCAGTTTCCACCACGTTGGGCGGCGTGCCACGGGTATGCCTGGGGCCGGACACACACTGCACGGCCACGAACGGCGGAACCCGCACCTCGACGCTGGACCCGGGCGCCAACTCCGCGAGGGTGCGGGCGGTGAGCCGCACCGCGGCCCCCAGGTCGGCGCGATCCGGCGGCGGAAGAGTGTCGTCACGCAACCAGTCGGCGATCGCCAGCACGACTTGCCGAACCTGGGCCGGGTCGGCCTTGTTGCGACTGCGGGAGGCCATTGCGTCATGGTCTCAGAACCGGCCGTTGGATCGTTAACCCGATGTTCATCAGCCCGTGAGCCGGCGAGCCCGGGCACCCCGGCCACCGCTCCGGCATTCCAAGTTGAACAAAAGGTGACCGCTGCGCAACAATTGTGTTTCCAGCACGTGTGACCAGGGCGCTAAATCGTCTGTCTCACAAGCGGTGTCGGCTCCTACGCAGTGCACCCGCCGTGTGCGGAAGCCCCGTCTGTGAGATCCTCACGGTGCCGTGGTCAGGCTTTGAAAGGTGGTGTTCCGATGCCTAATTTCATGTCTAGCGGGGGTGTTCGGCCCGCCATGAGCCCTATCGTCGTGAGCCGACGAGGCAAGGTCTCCCGTCTGGAATCAAGTCTGACACCGCATGAGGCGCAGATTGAAGATCTTGTTTTTCTGCGAAAGGTGCTCAACGAGGCCGACATTCCGTTCTTGTTGATCCGCAATCACAAGAACCGGCCGGTGCTTGCCGTCGACATCGAGTTTCGTCCGGCCGTCGAGCGCGCGCTTATCGCGGCGTGCGCCACGGAGCCGATGTACGCCAAAACCAAAGACAAGGGCGGATATCCGTCGGTTTTGGTGTCCGCGCACGGGCTGTCCAGTCTTGTCGACCCGCGTATCGTGCGGCTGTACCGGCGGCGGATTGCGCCGGGCGGGTTCCGTTTTGGGGCCGCTTTGGGCGTCGAACTCCAATTCTGGGTCTATGAAGACACTTTGGTGCACTGTCCGGTGGAAAATTCGCTAACTCGGAAAGTGGTGCCGCGCGCCGAGCTGATTCCCGCAACCGTGAAGCTGTACGGCTACAAGTGGCCGACCGTCGAAGGGATGTTCACCCCGCACGCCAGCGACGTGGCCTTCGATATCGATATGGTGTTTTCCTGGGTTGACGGTAGTGACCCGGAATTTCGCGCGCGTCGGGCCCGGCAAATGGCGCAGCATGTCGTGGGCGAGGGTGACGCCGCCGAGGCGCGCATCCGGCAGATCGACGAGCTGAAATACGCGTTGCGGTCGGTGAACATGTTCGCGCCGTGGGTCCGTCGCATCTTCATTGCGACCGATTCTGCGCCGCCGGCCTGGCTCGCCGACCACCCCAAGATCACCATTGTTCGTGCCGCAGAGCACTTTTCCGACCCGGCGGCATTGCCCACCTACAATTCGCATGCCGTGGAAAGCCAGCTGCACCACATCGACGGCCTGAGCGAACATTTTCTGTACTCCAACGACGACATGTTTTTCGGTCGTCCGGTCAACGCCAGCATGTTTTTCTCCGCGGGCGGGGTGAGTAAGTTCATCGAAGCGGCGACCCGGATCGGGCTGGGCGCAAGCGAACCCACCCGCAGCGGCTTCGAAAATGCTGCCCGGGTCAACCGCGAATTGATCTTGAAAAAATTCGGGCAGGTCATCACGCGCCATCTCGAGCACACCGCGGTGCCGTTGCGCCGCAGCGTGCTTGAGGAGATGGAGCGGGAGTTCGCAGAGGAATTCGCCCGCACGCAGGCCAGCGCGTTCCGCTCGGCCACCGACATCTCGGTGACCAACTCGCTGTACCACTACTACGCGCTGATGACCGGTCGCGCCGTCCAGCAGGAAAAGGCCAAGGTGCTGTACGTGAACACCACCACGCAGGCAGGCCTGAGCTTGCTGCCGAAGTTGCGCAAGAAGCGCAACTACGACTTCTTCTGCCTCAACGACAGCAGCTTCCCCGAGGTGTCGGCGGCTGAACGAGCCGAGCGGGTGACCAAGTTCCTGGAGCGGTACTTCCCGATTCCGGCGCCGTGGGAGAAGGTCGAGGCCGACGTCAGTCGACCGGACGCCGCGGTGCAGTCGGAGCTAGCACCATCGGAAGGTGCCTGAACAGCGAATCACGCCGGGACGGCTCGATGAAGATGCCGCTGTCGGCGATGTTGCGCTGCGCCTGGCCGGGAGAAACAAAGGTGCCCACGGTGTTGCCGCCGCCGAGCGGTACCACCGAATGCACGATCGTGTCCTGGTAGACGTGCACCAGGTTGCACCCCTGGGCGCCGTCTCTGCCGCGCGTCCCGCCGGCCGCCACCGTCAGATCCTGGGTGTAGCAGGTGGCAGAGGCGACCGAAACCGGGATTCCGACGAACGTGGCGTTCGTCGAGTAGTGCAGGTGCCCCGCCAGAATGGCCCGCACGTCGGTGCCTTTGAGCACCCGGCCCAGCGGGGCCTGGTCGCGCAGTTCCACGGTGACGGCCATGTCCAGGACGCTGGGAATCGGCGGATGGTGCAGCGCCAGGATAGTACCGTCCGGCGCTGAGGTCAGCAGTTCCTCCGCCAGCCAATCCAACTGGGCTTCGCGAATTTCACCGTAATGATGCCCGGGGACCGAGGTGTCCAAGGTGATGATGCGCAGGCCGTCGATCATCCGGACGCTGTCCAGCGGCGCCATCGAGGGCGCTTCATCCAGCAGCAACCTGCGCAGCTCGGCGCGGTCGTCGTGGTTGCCCATCACCCAGATCAACTCGGCGCCCAACTCGGCGGCGAACGGCTCGACCATGTTGCGCAGCTTGCGATAGGCCTGGGGCTCGCCCTTGTCTGCCAGATCGCCGGTGAACACGATCGCGTCGGGACGCACCCCGGATCGGGTCAGCTGCTCGAGCAGTTCGCCCAGTCGTCCGTCGGCGTCCACCGCTCCGTACAGGGGACCGTCGTCCGCGATGAGATGGGTGTCGCTGATGTGTAAGAGGACGTAGTCCGGCCGCGGATGCTCCGCGGCCCTAAGTCTGTGCACCGGAGGCGCCAACCTCTCCATTCGTCGGGGCCATTCGTCGGGGCCCCTCGAACGAACCCCGTGAAATTAACAACGATTTAACAAGTGTAAGTGGGGCGGGGGTCAGTTCGCTGCACTTGTGAGCTGTTCCACGCCGCGCGCTCGGCGCTGGGTCACCACCGCGGCCAGCGCGCCAGACTCGTTGACGGCCAGATGCAGCAGGATCGGTGCCGCGAGGCTGCCGCTGCGGTCGGCCAGCCAGCCGAACAGCCAGCCCGCCAGGCCGGTGACCAACACGGTGGGAACCAGCGGTACACCTGTCGCCCGCGCATCCGGGATATGGGACAGGCCAAAAGCGACGGCTTGCAGCACTTGCCCACCGGTCGGGCCGAAGGCTTCGGCCCCCGCGGTCAGCAGGGCCCCGCGAAAGGCGGCTTCCTCGGCCCACACCGTGCCCAGCGGTATCTGCAGACCCAACCAGGCGGGCACCGACGGCGGCAGTTCGCGCGTGGACATCGAGGTCCGGACCTTCGGAACGGGTGTCGTCGCGGCGACCGCGGTCGCGGCCACCGCGGCCGACGCTGAACCCCACCGCAGGCCCGCGCACAACCGCGGGGGCAAGAACCCCAGCGGCGCATGGGTGCTCGCCACAAGCAGACCACCCACCCCCGCCTGCAGCGGTGTTCGCCAGGCCGTCGGCAGGCGCGGACTCAAGAAGCTCCAGCCGACCAAGCCGGCGGCCAACGCCAAAGCGCGAACGCGACTCACCCGAAGAAGCTCGGCAGCACCGCCTCCGACGTCTCGCGCAGCTCTGCCAACGACACCGTGAACAATCCCTGAACCTCGATGGCGTCGGAAGCCTGATCGACGACGCCGATGCGGACGGCGGGCAGCTCGCGCGCCTCACACATCGCACGGAACCGACTCTCCTCAGTGCGCGGGACGGCTACCAACACCCGGCCCGCAGACTCCGAAAAAAGCATCACGAACGGATCATGACCCTCGGGAAGCACTATGCGACAACCAGTTTCGCCCGCCAACGCCGATTCGACAAGCGCTTGGGCCAAACCGCCTTCGGAAAGGTCGTGCGCCGCACTTATCAGCCCGTCACGCGAGCCCGCGCGCAGCACGTCGGCCAACAGTCGCTCGCGATCCAAGTCCACCTGCGGCGGCAGTCCGCCCAGGTGATCCGCGACCACTTGTGCCCAGATCGAGCCGTCGAACTCGTCGCGAGTATCCCCCAGCAGGATCAGCGTTTCACCGGGTTCGGTGCCGAACGCGGTGGGGATGCGGCGGGCGACGTCGTCGATGACGCCGAGGACCCCGACGACGGGGGTGGGCAGGATGGCCGTCGAGCCCGTCTGGTTGTAGAAGCTGACGTTGCCGCCGGTCACCGGAATACCAAGGGCCACACAGCCATCGGCAAGGCCGCGCACCGCCTGGGAGAACTGCCACATCACCCCCGGGTCTTCGGGGGAACCGAAGTTCAGGCAGTTGGTCACCGCGACCGGGGTGGCGCCGGTGACCGCGACGTTGCGGTACGCCTCGGCCAGGGCGAGTTGCGCACCGGTGTACGGGTCCAGCTTGGTGTAGCGGCCGGAGGCGTCGGTCGACAACGCGATACCGCGTCCGGTCGTCTCGTCGATCCGCAGCACGCCACCGTCGGCGTGCTCGGCGAGCACGGTGTTGCCGCGCACGTAGCGGTCGTACTGCTCGGTGATGAACGCGCGACTACAGAGGTGCGGGCTGCCCAGCAGCGCAAGCAGAGTGGCGCGCAGTTCGTCGCCGGTGGTGGGCCGCGGCAGGCTGGTCGAGCGGTCGGCGTTGAGCGCGTCCTGCGACTCGGGACGAGCGACCGGGCGTTGGTACACCGGACCTTCGTGGGCCACGGTGCGCGGCGGCACATCGACCACCGTCTGGCCGTGCCAGGTGATCTGCAGCCGGTCGCCCTCGGTGACCTCGCCGATCACGGTGGCCAGCACCTCCCACTTACGGCACACCGCGAGGAACGCCTCCACGTTCTCCGGGGCGACGACCGCGCACATCCGCTCCTGCGACTCGCTACAGAGCACCTCGGCGGGCGTCATGTTCTTGGCGCGCAGCGGGACGGTGTCGAGCTGGATGGCCATTCCGCCATCACCGGCGGAAGCTAATTCGGATGTGGCGCAAGACAATCCGGCCCCGCCGAGGTCCTGAATGCCGATCACCAAGCCGCCGGCATACAACTCGAGGCAGCACTCGATGAGCACCTTCTCCATGAAGGGGTCGCCCACCTGCACCGAGGGCAGCTTCTTGCGGGAGTTTTCGGCGTCGAACGTGTCGGAGGCGAGGACCGACACGCCGCCGATGCCGTCCAGACCGGTCCGCGCCCCGAACAGGATGATCTTGTTGCCGGCGCCCGACGCGAAGGCCAAGTGCAGGTCCTCCTGACGCAACACCCCGACGCACAGCGCATTGACCAACGGGTTGCCGGCGTAGGAGGCATCAAAAACGGTCTCCCCGCCGATGTTGGGCAGGCCCAGCGAGTTGCCGTAGCCGCCGATGCCCCGGACCACGCCGTCGACCACCCGGCGGGTATCGGGAGCGTCGGCGGCGCCGAACCGCAACTGGTCCATCACCGCCACCGGACGCGCGCCCATGGCCATGATGTCGCGCACGATGCCGCCGACGCCGGTGGCCGCGCCCTGGTATGGCTCGACATAGGACGGGTGGTTGTGGGACTCCACCTTGAACGTGACGGCCCAGCCGTCTCCGATGTCGACGACGCCGGCGTTCTCGCCGATCCCGGCGAGCATGCCGGTGCGCATCTCGTCGGTGGTGGTCTCGCCGAAGTACCGCAGATGCACCTTGGAGGACTTGTACGAGCAGTGCTCGCTCCACATCACCGAGTACATGGCCAGCTCGGTGTCGGTGGGCCGACGGCCGAGGATCTCACGGATGCGCTGGTACTCGTCGTCTTTGAGGCCCAGCTCGTGGAACGGCTGTGGGTGGTCCGGGGTGGTGGCGGCGTGTTCGACGGTGTCAATCACGTGGGAGGGCGCGCTCGTCACGGAGCCAGTCTAGGTTCCCACCCGAAATTGGGCTGATTTCGACCGGAGCTGTCCCGATAATGGTGAACCATGTCTCGGCACTGGCCGCTGTTCGAGCTGCGGATCACCACGCCGCGGCTGCAGCTGCGCCTGCCCGACGAGGAAGTGCTCGACCAGCTGATCGACACGATTCTCGACGGGGTGCACCCGCCCGATCAGATGCCGTTTTCGGTCCCGTGGACCCGAGTGCCGCGCGAGTACGTTCCGTTCAACACCTTGTCGTACCTGTGGCGCGAGCTGGCCGGGTTCAAACGAGATGCCTGGCACCTGCCGTTGGCCGTCATCGTCGATGGGACGGCCGTGGGGGTGCAGGCCCTGCTGGCGAACCAGTTCCCGATCACCCGCCAGGTCGAGTCCGGATCATGGCTTGGGTTGCGCTACCAGGGCCGCGGTTATGGCACCGAGATGCGCGCGGCTGCACTGTATTTCGCGTTCACCGCATTGGGCGCAGAGGTCGCGACCTCGGCGTCGTTCGTCGACAATCCCGCCTCGATCGCGGTGTTCCGGCGCAATGGCTATCGGGACGACGGCGTGGACCGGATGGCGCGCGAGGGTGTCATGGTGGAGCAGCTTCGATTCCGGCTCACCCGCGAGGACTGGGAGCGCCACCGCGCCACCGAGGTGCGCGTCGAAGGATTCGAGCGCTGCCGGGGGCTTTTCGGCGTCTAAGGGGCTCAGGCGCCCTCGTACTGGCACACCACGCAAAACGCGTTGCCTTCAGGATCGGCCAACACCACCCAGCGGAAGTCGTCGCCGATGTTGTGCCGTTCGACCTCGGTCGCGCCCGCGGCCGTCAGCCGCGAGACTTCGCCGTCCACATCCGGCGTGGTGAAGTCGACGTGCACCTTGTTCTTGCCGGGAGTCGGGTCGGGCACCTTCTGAAATCCCAGGCGGGGCCCTTCGGGGCGGGCCACCGCAAAGAACTCTCCGGGCATCAATTCGTGCGTCTTACCGCCGAATTGCTCCGCCCACCAGCCGGCCAATTTCGCCGGGTCGGTGGCGTCGAAGGTGATCATCTCGAGGTTGAGAGCCATAGGGAAAACCTATGCCTCGGCCGCCTCCGGCGAAAGGAAGGCGGCGAGCGCGGCGGCGTACGCCCCGACGTCGCGAGTGCCCATCAACTCACGCGCGGAATGCATCGCGAGCTGTGGCGCGCCGACGTCGACGGTGGGGATTCCGGTGCCCGCCGAGGTCATCGGACCGATCGTCGATCCGCACGGCAGATCGGCGCGGTGCTCGTAGCGCTGTAGTCGAACCCCGGCCTGCCGGCAGGCCAACGCAAACGCGGCGGCCGTGCGCCCGTCGGTCGCGTAACGCAGGTTGGGATGCACCTTGAGCACCGGGCCGCCGTTGACCTCGATGAGGTGATTCGGCTCGTGCCGCTCCGGATAGTTCGGATGGGTGGCATGCGCCATGTCGGCCGAGGCCAGGAGCGAGACGGGCAGCCGGCGCAGGAAGTCTTCGCGGGTGCCGCCTTGGCCCAGCACGATGCGTTCCAGCACGGTGGTCAGCAGGTTGGACTGGGCGCCGTGGTCGGAGGTCGAGCCGACTTCTTCGTGGTCGAACAGCGCCAGCACCGGCAGATGGGCGCGCGCCTCGCCGGCATCAGGGGCGGCCAGCAGCGCTTCCAAACCCGCGTAGCAACTGGCCAGGTTGTCCAGTCGCGGCGCGCTGAGCAGGCTGGCGTCCGCCCCGATCACCGCGGAAGGGGTCAGGTCGTGGGTCATCAGGTCGGCGGCCAAGACGTCGGACTCCGCGACCCCGGCACGTTGGGCCACATAGCCAATGAAGGAGCCGGCCCGGTCGCTGGTGCCCCACACCGCATTCACGTGTCGCTGCGGGTCCAGCGTGACCGACTTGCGGTCGTCGGCCAGATGGATAGCCAACTGAGGCACCCGCAGGATCGGCTCGTCGATCCGCACCAGCCGGTGGCTCAACCCGACCCCGTCGCGCACCGACAGGCGGCCGCTGATGCCCAGGTCGCGATCCAGCCAGGAGTTCAGCCACGCTCCCCCGTACGGCTCGAGCGCCACTACCCGCCATCCGGCGACCAACCGGTTCGGGTGCTGTTTGACGCGCAGGTTGGGGCTGTCGGTGTGCGCGCCGACGATCCGGAACGGCCCCTGGGCGGCACTGTTCCAGGCCACCAGCGAACCGGCGCGGACGGTGAAGTAGCGGCCCGGCCGGTCGGGCCACCGGTCCGCTTCGCTGAGTTCGGTGTAGCCCGCGTCTAGCAGCCGCTGGGCCACCGTGACACAGGCATGGAACGGCGACGGGGAAGCGTCGATGAACTCACCCAAACCCGCTGCCGTCGCCGCCATGTAGCCATGTTTAGCATTCGCCCCAGCCTGGGCGTTAGGGTCATGGCTGTGCCCGCTGTTCAGCCCCAGCCGGTCCTGGAGCGTTTGACGCCAGCCGCAATCTTCTTGGTTGTGACGATCGACAACGGGGGCGAGGCGATCGTGCACGACGCGTTACCGGCGCTGCCCGGATTGGTGCGCGCGATCGGCTTCCGCGACCCCACCAAAAACCTGTCGATGGTGACCTCGATCGGCTCCGACGCCTGGGACCGCCTGTTCTCCGGACCCCGGCCCGCCGAGTTGCACCCGTTCATCCCGCTGCAGGGACCGCGCCATGTCGCGCCCGCGACCCCGGGCGACCTGTTGTTTCATATCCGCGCCGAATCATTGGACTTCTGCTTCGAATTGGCCGGCCGCGTTCTCAAGGCGATGCCAGGCGCCGTGACTGTCGTCGACGAAGTGCACGGGTTCCGGTTCTTCGACAATCGAGACCTGCTGGGATTCGTCGACGGCACCGAAAATCCGGACGGCGCACTAGCCGTCAGCGCCACCTCCATCGGCGACGAGGATCCCGACTTTGCCGGGTCCTGCTATGTGCACGTCCAGAAATACGTCCATGACATGGCTTCGTGGGATTCGCTGTCGGTTACCGAGCAAGAACGGGTGATCGGCCGAACCAAACTGGAAGATATCGAGCTCGGCGACGATGTGAAGCCTGCCAACTCGCACATTGCGCTCAACGTGATCACAGACGACGACGGCACCGAGTTGAAGATCGTCCGCCACAACATGCCGTTCGGCGAGGTGGGCAAGGGTGAGTACGGCACGTACTTCATCGGCTACTCCCGCACGCCCGCGGTCACCGACCGGATGCTGAACAACATGTTCCTCGGCGATCCACCGGGCAACACCGACCGAGTCCTGGACTTCTCCACCGCGGTGACCGGCGGGTTGTTCTTCACCCCCACCGTCGATTTCCTAGACGATCCGCCGCCCCTGCCCGGTCCGCGCACGACGGCCGCACCGGTTACGGCAGCCTCTGATGACGGTTCCCTCTCGATCGGCAGCCTGAAAGGATCCCCAGGATGAACAACCTCTACCGCGAGCTGGCACCGGTCACCGAAGCCGCTTGGGCGGAAATCGAAGTGGAGGCGTCGCGCACGTTCAAGCGCCACATCGCCGGGCGGCGGGTGGTCGACGTCAGCGAACCCGGCGGCCCCGCGACGGCCGCCGTCAGCACGGGACGACTGGTCGACCTGGAGGCCCCCACCGAGGGCGTGGTCGCCCACCTGCGCGCCAGCAAACCTCTTGTGCGACTTCGGGTTCCGTTCACCCTGTCCCGCGAGGAGATCGACAACGTCGAGCGGGGCTCACAGGACTCCGACTGGGATCCGGTCAAGCGCGCCGCCAAGAAGCTCGCCTTCGTCGAGGACCGCGGCATCTTCGAGGGTTACGCGCCGGCGCAGATCGAGGGCATCCGCCACGCCAGCTCGAACCCGGCGCTGACGTTGCCCAAGGATCCGCGGGACATCCCCGACGTGATCACCCAGGCGTTGTCCGAACTGCGGCTGGCCGGTGTCGACGGACCGTATTCGGTGCTGCTGAGCGCGGACGTCTACACCAAGGTGAGCGAGACGACCGAGCACGGCTATCCCATCCTCGAACACCTCAACCGCCTGGTCGACGGGGACATCATCTGGGCGCCGGCCATCGACGGCGCATTCGTGTTGACCACCCGCGGCGGTGACTTCGACCTGCAGTTGGGCACCGACGTGTCGATCGGCTACCTCAGCCACGACGCCGACTCCGTGCAACTCTATCTGCAGGAGACCCTGACGTTCCTGTGCTACACCGCGGAGGCTTCGGTCGCGCTGAGCCCGCACCCGGACTAGGAAGAGGCCGGAATAAACCTTCCCGGCCCAGTGCTTAGCGGGGAGTGACAACTACACTCGCCGGCTCGACCGCACTGGTTACTGGAGCCACGTCTGGAATAGGGCGCGAAGTTGCGCAGCAACTCGCCGGCCTCGGTGCTGAGGTCGTCGTGCATGGCCGCAGCGCCGAACGCGGCGCCGAAGTCGTCCGGGATATCGAGAATGCCGGCGGGAAGGCACGTTTCATCGCCGCCGATCTGAGTAAGGCCGACGACGTTCGACGGCTGGCCAACGAGGCCGGGCCAGTCGACATCCTGATCAACAACGCCGGCATCTACGAATTCGGCGCAACCACCGAAACCGACGACGCGACTTTCGACAGGCACGTGGACGTCAACCTGCGGGCACCGTACATCTTGGTTCAGCAGCTGGTCCCGGCAATGGCCGCCCGCAACGGCGGCGCGGTGGTCAACGTCAGCACCCTTGCCGCCTCGGTCGCGGCGCGCGGCGCGGGCATCTACGGCGCCACCAAGGCCGGTCTCGAGCAATTGACCCGAACGTGGGCGGACGAGTTCGGCCGGTCGGGAGTGCGGGTGAACGCGGTGGCCCCCGGGCCCACCTACACTCCGGGCGCCGACGTGACCCCGGGCCTGGTCGACGGACTGGGTGCGACGACCGCATTGGGACGTGGCGCCGATGCGGGTGAAATCGCTAGGGCCATAGTGTTTTTGAGTTCAACGGCGGCCAGCTACGTCAACGGCGCGGTGCTGAACGTCACCGGCGGCCAGCTCGCGTTGGCACCGTAGGGCCAGAGATACGGCGTCAAAGGTCCAGCACCAGGTCGCTTTGCGGAGCTGCCGAGCAGATCAGCAGCGTGCCCGCGCCCGGTTCCTCCAGCGGTTGTTGGACGTACCTAGCCGTCCCGGCGACGATGCCGGTGACGCAGAGATGACACACCCCACTTCGGCAGGAGAAGCGCGTGGGCACGTCGCAGGCTTCGGCGAGATCCAGAATGCTGCGGTAGTCCGCAGACCAGTTGACCGTTATTCCACTGCGCGCGAACGTAATCGGTGGCCCGCCACCCGGCGGTCCCGGGGGCGGATGCGGCGGGTTGTGCTCACCCATGTCGACGATGCCCGGGTTGATCGGCGGCAGTGCGCCGAACAGTTCCGTGTGGATGTGCGCGGGGTTGATTCCGGCGGCGGTGAGGTAGGCGCGCATATCTGCCATGAATTGCGTTGGACCGCAGAGATAGACAGTGGCCTGCCTCGGCAACTCCAGCGCCGCGATCGATTCCCGGTCCGGTCGTCCCTGCGTTTGGGTGAAATGCACCCGCTGTCGAGCGTGCGGCAGTGACTCGATCAACGCGGTGACTTCCGTTGCAAACGTCTGTGTCCGGTCACTACGGACGATATGCAACCAGCGAATGTCGCGGGTGCTGCCGGTATCTGCAAGGTGATGCAGCATGGCGAGGACGGGCGTGATGCCGATTCCGGCTGAGATCAGGACGACTGGAGTGTCCGCGTCCACGAGACAGAAGTCACCACGGGGAGCGGCGGCCTCGATAACCGAACCCGGCTTGAGGTGGGTGTGCAGCCACCGACTGACCAGACCATGCTCTTCACGCTTGACGCTGATGCGGTATTCCGTTGCGGCCGGATCTCCGGACAGTGAATAGCTGCGCATCGGCGCCGGATCTCCCGCGTCGGGAATGCGAATTGTCAGGTATTGCCCTGGCAGCGGTGTCGGTAGGACAGCATGATCGTCGGCCTCGAGGCGGATCGACAGCACCTGGCCCTCCAGCTGGGTTGCGCGCACCCTAAGGCGCCGAAATCCGTTCCAACCTGGCTTGATTCCTGGCGGCGGTGTCGCCGGTGTGGATGCTTCATCCGCTCCCAACATGTCCCGAAATGACTGCCGCCAACCGGGACTCAACGCCGGAACATCGACGATCTTGCGGAGTTGTTCCGCGTTGCGGTTCGGCAGGTAGAGCAACGCGTCGATGTCGGCGACGCTGAGCTGGTGACGGCCCCTACGGGTCCGCACGATGTCGTCTCCGGCCTGAACGTGCCCCTCGGTGATGACGCGGAAGTAGAAGCCTGGGCGACGCTGGGAGACAAGGAGATTGGGCATCTTCGGTTCGCCCAGCCGCATACCGACCCGGAAACAGGTGACGCGGGGCTGGGTGACCTCGAATTCGGCGTCGCCGATACGGTACCGATCGCCGATGCAGACTTCGTCGTCGGCCAGCCCGGTGACGGTGAAGTTCTCGCCGAAATGACCGGGCACCAGGTCGTCGCGCTCAAGGTAGTCCTTCCAGAAGTCGTAAGACTCGCTCTGGTAGACCATCACGGCGCGATGTTCACCGCCATGGCCATTGAGGTCACCCTGGCCGTCGCCGTCAATGTTCAGACGGCGCACCATGACAGGTCCATCGACCGGTGTCTTCCAAATCCCGGTATGGATGGTCTTATCACGCCATTGCACGTCATTGGGCATGCCGACGTTGACCGAGACAAGCGTGCCCACTGCATCTCCTACCCGATTGGGATGTGTGACCCAGATTATGCTTGACCCGACACCATGGTCAATGGGCATATTGGGTTGCACAACCCAAAAAGTACGGAGCGCCGCCATGACCGCCATTCATCATCGCTACATCTCGATCGACGGCCATCGGCTGTTCTATCGCGAAGCCGGCGACCCCGACTCACCCGCAGTCGTGCTCTTGCATGGCTTCCCCGCCAGCTCGTACATGTTCCGCGGCCTGATTCCACAACTCGCCGACCGCTACCACGTGATCGCACCGGATCACCTGGGATTCGGCCTCTCCGCCGCACCGTCGGTCGACGAATTCGACTACACCTTCGACGCGCTCACCGATCTCACCGCGGGATTGTTGCGCGAGCTCGGGATCGCCAAGTACGCCATGTATGTCCAGGATTACGGCGCACCGATCGGGTGGCGGTTGGCGCTGCGCGATCCGGACGCGATCACGGCGATCATCACTCAGAACGGCAACGGCTATGACGCCGGGTTTGTCGAGGATTTCTGGAAGGGGGTCCGGGCATATCAAAGCGAGCCGACCGGGGACAACGAGGCCGCGGTCCGGCAGTTCCTCACGCTCGAGGCCACCCGCTGGCAGTACGTCACCGGCGTGCCCGACGAAACCCTGATCGACCCTGAATCCTGGCGTCACGACTTCGCTCTGCTATCCCGGCCCGGCAACGACCTGATCCAGCTGAAGCTGTTCCGCGACTATGCGACGAACGCGCCCCTCTACCCGCAACTGCACGAGTACTTCCGCGCCTCGGGTGTTCCGCTGCTCGCGGTATGGGGCCGCGGTGACGAGATTTTCGGTCCGGCCGGCGCGGAAGCGTTCGCCGGGGACCTCCCCCATGCCCAGATCCATCTGCTCGACGGCGGGCACTTCCTGTTGGAGTCCGCACTGCCAGAAGTTACCGGGCTGATTCGCGAGTTCCTCGCAACGGTTCCCGTACCAGCGTGACGGTTGCCCGACTGGCGGCGCGAGGAGAATATGGGCTAAATATCCCATTATGGGAATGGTTCGCACGTTAGCCTGACGCGATGGTTCTGCCCGACGACCAGACGGAAAGGCGGCTAACCCCCAAGGGGCGCGCCACCCGCGAGCGGATCGTGCTGGCGGCCGCCGAACTGATCGTCGCGCATGGGCTGCGGGCGCTCAACATGGACGGAGTGCGCAGGGCCGCCTCGGTCAGCGGTTCGCAGCTTGCGCACTACTTCGCCGACAAGAGCGCGCTGATCCGCGCGGTCGTGGCCCGCCAGATCGCTGTGGTGCTCGCCTTTCATGAGCAACCCAAGCTCGGCGGCTTGCGCTCGTTTGCCGACTTCGAGCGGTGGGCCGAGCTCAACATGCGTTACCTGCGACGCGTCGCCAGCACAGGAACGCCCACCTACCACGCCCTGGCCGCTCAGCTGGCAAAGTCCGACGACGCCACCCGCATGACGCTGGGCGCCGGATACTTGCAGTGGATAAAGCTGCTGGAAAAGGCGATTCAGCAGATGAAGGACGGCGGCGTTCTTCTCCCGATCGCGGAACCGACAAGTTTGGCAACGGTCATCGTCAGCGCCCACCAGGGCGGTGGCACGCTGTCCTATACCTATCGCGCGGAGTGGCCGCACGCCGATGCCACTCGATGTGCCGTCAACTATCTGCGCATGTTCGCCGCCGACCCTGCCGAACGAAGCCCGCGCCCGGTCCGGCAGCCTCGTGGCCGGCGCGGGCGGACTCGGGCGTCCCGTCCCGCGGTCGCCGAAGATCCGCACTTCACCCGGAAGGGACTGGCGACCCGGGCACGGATCGTCGAGGCCGCCGCACGGCTGATGTTCGAGCGCGGCGTCGACAACACGAGCATTGAGGAAGTTCGAACCACCGCAGGGGTCGGCGGATCGCAGATTTCACACTATTTCGGAGACAAGCGGGATCTGACCCGTCAGGTGATCGCTTCCCGCCGCAGCGATGTCGTGACCTTCCACACCCAGCCGCGGCTGGGTGCCCTCGATAGCGTTGCGGCCCTTCAGTCCTGGGCCGACGCATGCATTGCCGACATCGACGCCGTATACCGGATCGGCGGTTGCGTCTACGGGTCGCTGGCCGGCGAGCTGATCGACGCCGACGACGACATTCACGACGACCTTTCCGCCGGATATGACGAGTGGATCGAGCTGTTTCGCGAAGGTCTCGAAGCGATGCGACGCCGTGGGGACTTGCGGGCCGACGCCGACCCTCGCCACCTTGCGGTATCGCTGGTGACCGTGCACCAGGGCGGCGCGATGCTCACGCACGCCATCGGTGATCCCCAGCCGCTGCGCGTGGCGGTCAACGCCGGGGTCGATTATGTGCGCTCTTTTGCGCGGTCCGACAAAGATGCCGGCCGTTCATCGCGGCGCAGGTCAAAGGCCTGACGGCCCGATCCGGTTGGTTGCGCGGCGCTCACGCTGGACATTCTGGGTCGTTCAGCCCATAATTATGGGTCATACGGCCCATAATTACTGGTTACTGACCCCGCACCGCAGGCCCGTTGTCGAATCGAAAGGGCTGACAATGTCCGCTACGAATGCGATCGCACAGGATGCCTCGTTACCGACGGCCCCCGCTGTCGTCAGAGATTCGCACGGCGGTGAAACCATGCGCGCGATCATCCTGGCCGGGTTTGGCGGACTCGACAGCTTGGTCTACACCGACATCCCCAAGCCGCTGCCCAAAGATGGCGAAGTCGTCATACAGATCAAGGGATTTGGGATCAACCATGCCGAACTGCACATGCGCCGAGGCGAATGGGCGGAAGCCGCAGAGGTCAGCGGCATCGAATGCGTGGGCATCGTCGATGCCTGTCCAGGTGGGGAGTTCCCCGTCGGAGCCAAGGTGGCCGCGTTGATGGGTGGCCTCGGACGAACGATCAACGGCAGTTATGCCGAATACACCCGCGTGCGGGCGGCGAACGTCGCCCTCATCGATTCGGACTTGCCGTGGTCGGTGTTGGCGGCGCTGCCCGAAACGTTCGCCGTCGCTTGGACGTGCCTGTTCCGCAACCTGGACCTGAAGGCGGGTCAGACATTGGTGATACGGGGTGCGACGTCTTCCTTTGGGCAGGCTGCACTCAAGATGGCCGTAACCGCTGGTGCTCGCGTCATCGCCACCGCGCGCAGCCCACAAAAATTTTCCATGCTCGAGAAACTGGGCGCTACGCGCGTGGAGGTGGAAAGAACCGATTTGGCCGCCCATATCGCCGAAGCCAAGGAGATTGACGCTGTTCTCGATCTCGTCGGCAACAGCACCATTCTCGACTCCCTGGACATGCTGCGCCGCGGCGGGACCGCCTGTCTGGCCGGATGGCTCGGTGGCCTCGCGCCCATCGCAGATTTCAACCCGCTGCTGCGCATGGCCAGCGGGGTGAATTTGACCTTCTTCGGCAGCTTCGTCTTTGGCACTCCCGGATTCCCGCTTTCCGATGTGCCGTTGGCCGACATCGCCGGCCAGGTGGCTGACGGCCGGTTGGATGCGAAGCCGTCGCGCGTCTTCTCGTTCGATCAGATTCACGAGGCGCACCGGGTCATGGAGGCCGGTGAGGCCGGAGGGAAGATGGTCGTCGTTTTGGATTGACCCGCACCCAACTGATCCGAAAGACACGCAACCGTGCGTCGCCGCACGGTCACGCCTCGGAATGGCCAATGGGTCGACGGTGTTGATCTGTCTACGTGTGGTCGGTCACCTGCGATCAGACATTCCGACCGAAAGAAGGTTGAAGACCAGTCATGCAACCATCTGTGCTCGTCTTCGACGTGAACGAAACACTGATCGATCTCGAGTCGGTGGCTCCGCTTTTCGGCGAGTTGTTCGGGGACGAGCGCGTGTTGCATGAATGGTTCACCCGGCTCGTCATGTACTCGATGACGGTCACCTTGTCCGAACGCTATGTCGACTTCTTCACCCTGGGCGGCGGTGTGCTGCGGACGCTGGCGGACCGTTACCACGTCCGGGTAACGGACCACGACACGGCCCGCCTACAGACCGCGATGCGCAACATGCCGGCGCATCCGGATGTCGTCGAAGGGCTGAACCTACTACGCGACAACGGCTTTCGGCTGATTACGCTGACCAATTCACCGCACCGGGAAGGCGCCCCGTCCCCGCTGGACAACGCCGGCCTCGCCGGCTTCTTCGAACGTCAGTTAACCGTCGATACCCGCCGCGCATTCAAGCCCGCCCCGACGGTCTACCGTCAGGTATGCGAGGTACTGGATGTGATCCCTGCGGAGTGCGTGATGGTGGCCGCGCATGAGTGGGATCTCCTCGGGGCCCGAAATGCCGGTTTCAGCACTGCCTTCATCACACGCCGGGGTATTCCGCCACTTTCGGTTCGGGGTCTGCCGCAACCAGACCTCGTGGCGCGCGACCTGCCCGACCTCGCCGAGCGCCTCAGCCACCTCCGCCGAGCAGACGCATAAGTGCCCAATTGACCGGAGCTTGGGGGGCTTTCGCGTCTGCTCGCTCCAGTGAAAGGATCCGCAAGCATGCCAGGTTACCAACAGGAATATGACGTCGTGGTGCTCGGCGCGGGCCCGGTCGGGCAGAACGCCGCCGACCGCGCCCGAGCGGCCGGCCTCAGCGTTGCCGTTGTCGAGCGCGAACTCGTCGGCGGTGAATGCTCGTACTGGGCCTGCGTGCCCAGCAAGGCATTGCTGCGTCCCGTCCTCGCCGTCGCAGACGCCCGTCGGGTCGACGGCGCGCGGGAAGCGATCAGCGGTTCCATCGATCCTTCTGGCGTGTTTGGCCGCCGCGACCGCTATGTGACCAACTGGGATGACACCGGCCAAGCCGACTGGGTGGGCGACATCGGCGCCACGCTGATCCGCGGCCATGGCCGGCTGGACGGTCCGCGCCAAGTCGCCGTGGCCACAGCCGACGGCGAGCCATTGGTGCTCACCGCATGCCACGCGGTGGTCGTCTGTACCGGAAGCCGGCCGCTCCTGCCCGACCTGCCCGGCATCGCCGACGCGCGACCGTGGACCAACCGTCAGGCCACCGACAGCAGCTCGGTCCCGGGTCGGCTCGCCGTCGTCGGCGCGGGTGGTGTGGGTGTCGAAATGGCCACGGCCTGGCAGGGATTGGGCTCGGCGGTGACCCTACTGGTTCGGGGTTCTGGCCTGCTTCCCCGGATGGAGCCGTTCGTCGGCGAATACGTCCGCCGCGGCCTGGCCGATGCCGGCGTCGACGTGCGATTGGGGGTGTCGGTCCGCGCACTGCACCGACCCGACCCCGCGGAGGCGGTGGAGCTGGACCTGGACGACGGCAGCAAGCTCACCGTCGACGAGATCCTGTTCGCCACCGGCAGGGCACCACTCACCGATGACATCGGTTTGGAGACAGTGGGATTGACGCCGGGCAACTGGTTGGACGTCGACGACACCTGCCGGGTACGGGGCATCGACGACGGTTGGCTCTATGCCGCCGGCGACGTGATCCATCATGCGTTGTTGACGCATTTGGGCAAGTACCAGGCCCGCATCGCCGGTGCCGCCATCGCCGCCCGCGCAACCGGACAGCCACTGGACACCCAGGCGTGGGGCGCGCACGCGATCACCGCCGATCACCTGGCGGTACCGCAGGCCTTCTTCACCGACCCCGAAGCCGCCGCGGTGGGCCTGACCGCCGAACAGGCCGCCGGGGCGGGTCATCGGATCAAGGCCATCGATGTCGAGATCGGAGATGCAGTCAAGGGTGCGGAACTCTTTGCCGACGGGTACACCGGCCGGGCACGCATGGTGGTCGATGTCGACAGGGGCCACCTGCTCGGCGTGACCCTGGTAGGCCCCGGTGTCACGGAACTGCTGCATGCCGCCACCGTCGCGGTGGCCGGTCGGGTTCCCGTCGATCGACTCTGGCACGCCGTGCCATGCTTCCCCACCATCAGCGAGCTGTGGTTGAGACTCCTTGAGGCCTATCGCGATTCGTTTTTCACCGTCGTCTAGCAGAAGGACACTCATGGCAACAGCGGACGGATTCCACCCCGACTTCGACGAATCCACACCCACGGTGGCACGCAACCGGGTGCACCACGTCAAGGCATCGGAGATCAGTTCCGACACCGCGCAATCCGACGGAATGCGCCGCTTTGCCGCGCTCAGCGGGCGATCGGTCGGCGCCGAGAAGCTCTGGATGGGCGAGACTCATGTCTCGCCTGGGACGGCGTCGGCCAATCATCATCACGGCGACTCCGAGACGGCCATCTATGTACGAAGTGGCAACCCGGAGTTCGTGTTTCACGACGGAGTTCAAGAGGTTCGCATCGCGACGCAGCCCGGTGACTACATCTTCGTCCCGCCGTACTTGCCGCACCGGGAAGAGAACCCGGACCCGACCACGCCCACCGAGGTCGTCATCGCGCGCAGCACGCAGGAGGCCATTGTGGTCAACCTGCCGGCCCTGTATCCGCTGTGAATACCGGATATCTAGGCGAGCCGCGAATCACGCTCAGTAGACGGAGATTTCGATCAGATTGCCGTCGATGTCGCGACAATAGTGCGACGTCATCACGCCCAGCGCGCCGGTCCGGATCACCGGCCCGGCGGTAATTTTCACCCCGCACTCGATGAGGTGCGCACGCACCTCGCCTGGGGTCGCACGCGTGACGAAGCACAGGTCTGCGGATCCCGCCGCCTCGGTGGACCCGGTAGCCCAGTCGGGATCGTCGGCTTGCGCCCCGACCGGCCGCAGGTTGATCTTCTGGTTGCCGAAGCGAAGCGCAACTCGGTGCGATGCCCCAAAGGTTTCTCGCGTCATGCCCAGCACCCGTTCGTACCACGCGGCAGTGGCCTCAACGTCGTTGCAGTTCAAGACCACGTGGTCAATCCGATCGACTGCGAGTACCACCGTCAGCCCTCCTAGCAAATTCACCGGTCACCGCCAACGTTAGGTGGGATCGTCGAGCGAGTCGAGCAACGTCATGTCGACACGCCTAGTAGGGCATTGAACGCCGGCACCGCCCGCGTCACTCAGCAAATTCTCAACAGATTCTTCGCCACCGCTTTCCCTGGCTCAAAGCACACACATAGGCAGCGCCCCCACGATGGCAATCATGACTGCGCATCTGGCCGAGCCCCTGAGTACTGACCTCATTGAGCGCTACCTGCGCGTCCGGGGGCGGCGGTATTTCCGCGGGCAACACGACGGCGAATTTTTCTTTGTCATCAACACCGGCCAGCGGCGTCTGCACGTCCACGTCGAGATCCCGCCTCTGCATCCCGATGTGGTCGCCATCCGGGTCACCCCGGCGTGCTTCTTCCCCGCCGAAGACCGCGATCGGTTGCAGCGGTTGGCCGAGGAATGGAACCGGGAACACCGCGAGATCACCGCGGACGTGCACCGTTCCTCGGACCCGCTGCGCATCGGGGTGGCCGGGGCCAGGTCGCAGCGGATGGGCGGCCGCGTGCGCTTCGAAGATTTCACCGCGTTCGTCGACGAAGCCATCGGGGCCGCTGTCGAGTTGTTTGACGGGCTGGCACCAGCGACGGAGTTACCGACCGCGCCGCTGCTGCTCGATGTCGGCTGAGCCGACGAGCCCGAAAGCCCCGGTGCCTAGCACCTTTTCGGTCATCACTACGGCTCGCGAATCCAACGCGCCAGCGGATATGCCATTCTCCTAAAGAGAGAGTATTGTATGTCAATATGACGCCGAGCCCATACGGCCGGCGATCTATGACAGGCAGACAGCCGGGGGGCAGCATGAACGACGGCACGATCGACAACCACGAAGTCGCCAAGTGGGATCCGGCGTTCACCAAACAAGTCATGGACGCGTTCGGACCCCTGGTCAAACGGTATTTCCGGGCCGAAGTCCACAATGTCGGCAACGTTCCCGCCGCCGGCGGAGCGCTGGTGGTGTCCAACCACTCCGGCGGGATGTTCACCCCGGACGCCTTCGTCTTCTCACCGGCCTTCTATGACACCTTCGGTTACGTCCGCCCCGTCTACACCCTGGGCCATTACGGCCTGTTCCTGGGCCCGACGGAGGGATGGCTGCGCCGACTCGGTGTGATCGAAGCGAGCCGGGAAAACGCGGCCGCAGCGTTGCACTCCGATGCCGTGGTGATCGTGTTCCCCGGTGGTGACTACGACGCGTACCGGCCCACGTTCGCTGCAAACAGGATCGACTTCAACGGGCGCACCGGCTACGTTCGCACCGCCGTGGAAGCCGGCGTGCCGATCGTGCCGACGGTATCCATCGGCGCTCAAGAGACTCAGCTGTTCTTGACCCGCGGCAATTGGCTGGCCGGCAAATTGGGTTTGAACAAGCTGCGGTCGGACATTCTGCCGGTCAGCTTCGGCTTCCCGTTCGGACTGAGCGTGTTCTTCCCGCCGAACGTGCCGCTGCCTTCCAAGGTCGTCACCGAGGTACTCGAGCCTATCGATGTCGCCGCGCAATTCGGTGCGGATCCCGACATCGATGAGGTCGATGCGCACGTCCGTTCGGTGATGCAGTCCGCCCTCGACCGACTTTCCCGGCAGCGCCGGTTCCCGATCCTGGGGTGAGGCGATGAGGCGACTCGACGGCATGGACGACGAGTTGCAGAACGCCGCAGGATTTTCCGCGCGAGCGGCCGAGAAAACTTCGGCCTTGCCGGTCTTAGACGCTCAAGACGGCGTCGAGCGCCGAATAGAACAAGCCCAACCCGTCATCAGATGGGCCGGTCAAGGCCTCGATGGCGTGTTCGGGATGGGGCATCAGGCCGACGACGCGGCCGTTGGCCGAACTGATACCGGCGATGTCGTTCAGCGATCCGTTGAGGTTGTCGGTGTAGCGAAACACCACTCGCCCCTCGCCTTCCAGCGCGTCGAGCACCTCGCGCGGCGCCACGTAACGCCCCTCACCCGACTTCAGCGGAATCAGCAGTTCCGCGTCGGCTTCGAACCGCGACGTCCAAGCCGTCGAAGTCGACGCGACGCGCAGCCATACGTCGCGGCAGACAAAGTGCAAGCCCACATTGCGGGTCAACGCTCCAGGCAGCAGACCGGCCTCACACAACACCTGAAACCCATTGCAAATCCCCAATACCGGCATCCCGCGTCCGGCGGCGGCCACCACTTCGCCCATCACTGGGGCGAATCTGGCGATCGCCCCCGCCCGCAGGTAGTCGCCGTAGGAAAACCCTCCGGGCACCACCACGGCGTCGACGTTCTTCAGGTCGGCGTCGGCGTGCCACAGGCTCACGGCCTCGGCACCCACTCGGCGTGCGGCGCGCGCGGCGTCCACATCGTCGAGCGTGCCCGGGAAGGTAATGATTCCGATTCGTACTGTCACTGTTCGTCCCGGCTAATGGTCCAGTCTTCGATTACCGTGTTCGCCAGCAATGATTCCGCAATTTCGGCGAGCGTCGCGTCATCCACGGTGTCGTCGACCTCGAGCTCAAACCGCTTGCCCTGACGGACATCTGATATTCCGGTGTGCCCGAGGCGGCCCAGGGCACCGACTATCGCCTGACCCTGCGGGTCGAGAATCTCCGCCTTGGGCATCACATGCACGACCACCCGGGCCACCGGCGCTCCTCCTCAGTTCTGATCACTTTGCCCAGCGGCATGCGCCAGGACGCGCTCAAAGCGATGGGCAAAGGGTTCTCGCCAACTCTACCGGCGCGGGGTCAGGACACCAGAATCAACCGGTTACCACCGACGTCGGCGAGTCGGCGCTGCACGTCCCCGTCGGGATCGAGGGATTCTTCGCAAAGGGCCGTCCAAGCGCTGAGGTCAAGGGGCGTATCGGCGCGGACGGACTCGGCCCGGGCGTGCCGCGCCGCCTCGAAAATCTCGCCGATCCGCGGATGCTCCAGCCGAACGTTGACTCCGTCACACCGCGCGCCGGCCACTTTGGCCAGTGCGACGCCGTTGACCCCGAGAAGTACCGGTGGACGGGGAATCGGCAGCGGAAATCCGGTCCACTTCTCCTCGCGCAGCGGGTCCCACAGCGTGTCACACAAGTCAAGCACGTCGACGAGGTGCTGGTGGCGGGCTTGGACGGAGTCGTGCAGCGGGATGTTGAGCAGGCGGTGTTCCAGCGCCCAGGGACTGCCGGGGCCAGAACCCGCGCCGAGACCGAACACGAAGCGTCCACCGCTGATCTCCTGCAGCGACGCGACGGCGTTGACCGTCACACCCGCGCTGCGGTTGGCCGCGTTGACGACCAACGTCCCGATGCCGATGGTCGACGTGACCCCGGCCAGCGCGCCCGCCAGCGAAAAGCACTCCAGCATGCGCGGGCTCGACATCATCGCACCGGACAGGTGATCGAAGACCCACGCGGTCCCGAATCCTTCGGCTTCCGCACGCAAGACGTTGTCACGCAACTCCGGCCAGCAGTAGCTGGCAGCGCTGTAGAGGACATCGAGAGTCACCACGGGCCGGGCTTCCGGGTGCAGCGCTTAAATCTATTGCACTGCAGTGCATTTTGTGGCACAGCCGTCATGAGCACGAACCGATGTAGGCCTCACACAAGGGGGCGGTCAGGGCGTCCAATACGGCCGCATCCGAGACCACCGGCCATTCCACCTTCGGTGGCGACGCCGCCCACAGGGTGAGTTCGCTCAAGGTGCTGCTCGCTGGGTGGGCGACGAGGTAGGTGTGCATGATGGTCGGGCCGCTGATCACTGCCGCCATCCGGTTGGGCTCGTCGTCGGTGATCGACGGCGACTGGTTCGGTGACCCCAATTGGCAGGCGCGGACGGCGGCGACGGCCGCAGCGAACACCGACGCGGCGACAGCTCCACCGCGGGCCGTGTCACCGCGCCAGTGGATGACCTGGGCCTGCAGCTGCCATTGCCCCTCCGGGCGCTCCGCCGTGGCCCGGGCGGCGACCGCCGAAATCCGACTGTCCTGCGGAAACGACGGGGTCGCGCACACCTGTTCAAAGCGGAATCGGGGTGTCGTGCCCGGGGCCGATACGGCCGCGCCGGCCGGCGCGGGCCAGCCGTAGACCGAGACCAGGGGCACCGCTCGCCGATCGATCCACGCCGAGTTCGGAATCTGATCGCACACCGGCGGGCACGTTTCGGGTTCCGCCCAGGCCGGCGGCACCACTACCAGGGCAATCGCCAAGTTGCCGGCGACTAGCACTATCGCCAGCATCACCCGCATCGGCACGGCCACCATCAGGGCACAATCGTAGACATGCAACTGACGCATTTCGGGCATTCCTGTCTTCTCGCCGAGTTCGGTGAAACGAAAGTGCTATTCGACCCCGGGTCATTTGCACACGGCTTCGAGGGAATTACCGGCCTGTCGGCGATTCTCATCACCCACCAGCACCCCGATCACGTCGACGTTTCGCGGTTACCGGCGCTGCTTGAGAGCAACCCAAGTGCCGCGCTGTACGCGGACCCACAGACCACCGAGCAACTGGGCGAGCCATGCCGGGCCGTCCACGTCGGCGACGAGTTTGCGGTGGGGACGCTGACCGTTCGCGCGGTCGGCGGCGTTCACGCCGTCATTCACCCGGAAATCCCTGTCATAGAGAACATTTCGTATCTGGTGGGTGATGGCGACCATCCCGCCCGGCTGATGCATCCCGGTGACGCGCTGTTCGTCCCCAACGAGCCGGTGGACGTGTTGGCCACCCCGGCCGCGGCGCCCTGGATGAAGATCTCCGAGGCCGTCGACTATCTGCGCGCGGTAGCACCGGCGCGGGCGGTGCCCATCCACCAGGGGATCATCGCTCCGGACGCGCGCGGCATCTACTACGGCCGCCTCACCGAGATGACCAGCACCGACTTCCAAGTCCTCCCCGAGGAGAGCGGCGTCACCTTCTAACGGCGAGCAGACGCAAACTCGTACGATCCGGCGTCGAAACGTACGAGTTTGCGTCTGCTCGCGAAGGAACTTAGGTGATGTCGTCGGCGGCGCCGCGACCGGCGGCCCGACCCGAGAAGATGCAGCCGCCCAGGAAGGTGCCCTCCAGAGCGCGGTAGCCATGCACGCCGCCGCCACCGAAGCCCGCCACCTCGCCGGCGGCGTACAACCCGGTGATCGGCGTGCCGTCGCCCTTGAGCACCCGGGAATCCAAGTCGGTTTCGATGCCGCCCAACGTCTTTCGCGTCAGGATGTGCAACTTGACGGCGATCAGCGGTCCCGCCTTGGGATCCAGCAGGGGGTGCGGGGCCACCACCCGCCCCAGCCGATCACCCAAATAGCCTCGCGCGGCGCGGATTGCGGTGATCTGACCGTCCTTGGTGTATTTGTTCACCACCTCGCGGTCGCGGGCTTGCACGGCGGCTTCGACCGTGTCGTAGTCCAACGGCTCCACATCGGGCAGCTCGTTCATCCGATCCACCAACTCGGCCAACGAGTTCGCGCTGACGAAGTCCACACCCTGGTCGATGAAAGCCTGCACCGGCCCTGGTGCCCCTTGGCCCACCCGGGCGCGCAACAGCTTTCGTGCACTCGCACCCGTCAGGTCGGGATTCTGCTCCTGACCCGACAGGGCGAACTCCTTCTCAATGATCCTTTGGTTCAGGATGAACCAGGTGTAGTCGTAACCGGATTGGGTGATGTACTCCAACGTGCCAAGCGTGTCGAACCCCGGATACAACGGAACCGGCAGCCGATGGCCCGAGGCGTCCAGCCACAGCGGCGACGGACCGGGAATGATGCGGATTCCGTGGCTGGGCCAGATCGGATCGTAGTTGGTGATGCCCTCGGTGTAGTGCCACATCCGGTCCGGATTGATCACCCGCGCACCGGCTTTCTGCGCGATGCCGATCATCCTGCCGTCCACGTGCGCCGGCACACCGCTGAGCAGTTGTTTAGGGACACGCCCCATCCGTCGAGGCCAATTCTTGCGGACCAAATCGTGATTGCCGCCGATGCCGCCGCTGGTGATGATGACCGCGGAGGCGCGAAACTCGAATTTTCCCACCGCCTGTCGCGATGACGGCACACCCCGCGGTGCTGCGGAGGGCTCCAGGATCGTGCCCCGCACGCCCGTCACGGCATCACGTTCGACGATCAACTTGTCGACCTGGTGCCGGTGCGCGAACCGCACGGTCGGACGGTCGCGCAGCTGACGGGCGAATATCTCCACCAGGGCCGGCCCGGTACCCCACGTGATGTGGAAGCGCGGCACGGAGTTGCCGTGCCCCTGAGCGTCGTAGCCGCCGCGCTCGGCCCAACCCACCAGCGGAAAGAGCTTCAGCCCGTGTTCGCGCAGCCAGCTGCGCTTCTCCCCCGCCGCGAAGTCGACATAGGCATGGGCCCACTGCTCCGGCCAGTAGTCCTCCGGCCGATCGAAGGCCGCGGTGCCCAGCCAGTCCTGCAACGCGAGTTCATGGCTGTCGCGGATGCCGAGCCGACGCTGCTCGGGGCTGTTCACGAAGAACAGGCCGCCGAACGACCAATACGCCTGCCCACCCAGATTGGCGCTGTTCTCCTGGTCCAGGATCAAAACATGCAGGCCGCGGTCCGCCAGTTCACAGGCGGCCACCAACCCTGCCAGTCCGGCCCCGACGATGATCGCGTCAGCGGTGAACCCCTCTGAAACCGCCGGAGAGTCACTCATGGTGGTAGAGGGTAGTACCACCCCACCGGGGTACTACGCGGCGTCAGGCATGGCCTTGTCGGACCGCCATTGGTACACGGTGGGCGCGCACGAGTGCATGAGCGCCAGGTCGACGGCGTCCAGCATCGCCTGCAACGGACCGGGCTTGCGCAAATGCCGCGCGGCGACCGCGACCCGGACGATGCCGCCGCGCCGGGCGATGCGCTCGGCCGACATCACCACCATTCGACACCACCACGGTTCGGCCAGAAAACCTTCGCCGATACCCAACACCCGAGCGCGTACGGTCTCGTTGCGTACCAGATCGGTAATTCCGTGATAGTCGGCCAGCAGCCGGAAGCCATTGCGGGGCAGCGCTTTGACCACCCCGGGCGAGACCAGCCAGCCCGGTGCGGCGAATAGCCGGGTACGTAGTCCGAGGTGCTCGAGCACCCGGTCAGCGGCCATCAATCGCAGGTTTGCCTCATGTGCGGCCAGCGTCGCAAACTCACCGCGGCGCCGCTTGGTGGCGGCCTCGTCGTAGCCGTGCAACACCAGCGCGTCACCACCGGCGCGTCGTGCCGTGAGCCACTCAACGGTGCGCGGGTCACGATCGAGTCGGTAGCCGGTGCCCACGCGCGGGGCCACCAGCAATGAGACCGGTACCGAGCGGGCGTCCATTTGCCCGCAGAATGCCTCGACATCACCCAGGGTGCGTTCGCAGATCCCCGAGACCGAGACGATCAACTTTCCAGACACGCTTGCAGTTTGCCGATGCCAGGTTTACGGACGGTGAAGTACACGCGGACGTCAGAAGTATTTCGCGATTGGCCGAATCACGGGGTTCAACCAAGGTCCGGTCATCCGCATAGATATGCTATGGAACGCCATGGACAAGGCGAGTTCCGTACCGGCAGATGTCGCGCTGCCCACCAAGCCGGGGCAGCCCCACCCCGGCGAACACGTCTATCCCAGCAAGCTCGACGCCGGGACGTTGCGGGTCGCCGGGGTCGTCGTGCTGGCATCGATAATGACGATCCTGGACGTCACCGTCGTCAGCGTCGCGCAGCGCACGTTCATCGTCGAGTTCGAATCGACCCAGGCCGTTGTCGGTTGGACGATGACCGGTTACACGCTCGCTCTGACCACCGTGATCCCGGTGACAGGTTGGGCCGCCGACCGATTCGGCACCAAGCGCCTCTGGATGGGCTCGGTGCTTGCCTTCGCACTCGCCTCGGTGCTCTGCGCGACGGCGCCAAACATATTGCTGCTCATCGCATTCCGGGTGGTCCAGGGAATCGGTGGCGGCATGTTGATGCCGCTGGGGTTCATGATCCTCACCCGCGCAGCGGGGCCGGCGCGGCTGGGTCGCCTGATGGCGATATTCGGCATCCCGATGCTGCTCGCCCCCATTTTCGGACCGATCCTGGGCGGCTGGTTGGTCAGCGAATTCAGTTGGCATTGGATCTTTCTGGTCAACCTGCCCATCGGATTGCTCGCGTTCGTCCTCGCGGCAGTGGTTTTCCCGAAAGATCGCCCGACACCATCCGAAACGTTCGACGCCGTCGGTGTGATGCTGTTGTCGCCCGGCCTGGCGATGCTGTTGTTCGGGGTCTCATCCATCCCCGGCCGCGGCACGGTCGCCGACGTCAAAGTGTTGATACCGATAAGCGTCGGCGTGGTGTTGATCGTGACGTTCGTCATGCACGCGTTGCATCGAGCCGACCATCCGCTGATCGACGTGCGGCTGTTTCGCAACCGAGTGTTCACCCAAGCCAGCGTGACAATGCTGGTGTTTGCCGTCGCGTTCTTCGGCACGGGCCTGCTGATGCCGAGCTATCTGCAACAGGTACTGCACCAGACCCCGATGCAATCGGGAATTCACCTGGCCCCACAAGGGGTCGGCGCCATGCTGACCATGCCGTTTGCCGGAGCCTTCATGGACCGGCGGGGCCCGGGAAAGAGCGTGCTGTTCGGCCTGAGCCTGATCACCCTGGGCCTGGCCGCCTTCACCTTCGGCGTCGCCAAACAGGCAGGCTACTTCCCGCTGTTGGTGACCGGCCTGGCGCTGATGGGGTTGGGCATGGGTTGCACCATGATGCCGCTCTCCGGCGCCGCGGTGCAGACGCTGACGCCGCATGAGATTGCCCGTGGCTCCACTCTGATCAGCGTCAACCAACAGGTGGGCGGCTCGGTGGGCACGGCGCTGATGTCGGTGTTGCTCACCAATCAGTTCGACCGCAGCGAGAACATCACCATTGCCAACAAGGTTGCGCTACTCGAGAAGGACGCCGCCCGCCGCGGCGTGCCCGTCGACCCGTCGGCGCTACCCGCACCGGCACGCGCCGCCGACTTCGGGACCGCCCTGCTGAACGACCTGTCGCACGCATACGCGGCGGTGCTGCTGGTGGCGGTCGTGTTGATGGTGGCGACGCTCGTTCCGGCGTGGTTCCTGCCCAAAAAGCCCGCCGTGCACCCGGCCGCTCACCCAGCTCGTTGATCGCGCTATTCGCTGAACAGCATCCCCGCGATCCGGTTCACAGTGTCCATCGGATCCGCCGCTCGCACTTGGGCATTGAACGCGTCGTTGAGCCAGAGCGTCGAGAACCCGTGCACCAGAGACCAGGCCGCCAGCTGAGCCCCCGCTGGATCGGACCGAGCGTTGGGATCGCGCAACGTCTCCACCCCACGTGACAATTCCGCGGCGGCGGCGGCTTCGGCCGCGGCGAATTCCGGATCGGAGCCGTCCAGCAGCGAACGGTTGAACATCACCTGATAGTGGCCCGGATGCTCGAGCGCGAATCGCACGTAGGCCAGGGCCGCATCGGCGAACCGCGGGCGAGCCCGCACCAGAGCCTCGGACAGCATTCGAAAACCCTCCGTCGCCAACGCCGTGAACAAACCCCGGCGATCGGTGAAGTGGTGAGCCGGCGCGGCATGTGAGACACCGGCTTCGCGTGCCAATCCGCGGAGCGAGACCCGCTCCGCGCCGCGTTCGGCCACCAGGCGTGCGGCCTCGGCAAGGATGACGGCCCGCAGGTCGCCGTGGTGGTAGGTCGGGCGGTTCATAAGGCCAGCATACCGGCATAACTTGACAGTGACTAGATTGCCCGCCTACCGTGGGCGATGACAGATCTTGTCACTGTCTAGATTGGAGAGATTCTCATGGCACCACTCATCGCGCTGCTGTTGGGCAGCATCGGCGCACGCATCGTCGGTTGGTTAGGCGTCGCGTATGTCGACAACTGGACCAACGTGGTCGCCGTCGGCCTGGCGGCCATGTTCGTACTTACGGGTGTGGCTCACTTCGTGCCACCGATGCGGAGAGACATGATCGCGATCGTGCCGCCGCGGCTGCCCGCCCCCGGTCTGCTGGTCACCATCACCGGCGTGCTCGAACTCCTGGGGGCGGTGGGCCTGTTGCTGCCCAGCACCCGAGTCGCGGCGGCGGTGTGCCTGCTGGCACTGATGCTGGCCATGTTCCCGGCCAATGTCTACGCCGCCCGGATGCCCAACCCGCCCAAGTCGATGACCACGCGGCTGTCGCTGCGCAGCCTCGAAGAGGCCGTCTTTCTAGGAGCCGCCGCCGTCGTTGCAGTCGGCGGCATCTAACATCCAGGCGTACTGGAATGCGATTTCCTTCCAGCGCTCGTAGCGACCGCTGATTCCGCCGTGACCGGCGTGCATCTGGGTCTTCAACAGCACCGGCCTGCCGGTGCTGTTGGCGTGTCGCAGGGCGGCGACCCATTTGGCCGGTTCCACGTAGTAGACCCTGGTGTCGTTCAGCGACGTCATGGCCAGGATCGCCGGATACGGCTTGGTCGAGACGTTCTCATACGGGGAATATGACTTCATGTACGCGTAGACATCGCTGTCGGCCAACGGGTTTCCCCATTCATCCCACTCGGTCACGGTCAGCGGCAGCGAAGGATCGAGGATCGTCGTCAGCGGATCGACGAACGGCACCTGGGCAAGGATCCCGGCGAACAGCTCCGGCGCCATGTTCGCCACCGCCCCCATCAGCAGACCGCCAGCGCTGCCCCCCATCGCAACCAACTGCTGCGGACGGGTCAGGCCCGTGTCAACCAAATGCCTTGCCACCGCGATGAAGTCGGTGAAGGTGTTCTTCTTTTCCAGCAGCTTGCCGTGCTCGTACCACAACCGGCCCATCTCACCGCCACCGCGAACATGGGCGATGACGAACACCATGCCGCGATCCAACAGGGACAGCCGCGCGATGGAAAACCGCGGGTCTTCGCACATTTCGTAGGCACCGTAACCGTAAATCAGTGCCGGAGCCGGGAATTCGATGTCAGCACGGTGGACGATCGATACGGGGATCCGGGCCCCGTCGTCGGCAAACGCCCAATCGCGGCGTTCCACGTAGTCCTCTCGCCGGTAATCGCCCAGCACGGGCTGCTCGCGCAACAGGGTGCGCTCGCCGGTGACCAGGTCGAGGTCGTAGATCCGCACCGGGGTGATGAACGATCCCACCCCGAAGCGCAGTTTGGGCGAGTCCCAGTTCGGATTGGCTCCCAGGCCGGCCGACATCAGCTCGGAGTCGAAGGTGAGTTCTTCCGGCTCGTCGTAGCCGCCGTCAGTCTTGATGGGCCACAACTGGATACGGGGCAGGCCCTCACGCCGATAGCTGACCGCCAGATGCCGGGCGAACGCGTCGACACCGTCGAGGCGGACGTCGTCGCGATGCGGGATCAAGGTGCGCTGTCGGGTCGGATCCTCGACCGGCGCCTCAACGAGCGTGAAGTTCACCGCGCCGTCGTTGTGCAGGATCAAGAACCGGTCCTGGCCGCCGACGACCGCGTGCTCCACCGAATACTCGACGCCGTCGCGGCGCGGCAATACGACGGTGAATTGCGCCTGCGGGTCAGTCGAATCCGCGTAGCGCACCTCGGAGGTGATGGCGGAGCCGGCGGCGATGAAGATGTAAGCGTCGCTGCGGGTACGCCCCACGGCAAGCCAAAACCTTTCATCGGGTTCGTGATAGACCTGCTCCGACGAATTCTGCGCACCAAGCCGATACCGCCAGACGGTGTCCGGGCGCCAGGCCTCATCCACGGTGATGTAGTAGACGGTGCGGTTGTCGGCGGCCCAGGTTACCCCGGCACCGATCCCGGTGATCTCGTCCGGATAGTTCTGTCCGGTGCGTAAATCCCTGAACCGCAGCGTGTATCGCTCGTCGCCGACGACATCCACGGAAAAGGCCAAGAGGTTGCCGTCCAGGCTGACGCCGGCCGCGCCGAGGGCGAAGAAGTCATGTCCGTCGGCCTCGACGTTCTCGTCGAGCAAGACCTGTTCGCCGGGAATCTCGGTGTCCTCGTCCAACTTCGGCGGGTTCCAGTCGTCGGGACCCGCTATTGGACATCGGCAATGAACGCCGTACTGCTTTCCTTCGAAGGTGCGCGAGTAGTACCACCAGTCGCCGCGGCGGGTCGGTACCGAGAGGTCGGTTTCCTTAGTGCGCGCCTTGATTTCGTCGAAGATCTTCTGCCGCAAGGGTTCGAGGTGAGCGGTGACCTGATTGACGTAGTCGTTCTCCGCTTCGAGATAGGCGATGACCTCGGGGTTGTCCTTGTCGCGCAGCCATTCGTAAGGGTCGATGAAGACGTCGCCGTGATGTTCCCGACGGGTTTCGACACGCTTGGCGACGGGTGGTACAGCCGGTTCGCTCATGCGGCCGGGCCAATCCAGTCGTCGAACCGCAAACCCGAAATGCGTTCGTAGGCTTCGATGTAACGGCCCCGAGTGGCCTCGATGACGTCGTCGGGAAGTGGCGGCGGTGGCAGTTCACCGCCGCGGTCCCAGCCGGATGCCGGGCTGGTGAGCCAGTTGCGCACAAACTGCTTGTCGAACGCTGTCTGCACCACTCCCGGGTGGTATTCCGCGGCGGGCCAATACCTCGAGGAGTCAGGAGTAAAGATTTCGTCGGCCAGCAGCAGATTACCGTCGCGGTCGGTCCCGAACTCGAACTTGGTGTCGGCGATGATGATTCCCCTGCTCAGCGCGTGGTCGGCGGCCTGCACATAGATTTTCAGGGTAAGGTCACGCAACTGGTTGGCGCGAAGCTCGCCTACCAATTCGACGACCCGGTCGAACGAGATGTTTTCGTCGTGCAGGCCCAGTTCGGCCTTCGTCGCCGGCGTGAACAACGGTTCGGCGAACTTGCTGGCCTCGACCAGACCCGGCGGCAACGGGATGCCGCAGACCTGCCCGGTCGCCTGATAGTCCAGCAGTCCAGAACCGGTGAGGTAGCCCCGAGCCACGCACTCCACCGGCAGCATCTCCAGCCGCTGCACCACCAGCGCGCGCCCCAGCACGTCGTCGGGAATCCGCGGGTCGTCGGGCGGGCCGGCCAGATGGTTGGGGGCATCCACGAGGGCGAAGAAGAACACGCTCATCGCGGTCAGGATCCGGCCCTTGTCGGGGATGGTGCTGTCCAGGATGTAGTCGTAGGCCGAGATCCGGTCGGTGGCGACCAGCAACAGATGGTCGTCGTCGATTTCGTAGATCTCGCGGACCTTGCCGCTGGCCAGATGTCGGTAGTCGGACAGTGCGGGGCGCATCGGGTCAGCGTATCGGCCACGCCCACGGCGGGCCTGTGCTGGGATCAGCCCTATGACGCGGTACTTGCCTTACTCCACCAGACCCATCCGACTGTTCGTCCAGCTGATGAGCGACATCACCGTCTCCGTGTGGACGATCATCTGGGTTTTCGTCGGGCTAGCGGTCCACGAGGCGATCTCGATGATCGCCGAGGCCGGTCGCCAGGTCGAGGCGGGCTCGAACGGCGTCGCCGGCAACCTGGCCTCGGCGGGACACGGCGCCCACAACATTCCGCTGGTAGGCGATGCCGTGAGCAAACCGCTCACCGCGGCCAGCGACGCCGCCCTCGACATCGCCGGCGCCGGACATGACCTGGCGACGACGGCGAGTTGGCTGGCGTGGGTGCTGGCGATCGCGGTGGCTGCGACGCCGATCCTGACGGTCGGCGGCCCGTGGCTCTTCCTGCGGGTGCGTTTCTTCCGTCGGAAATGGATCGTGTCGGCGCTGGCCGCCACGCCGGCCGGGCAACAACTGCTGGCGCTGCGGGCACTGGCGAACCGGTCGCCGGCCAAGCTCGCCGCCGTCAGCGCGGATCCGGTCGGCGGGTGGCGGCACGAAGATCCGGTGATCATCCACGGGTTGGCGGCGCTCGAATTGCGGGCGGCCGGGATCAGGGTGCCTGAATTCTGAACAGTCGACGGAATCCGGCGACGACCACGATGACCCACGTCGCCAGCGCGACCCAGAAGAAGACCAGCGAAACGGTGGTCAACGGCCGCTGGCCTAGTTCGGCCGCCGTGGCGGCGGTCGCCGCCGAATACATGCCCAATGGGAAAACCATCGCCCACCACACGCCGGCGAACTGCAGCGTGGACGGGCGCCGGCTGATGCGTTGCAGGCCGAAGTAGACCAACGGCGGTATCCAGAGGGTGGCCGCCACCCAGGTCAGCACGGTGATTCCCTTGATGGCCGGCGCCAGCCAGGCGGGTGCGAGCGCATGGATGCCGTCGCCGGCCAGAGTTGCAATAGCCAACCCGCCCATGAGAATCCACGAGTCGGGGGCGAATCCGTCGGGGCGTTCCTCAAACGTGCGCCACAGGATCAACCAGGTCATCAGGCCGTAGACGACCAGCCCCAGCACCCAGGCCGGCACGGCCACACCGAACGCCCAGTGCTGTGGCGTGTGCCGAGCCACCTGCGCGGCCACGATGGCCAAACCCGATGTCCCCACACTGGCCAACTCCCACGCACCGTGCGCGTGGTCTCGTAACGGCACCCACCGATGAACCCACATATTGCGGGCCGAGAGGGCCGCCAGCACCAGCCACGCAGACAGCGCGACCACACCAAGTGACAGCACCACCAAGCTGATCCGAGCCAACCGGCTGTCCAGGACCGAGCATGCGGCAACGAAGGTGAACAACCGCAAAGTGACGTCGGGATCCGCCAAGTCCCACTTCGTGACGGCCCGGGTCCCGAGCACCAACACGACGAGGACGAGGAGACCGAGCGTGGCCAAGACGCCCAGCGCGTCGCTGATCCAATGGAAGGCATGCATATTGGCCGCGATCGACAGGATGCCGGTTGCCATCACCGCGGCGAAGATATCGGGTGACGGCTCGACTTCGGCGAGCCGGACGGCCATTAAGCCGCTAAGCCTCGTCGAGTTCCACGACGAGGTGCCGAATGCCGGTGTGCCGGTTGCTGCGCGTCCATTCGACGGGCTCGACGAGCCGCACCGCGCCGAATCGCGACAGCAGTTCCTCATAGAGCACCCGCAGTTCCAGTCGAGCCAGGTTGGCCCCCAGGCAGTAGTGCACGCCCTGACCGAAACCCAAGTGCGGATTGGGCTTTCGGGTGATGTCGAACTCGTCGGCGCGGTCGAACACGCGCTCGTCGCGGTTCGCCGATCCTTCCCAGATCTGTACCTTCTGACCCGGCTCGATGTGCTGTCCGCCGAGGGTGATGCCGCGGGTGGCAGTACGCCTCTTCGACGGCGACGGCGATGTCCACCGCACGATCTCCTCCACCGCCGTGGGGAGCAGGTCGAAATCGCTTCGCAGCGCCCGCAATTGGTCCGGATGCTCGGCAAGCGCCAACAGCCCGCCGCCGACGGCGTTGCGGGTGGTCTCGGCGCCGGCGCTGAACAGCAGACTGAAGAACAGGTAGACCTCGAGGTCGGACAGGATGCGGGAATCCGTTTCTGCCGCATCTTCAGCCAGCGCGTTAGCCACCACGGACAGCATGTCGTCGGTAGGGTTGGCGCGCTTCGCGGCGATCAACTCCTGGCCGTAGGCGTACATCCGCGAGCCGGCCTCTTCGACGGACAGCTGCGACAGTGCCGCCTTGCGGGAGCCACCGAAGTCGAACTGTGGCTCGATCGCCTCGAACAGCCAATGTCGTTCGGACTCAGGAATTCCCAGCAGGATGCAGATCATCTGCATCGGTAGTTCAGCCGCGATTTCGACGAGGAAATCGAACGGCTGGCCGGGCACCACGTCGTCGAGCAGTCGACGCGCCCGGGCGCGCAGGTCGTCCTCGACGCGGCGGATCATTCGTGGCGTCAGGCCGGAGCTGACCAGTCGCCGAACCTGCGAGTGCCGGGGGTCGTCCATCATGTTGAGGACCTGGCCCGCGATGGCCAAGTCCTGCAGCAACGTGCCGCCGTACGGCCTGTCCCCACCGGTGACCGACGAGTAGGTCACCGGATCACGCAGCACCTCAAGGGTTTCGGCGTGGGTGGCCACCGACCAAAAGCCCTCGCCGTCCGGGGTGTTGTCGGTCGGCTCATGCCAATACACCGGGGCTTCACGGCGATGGACCGCGAACAAGTCGTGCGGAAATCCGTTGGCGAAGTTGTCCAGATCAGTGAAGTCGATGTCTCTGAGTGAACCGGCAAGAGTCACAGGATCGCCCCCGGGGCGTACTTTGCGGCCTCTGGGTAGCGACTTACCAGAGCATCCACCAGCGCGGCGACCTGGTCGACCTGATCGCCGGCGGCGCCGGTGAACGCCCTCTTGTCGGCCAGCGCGGCGTCGAGCGCGTCTCGACCCAGCGGTAGCCGCGGGTCTTTGGCTAGTCGATCCAGCAAGTCGGGCTCGGCACCGTGTTCGCGCATCGCCAGGGCGGTGGCCACCGCATGCTCCCGGATGACGTGGTGCGCTTGTTCGCGGCCCATGCCGGCGCGCACCGCGGCCATCAACACCTTGGTGGTGGCCAGGAACGGCAGGTAGCGGTCCAGCTCGCGCTGGATCACCGCTGGGTAGGCACCGAACTCGTCGAGCACCGTCAAGAACGTCTCGATCTGTCCGTCGATGGCAAAAAAGCTGTCCGGCAACGCCACTCGGCGCACCACCGAGCAGAACACATCGCCCTCGTTCCATTGGGCCCCGGCCAGTTCGGCGGCCATCGAGGCATAGCCGCGCAGCACGACCTGCAGGCCGTTTACTCGTTCGCAGCTGCGGGTGTTCATCTTGTGCGGCATCGCCGACGAGCCGACCTGCCCCGGCGCGAATCCTTCGGTAACGAGTTCGTGCCCGGCCATCAATCGGATGGTGTGCGCCAGCGACGACGGCCCCGCGCCGAGTTGCACCAACGCCGATATCACGTCGTGGTCCAGCGAGCGCGGATAGACCTGCCCGACGCTGTGGAAGACCAGCGTGAAGCCGAGAAATTCGGCGACCCGTTGCTCGAGTTCGGTCAGCTTGGCGTTGTCACCGCCCAGCAGGTCGAGCATGTCCTGCGCCGTGCCCATCGGGCCCTTGATGCCGCGCAGCGGGTAGCGGTCGATCAGCTCGCGCAGCCGGGTCAACGCGACCAAGGTCTCCTGCGCGGCCGAGGCGAACCGCTTGCCCAAGGTGGTGGCCTGTGCCGCCACATTGTGGCTACGACCGGTCATCACCAGGTCGCGGTAGGCGACCGCCCGCTCGGCCAGCCGCGCCACCACGGCGACCCCGTGCGAGAAGACGAGCTCCAGCGAGCGTCGGATCTGCAACTGCTCGACGTTCTCGGTGAGATCACGGCTGGTCATGCCCTTGTGCACCTGCTCATGACCCGCGAGCGCGTTGAACTCCTCGATGCGGGCCTTGACGTCGTGGCGCAGCGCTCGTTCGCGGTTCGCGATCGATGCCAAGTCGACGTCTTCGAGCACCCGCTCGTAGTCGGCGATCGCTTCGGGCGGAATCGCCACGCCCAGTTCGGCCTGTGCACGCAGTACCGCCAGCCACAGCCGCCGTTCCGCGATGATCTTGGCCTCCGGTGACCAGATCGCCACCATCTCGGCGCTGGCGTAGCGGCTGGCCAGCACGTTCGGAATGCTCACGGAATCACAGCTTACGGCGCGCGGGCACCGGCCATGAGTGGCCGATCACGTCTCAGCCGAGTGCACTCACACGATCGGCACGGTGTCGGTGCCCACGTTGCCGACGTTTCCGTTGCCGACGTTGCCGACCTCCCCGTCTGAGACGAGCCGGACCGGCCGTCGATCTACGGGCGCCAGCACGTCGATCAGGTCCACCACCGTCGTCAGCGCCGCGGCGCGCGGATCCCGCCCTTCGACCAGCGCGGAGACCACCGAGCCGTCGACGGCGCAGATCAGGGTGCACACCAGTTCGATGTGGACCGACCGTCCTGACCTCTCAATGGCTTCGGCCACCGCCTCCGCCCGCTGGCGCAGGCTGCGCCGCATGCTTTCCTGCAATGCGGGAAGACGGGTACAGGCGATATGACGCTCATATCGCGATATCAGCTGCTCAGCGAGCCCCGGACCGGAAACGACATCTCCAACGAGCAGGTCGACCAGCACTTCAGCGGTGGTCTCAGGGCCACGTCGCCGGCGGGACAGGGCGTTAACCCGCGCCCGCAACTGCGCCACCTCGATCATCCCGATGTGTTCGACCGCGCGGGCGATCAAATCGTCGAGCGACGAGAAGTAGTACGTGGTGGATGCCAACGGTAGGCCAGCCCGTCGGGCAACCGCCCGATGGCGCACCGCTTCGAACCCGCCCTCGCCAAGCAGCTCTGCGGCGGCACTCACCAACGCGTACCGCCTACGTTCTCCTTTTGGAGTAACTGCTGCTGTCACGCCTGCTTATGCTGCCAGTCAAAGTGGTACTGCATTGCCATTTTCGAGAAACGGACATGGCATGATGGCCCGCATGCCTCCCGTCAGTCGTCGTGCCGTGCTGAGCCTCGGCGCCAGCGCAGCATGCGGTGCGGTCGGCGCATATGCACTCGACGTGCTGTTTCAGCCTCGCACGTCAGAGGCTGCGCCGATGCCGCGGACTGGTACAAACGTTCCATTGGCGCCGACACGGCCGCTCGATCCGCCGCCACCCGCTCAAGCCGCGCCGACGATGGTGACAGGGTCTTTCGCGTCGGCCGCGCGCGGCGGAATCACCACCAATTGGGCCATCGCTCGGCCACCCGGCCAGACCAAACCACTGCGTCCGGTCATCGCGCTGCACGGCAAGGGCAGCGACGCGGCAACCGTCATGGCGGGCGGCGTCGAGCAGGGCCTGGCGCAGGCGGTGGACGCCGGACTACCCCCATTTGCGGTGGTCGCCGTCGACGGCGGTGGCAGTTACTGGCACAGGCGGGCCTCCGGCGAGGACTCCGGTGCGATGGTGCTCAACGAGCTCATCCCAATGCTGGCCGGCCAGAACCTGGACACCTCCCGGGTGGCGTTCCTCGGCTGGTCGATGGGTGGGTACGGGGCACTGCTGCTCGGCGGCCGCCTGGGCCCGGGACGCACCGCCGCGATCTGCGCGGTGAGCCCGGCACTGTGGACGTCCGCGGGAGCGGCGGCACCCGGCGCCTTTGACGGGGCCGACGACTACGCGGCGAACTCGGTGTGGGGCATGCCGGCGTTGGGGTCAATTCCGATCCGCATTGACTGCGGCGACAGCGACCCGTTCTATTCGGCGACCAAGCAGTTCATTGCTCAACTGCCCAATCCGCCCGCGGGCGGGTTTTCACCCGGCGGACACAACGGCGCCTTCTGGAGCTCGCAATTGCCGGCAGAGCTGGACTGGATCGCGCCACTGCTGACGGCTTAGGGCTCTTCGCCGCGAGCGTTACGCTCACCTGCGTGGGCATGCCCTTCGATTGGAGCTTCCCTTACGCCTGGCCGCGGATGCCCGTCCTCGCGGCCAACGTGGTGTGCACCTCCCAACCGCTGGCCGCGCAGGCCGGTCTGCGGATGCTCGCCGACGGGGGCAACGCGGTCGATGCCGCCGTCGCCACCGCCATCACGCTGACCCTGGTGGAGCCGGTTTCCAACGGCATCGGATCGGACGCTTTCGCCATCGTCTGGGACGGCAAGCAATTGCACGGACTGAATGCGTCGGGACGCTCGCCGGCGGCCTGGACTCCGGAGTACTTTGGTGACCAAGGCGTTCCGCTGTTCGGCTGGAACTCGGTGACCGTTCCTGGCGCGGTGTCGGCCTGGCGTGAACTGCACGCCAGGTTCGGGAAACTTCCGTTCGAACGACTCTTCGAGCCGGCAATATCTTACGGCCGCAACGGGTTTCTCGTCTCGCCGACCGTCGCGGACCAATGGGCTGCGCAGGTGCCGATATTCGCAAGCCAACCCGGTTTCGCCGAAGCGTTCCTGCGTGACGGGCGAGCACCGAGGCCCGGCGAGCTGTTCACCCTGCCCGACCACGCGGCCACGCTGGAGAAGATCGCCGCCACCGGCGGTGAGGCGTTCTACCGCGGCGAGTTGGCAGAGCGGATGGAGGCGCACGCCGCCGCCCACGGCGGTGCGATGCGTGTCAGCGACTTGGCAGAACATCGCGCCGACTGGGTCGGCACCATAGCGGGCCAGTACCGCGACTACACCATTCATGAGATTCCGCCCAACGGCCAGGGTATCGTCGCGCTGATCGCATTGGGGATACTTGAGAAGTTCGACATGTCTTCGTGGACAGTGGATTCCGCGGACAGTGTGCATTTGCAAATTGAGGCGCTGAAGCTCGCCTTCACCGACGCGCAAGCGTATGTCGCCGACATCGACCACATGCCGATCCCGCCCGAACAATTCCTGACCAAGGATTACCTGCGCCAGCGAGCGGAGCTGATCGATCCCAAGCAAGCAAAGACGGCGTCGGCGGGATCTCCGAAAGGCGGCACCGTCTACCTCACGGCCGCAGACGCGTCGGGAGTGATGGTCTCCATGATCCAGTCGAACTACATGGGCTTTGGTTCTGGGGTCGTGGTGCCGGGAACGGGTATCTCGCTACAAAACCGCGGCTCGGATTTCTCTGCCAGACAGGGACATCCGAACCAGGCCAGCCCCAGGAAGCGTCCCTTTCACACGATCATTCCGGGCTTCGTCACCCGAAACGGCGCACCGGTGATGAGCTTCGGCGTGATGGGCGGCCAGATGCAACCCCAGGGTCACGTCCAGCTGATGGTCCGTATCGCGGACTACGGCCAGAACCCGCAGGCGGCCTGTGACGGCCCCCGCTTCCGTTGGGTGCAAGGTCTACAGGTCAGCTGCGAAAGGGGTTTTCCGCCTGCGACTCTCGATGAGTTACGCCGACGCGGACACGATCTGGTCGAGGTCGACGACTACAACCAGTTCGGTAGCTGTCAGGCGATCTGGCGACTCGATGACGGATATGTTGCGGCCAGCGATCCACGCCGCGATGGCCAGGCTGCCGCATTCTGAACAACCACAAACCACTGTCCAACTCTTTTACACGCGCAATATGCCACAAATGGCTGCATGTAAAGCCTTTTGACGACAACACCTCTTCGTCCATTTTCCCTCGCCAAAGTCTTGCAGAAATCTATTGTCCCCCAAGCGAATCTGTCGTACGGTATCGCACCAGCAGGTGCAGTGTCGGACACTACAATGGATTGGCCGTGAATAGCGCAACTCATTGTTCTTACGATGACCATTACTGCGCTGCAGTCATTCTCAACGCGCGCGACGTTGACGGCCGGCGCGCACTGGCCCGGTTGCGCGCCGATCCCCGCACCGTCGTCATCGACAGGTGGAAGGACCAGGTGGCCAGCGCCCGTCGCCTGCTACCGCCATTCGAACCCTACGTGCTTGCAGAGTCAAAGCGATGGGCGTATTACCCGTGGCGCCACACCCTGATCAGCATCCTTGCGCGCCGGCCGTTTCAGACGCTGCGCCTCGACCGCAACCGCAATCTCATCACGACCGAGGAGCAGCACGAACTGTCCGGACTCCGGGTTGGTGTCATTGGCATGGGTGCGGGTCATGTCATCGCGTACCTCCTTGCCGCAGAAGGGTTGTGCGGACAGCTTCGACTCGCCGACTCCGATAGCCTTGACCTGTCTGACCTGAATCGGGTGCCGGCAACGGTCTTCGACCTGGGGATGAACAAGGCTGTCGTAGCCGCACGGCGAATCGCCGAACTCGACCCATACTTGCCTGTCGAGCTCGTGCGATCCGTCCTTTCCCCGGACACCCTGACCTTGTTTCTGGACGGACTCGACGTCGTCGTCGATGGAAGCGATTCGCTAGAGACCAAAACGCAGTTGCGCGAGGCGGCCCGCGCCTTGCAGATACCGGTCCTGATGCCGACCGGAGACCAAGGTGTGCTCGACGTCGAGCGATTCGACCTGGATCCCTCCCGCGGTCTTCTCCACGGCCTGCTGGACGAAGGCCCCTATCTTGATAAAGATCCCTACGTTCTGCGCATCGTCAAAGTCTCGGAACTGTCCACCCGAGCTGCGGCATCACTGCTAGAGGTCGACGAAACCATAACGGCGTGGCCACAATTGGCCGGCGACGTTGCGCTCGGCGCGGCCGCGGTCGCCGAAGCCGTACGGCGAATCGGCCTCGGTGAGAGCCTTCCGTCCGGCAGAATCCGTATCGATGTTGCACGCGCACTCGATCAGATCGCCGAGCCTGTTGCTACGCCCGGTGCTCCCGCACCACCCATCGAAGAACACCCCGCGCCCGCCTCTCCGTTGGCGCCTGAGCTTCCCGCCATCATTGCGGCCGCGGCGCAACGCGCACCTTCCGTGGCGAACATGCAACCGTGGCAGATCGAAGCGGAGCCGAGGTCGGTGACCATCCGGCTCAGGCCCGAGCGCACGGCAACCTTGGATATCGGCTTCCGCGCGAGCGCGGTCGCGGTCGGCTCCGCATTGTTCAACGCCAAGGTGGCTGCAGCGACCGTCGGACTCCTCGGTCCGGTGCACATATCCGAAACCGACGGCGAATTCCCCCTTTCCGCAACAATGCGACTGCAAGATGGCAGTGATCCGGAACTCGCTCAGCTGTATGAGCCGATGCTGCAGCGCGAGACCAATCGTCATCTCGGCACACTTGCCGCCCTCGACGAGGAGATTGCCGCAGCAGTCCATGCGGCCGCGGTCGCCGAAGGCGCTCGGTTGGAGCTACTGACGGACCGGAACGCCATTGAAAAGGTCGCGACGATTCTGGCCAAGACAGACCGCATCCGATACCTGACACCACGCATGCACGCCGAAATGTTGTCGGAGGTCCGCTGGCCTGCGGAAGACCAAGACCCCGCGGAATCGGGGATAGACGTGCGCAGCCTCGAGATGAACCCTGCCGAATTGTCCAACTTCCAAATCGCTCAGCGCCATGACGTGGTCAGCAAGCTGGCGGAGTGGGGAAGCGGAAGCGCGCTAGGCAAATACACCCACGACCGGATCTGCGCCAGCTCCGGCTTGGGCATGGTGACGGTCCAGGGCGACACGCTGACCGACTACGCACGGGGCGGCTCGGCGATGGAAGCCGTCTGGATAACAGCCCAGGAGCTAGGCCTTTCGGTCCAGCCGATCACACCCGTTTTCCTGTATGCCCGTAGCGGTGTGGAATTGCGCGAACTGTCTTCGGGTTTCGCTGTTCCCCTGCAACGACTTCAGTGCGCATTCCACGCGCTCACCCACACCGGACCCGACGAATCCCCGGTGGCGATGCTCAGGTTCTCCTATGCGCCGGCCCCTTCGGTGCGAAGTTTGCGACGCAGCCTGAACGGTGCTGGGGCGCCGGCGCATTGCACTAGTCAGTAGGCTGGCTTGCACTGCGCCCAGGGGTCGTAGTACCCCCCCATGCTGAGGCCATTTAGGCGAAATAGCTGCTTATTGTCGCCCGGCCGGTCCGGGTCGGCGACCAGGACAGATTCGTAGGGTCCGAGCCCGTCGACGCTGTCACGCTTTACTTCTACGTCGACCGACAATTCTTGACCAAGCATCTTGACCTCGTCGGGGTTGGCAAGTAGCGCGCCATGCCACCTGACCAGTCTTATGAAAAGTGGCTGAATCTCCTTGCATCGCTGGTCTGACGCCGCCCGCGCCCGACTTTCACTCTCGAATTCCCGAGACTTGAAACAGGAAGAGACAGCCGTGCCGACCCCAAAAGCCAACATCAGGACTAAGATCACGACACCAAGTGCGTTGGGCCTTGGGCGCTTTCCGAATGTGTCAGGCAAGTCGTCGAATCCCGACCCGTAGTCGTCGTACTGCGCCACAGCAGAATCCGACGAAAAATAGTCACACACCGGCCACAGCTCCCAGCACACTGCCTCCTACACACGCGCGAGCATCGTGTCGGCAAGGCTACTGGCTTTGTGTGTGCCCGCAACTCACTCTGGCCCGCGGAGCTAGCGGGAGCTAGACGCTGATCTTGCCTTCGGCTGCCCGCTGCGCGATGTCCGTTCGAAAATGACTGCCGGCCAACTTGATCGAGCGCAGGATGTCGTACGCCTGTGCGCGCGCCTCGACGAGATCCGCACCGGTACCGACCACCGACAGCACCCGTCCGCCGGAAGAGACGATGGCTCCGTCGTCACGCCGAGCGGTGCCCGCGTGTAGCACTCCACTGGCCTCGGAGCCGATGACGGTGTCTCCGACCCGTGGCCGCCCAGGATAGTTCTCGGCGGCCACCACAACCGTGACGGCCGCGCCATCTCGCCAGCGCAATTCACCGAACTCGGCCAGCTTGCCCGCGCCGGCCGCATACAGCAGTTGTCCGAGCGGCGACTCCAGCAGGGCCAACACCGCCTGCGTCTCCGGATCCCCGAAACGGCAATTGAATTCGACCACCGCCGGGCCCTTCGCGGTGATCGCCAGACCGACATAGAGCAGTCCGCTGAATGGGCTGCTCTGCCGAACCATCTCGGCCGCAACGGGTTCGACGATTTGGCTGACCACTTCCCGATAGACGTCGTCGGGCAGCCAGGGCAGCGGTGCGTAGGCGCCCATGCCACCGGTGTTGGGTCCGGTGTCTCCTTCGCCGACCCGCTTGAAGTCCTGCGCGGGCAGGAGCGGCACCACGGTCTCGCCGTCGACCACGCAGAACAGCGAGACCTCGGGACCGTCGAGGAAGGACTCCAGCAGCACCGGATGACCGGTGTCGAGTAGACCGGCGGCGTGTGAACGTGCGGCTTCGCGGTCCGGTGTGACCACCACACCCTTGCCCGCGGCCAGATGATCGTCTTTCACCACCCAGGCCGGGTCACCGGCGGGCGGTCCGAAGCGATCGAGCGCTTCGTCCAAACGGGCCGGATTGTCCACGATTTCACTGCGGGCGGTGCGCACGCCGGCCGCCGCCATGATTTCCTTGGCAAACGCCTTGGAGCCTTCGATGCGCGCCGCGGCCTTGCTGGGCCCGAAGCACACGAGGCCGGCAGCCCGCACGGCGTCGGCAACCCCGAGGACCAGCGGCACCTCCGGACCGATCACCACGAGGTCGGCGGAGACGTCGCGCGCCAGCGCCACGACCTCGTCGGCGTTGGTGATGTCTACATTGCGCTGCTCGGCCAGTCGGGCGGTGCCGGCATTGCCGGGCGCAATGACGAGGCCCGTGACCTGCGGATCCTTACTCAAGGCCAACAGCAGGGCATGTTCACGGGCACCGGAACCGATCACCAGGACGCGCACAGCACGTCAGACTAGCCGCAATGCCTTAGACGATCTCCTCGAGCAGGTTTTTCAGCTCTTTTTGCTGGGCGGGGCCAAGGCGGGAGAGCCGCTTGTCGAATTCGTTGGCGAGCAGCGCAAGGCCCTCGTTAGCCGCTTGCCGCCCGTTGTCGGTGAGCAGCAGGCGATGCCGGCGCAGATCGGTCGGATCGATCTCGCGGCGCACGAACCCCGCCGACTCGAGCTTTTTCAGGTAGAGCGTGACCGTGGCCTTGGGCATGGTCAGTGCCACCGCAAGTTCGGCCGGGTACGGATGCTCGTCGATCTCGGCGAGCACAAAGAGTTCCTTGGCCTCCAGCCCGAGCGCACCCATCTCGCTTTGGACGCTGGCAATGACTGACGACAGTAGCCGGTGGTTCAGCGACCAGATCTTGGCCGGATCGACTTCAGACATCGACTTGCCAGATCGTTCAGTCATGAACTAGTTTATTTATGAACAATCGCATGTTTGAACAATCTACCAGAAAGAGCCTCCCATGTCTCTGGATCAATACGTGACACTCGGTCGGTCCGGTCTACGCGTCAGCCGGTTGTGCCTGGGCGCGATGACCTTTGGCGAAGACCTCGGCTGGGGCACCAGCGTCGAGGAATCCCAACAGATCATCGACCGGTACCTCGAAATCGGCGGCAACTTCATCGACACCGCAAACTTCTACACCCGAAGCCACTCGGAGAAGATCATCGGCGACCACATCGGGCGCCACCCGGCCCGCCGCGATCGCACGGTGATCGCGACCAAGTTCAGCGGCAACCTGTACCCCGGCGATCCCAACGGTGGCGGCTCCGGTCGCAAAGCGGTGATCAACGCCTGCGAGAACTCGCTGCGCCGCCTGCAAACCGACTACATCGACCTGTACTGGCTGCACCTGTGGGACAGGCACACACCGATCGAGGAGACGATGGCCGCCCTCGACGACCTGGTACGGGCGGGCAAGGTGCGCTACCTCGGGGTTTCGGACACCCCGGCATGGAAGATCGCGGAGGCCAACCTCATCGCACGGTTCCGCGGGTGGTCGTCATTCATCGGATTGCAGATCGAGTACTCGTTGCTTGAACGCACCGTTGAACGAGAACTCGTCCCGATGGCAAGCGAATTCGGCCTCGGCATCACGCCGTGGGGGCCGCTCAAGAGTGGCTTGCTCAGCGGCAAGTACACGCGGGCCAATGCCGGTCAGCAGCAGGGCGGACGTGGCGCGTTGGTCGACAGCGTCCTCAACGAGGCGACCTACGCGCTCATCGACGAACTCGAACTCATCGCCCGGGCGCACAACTCCAGCGTGTCCAGCGTCGCGCTGGCCTGGTTGCTGGCACGCCCGGCCGTCACGTCCATAATCATTGGCGCGCGCCGCATTTCGCAGTTCGAAGAGAACGTTCGCGCGGTCGACGTCAACCTCACGGCGGACGAAATCGCCCACCTGGACGCCCTCACCGCACCGACATTCGGGTTCCCGCAGTACATGTTGGACATGGCGCCGGGCATCATCAACGGTGGCACCACCGTCAATGGCGAGTCGGCGCCCATCTCGGAATACGTGATGCCGGCGGGTGCCCGACCCTACTGATCCGACCGCGAGCAGACGTAAACTTGTACGAAAATGCCTTTCCACGTACAAGTTTGCGTCTGCTCGCGGGATAGGGTTACTCCCGCTTCTCTCCGGCGTGCAGCTTGAGCGCGGACTCCACGTTGGCCTTCTTGTCCTCTTCGGCGCCCTTTGCCGCAGCCTTCTTGCGGCGTCTGACGACGGTGTCGACCGCACCGTTGAGCGCCGAACCCAGCGGGAACCCGAGATAGTGGGTGAGGAAGACGGCCATCTCCTTCAGCTCGTCCTCGGTAAGTTCGCCATTCAAAAGGGCTGCGTTGATTTGGATTTCGGCCAAGTCCCGACTTCCGGCGGCCGTCACGGCGGTCAGTGTCATGATGCGCTTGTCCCGCATCGACAACCCCGGCCGGCTCCAGATCGAGCCAAACAGGTGGTCGACGGTCAGGTCGAAATACGGATCGCCTTCGACGTTGGGCATCTCCCAGCCGTAGACCTCGTTCATCTTCTCCAGGCCCTTGCGGCGCAACTCGTCCATCACGAATCCTCCTGTTCCTTCTGGCCGGAGTCGGCGCGCGGCACACCAAGGTTGGGCGCAAGCCGCTCGAGGGCCAGCCTAGCCAGCGGTAAGTCAATGGAAGCGGACTCGGCCAACGCCAGCGCCAAACGTAGGTCCTTTTCGCCGAGCTCACGCGTGTGCGTGAATCCGTCATACAAAAAGTGACCCGGCTCAAGATCTTTGGTGTCATCGCGGTACATGATCGACCCGGCACCGCCGGTCAACTTGTCGGTGTGCCGCACCACGTTGCCGAGGTCCTGCAGGTTCAGCCCGGCGGCTTCGGCCAGCTTCCACGCCTCCCCCACTGCCGCATACGTCGTGAAGGTGAGCATGTTGCGAGCCACCTTCATTCGAGTCCCCGCGCCGGGAGGCCCGGCGTGCACGACCAATTCCGCCCAGTGGGAAAAGGGTTCTTTCACCCGGGCGAAAACCTCATCGCTGGCACCGACCATCGTCGCGAGTTGACCGAAGCGCGCGGCACGCCCACCGCCGCTGATCGGCGCATCGATGACATGGATGTCCTGGGGCTGCAACTCGCGCGCGAGCTCTTCGGCGGTCGTGTCGCTGATCGTCGAGTGGATCGCAATGATGGCTCCCGGCTTAGCGTGCGATGCCAGCTCACCAACTACGTTGCGTACCTGCTCGTCGTTGAGCACGGTGATGCTGATGATGTCGGTAGCAGCGATGTCGGCGATACTGTCGGCCAACGTTGCGCCGCGTTCGGCGAACGGCGCCATAGCCTCGGGTCGTACGTCGTAGACCGTTAGCCCGCCGGGCCATTCGGCCATCCTCTTGGCCATTGGAGTGCCGATGTTGCCGAGGCCGATGTATCCGAGGCGGGGCGTTGCAGCGTCAGTCATGGGCGGAAGATCTGTCCGCCGTCGACATTGAAGATCTGCCCGGTGATCCAGGACGCCTGGTCACTCAGCAGAAATAGACACATTCCCACCAGATCATCTGGAGTACCTATGCGCGACAACGGAAGACCCTTGAGGATGTCGTCGACGATCTCCTTGGGCGTGGTAGTCCGGTTGGCCTCGGTGTCGATGGGGCCCGGCGCGATGGCGTTGACCCGGATGTTCTGTCCGCCCAGTTCCCGCGAAAGCTGTTGAGTCAAGCCGTTGATGCCGACCTTGGCCAGGCCGTAGTAGTTCGCGTACAAGTAAGCAGCCGTGGACGACTGGTTGACGATCGCCCCGCCGCCGCGCTTGGCCATTTTCTTGTATACCGCGCGCGTGCACCACAGCGCGCCGTCCATGTTCACGCTCATGAACTTTCGGTAGTACTCGGGGTCGACGGTGAGCAGAAAGTCGATCTTCATGCCCCCGAAAATTGCGGCGTTGTTGACCAGATAGTCGATACCCCCGAATTCGGCCAGCGTGCGATCCGCCATTGCCTTGGCTGACACGGGGTCTGACACGTCGACGGGAATGCTGATGGCCGTTCCGCCGTCGGCGTTGATTTGTTTGGCCACACCCTCGGCCGCGTCGGCGTTGATGTCGGCGACGACTACCGCGGCGCCCTCACGGGCCAGTGCCTCGACATATGCCTGGCCAATGCCACCGGCGGAACCGGTGACAATGGCTACCTTGTTATCGAACTGTCCCACACCGATCTCCCTTAATTCGCAGCCGTTGCAATGAGTTTGGTCTCCAGGTATTCCTCGAACCCCGCGACGCCCATCTCACGGCCGTTGCCGGACTGCTTGTAGCCGCCGAATGGCGCGTCGGCGGAGTACCAGACGCCGCCGTTGACGTTGACTGTTCCCACCCGCAGCCGGGCAGCCACCCGCGCCGCTCGCTCAGGATCTGCCCCAAACACCGTGCCCGACAGACCGTATGGCGAGTCGTTGGCGATGCGCACCGCGTCGTCGTCGCCGTCGTGGGCGATCACCGTGAGTACCGGCCCGAAAATCTCCTCGCGGGCGGGACGCGCGTCATTGGTCAGACCGGCGATCACGGTGGGCTCGATGAAGAAGCCGACGTCCTTGTCGGCCGGCCGGCCGCCGCCGCACGCGAACGTCCCACCTTCGGCGATCGCCAGGTCGAGGTAGCCTTGCACCCGATCCCGCTGCCGCGCCGAAATCAGTGGTCCGCATATGGTTCTCGGGTCGTTGGGATCACCGGGCTTGATCGAGGACATGGTGCCCGCCGCGATGGCGACGGCCTCGTCGTAGCGGGCCCGCGGCACCAGCAACCGGGTCGTGATCGCGCAGCCCTGGCCCGCGTGCATGGCAGCCGTGAAGGCGGAAACCCCTGCGGCACCGCCGAGATCCGCGTCGTCGAGCACCACGAATGCCGACTTTCCGCCCAGCTCAAGGAAGACCCTCTTGATGGTGGCGGCGGCGTCAGCCATCACACTGCGGCCGGTGGCCGTCGAGCCGGTGAACGAAATCATGTCCACCCGAGGATCCTTGGCCAGCAAGGCACCGACGCCGTGGTCGCTCGAGGTGACGATGTTGACAACCCCGGGCGGGAAATCGGTGTGCTCGGCGATGATCTCACCGAGTACCGCAGCGCACCACGGTGTGTCGGGGGCGGGTTTGAGGACGATGGTGTTGCCGGCGGCAAGCGCCGGTCCCAGTTTGGCGAGGTTGATCTGGTGCGGAAAGTTCCACGGGGTGATCGCGCCGACCACGCCGACGGCCTCGCGGACAATGGTCCGCCGGGTGGGGATTCCCATCGGCGCTGCCTGACCGAGGTCTTGCGTCCATGCGTAGGACTCCGCGGTGTCCGCGGAGAACGCCAGGTCGTCGACCGGACCGTCCAACTGCGCGGCGGCGGTGAGCATTCGCGGCGCCCCGACTTCGGCGATGGTGAGTTCGCGCAGCTCCTCAGCGTGCTGCTGCATCGCCTCGCGTAGCTGCCGAACACACCGCACCCGCAATTCGGTGTTGCGCGACCAGTCGGTGTCGTCGAAGGCCCTCCGGGCGGCCTCAATGGCGCGCTCCATGTCCTGGGCGTCGGCATCGGCGGCAACGCCGAGCACTTCCTCGGTGGCCGGATTGACCGTCGGGAAGGTGCCTGCGCGACCTTCGGAGAGCTTGCCGTCGATGAACAGTGCGCTCACACCGCCGGCCAGCAACGTCATACCTGCCCCCAATCCAATGGACACTTGTCCGATATCGACTTCTCGAACCATAGCCGCGGGCTCGCTTTCGGTGCAAGCACGGATATGGCACGTCAGCCGCCAGTGGCTCATAGCAGTTCGACGACCTGCATATTCAGTGAGCGGCCTTGCTAGACGTCCCCGCCTTCCTCTAACTTGGACATGTGTCCAGCGATGCAGCGGTTACCGACGCGCCACGCAACCGGCGCCAGGAGGAGACCTTCCGCAAGGTGCTGGCCGCCGGCATGGAAACGCTGCGCGAGAACTCCTACGCCGATCTGACAGTGCGCATGGTGGCGGCCCGCGCCAAGGTGGCCCCCGCGACCGCCTACACCTACTTCTCGTCGAAGAACCACCTGATCGCCGAGGTCTACCTCGATCTGGTTCGCCGAGTTCCGTTCTTCACCGACGTGAACCAGCCGATGCCGGTCCGGGTCGATCAGGCGCTGCGCCACCTGGCGCTGGTGGTCGCGGACGAGCCCGAGGTCGCCGCCGCCTGCACCGCGGCGTTGCTCGGCGGCGGCGCCGACCCCGCCGTGGCCGCCGCACGTGACCGGATCGGAGCGGAGATCCACCGCCGTATCGCATCAGCGATCGGGCCCGACGCCGCGCCCGGCACTGTGTCCGCACTCGAGATGGCCTTTTTTGGGGCGCTCGTGCAGGCCGGCAGCGGCGAATTCACCTACCACGACATTGCGGACCGGTTGGCCGACGTGGTGAACCTCATCTTGGCGGGCGCTGATTCCCAAAGAGCCCAGAAAGCCCAGAGTGCCCAAGGAGGCAAGGCGTGACCGTACACCTTGGCGACCACGAATTGGTCCTGGACCCTTACGATTACGACTTCCACGAAGATCCGTACCCGTACTACCGCCGGTTGCGAGACGAGGCGCCGCTCTACCACAACGCGGACCTAGGTTTCTGGGCCGTGTCGCGACACAGCGACGTGCATCAGGGATTTCGCAACAGCACTACCTTGTCGAACCGCTACGGCGTGTCCCTGGATCCCGCGTCGCGCGGGCCACACGCCGCCAAGACGATGTCCTTCCTGGCGATGGACGACCCGGAGCATCTGCGGTTGCGCACCCTGGTTTCAAAGGGTTTCACGCCCAGGCGGATTCGCGAGCTCGAGCCCCGCGTCACCGAGATCGCCCACCGCCACCTCGAGGTCATGCTGGAAAAGGCCGGCACCGGCACGGTCGACTACGTCAATGAATTCGCGGGCAAGCTACCCATGGACGTCATCTCCGAGCTCATGGGCGTGCCCGAGGCGGACCGAGACCAGGTTCGCGCGTGGGCGGACGGCGTCATGCACCGCGATGACGGTGTCACCGACGTCCCTCCCGCGGCGATCGAAGCATCGATCAACCTGATCGTGTACTACCAGGGCATGATCGCCGAGCGCCGCAAGACGCCGACCGACGACCTGACGTCGGCGCTGCTGGCAGCCGAGATCGACGGCGACCGGCTCACCGATGACGAGATTCTGGGCTTCATGTTCCTGATGGTGATCGCCGGCAACGAGACCACCACGAAACTGCTCGCCAACGCCGCATATTGGGGACACAAGAACCCGGACCAACTGACACCCGTCTACGCCGACCTGTCTCGAATTCCGCTGTGGGTCGAGGAAACTCTGCGCTACGACACCTCTAGCCAAATCCTGGCCCGCACCGTCTCCGGCGAGCTGACCCTCTACGACACCACCATTCCCGAGGGCGACGTCCTGCTCCTGCTGCCGGGTTCGGCGCACCGGGACGAGCGAGCCTTTGACCGCCCCGACGAGTACCTGATCGGGCGTGAAATCGGCTCGAAGCTACTGAGTTTCGGCAGCGGCGCGCACTTCTGCCTGGGCGCGCACCTGGCCCGCATGGAGGCACGGGTGGCGCTGACCGAGTTGTTCAAACGCATCAAGGGATACGAGGTTGACGAGGCCAATTCCGTTCGTGTCCATTCCAGTAACGTCCGTGGGTTCGCCCACCTGCCCATGACCCTGGAGGTCTGTTAGATGCCCCGTTTCGAACCACATCCTGCGCGTCGACCGGCGATCGTCGCGGGCGCCTCGTCGGGCATTGGTGCGGCGACGGCGGTTGAGCTCGCCGCTCATGGCTTTCCGGTTGCGCTCGGCGCCCGCCGGGTGGACAAGTGCCAGGAGATCGCCGACAAAATCCAGGCCGACGGCGGCGAGGCCATCGCTTTGCCACTCGATGTCACCGACGCCGAATCCGTCACGGAGTTCGTGCGTCAGGCCACCGAAAAGCTTGGCGACATCGAACTTCTCGTCACCGGTGCGGGTGACACCTACTTCGGAAAGTTGCACGAGATCGACACCGAGGCGTTCGAACAGCAGATTCAGATCCACCTGATCGGGGCCAACCGGTTGACCACCGCGGTGCTGCCCGGCATGGTCGAGCGTCAGCGCGGGGACCTGATCTTCGTAGGGTCCGATGTCGCCCTGCGGCAGCGTCCGCACATGGGTGCATATGGCGCCGCGAAGGCCGGACTGCTGGCCATGGTCACCAACCTGCAAATGGAACTCGAGGGCACTGGGGTGCGGGCGTCGATCGTGCACCCGGGGCCGACGAAGACCGCGATGGGCTGGAGCCTGCCCGCTGAGTTGATCGGACCAGCGCTCGAGGACTGGGCCAAGTGGGGCCAGGCGCGCCACGACTACTTCCTGCGCGCATCCGACCTGGCGCGGGCGATCACGTTCGTCGCCGAAACACCACGTGGGGGTTTCATCGCCAACATGGAGTTGCAGCCCGAGGCGCCGTTGGCGGCGGTCAAGGAACGCCAGAAGCTCGCTTTGGGCGAGGAGGGAATGCCGTCAAATGACTAGCACTACTGTCGTGCCGCGGGTATCCGGCGGCGAAGAAGAACACGGACACCTCGAAGAGTTCCGCACCGACCCGATCGGTCTGATGCGGCGCGTGCGCGAGGAATGCGGCGACGTCGGCTGGTTCCAACTGGTCGACAAGCACGTCATACTGCTCTCCGGCGCAGAAGCCAACGAGTTCTTCTTCCGCTCGGCCGACGAGGATCTCGACCAGGCCGAGGCCTACCCGTTCATGACGCCGATCTTCGGCAAGGGCGTGGTGTTCGACGCCAGCCCGGAGCGGCGCAAGGAGATGTTGCACAACTCCGCACTGCGCGGCGAACAGATGAAAGGCCACGCGGCGACCATCGAGGGCGAAGTCAAGAAGATGATCGCCGACTGGGGCGACGAAGGTGAGATCGAACTGCTCGACTTCTTCGCCGAGTTGACCATCTACACCTCGACGGCGTGCCTGATCGGGCTGAAATTCCGCGAACAACTTGATCACCGATTCGCCGAGTACTACCACGACTTGGAACGCGGTACCGACCCGCTGTGCTACGTGGACCCGTACCTGCCGATCGAGAGCTTCCGACGCCGCGACGAAGCGCGCGTGAAACTCGTTGGCCTGGTGCAGGAAATCATGAACCAGCGGCTGGCCAATCCCCCCAAGGACAAGCGCGACCGCGACATGCTCGACGTGCTGGTCTCGATCAAGGACGAAGAAGGCAACCCGCGGTTCTCCGCCGACGAAGTCACCGGCATGTTCATCTCGCTGATGTTTGCCGGGCACCACACCAGTTCCGGTACCTCGGCGTGGACGTTGATCGAGTTGATCCGCCATCCCGAGGTCTACGCCGAAGTGCTGGCCGAGCTCGAAGAGCTTTATGCCGACGGCCAGGAGGTGAGTTTCCATGCGCTGCGCCAGATCCCGAAGCTGGACAACGTGGTCAAGGAGACGCTGCGCCTGCACCCGCCGCTGATCATCTTGATGCGAGTCGCCCAGGGCGAGTTCGAAGTGCAGGGCTTCCCGATCCACAAGGGCGATTTCGTCGCCGCCTCCCCGGCGATCTCCAACCGGATTCCCGAGGACTTCCCCGACCCCGACGCGTTCAAGCCGGACCGCTACAACAAGCCCGAGCAGGCCGACACGGCCAATCGGTGGACCTGGATCCCGTTCGGCGCGGGCCGGCACCGTTGCGTCGGCGCCGCCTTCGCGACCATGCAGATCAAGGCGATCTTCTCAGTGCTGTTGCGCGAGTACGAGTTCGAAATGGCGCAGCCCGCCGACAGCTACCGCAACGACCATTCCAAGATGGTGGTGCAACTCGCCAGACCCGCCAAAGTCCGTTACCGCAAGCGCACCAAGGCGTAACCGTCATGGGCTCGTTCAGAATCGAAGTTGATCTGGATCTGTGCCAGGGGCATGCCATGTGCGAACTCGAAGCACCCGACTACTTCCGGGTGCCCAAGCGGGGCAAAGTCGAGATCCTCGACGCCGAACCCTCAGACGACGCCCGCGACGAGGTCGAGCGGGCCGTCGAAATGTGCCCTACCCAAGCACTACTCATCAAAGAGAAAGAAGACTGATCATGGCGTCACACCCCCGCGAGGTGTTGGAGGACTGGGTTGAACGGTGGCTGGAGGCCAACCGGGTGGCCGAGCGGGAAGGCAACTGGAAGCCGCTGGCCGACTTCTACGCCGAGGACGCCACCTACGGCTGGAACATCGGCCCCAAAGAAGACGTGATGTGCGTCGGCATCGACGAGATCCGCGACATCGCCCTAGGGCTTGAGATGGAGGGTCTGGAGAACTGGCAGTACCCGTATCAGAAAGTCATCATCGACGACAAGCAGGGCGAGATCGTCGGCTTCTGGAAGCAGGTGGCCACCGACGGTGACGGCACCCAGTCCGAGATCTACGGCATCGGCGGCAGTTGGTTCCGCCTCAACGCCGACGCCAAGATCGAATGGCAACGCGACTTCTTCGACTTCGGCCACGTTCAGTCCCTCTACATGGACCTGATGAAAGCCGGGAGGCTGTCGAAGGGTATGCAGAAGCGGATCGAGCGCAGCCTGGCGGGCGAGAAACTGCCTGGCTATTACCCCTTGGGCAAGGCACCCGTCCCGCTCTGGTGACCCAACCAAGCATTTGTTTGCCTGGCGCGCTATGCTGGCGCCACAAGCAGTGCCCTGTGGCACTCGTCACTACGGCCGCCAGGCATGATGGGGCCAGGTAGTACTGATCAATTCAAAGGCGAAATGGGGTCAGGTTCGTGAAGACAAAGGGCGCTCTCATCTGGGAGTTCAACCAGCCGTGGTCGGTCGAGGAGATCGAGATCGGCGATCCGCAAGCCCACGAGGTCAAGATCCAGATGGAAGCGGCGGGCATGTGCCACTCCGACCACCATCTGGTGACCGGCGGCATCCCGATGGCGGGCTTTCCGGTGCTCGGCGGCCACGAGGGAGCGGGCATCGTCACCGAGGTCGGACCTGGCGTCGAGGACATCGCACCGGGTGACCACGTGGTGTTGTCCTTCATCCCGTCCTGTGGGCAGTGTCCGACCTGTCAAGCCGGCATGCGCAACCTGTGCGACCTGGGCGCCGGCCTGCTCGGCGGCACCGCGGTATCCGACGGCACCTTCCGCATCCAGGCCCGCGGCCAGAACGTCTACCCGATGACCCTGCTCGGCACCTTCTCGCCGTACATGGTCGTGCACCGCAGTTCCGTCGTGAAGATCGACCCGTCGGTTCCGTTCGAGGTCGCCGCGCTCGTCGGCTGCGGCGTCACCACCGGCTACGGCTCGGCGGTCCGCACCGCCGACATCCGGCCCGGACAGGATGTCGCCATCGTCGGCGTCGGCGGTGTCGGCATGGCGGCGCTGCAGGGTGCGGTGAACGCCGGTGCCCGCTACGTCTTCGCGATCGACCCGGTGGAGTGGAAGCGCGACCAGGCGCTCAAGTTCGGCGCCACCCACGTCTACCCGGACATCAATACCGCGCTGATGGGGATCATGGAGGTCACCTACGGCCTGATGGCACACAAGGTGGTCGTCACCGTCGGTGAACTGCAGGGCGCCGACATCGACAACTACCTGAACATCACCGCCAAGGGCGGCACCTGCGTGTTGACCGCAATCGGCAGCATGCTGGACACCAACGTGAACCTGAACCTGGCGATGCTGACCCTGCTGCAGAAGAACCTGCAGGGCACCATCTTCGGCGGCGGTAACCCGCAATACGACATTCCGCAGCTGCTGTCGATGTACAAGGCCGGCAAGCTCAACCTGGACGACATGGTCACCACCCAGTACCGCCTCGAGCAGATCAACGAGGGCTACCAGGACATGCTGGACGGCAAGAACATTCGCGGCGTCATCCGCTACACCGACGCCGATCGGTAACAACCCCGGTCCTAAGTGACCCGTTTTCCGCACCTGTTGGCGCCGGGACGAATCGGCGCCATGACGGTGCGCAACCGGCTGGTCATGTCTCCGATGGAGACGATGTACGGGACGCCGGACGGGCTTCCGTCGACGCGCACCCGGGACTACTTCGCCGCCCGCGCCGCGGGTGGCGTCGGGCTGATCACGCTGGGCGCCACGGGCGTGGACAGCCAACACCCGGAAACTCCCGGCGGGTTGCACCTGGCCACCGATGCCGCCGTGCCGGCGCACCGCGCGCTCGTCGACGTGGTGCACGAACACGGCGCGAAGATCCAGCCGCAGATTGTGCACGCCGGACCCGACGGCTTGGGACCGGAGATGTTCGGCGTGACGTCACTGGGACCGTCGGTGATCCCGTCATACCTGACCGGCCGACCATCGGCCGAGATCACGGCCCAGCAACTGCGCGAGGTCTTGGATCTGTTCAAGGCCGCGGCGCGGCGTGCCGTCGAGGCGGGGTATGACGGGATCGAGTTGCATGCCGCGCACGGCTACATGTTGCTGGGATCTTTCCTTGCTCCCCAACGCAATCGGCGAACCGACGAGTATGGTGGCTCAGTCCGGGGTCGGCTGCGGGTGGTACTGCAGACGCTGGCCGCGATCCGGTCCGAGATCGGCCAGGCACTGCCGATCACGCTGCGTATCTCGGGTTACGAACGCGTGGCCGGTGGTCGGCCGATCTACGAAACCGCCCGCGTGGCACCCGAACTCGTGGCCGCTGGGGTGAACGCGTTCCACGTCAGCGGGGGCGTGATCGACCGCCTGGTGACCGGGATGGTCAATGCTGCCGACGACGGCGACGCGCTCAACGTCGGTGCCGCCGCCGCGGTCAAGCAGGTGGTCGATGTTCCGGTGATCGCCGTCGGGCGAATCCACGACCCCACCACGGCCGAACGGATTCTCGCCGACGGGCGCGCCGATTTCATCGCGATGGGACGGCCGCTGCTGGCCGATCCCGAGTTCGCCCGGAAACTCTGGTGCGGCCAGGAACAGCGAATCCGGCGGTGCATTTCGTGTGAAAACTGCATCGATGCAATGGAACAGCGCTTCTCAGTAGATTGCGCCGTCAACCCGCGCACCGGTAAGGAACGCGAACTGACCGCTTCTCGGGCCAGCGGTCCCAAGGATGTGGTGGTGGTCGGGGGCGGCCCCGCCGGCCTGGAAGCCGCGCGGGTGGCCGCCGAACGCGGACACCGCGTCACCCTGTTCGAGCGAGGCGGGGAACTGGGCGGCGCACTGCGCTGGGCAAGCGTGCTGCACCCGGAAAACGAGCCCTTCCTGCGTTACCTGCGCGACGAGATTCGGCTCAGCTCGGTGAAAGTGGCATTGGGGCAAGCTATTACGCCTGACGATGTGGTGGCGGCCGCGCCGGACGCGGTGGTGGTGGCCACCGGCGGTCGTATCGCTTTGCCCCACATCCCAGGTGCCGGCCTGCCGCACGTCTACACCGGGCCAGGATTGCGAGAGTTGCTCGACCACAAGCTGTTCGGCGGCTGGCGGCAACGACTGGTGCGTCCGGAGGCTTTCCGGTTGGCCACCCGAGCATGGATGCCGCTGGGGCGGCGCGTCGTTATCATTGGGGGCGACCTTGTCGCGCTGGAGCTTGCCGAGTTCCTAGCCACGCGGGGACGACTGGTTTCGGTGCTCGAGGCCGGCCGTGACATCGCCCCAGAAGTGGGTAACAAGCGAAAGACCGAGCACATGGATCGGTTGGATCGACTCGGTGTCACCATCCACGTGCGGGCGGTTGTCGAGCGAATCACCTCTGATGCGGTCGTATTCACCCCTGCCGGAGGGGCTTCGCGCGACCTGGCCGCCGACAGCGTCGTGCTGGCCGGGTCGGTCGAGCCCGACACTAGGTTTTTCGACGAGCTGAAAGCCGCGCTGCCCGATACGCCGTTGCACGCCGCGGGCGACTGCAGCGGTTTGGGCCTGATTCGCAAAGCCACCGAAGACGGCGCCCGCGCCGCGTGTGCCATATGACAAAGGAGATGTAAGCGATGACCCAAACAGTCGACTCCCCGGCACTCACCGCGTCGCAATCGTCGTGGCGCTGTGTCCAGACCCACGATCGCGAGGGCTGGCTGGCGCTGATGGCCGACGATGTCGTCATCGAAGACCCGATCGGCAAGTCGGTGACCAATCCCGAGGGTACGGGCATAAAGGGCAAGGAGAACGTGGCCGCGTTCTACGACACCAACATCGCCGCGAACAACCTTACGATCACGTGCGAGGAGACGTTTCCGTCGAGCTCGCCCAACGAGATCGCTCATATCCTCGTGTTGGACAGCAAGTTCGAGGGCGGCTTCACCAGTTCGGTCCGTGGTGTGTTCACCTATCGGGTAAATGACGAAGGCCTGATCACCAACCTGCGCGGCTACTGGAACCTGGAGACAATGAAATTCGGCAAGGAAGAGTGAGCTAGCTCTTCCGGCGAGCAGACGCAAACTTGTTTAGAATCAGCGGTTTTCGTACAAGTTTGCGTCTGCTCGCGGGGTTAGCCGATCCGGCCGATGCCGGTGATGTTGCCCTGCATGATCTTGTTGCCCATCAGGACCATGGTGGCCGTCTGTATCGGATCGCTCAGTATGGTCAGCGATTTCGGTTGTTGCAGTAGCAATCTGCCGTTGTTCGGGTCGACGACGGCGAAGGCGAAGCCGTCCACGGGCGTGGTGGTGTCCAACCCGAGGCGGGTGATGGTGTAGATCAGACCGTCACCGATGGACAGGTGCGGCAGCGCCGCGCTGCGAACCCGGTTGTCCCACACCGTGTGACAGCCGGGATTGTCGATGTCTAGCCTGGTCATTCCGCCGACGAACGGTGCCGTCGGCGGCACCGCCGGACCAGCATCAGGCGGAACGGCCGGGTATGGATAGCCGTAGGTGCTGGCGATGAACATCGTGCTCCCCACCCCTATCGGGGAATTCTCGCTGCCCGGGCCGCCCTGGGTGAGCACCGGCTGCTCGCAGATGAGGTTGCCGGTCCCGGACTCGCGGACCACCGCATGCACGATGGGTTCGGCGTTGTCGATGATGGTGAGGTAGTCGGCGCCGGTCGGCCCGAAATAGGTTGGTGTTGAACCGGTCCCCCAGCTCAATTGGCCTGGCTTGCGCGCCGGGCCACGGTCGTAGGCCTGACGCCACAGGATCTGCGGGTTGCCCACCCCGTCGAGATTGAGCTCGTACAGCGCGTGGGTGCTGGCGACGGCCACCCGATTGGCGGGTGAGCTCGAGATGCTGTTCGCCACCCGCTCACCGGCGTTCAGGTGCACACTGGCCACCCCGCCGCCACCCACTTTGGCAACTCCGACCACACCGGTGGCGGTGGCGAACCACACGTTGCCCAAATAGTCGGGAACCACTCCCACCGAGCTGTCACCGGCGGGTATCACGCTGGACACGTCGGTGGATTCGGTGATGACTAGCTGCCAGCACCCCTTCGCGTCCTTGATATGCGCGATTCGCAGCAGATGATTGGTCCCGTCGATCATCACCAGCTGGTTGTTGTTGTCCAGATATGCGTAGACGCCGCCGAGCAAACCGCCCTTGGCGATTCCGAGGCTTGCCAGCGGAACAGGTTGCGGCAGAACGGCTCCGGGATCGAGGAGATGCACGATGGGGTTCTGGCCGACAATGGTGGTGCACAGGGCCACCACTAGTCCGTCGGTGCCCTGGGTGATCGTCGGGCAGGCGGCCAACAGCGGGTAGGCAAATATCGGTTGCAGGCTGGCGCCGGGTCCTGGGAGTGGTCCGGCGTCGGCCGAGCCGGCGTCATTATGCATGGACGCCAGACCATTTGGCGCCATGAACGGGTTGGGCGGTGCCAGTGGCCCAAACGAAGAGACCGCCTTGACGGCGGCCGGAAACATCGTGGGGACAAGGCAAGTGGAACACGCCGTCATCACTGCAACGGCGGTCGCCAGCACTGCCGAAGGTAGCCTCACGCTAGACCCCTCCCCGTAAAATGGGTCATGGTGATTGTCGTGACCGCGAGACACGACACGGCCACACTGCGTTAACGTTTCGGCGTCAGCGCGGCGTGTTGTTCAGGCCCGGTTCAGGCATCGTGGGGTATGTAGACCCCAGACCCCTGCGCGATAGCCTCCAGCGTGTCGTAGGCCATCCACACAAACCCCTCATTGCCCCAACGCTTTCCGAAGCTGTTCTGGATCCGCACGGCGCCGGTCTTCGCGGTGAAATCGTCGTCGTAGGCGACGATGAGCATTACATGACCGGCCTTCTTGCCGGCCTTGTTGTGCATGAGCTGCCCGTTGCCGACGTAGGGCTGCTGCGCACCGCGGTAACGGTCAAAGTCGCTGTATAGGTAGGTACCGAAGACGATCGGCATGCCGGACGCGATGACTGTGCGCAGGTTGTCCAAGCCCTGTGGTCCGGTGATTTTCGTGGACTTGTATTCGGGGATAAGGAATTTCGGGTCGGGCGGGATGGTGCGCGAACCATACTCTTCCCAGTTGATCTCACACGAGGACTTGGGACCCTGTCGACGGTGGTTAGGAGCCGCGGCCAGTGACGGGGTGCCACCGTTGTCGCGAAGCCACTTGAGACACTTGCCGATCTGGCCGCCGTGGCAATTGTTTGGCTCGGTCTTGTTCGCGATCTCATACCGGATGAACGCGTAATCTGGCGCGGCTTGGCGGTCCGGCGTCGTGGGCGGCGTCTGGCTCTTGCGCGCCGCATAGAACGTCGCCAGCCCGTATATGGAGCCCCACACGAAGCAGTTCGGCATGGTTTGCCTGCCCACCGGTGGCAACCACTCGGTCCGGACGGACGCCGCCCGCGGTACCGTGCCACGGCCTGCCGGCACCTCGACCGGGACCGGTTCGGCGACGTCGGGGTCGTAGCCATAGCTGTCGAGCTCGTACGGCTCCTCGACTGCGTCGTTGTCGGGGTCCGTGCAGGCAGGCAACGCAGCCGCCAGGACGCCGGCTCCCGCCAGCGCCAACATTGAGCGCCTACTCATCTCCACGCGCATCGCCACGCGCAAAAGCGTGCCCCATCGCGCGCGGGTGCGTCGAGATTGCCGCTGGGGTCGCGATTCGGGCGGCGGCTACAGCCGTGGCGGCAATCTCGGCGAGAAAGGCCGGCCGCATATGCTTGAGCAATGGCGTCGATCTTCACCAAGATCATCAACCGTGAACTCCCTGGCCGCTTCGTCTACGAGGACGACGACGTCGTCGCCTTCTTGACGATCGAGCCGATGACACAGGGCCACACGCTCGTGGTGCCGCGCGCCGAAATCGATCAGTGGCAAAACGTCGACGCGCAGACCTTCGGTCGCGTGATGTCGGTAGCCCAGTTGATCGGCAAGGCCGTCACCAAAGCGTTCCAGGCCGAGCGTGCCGGTCTGATCATCGCCGGTCTGGAAGTGCCCCATCTGCACGTGCACGTGTTCCCCACCCGCAGCCTGAGCGACTTCGGTTTCGCCAACGTCGACCGCAACCCGTCACCGGAGTCGCTGGACGACGCGCAGGCCCGGATCAAGGCGGCGCTGGCGCAGCTCAGCTGACCGTTTCGCTGACCGTCGCCGCCACGTCGCTCACGCGCGGCATCCGGACTTGGAAACAGCAACCCTCGCCGGGTGCGGTTGTCACCGTCACGGAACCGCCGTGGGCGCGTACCAACGAATCGACGATCGACAGTCCCAGTCCGGTCCCGCCGCTGGCGCGTGCCCGCGATGAATCGGTGCGATAGAACCGCTCGAAGATCCGTGCCGCGTCCTCCGGGCTGATGCCCGGTCCCTTGTCGGCGACCTCGAACACTGCGTCGTCGCCTTCGGTGCCGACCCGGAGGGTCACGTCCGCACTTTCTGGCGTGTGCTGCAGCGCGTTGGCAACGAGGTTGCTCAGTACCTGGCGCAGCCGCGCTTCGTCGCCGAGCACCTCCGGCGTGCCGGGGCCGTCGAGGACTTCCAAGGTGATCTTGCGGTTGCGGTCGATGGCGCGGGCGTCGTGCACCGCGTCGCTGGCAAGCGCGAGCAGGTCGACCCGGTGGTTCTCCAGCGGTCGCGGCGTGTCCAGCCGGGCCAACAGCAGCAGATCCTCCACCAACAGGCCCATCCGGCTGGCCTCGCTTTCGATGCGCGACAGCAGCATTGCCACGTCGCGTGCGGCCCCCTGGCGATACAGCTCCGCGAAGCCTCGGATGGTGGTCAACGGGGTGCGCAATTCGTGGCTGGCGTCAGTGATGAAGCGCCGCATGCGCTCTTCGGAGCGACGGGCGGTGTCGGCCGAGGCTTCCGAGGCGGCCACCGCCTGTTGAATTTGGCTCAGCATTCCGTTGAGCGCCAACGAAAGTCGGCCCACCTCGGTGCGGGGATCGCGTTCCGTGACGCGTCGATCCAGTTGACCGGCGGCGATCGCCGCCGCGGTCCCCTCCACTTCGGCCAGTGGCTTCAGGCTGCGGTGCACCACCACGAAACCGGCGATCCCGAGCACAACCAGCACCACCACCCCGATGCCGACCTGCAGCCAGACCAACGACCAGATGGTGTGCTCGACGTCGGTCAGGTCGATGGCGACCGTGGTCAAGCCCCCATGGGATCCGTGCACGGTCACAGCGCGCCATTCGATTTCGGAGCCGCGAACCGAGGGCAACGTGACCGGGTTGGGGCCCACGTCATTGTTGGGCGGCAATGCGGGCTCGGCATTGCGGTCGTTGATCGCTGTCACGGTATGCCCGTCGGGGCTCACGCCCCGCACGTAGTACTTCGAGGGCGGCCGGGCAGGATCGGCGTTGCCGCGGTTCGGGTCGTGCTTCCACGGTGACTGCGCCCAGGTGCGGGACGCTTCCAGCAGCGCCGCATCAATGCGGCTGATCAGGCTGTGCCGCAGGATCGAGGTGACCGCGATGCCCGATGTCAACAATCCCCCCGCCACCAGCACCAGCATGGCGGCCACCAGGCCTACCCGCAGTGGCACTCCGCGTGGACGGCGTGGGGCCATGACCTGCTACCTAGGCCGGTGAGGCCGTGCCGCTCACGGCGGCGATCACCGGGGCTCCCGCAACACGTAGCCCACTCCGCGTAGCGTGTGCAGCAGCCGCTTCTCACCGGTGTCGATCTTGCGACGCAGATATGAGACGTAGGACTCGACGACGTTGACATCGCCGCCGAAGTCGTAGCGCCAAACGTGGTCGAGGATTTTTGGCTTGCTCAGTACGGTGCCCGCGTTGATGACGAAGTAGCGCAGCAACGTAAATTCGGTGGGCGACAAGGAGACTGGCTGGCCGGCCTTCCACACCTCGTGCGTCTCTTCGTCGAGTTCAATATCGGCGAACGTGAGGCGGGAGTTGCGAGGTTCGGCCCTGCCCTTTCCGGCGCGCCGCAGGATGACACGCAGCCGGGCAACGACCTCCTCCAGGCTGAAAGGCTTTGTGACGTAATCATCGCCACCCAACGTGAGGCCGGCGATCTTGTCCTGCAATGAGTCTCGCGCCGTCAAGAACAACGCGGGCGCATCGATGCCGTCTGCTCGCAAACGGCGCAGTACTCCGAAACCGTCCATCCCCGGCATCATGACGTCGAGAATCACTGCGTCGGGGCGGGCTTCCCGGGCCTTGTCCAGCGCCTGCGCGCCGTTGGTGGCCGTATGAACTTCGAATCCCTGGAACTTCAAGCTCACGGAAAGTAGCTCAACGATGTTGGCTTCGTCGTCGACAACGAGGATGCGGGCCTCGGGCGTGGCGGCTGCGCCTGGATTTGGCGCAGTCATGACGCCAGACCCCCGAGAGACTTCTTGTACATTTGCTTAATAGTCATTGAGTATTTCCTGGGAGCTCGGTGCTAGCAATCTGCTAATAGTCTGCCAGGAAACCGGGCAATTGCTTAGTAACCCGCGCCACATTCGGATCGGTACCCGCGAATACACTGGCGAGATGGCTCTCGGCAAATCGTTGGTGGATTTAGCAACCGCGCCCGCGCGCATCTGGCTCGCCGGTGTCGGGGCGGGCTTGAATCTGGCGAACGCTGCAGTTGGCGTGGCCAAGCAAGCGGTGGGTGATCCCCGCGGCACCAGCGGTTCGCGGGCCATGGCGAGCATGCTGGGGATCGACGAAGTCGCGCTGGCGCGCGCCAACCGGTTGGCCCGGCTGCTGGACGACGACATGCCGTTGGGGCGGGCCATCGCGCAGGACGGCGTCTTGGACCGTTTTCTGCGTCCCGGCGGGTTGGTCGACCTTCTGACCACCGAAGGTGGATTGCTCGACCGGCTTACAGCAGAGGGCGGCGTTGTGCAGCGCGCACTGCAGCCTGGCGGACTGGCCGACAAGATCATCGCCGAGGACGGACCGGTGTCTCGCGTGCTGGCCGAGGGCGGACTGGCCGACAAGATCATCGCCGAAAACGGACCGGTGTCTCGCGTGCTGGCCGAGGGCGGACTAGCCGACCGGATACTCGCGGATGACGGACCGGTGGCCCGGGTGCTGGCCGAGGGCGGGCTGGCCGACCGGCTGCTCGCCGAAGGTGGGGTGGTCGATTCGCTGACTTCCGAGGATGGGCTGATCGACCGACTGCTGGGCGAAGATGGCGTGGCCCAACGGCTGCTTGCCGAGGGCGGCGTGATCGACCTGCTGACCGCGCAGAACGGGCCGATCGAGCAGCTCACCGACCTCGCCGACACGCTGGGCCGACTGGCGCCCGGGATGGAGGCTCTCGAGCCGGCCATTCAAACCCTGCAGGATGCCGTCACCGCGCTGACCCTGGTCGTCAATCCGCTCAGCAACATCGCCGAACGCATCCCACTGCCGCGGCGCACACCCCGACGTTCCTCGTCATCTCGGACGGTTCGGTCCCAGCGTGTGATCGACGCGGACGACTCCGGTTAGGCTTGCACCGGTTTTAACCGGCCTCCTTAGCTCAGTGGTAGAGCACTCGCCTTGTAAGCGAGCGGTCGTCAGTTCAATCCTGACAGGGGGCTCAACTACCAGCGGAAACGCTGATTACAGGCCGCGCTCACTCCGGAGCTTGGCCAGAATCGACTACTTTCCGACTACATTCACCGGCCACTTTCCCCGTCCATGAACGCATCAAGCGCCTTCCGGGCGTCGGGGCCGATGGCTTTCTTCTCGACGTAGTGACCTTCAGTCGTGGCTAGGTGCGCGTGACCGAGCTGCTGTTGCGCCGCTTCGACACCGTGCGCGTCCCGGACGACCGTGCCCGCGGTGCGACGGAACGAATGCGGTGTACACCAACGCAAATCCTCGGGCAGCGCGGCGCGCATCGACCGACGCAGGTTGCATGCGGACATCGGACCTCCGTCGCGATTCTTGAAGACCAGACCCGCCGGCCCGGTCGCGCCGAACAGCTCCGTCAACGCCTCCACCCCATGCGCCGGCAGGATCGTTGTCAGCGGCGGAGCCCCGTGCTTGCGGACGTCCTGGCGGTGCGCTGGCATTCCCGGAATGGTCTGGTGATCGATGATCGTGCCGTTGATCGTCACCGTGGGCGGATCGGCCAGCAAGTCGACGTCTTCCCAGCGGATCGCCAGGACCTCCCCCGGCCGCGCCCCCGTGGCCATTGCGACCTCGACGAAAGCCGGCAAGTACCGGCCGCGCTGCGGCCCCCGTACCGCCGCGCCTGCATACTCGGCGACGGCCTGCCTGATCCTGCGGAACTCCTCGGGAGTAGCCGCCCGCACAACCCGCTTCGATGCCCTATTTGGCCGCGCTTCCACGATCGGATTCACAGCAACCACGTCGAACCGCACGGCAAGCGTGAACATGCCTTTGAGCACGATCCGCAACAGCTGCGCCTGCCGCACCGACTGCACGCTCTTCAAGTGGGCATCGGCGCGACTCGTCGACAGCTCCCGAATCCGCAACGCCCCGAGCTTGCCCGCACCGTGGACACGCCACACCTTCCGGTACTGCGCCTCAGACTGCGGCATCAGGCGATCCTCACTGACCTTGCGCGTGATCCAAACGTCAAACAGCTCAGTGAGAGTCGTTGTGTCGCTGATGACTTGGCCTGTGAGCGGTGCCGTCCGCTGCCTCAGATGACGCTGCAAGGCGCGGCGAGCATCCTCATCCGACCGGCCAGTACGACGCACCTTCCGCCGCGCCCCGTCACTATCGCGAACATAGGTGCGCGCCTCGAAAATCCCCTTGCCGCACTGCGTTACGGAAATGCGCCCATGTTCCCCAGGCGCCATCCGCTGCCTAGGCATTGCGGCCTCCGGCAGGATCACGGGCGTCGTCATCAGCGACATAGCCGCCGGCAGCACGGATCTCAGCATTCATCTGTCGAATCTCGTCAAGGTACTGACGTTCCCACTCAGCACGCCGTTCAGGGACGTTGTGCGAGTCGCCGTTGAGTTTTAATCGCAGTGAAATTCGGCTCGTCAAATAGCGGGACCACTCATACCTGCGGTGAGCGAGCCTCATCAGATTGGCGCTTTTCGACACAGGCCTATCCCGCATGGACGGCAGGTCATCGGAACCCGAAAACCATTCCGCAGCAACGATACTGGTCACGCTCTCACCGGGGAGTACTTCAACAACTCCGTCAGGCTGCTCCGGAAAAAGAAGCATTACAGGAGGTACATCCAGAGCTGCCGCGAGGACCAGCAATTCAGCAATGTCCAGGGTCTTCTTGCGTCCATTTTCGTAGTTCGCGATAGCTGATCGACTGATCGGGTAGCCAAGGCGAGCCGTCTCGTCGGCCAGCCACTGGGCCGAGTGCCCCCTACGGGCATCCCGTACTGCTGCGGCCACTCGCTCATGGAGATCTTCTACCCATTGCGCCATATCAACACAGACTAGCTGGTACTTGTGCGGATCCAACACTGTGTGTCAACATGTCATCAATCGACACATATCCGGTCGGTTTTGGGCTGAAATGACACAGGAGGATCCAATGGACGCCGCGGTTGACAAGATCAACGCGCAGCTACACCCCGTAGAAACGGTGATGCAGAGACTCAGCATCGGCAGATCTGCCGTGTTCGAACTGATCGCAAGTGGGGCACTGCGGTCCGTCAAGATCGGTCGCAGGCGACTGGTCTCAGAGGCCGCACTCTGCGAATACATCCAGCAGATTGACGCCAGCTCGCCGAAAGGCGCGGCCTAATGCTGCTCCCCCAAATGACAACAACGACCCCCGGTGTTGCAGCACCTAGTGGGGGTCGTCGCTACCCATCCATCACAGAACAGAAAGGTTCCACCATCATGGCACAACCACGCCTCGACGACGACCGGGCCGCGGAAGGCGGGAATCCGTTCCCGGTCGATTCGACGACCCGGCCGTGCTGCTCCGGTATCGGCAACCACACTCGGGACTGTCGAGGCGACCTTCTCGAGGAGAGCCACCCCAGTGGCCCGTTCCCGGCACTCCGTCCGATTACCTGCACCGTTTGGTGTGAGGACAACGACGGGCACACCACTGCTACCGGCCGCTCCGAGCAGATTTGTTGGGGCAAGAGCTATTACGTGGAGTTGTCCTGCGAAGAGGCCGAGGTCAACTTCAAAGGCGAAGGCCAGAGCCGTAACGTCTGGCCGTCATTCGTCGCCGTAGCCGCCTACCGCGGCTACAACCAGCTGCCCTGCATAAACATGAATTTCATACTCGTCGGCCACGGAGACGGACAGGTCGATGACTCGTTCAAGATGACCCCCCTCGAGGCCCGCCAGCTCGCCGCGCACCTGGTCGCCGTCGCCGACGAGATCGAAGACGGTGCACGATGAACGAACTCACGGTCCAACGGTTTGAGTTGCCGCCGCTCCCAACGCCGCAGCCAGGGGATGATCCGATCTTCGTCCTGGACACCTGCGCGGAGGTGCGCGCCGGCGAAATCGTCTCACTAGTCCGGCGTTTCGCGTATTGGGATGAGCGCGACCGCCGCCCGCTCGAAGTCGGATTCGAGGCCTACATCGACGGCCTGCCAGACACCGCCGGCGTCGCCGACGTGCTGGCCACACATCCGGGCATCTTCGACGACCTCGCCGCGGTCTCGGCGAAGACCGCCGAGTTGCTGCGGGAGTGCCGATGAGCCACGGACTCGGATCACGGGCAGTGGACTTCTACGCGGTCCACTTGTTCGTCGTTCCGGTGCTTGACCGGGCGGGGAGCTGGCCGCTGGCCGGCTCCCTTGCCTGGCAAGCCCTCGACGACACCGACCCCAAGAAACTCGCATCAGTCTTGGACGGCGGCCGCCGCGACACACTCCGAAACGACATGATCGGCGCTGCTCTCGCCGAGGCGTCCCAAGCGATCTCGGCCTCCGCCGACTGGACAGCCATCGCTCGCAGCATCGGCCGCCACCGCGAGGTCTACATACGGAGGGCAGTTTGAACGGCGATGGCCTCAAGCTCACGCGCATGTCCGACGTCAAGGCTGAGCGAGTGGAATGGCTCTGGCAAAGCCGATTACCGCTGGGCAAGATCGTCACCGCCGACGGAGACCCAGGCCTAGGCAAAAGCACCCTTGCGCTCAGCTTCGCGGCCACAGTCACAACCGGCGGACAGTGGCCCACTGGCGAGCGCTGCCAGCACCCGGGTGATGTACTGCTGCTCTCAGCCGAAGACGGCCTGGCCGACACAGTGCGTCCACGACTGGATGCCGCCGGCGCCGACGTCAACCGCGTTCACGCCATTGAGGGCAAGACGCTGATCGACCCCAACAGCGGAGAACGCTACCTACGCCCGCTCAATCTGGCCGACGTTCTGGACCTCGACGCCGCCATGGCTACGACCGATGCGCGCCTGCTGGTCGTCGACGTCCTCATGGCGTTCCTACCCGCCGGAACCGATGCTCATAAGGACCAGGACGTCCGCAGGGTTCTGTCGGCGCTGGGCGCGGCCGCCGACCGCAACCGCTGCACCGTGCTTCTGCTGCGGCACCTGAACAAGGGCGCGTCCCGAGACCCGATGTATCGCGGTGGTGGGTCGATCGGAATCGTCGGTGCCGCCCGGGCTGGCCTGCTGGTGGCCGCGGACCCCAACGACCCAACCCAGCGGGTGCTTGCCTGCGTGAAGTCCAACCTCGGCGTCATGCCGCAATCCCTGGCGTACCGCTTAGTCGACAGCCCGGACCATGGTGTCGCCCGCGTTGAGTGGCTCGGCACCACCCACCACGACGCACGAGGGTTGCTCGCCGCACCCGAATCCGAAGAGGACAGCGACGAACGGACCGCCGCCGAGCACTGGCTGCAGGACTACCTGAACGTCAACGGCCCCACCGCGTCCAAGGTCGTCAAGAACGACGCCGCCAAGGAACGCTTCAGCGAGGCCACCCTGAAGCGAGCAAAGAAAAAGCTCGGCGTCGAAGACCGCTCCTCAGGCTTCCCCCGCACCTCGACGTGGTACCTACCCAGTCAGCTCAGCACACCCCCCGTCTCTGAAAACCGTGAGCCAACTGAGCCAACTGGACCTGACCAGCACAAACAAGATGAGCCGACTGAGCGTATTTTCCAGTCAGCTCACAGTCCGGAGAGTGAGCCGACTGACGATCAGGCAGCCAAATGCGCGGAGTGTGGGCAACGCCTACTCGCCCCCGAGTCCCTCGAACACGGCTACTGCGAACGCTGCCGACGACAGCACCAGCAAACAGAACGACAGAGCGCCGGTGCGACCGTCACAGATCTAGATTCCCGTCGATCACCGGAAAACGGGCACCCGACGTTGTCAGCGGTGAAGTGGTTCGCGCAACGCATCGCAGAGCTGCAGCGCGCCGGTCAGAAGACCGTGGAGTCGTTTGCTGTCTACGCCGAAGGGGAAGCGCTCGGTTACGGTCGTCAGAGCCTGATCGCAGCGGCCAACCGCCACCCCGATGTTCGTGTCATCAGCCGCACGATGGGCAACACCACCTGGTGCATAGACCCCTCAGAGCAAACCGAATACAAGCCGGCCGCCGAATGGGTCGATCAGTACCTTGCCGCGCTGCCCCCTGACGTCAGGGAGGTTGATCGGGCCGATCTGCGCGCAGCTGGCGAGGCGGCCGGCTACAGCTGGTCCAACGTGCGCAAGTCGGCATACGAGCATCCGCGCATCGAGTCGCGACCAGCTCCCGGTGACAACCCCAGACAGGCCCACATCTGGCACCTCAAACCCGCCGAGGAGGCATCGTGAAGGCCGGGAAAGCCATTTGGGCTGCCTACAACGACTGCAACGCCTTGGCGATTGAGTGCCCACATTGCGGAGCCCAGCAAGGCAATTGGTGTACCAGACCGGACGGCAGAGTCCGCCGAGTGCCGTGTGTTGTGCGCGCGTCCGAAGCCAGCCTCGTTGTGGCACAAGCCGACAAGTACCGCGATTTCAGCGAGCCGAGACACCCAGCGAAAGGATGACCCAGATGACCGACGACGACGAAAGCGCCTACGCCGGGCGGATGCGGCTGCGCCGCCGCATCATCCGCCCCCGCGTGTACACGACGGAGGAACGGGGCCGGCCCGTGACGATCGCGTTCGACGGAGCATTTGAATTCGACCTCGGCATCGACGACGCGGAAGAGTTGGCAGCCGCTTTGGTTGAGGTAGCGAGCGAAGCCCGCCGTAGCAAGGGGCGGCAGTGAGTCGCCGCGCAGCCGCCGACGCGGTCTTGTTGGTCCGCGCGCTGCACCAGGGCGACGTGCCCGGCGCGTACGCTGTCGCCGCCCACGCGGACCTGGTGCACGTCAGTGTCCAACTGGCCGGCTACGTGCTCGCCGTGTTACGCCACTTCGACACCGACATCGACGAGCGGCTCCAAATCTGGCTTCGCGAAGCGCTGCTTGAGGCAGGAGAGGAAACTCCATGACCGTCATCGGCCCCCAGGTGCCCAACGACCCGCGCGGCTGGCTCGTCTTCGAGTCCCTGCCGCCCGAGCTGCAACGCGCCGAGGACGCGACTCAGTACCACGACTTTCAGCGACACGGCCGCCCGCAGCGCATCGACGGCAAATGGGTGTGGGTGCGGCCCGCGACCGCCACCGAACGAGAACTGCTGGAACACTTGGGATTCGAGCTGCCCGACGAGCTCGAAACGCACGTGGAATGGAAGACCGAGACACTGCGCCGCCGCACCTGGCCCGCACTGGAAAGCGAGGAACAATGACTGAGACAGCCACCGCAGCAACGGAAGCCGCGACGCCGGCCGATACACCGGCCGCGCCGACACCGACCCTGCCGGCAGAACCTCTATCGCAGCCGGCGCCGCGGGAACCGGCCGCCCCCACGCAGCCGGCCGCCGAGGCACCCGACGACACCACCGAGTCACACAACGCTGAGGCCGCCCGCTGGCGCACCAAACTCCGCGCCGCCGAAGCCGAACGCGACGCCCTGGCCGAGCGGCTAGCCGGCTACCAGCGCCGCGAATGCGAAGCCGCCATAGCCAACCTGCTCGAAGTGCCGGCGGACCTGTGGGACCTCGGCGGAGCCGACCACGCCGCGTTCTACGGCGAAGACGGTAGCCTCGACGCCGGCGCGGTCCGCGCGGCCGCCGAAGCGCTCATAGCTCAGCGGCCCCGGTTGGCCCGACCCGAAGTGCACACGCCGAACCTGTGGGGTCAAAACGGGGCGACACCACCCGGCCCCTCGGCCGCAGGATGGGACACTGTCATCAAGGGCCGGTAGAATCTGCGTCTGAGTCAGGACAGACGGCAGGCACCGGGCCAGACTCAACCGATGGGCTAGACCGCCCACCACGTCGCTCCGGGTGAGCACGCGGAAAACCAATCCGTAATCCCGCTGCGCCACAAGCGCACTCACCCCCATTTGGAGCAACACCATGGCATCCAACACCAGCACCTTCGCGTCCATCCTGACCCCAGAACAGGTCGGCGAACTCGTCATCCAACCGCTGATCGTCAACAGCGTCGCCGGCCAAGTCCTGACCCCCGTGACCACCAGCAGCCACGAATACCGCATCCCCGTAGTCACCGACGACCCCTCCGCCAGCTGGACTGCCGAAGGCGAAGAAATCGACGTCAGCGACGCAGGAATAGACGAAGAGCTAGTCACCCCAAAGAAGCTGGCCGCCCTGACCGTCATCACCCGCGAGCTGGCCAACGACTCAAGCCCAGCCGCCGTCGACGTCGTCGGCCAAGGCATCGTCCGCGACCTCATCCGCAAGACCGACCAAGCCCTGTTCACCGCCACCACCCCCGACGGCCCCGGCGGCATCCCCGGCATCAGCGGCGTCTCCACCGTCGACGCCGAAGGCGACTACGCAAACATCGACCCCTTCAGCGATGCCGTCTACACCGCCGAGCAGCACAACGGAGTCATCACCGCGTTCGTCACCAACCCGGCCACCGCGATGAAGCTGGCACGCCTCAAAAGCGGAACCGACCTGAACACCCCGCTGTTACAGGCAGACCCAACGATGCCGGGCAAACGCCAGATCCTCGGCATCCCGCTGCTCACGTCGCCGTACGTCACCACCGTCGACGACACCGTCTGGGCAGTCCCGAAAGCAATGGCCTACATGGTCATCCGAGAAGCCGCCGAAGTCGAAGCCGACCGGTCAGTGTTCTTCACCAGCGACCGCGTAGCCGTACGCGCCATCTTGCGCATCGGCTTCGGGTTCCCCAACCCGGCGGCCATCGTGCGCATCACCACCGACACCGGCGGCAGCTAACTAACCCAGCCCAAACCATGACCACGCCAGCCAAGGTGTACACCGTCGAAGTCCGCGCCGGCACACTCGTCTACTTCAACGGACACCACCGCAGCGGAATCATCCACGACGTCCCCGAACACCTCGCCACCCGCTGGCTCAGACAACGGTTCGCCGACAGCATCCAACCCCAGACCGGCCGCGCTGGTGCCGCGTCAAACACTTCGACCGTGCAAGCCGCCGCCACGACCGCCCTGTCCTTGGGCGCGAGCGACGAGCTGCGCGACACCAGCCCGACCACCAACGACCCAGCACGACAACGCCGCACCGACGCGCACAGCGCCGCGCAACCAGCCGCTCAGCAGCCACCCCGCCCCCCATGGGGGCCACCC
>NZ_MVHT01000169.1 GCF_002086275.1 Mycobacterium intermedium | reverse complement strand
GTTCGTGGCGATGGCCAGCAGTGCGTCGCGGCCACCCATCCCGCTGGCACTGCGGGTTTGGCTGGCCCAGTTTTCGGGTTTGAACCGGGAGAAGTTGTCGACGTAGACCACCCACAGTTGGATGTGCTGATCGCGATAAAGCCGGTCAATTGCCGAGTTGACCGCAGCCCGATCCGAACCCGTCAACACACCAGTGCTGTCGGTGAGGTGTTCGGTGAGCTTGTCCGGCGGTTGCGCGCCGGCGGGGGCTCCCAGCAGCAACCCCGCGGTGAGCAGCGTCAGGACTACGGCAAGCGGGCGAACAATGCGCATAGGGGCAATCTAGCCCGCGGCGAATCCCGAGACCTGCCGACGTCTGGCAGTGTTAACGTCGTCTGCGTGACTGTCAAAGACATTGCCGTGGCCACCCTCGATGGCAAACCGACCACGCTCGGCGAATTGTCCAACGGCGCAACGCTGGTTGTGAATGTCGCCTCCAAATGCGGCCTCACCCCGCAGTACACGGCGTTGGAGAAGCTGGCCAAGGAATACCGCGACCGAGGCCTGACGGTCGTCGGCGTCCCGTGCAATCAGTTCATGGGCCAGGAGCCCGGCACGGCCGAAGAGATCCAGGCGTTCTGCTCGTCTACCTACGGGGTGACGTTCCCGCTGCTGGAAAAGACCGAAGTCAACGGCGACAACCGACACCCGCTCTACGCCGAGCTCACGCAGGCCGCCGACGCCGACGGCACCGCCGGCGACATTCAGTGGAACTTTGAGAAGTTCCTCGTCGCACCCGACGGTCAAGTGGTAAATCGGTTCAGGCCGCGCACCGAGCCCGACGCGCCCGAGGTCATCAGCGCCATCGAAGCCGTGCTGCCCCGCTAGCCGAACTACCGGCAGGCCAGCCGCAGCACCGTTGTCGCCATGGCGGACACCAAGCACATCGTTCTGATTCACGGCAATTGGAGCCGCGGACAACAACTTGCCGCTGCCCGCGCCGCCTTTGAAGAGCGTGGTTACGCGGTGCATACGCCCACGCTGCGGTTTCACGAACTGCCGATTATTGAGGGTGCCGCCAGGGTTGCGTCACTGAGTCTTCGGGACTACACGGACGACCTCGTTGGCTTTGTCAACGCGATTGATTCGCCACCGCTGCTGGTGGGCCACTCGATGGGCGGGCTACTGGCTCAGCTCGTCGCCGCGCGGTCACCCCACGCCGGGGTGGTGGCAGCATGTCCCGCCCCGGCTGCCGGCATCAACGCATCGACCCCGGCGAACAGACGCATGGCTATCCCATTCTTCTTGCGACTTCGCCCGTGGGCCAAACCCGTTTCGCCACCAGATTTCCAAAGATTCCGACAGTGGATAGCCAACACGCAGTCCGAGAACACGGCACGTGAGATATATGAGGGCTTGGTTTACGAATCCGGGAGAGCGCAATGGGAAATGCTCCTGGCAACCTTCAAGCTTTCCCAAGCCCCCGTCGTCGACTATGCGGCGATCAAAACCCCGGTGCTGGTGATCGGGGGCGAGTTCGACCTCATCGTGCCAATCGCGGCTATAAGACAGGCCGCAGCGCGGTACCAGCTCGGTACCTGCGTCGAAATTCCTCGATCCGACCACATGGTGTTTTCGGGCGCTGCCCTACCGGTTACCGTCGGCGTCATTGACGACTGGATTGACCGCAATAGTGTCTTTTCCTCCGTGAGGAACTGATCAGACGCGCGAACACGTCTGGCGCCCAACCTGATTGCGACGCTGCCGACGGCTCCCGTACCGCCGGTCGCCGCGCAGTCGGGCGGTCGCTAGGTTTAACCGATGGCGCACGGTGTCGGACCGCCACCGATGACCGCCGGTGTGTTGTTGGCCGCTGGGGCGGGTCGTCGATACGGCAAACCAAAGGTGCTTGTCGACGAATGGCGTAACAGCGCGTTGGCAGCCTTACGTGACGGCGGATGCGACGTCGTGGTCGTGGTGCTCGGAGCCGCGCAGGTGCGGTTGCCCGACGACATCATCGTCACCACTGCCTCGGACTGGCAGGCCGGTCTGAGCGCATCGGTACGCGCCGGCCTACGCAAGGCCGACTCGATCGGGGCCGAGTACGCCGTGTTGCACGTGATCGACACCCCGGATGTCGACGCGGCGGTGGTGTCGCGAGTTCTGCAGCGCGCGTTGGCATCTCACAGCGGCTTGGCTCAGGCGTACTACGGCGACCGGCCCGGACACCCGGTTGTCATCGCACGACGGCACTGGCCCGAGGTGATCGAATGCGTCACGGGTGACCGCGGCGCCGGCCCGTTTCTGCGAGCCCGAGACGACGTCGAGATCGTCGACTGCGCCGACCTGGCCACCGGCGTCGACCACGATGAACCGGGCCTCGGCGGGCCAAGCGGCCTCGCTACGACCTAAGGCGCGATCAGGAGGTTCCGCCGAGACCGCCGGCGCCGCCGGTGCCGCCGGGACCAGGGTTACCAACGCCGCCATACGCGCCGCCTGGGCCGCCCTCTGCACCTTTGCCACCAGGGGCGGCAGGGGCGCCGATCTTGTTGCCACCATCGCCGCCTGCCCCACCGTTACCGCCCGGGCCGCCGGATACCGGGGGAAAGTTGAAGCCGACTCCGCCCTGACCACCGTTACCACCGCTACCGCCGTTGCCACCGGCGATGACGCCGTCGCCGCCTCGGCCGCCGTTACCGCCAACACCGCCGGATCCGTGAGTCGAGGCATCGCCGCCGATACCACCGTCGCCACCGACACCGCCGATACCACCGTCGCCGCCGTTGCCGCCGTTGCCGCCGTTGGCGCCGGCCGTGGCCTTGCCATCCAAGAGGAGGCCGCCGCCTGCGCCGCCCTTGCCGCCGGCACCGCCGGCGCCTTGGGCGCCCGCAGCGCCCTTTGCCGCCTGGCCGCCCGCACCGAACCCGCCGGCTCCGCCCGCTCCACCGGCACCGCCGGCACCGCCGTTCCCACCGTTGCCGCCGTTGCCCCAGCCCGGCTCCTTGGAGAGAGCGCCGTCGCCCCCATAACCCCCGGCGCCGCCGGCACCGCCGGCAACGGCGGCACCGCCAACCCCACCGGCACCGTCGGTCCCGGACGTTCCTGCTGGCGCGGCTCCGCCTTTACCGCCATTACCACCGGTTCCGCCGTTTTGCCCGGCTCCGCCGGTGCCGCCATCGCCACCGTTTGTACCTGTGCCGTTTGGCTCGAAGATGCCATATTTACCGGGTTCGCCGGCGGTGCCGGTTTGCCCAGCGCCGCCGACGCCGCCGGTACCGCCGTCGCCCCCGTTACCACCATTGCCGGCGTTGGTTCCGCCTTTGCCGCCGGTGCCGCCGTTGCCGCCGGTGCCTGCGGCGCCACCGAGCGCGAGGCCGCCGCCAACACCGCCGGTGCCGCCTTTACCGCCCGCGCCACCGTCACCGCTCAGGCCCGCGTCGCCGCCGGTGCCGCCGGTCCCGCCCGTACCGCCGGCTGATCCGGCGCCAGTTCCACCGTCGCCGCCGACACCCCCGGCTCCTCCGTTGCCGGAGATCGCGCCGCCGGCGCCGCCGGCGCCGCCAGTGCCGCCGTTGCCGCCTGTACCACTGGTGGTGCCATTCCCGCCGGTGCCGCCCTTACCGCCGACGCCCCCATTGCCGATTACACCGCCGTTGCCGCCCTTGCCGCCGGGGCCGCCGTCACCGCCGTCGCCGGTGGCGTTGTTGAGGACCCCTGGTGAGCCGTTGCCGCCGTCGCCCCCTTTGCCGCCGTCGCCGCCCTGGCTACCACCTGCGCCGGCCTGGCCGTCGGTGCCAGGGGTGGAGCCGGCACCGCCCTTTCCGCCGGCGCCGCCGAGGCCGGGGTTACCGCCGTCACCGCCGTTTCCACCGGCTCCACCGGGGCCGACGCCGGTAGCATCCGCACCCCTTGCGCCGTTGCCGCCGTTGCCGCCGTTGCCACCGACGCCGCCGTTACCCCCGTTCCCGCCTACGCCTTGTTCACCGGCCTGGCCCTTTGGCGCCGCGCCGCCGGCACCCCCGTCGCCGCCAGCTCCTCCTGTTCCGCCGGTACCGCCGTCAGCGCCTCGTTCACCGTCGGCGCCGGGGGTCGTGGCGTTGAGGCCGGCAAAGCCTTTGGAGCCCCTGGCGCCGTTGCCACCGGCCCCGCCAGCACCTCCCTTACCGCCGTTACCGGCGTCGGAGCCGCCCGACCCGCCGGCCCCGCCAGCCCCGCCGGCCCCGCCGTCACGGAATCCGGTGAAGGCTCTTCCTTCCGTGCCGGCGCCACCATCACCGCCGTTACCGCCGTTACCGACCGCACCACCGTTACCGCCGTTGCCGCCCTTCCCACCGGTCTGGCTCTCGGATGTACTCATCGCGCCAGCGCCCCCGTGGCCGCCGTTGCCGCCGCTGGTGGGGGTCGCGCCGTCCGCACCGTTGGCGCCCGCGGTAGAACCGTCACCGCCTATCCCGCCTTTGCCGCCAGCGCCTGGGTTGCCACCGTTGCCGCCGTTGCCGCCATCTCCACCGGGCAAGTTGAACCCGAGGGGAACGGCGCCCGCCGCACCGTTCCCACCATCGCCCCCGGCTCCGCCCGCTCCGCCTTCACCACCCGCGCCGCCAGCACCTCGGCTGCCCGCCTCGCCGGCCGGCGCGGCACCCGCAGCCCCACCCTCGCCACCGCTACCACCGCTGCCACCGGCAAAGCCGTCCTGACCATTGGTGCCGTGATCGCCCGGATTGACACCGTCGACACCCCTGGCCCCGACGCCACCCGCTCCGCCTGACCGCCTTGACCTGGGCCGCCGTGGCCGCCACCGGGGCCGCCGCCCTGTCCAGCACCGCCGCCAGGGCCGCCG
>NZ_MVHT01000168.1 GCF_002086275.1 Mycobacterium intermedium | reverse complement strand
CGCGCGCGCGAGAGGGTCCGTAGGACCGGTCCTACGGTCCTACCAAGTCGATGTAGGACTCGCACCGGGCAAACTGACCTCACACCCGGACCACCTTGTTGGCGTCGCCGTCATATGTCACCGCGCCGCGGTCAACCAGGCGCGACAAAGCAATGTCGGCCAACTGGCGCTCGTTGCTCTTGAATTTCTGCCGCAGCCCGCGACGACCAGACCACATTGCTGTCCCGCCGGCCTCATTAACGCGGCGCAGGATGCGTTCGCCGAGTCTGTCTAACCTGGCTTCTCGATCATCAACGGCCGCTGCCGTCGCCACCTGCTCCCATTAAAGGCACAATGACCGCATGGGCCGATACCCCTTGCCGCACAACACGATTCGCGCACGCGGGCACCGCGAAATTCCTTGTGCACCAACGGATTTCGCGACGCCCGACAGCCGATACCCCTTGTCGCACAACGGCTTTCGTGCACGCGCCAACGGCGAAAAGCTTTGTACACCAACAGATTTCGCGATGCGCGCTGGCGTGAATTGCACTGTTGCGCAGAGGGTTTGCACATGCCCCGAGTGATGCCGCTCAAAGATTCTCGCGCCCGCGCCGAAGAGGCGTTGAGGCTACGGGCCCGGCGCAAGACGTGGACGGAAATCTCTGCTGAGCTGGGCTTTCGCTCGCGCGACGGTGCACGGTTGGCGGTGAATCGACTGCTGAAGTCAGTGTCCGCCGACCCCGGTCACGTCGCATTGGAGCGCGCTGTTTCTTCGGCATCACTCGCGGCACAAGAGCCGGGCTTGTTCGAGCTGTACGAAGCGGCGGTGAAACGGGGCGATGATGAAGCGGCGGCCACCTTGTCTCGCGAACTTCGCTCCCTGGTCACCGACCGTGCCAAGTTGGCCGGCCTCTACGCGCCGCAGGCCGTATCCGTGGACGTCAAGCTTTCGCTCGGCGACTTGATTGCGCAGGCCAAGCAACGATTGCTCGCGCTGGACAACACCGTGGACGCGGAGGTCATCGAATGACTAGCAAGCGCGATGCGATCCTCGCGGCATTGTCGCTGGTCGAAAACCTCGACACCGGGAAGATTAAACCGGCCGAACTGGACGCCGAGCTGGTCTCTGCCTGCCGCGCGCTGTTCGGCCAGGTGGTCGGCGACGGTGACGCGCTCTGGTCACTGCACACTGATGTCTGCCGGCAAGCGATCGCGTTGGGTGCGCTGACGGCTGACGAGCTGAGCGAGTGGGTCGCCGTACTCCGTCAGCGCCAACGGGCCGGAGAGCCGTTTTCCGGGCCCACTCTGCCCGATGGCACCGGCGAACCGGATTCGTCCGGCAGCGGACCGCACAGCCCCGAAATTGCGGCCTCTGAACCCCTGCCCGAACCGGAGGACGACACGTGAAACCCGTTGAGAATGCAGACGTTTGCAGTCATTGTCCGCGAAGAGTGACAGCCGGAGTTAGCACGCCAGCTACCCCGGAACAGCTCGACGCCGCGATCTTGGCCGAGCTCGCCAAAGCGAACGGCCAGCTCCTGGCGTGGAGCACCTTACGGGACCGGTTGCCTTCCGCGTCGTTCTGGGCGAAGGCGGAAGCCTTGGTTCGGTTGCACGACGCGCGCAAGCTGCACGCGTTCATGATCGACGGGCGAACCTATGTCGACACCGCGATCACGCTGCGGCTGGCAGCGTGATCAGCCGAGCTCGGCCCGCACACGCTCGGCGTCCTGACCTTCGAGCACCTGCTTGATGGTGTTGGCATACCACTTCGCGCCACCCTGTGCAGTCGGCACCCCGTCAGCGGTCAGCTCGGCAGCGATGGCACGCAGCGACGCACCGCCTTGCCTGGCCTCGACGATGCGGGCCACGACCTCGCGCGGCAGCGACGAGGGTCGGCCGAGCCGCACACCTTGAGCCTTGCGCACTGCGAGCGCAGCTTTGGTCCGGTCACTGATCAGGGCACGTTCCAGCTCGGCCACGCTGCCCATGATCTGTGTCTGGAACCGACCAGCTGCGGTGCTGGTGTCGATGGTGTTGTCGACTGAGACCACCCCGCCATTGGCACGCTCGACCCGGTCGATCACGTCAAGCAGGGTGCGCAGACCACGCGCCACGCGGTCAGTCTTGGACACCATCAGCACCGCGGCCTTGCCATCCTCGATCGCCTCGATCGCCGCGGCCAGGCCGGGCCGGCGCTCGACACCCTTGGAACCACTGATGCCCTCATCCGCGTGCCACCCGACGATGGTCCAGCCGCGGCGAGCGGCCTCGGCCTCGATGGCTGCGCGCTGGGCTTCGAGGCCGGCACCGCGGGCGGCTTGCTCGTCGGTCGACACTCGCACGTAGGCGATGACGCTTCCCGCAGGCGCGGTACGAGCAAAGGGGTTATGCATACGACCGTTTGTATAACGCATCTCTCAAGAAAAGCCGTCCGAGGTACGCCGTGTCCAGCGGAATACCTTGCAGCCCAACCGCTCTCGTACTCACCGCAATTTTTGAACTTCAAAATACCTCACAATGCCGACTTCACTAGGCATTGTTAGATCTGGCAAACTCCTACCGTCATACCGGCAGCATCAATCCACGCTCAGATTTATAACCCGATGTGGTAGGCGGGCTGCCCGATGGGAGTCGGACCAGGGTTGGCCGGGTCGTAGGCGTAGCACTTGTGATAGGGCGGAGAGTAGACACCGCCATATCCGTAGCTGGGCGCGACATCCACACACCGCACCCATGTCCCGTCCGCTTGGACGGGTCCGTCACAATACAGCGCCCCGAGCATGTTGGTTTCACAGTTGGTACCGGGCAGGCCGGGATCGGCCGCTGCGGGCTGCACGGCCAGGCTAAAGGCGCTCGCGAAACAACAAGTGATCAGTGCCAGGGACGGCGCTAGTGCTCTACGCGGCCAACCGTTCATGCGTCGAACGATAGACCGCGTAGCCGACATCTGAGTATGGGCAATTTCCGAATTCACATCTTTGCCTGCACCAGCTTCCCTCCGGCCTCGCGCGGTCGTGCCGGGCTGCCCTGCATCCCTGCCGTCTACGGTGCCCGCATGATTGATCCCGCCACCATGCCGCCAGGGCGCTGGCAGGCACGGCACGCTGCATTCAAAGCCCACGGTGTACCCGACACAGACCCGCGCATCCTCGAATGCCACGCCGCGCTGGCCTATTGGCGGTGCCGACGGGTGATCGACGCCGAGCGCGGACAATTGGCACCCGAGCACATTCCCGCCCTGGCCGACATGCTGCGCCACGCACACCCGGCGGTGCCAGCATGACCGTCCTCGCTCGTCCACAGCGCCCGAATCGGCTGGCGCCACGCGAAGTGGTGTACTCGCAGGACCAACAGCGCGAGCGGCGCCGGCAGTGGCTGCGTGTGCACTACCGCGGTGACTTCGATCTCACCGCCGAGGTGGCCGCAATTGTCAACCCGCTGGCCGCGCAGGTAGCAGCCCTACCGCGGCCGCTGGTGTTGCGGCCCAAGATTGACGAGGTCGCCGACGCGGTGCACGAACTGATCTCCACGGTCGTCGGCATGCTCGCCGAATCTCGACAACTCGACAGCGCCGCGCATGCCCGGACAGTGCGGGCGGTGCGAGACTTGGCACAGCGCCCCACCGCCCCGCTGATCACCGACGAGCACATCGGGTCTGGCAGGTGGGCGGCGATACTGGTCGAGTTCGTCGCGCCGTTCAACGGTGACCTGGCCGCGTTGCTGGGCCGCGCCCTCCCGCCGCACCACCCGAAAACTAACGGCCTCTCGGCGTCCGAACGCTTGGAGGCCGCGCTACGGGTGCTCGACACACCGGCGCATGATCTAGCATTTCTCATCCCGAAAGCCGCACGGCGGCAATCACTTCCGAGCATCGAGGAAATCAACGCCGCTTATCGTGCGCGTGAGGAGGCCGAACGTGTGCAACGCGCACTGGCGAAGGTGAAGCCGGCCAAGCCCGCCAAGCCGGGCAAAACGGGCAAGGCGGCCACGGTGGGGGCGAGACGATGACGGCACCGGATTTGCTGCCCGCGATCATCTTCGATCCGCCACAAGTTCCCCCCAACCCCTACGGCCTCTACTCCCATGTGCGCTGGGTCCAAAGCGGTGACCCTTTCCGCGCACTGCTGCACCAAGGCGTAGTGATCCGCCCGCACAACTACGGCGGTGAAGGTGCGTTCGGGGTCTGGAACGCGGGCTGGTGTGAGGACCCCGACAGCATCGCCGCCGAGGACCGCAAGCACGGCACCCGGCCCGATGCCGAGGAACTGGACCCGTTCACCAGCGAAACCGTCTACGCCTTCGACCACAACGCCTGTGGTGACCTCAGTGCTGAGGAAATTCAGGCCACCCGCGACCGGGCGTTACGCAACCTGCTGCGCTTGGAGCAAAACGCCGCCGAGCGTCAGCTAGCGGTGCGGATGCTGGCCGACGCCGGTACGCCAAGGGCAACCACAGACATCGTTGCCGCCCTGGCCCACATCGAAACCCAGTTCGCCATCACCGCAACGGCCGGCTTCATCCACGCCAGCTCATATTGGGCGGCGCATGCGATCCGATCGCAACTGGCGGTGCGCGACGGCGACAGATTCGTCACCCCGCTCGGGCATACCTGGGTTTTCGGCGGTGGTTATGCCGACGAACTGGACACCGTACTGGTCGCTACGTCGCCGATCTTCGGCTGGCGCGGCGAAACACAGATCAACGAATCGATCCAGCACACCACCAACGAGTTCATCGCCGTGGCCGAACGCAGCGTGTTGCTGGGATACGAGAAGGCCGTAGCCGCTGCCGAGATCGAGACGCCGGAGCCCGCGGAGCCGTGATCAGACCCACTGTCGAGGCAGCCTTGGCGACGCCCCTGTCAGTCGCCGTCGCGGCCCCGGGGGGGGGGGGGGGGGGGGGGGGGGGGGGGGGGGGGGGGGGCCCCCCCCCCCCCCCCCCCCCCCCCCCCCCCCCCCCCC
>NZ_MVHT01000167.1 GCF_002086275.1 Mycobacterium intermedium | reverse complement strand
AGGACGACGACCACGACGACCTCGTCCCTGTCCCCTGCCGAGGCTCGACTGATGAGGCTGCTGCCGGCGGGCTACCCGGCTGGCGCATGCACACCGGATGAGTCGCCGATGCCGGGGGCAATTGCGTCAGTGAAATGCACCCAAAACAACGATGCCAATGGCCCGACGGTTTCTGCCTACGGGTTGTACGCCGATGCAGCCGGAACCAAGAATGCGTTCGCGAATTTCACCACCACCTTCAAGATCCAGGATTGTCCCGGCGGGAAGGCGTCACCGGGCAACTGGTGGCACACCGCGGACCCGAACACCATCCTGGGCCAGATCGCCTGCGGCATATACAAGGACAACGAGCCCCAGGTGATGTGGAGCAACGAGCAAACCTTTGTCTTCGCCCTTATCGCAGGCCAACCGCAGGGGCCCGACCTCGACGCGCTCTACCAGTGGTGGGCCAAGCACTCGTGACCGTGCGACGGCTTTGGGTTGCTGAGAAATTCGATCGAGCAAAACTAAGCTGTCGCACCGGAGGCTAAGCATGGCAGACGAAACCGAAACGGTCACGACGAGTCCGCCCCTGCTGGAGGTGCGCGCCGCGGGCCGCACCTGGCACGCCACGGCGAACCGGGTCTGGACCCTCGGTCGCGCCAGCGAGGCCGATATTCGTCTGGACAACCCTCGCGTGTCGCGAGACCACGCTGTACTGGAGGCGACGCCCGCGGCCTGGGTCTTGACCAACCGCAGCAGCAACGGAATGTATGTCAACGGGCAGCGAACCGAGCGGCTGACGATCAGCCGACCCGTCACCGTGCTGCTCGGCTCGGCATCCTCGGGACAACCGGTGGAGTTCCAGCCGGCCGGCAGTGGACCCGCGCGGGCAAACACCGGCGAGGTCACCGCGTCCGGGAGCCCACCCCCGCCCCCCGCAGAAACCACGGGCATCCGCTCTCCCACCGCGGTCCACGCCATCGACCAGGTGGCCGTCACCATCGGTCGGGCACCGGACAACGCGATCGTGCTCAACGACTTGCTGGTTTCGCGCTACCACGCCGCGTTGCGCCGCTCCGGCGACCGGTGGGAGTTGATCGACAAGAACAGCTCCAACGGCACCTATGTCAACGGCAACCGGATCACCCGGGCCTTCATCGGGCCGGAGGACATGGTTGGGATCGGCCACCAGTTGCTGCGTCTGTCCGGCGACAGGCTTGTGGAATACGTCGACACCGGCGACGTGTCCTACGAGGCAACCGATCTCCACGTGGAAACCGACAAGGGCCGCGTCCTGCTGGCCGGCATCGATTTCGCTCTGCCCCAACGCAGTCTGCTCGCGGTGGTGGGTCCGAGCGGGGCCGGCAAGTCGACGCTGCTGGGCGCTCTGACCGGTTTCAAGCCCGCAACGAGCGGCACCGTCCGCTACGACGGTCGCGACCTCTATGACAATTACGACGAGCTGCGACACCGCATCGGCTTCGTGCCGCAAGACGACATTCTGCACACCCAGCTGACGGTCCGACGGGCACTGAATTACGCTGCGCAGCTTCGGTTTCCACAAGATGTTTCCGCTGCCGAACGTAATGAGCGCATCGAGGAAGTGCTGACCGAACTCGGGCTCGCCACCCAGGCCGATCAGCGCATCGACTCGCTGTCGGGAGGCCAGCGCAAGCGCACCAGCGTCGCACTGGAATTGCTGACCAAACCCTCGCTGCTGTTTCTCGACGAACCAACATCGGGCCTCGATCCGGGCTATGAGAAGTCCGTCATGCAGACGCTGCGCTCGCTGGCCGACGACGGACGCTCGGTCGTGGTGGTGACCCACAACATCGCCCACCTGAACATGTGCGATCGGCTGCTCATCCTGGCCCCGGGTGGTCGGATGGCTTATTTCGGGCCGCCGCAACAAGCCTTGAGCTACTTCGGTTGCAGCGACTTCGCCGACCTGTTCATCCTGCTCGAGCAGGACCGCGAAACCGATTGGAGCGGCCGGTTCAACACTTCGCCCTTGCGTGCGGCCTTCATTCCGGAGCCGGGCGGCAGGAAGCTGCCCGGCGCACTACCCGCGAGCAAGGCGACGGCACAGCAGAGCGCGTTCGCGCAGTTCGCGATCTTGTGCCGACGCTACTGGGCGGTCATCGCCGCGGACCGGCAATATGGGGTGTTCTTATTGGCCCTGCCGCTTCTGTTGAGCCTGTTCGCCTATGCGGTCCCGGGGAATGCCGGGCTCTCGCTGGCGAAGGCCATCGAGGAGCGGTCGACGCAACCCTCCCAACTATTGGTGCTGTTGGTCATCGGCGGCGCACTCATGGGCTGTGCCAGCTCAATTCGCGAGATCGTCAAGGAACGCGCGATTTATCAACGTGAACACGGCATTGGGTTGTCCGGCACGGCATACCTGGGGTCGAAACTGGTCGTCCTCGGCGTGCTGACCAGTCTGCAAGGGCTGATCCTCGGCGTCCTCGGCACGCTGTTCGTGCCGCCTCCGGACTCTTCGGCGTTATGGCCGTCGTCCGGCGAGGAAATAGAGACGATCCAGCAACGTCTGGGCTCTGCCGAAGTGGCGGTTGCCGTCATCGCGGTCACCGTGGTCTCGATGATCATCGGGCTGCTGATTTCGGCGATGATCGCCAACGCCGACCGCGGCATGCCGCTACTGGTCCTGGTGGTCTTCGCCGAATTGGTGCTGTGCGGCGGCATGTTCGCGGTACACGGTCGGATCCCGTTGGAGCAACTGGCCTGGCTGTCACCGTCACGGTGGGCCTACGCCATGGGCGCCTCGACCGTCGGCGTCAATTTTCTGCACCCAGGTGCCGAAGACCCGTTGTGGGAGCACGGTCGCACGCATTGGCTGACGGCCTTCGGCATGTGCGTGGTGCAGGCGGTGGTGCTCATTGCGCTCTTGGCGATCCGGCTGCGGCGCATCGATGCCCAGCGCCGCGCCCGCAAGTAGCAACCACTTAGCTCATCTCTTTGCTTGACTCGCCGCCAAAGGCCGTTGCGGCGGGCACCAGATAAATCCACTCGAAGCCTGTACCTGCCGATACCGCGCGGCTTACGATGATGCCCGGCTGCGCCGCCGCGCTCAGATCAGTTTGCCCTGCGACAACGTAGCCGTTGCACAGACTGAAAAGTCTTGCCCGAACGAAGGAGATGTTTATGAAGCTCTGGTGTCGCGCCGGCGTAGCGGCGGCGACGGCTGTTCTTGCAACGGCACTGGCGTTGAGCGGCTGCTCCTCAGACAACGGCGCGAAGGGCGGCTCCTCCACCCCGGCCAATATCGACGCCGCGGCGACGGTCAAGCAAGCCGCCGACGTGATGAGCAAAGTCACCGGCATGCACGTGAGTCTCACCGTGAAAGGGGCGGTCCCCAATCTGGCGGTAACCAAGCTGGACGGCGACGTCTCCAGCACCCCACACACGACCGCCACCGGCACCGCGACGCTGACCGTGGGCAAGGACGACGTTGATTCGAAGTTCGTCTACGTGGACAACCACCTGTATTCGGACGTCGCCGATCCGGGCAAGCATTTCACCGATTACGGCAACGGGGCGTCGATCTACGACGTTTCCACTCTCCTCGACCCGAAGCGTGGCTTGGCGAATATCCTTGAGCACCTTCAGAATCCGGCCGTGGCAGGCAGTGAGGACATCAACGGGGTCGGCACCACCAAGATCACCGGCAAATCGAACAACGACGACGTCGCGACACTGGCCGGATCGCGACTGAACGCAGCGGACGCCCCTCCGACGCCCACGACTGTCTGGATCGCCTCGGACGGGTCATACCACCTCGTGAAGATCGAATTCATCCCGGTGCAGAACGGGACGATCACGATGACGTTGTCCGAATGGGGCAAGCAAGTCACCGCAACCAAACCGTCTGTTTAGCCCGAACTAGCGATGTCTGGGACCATGTCTGGGAAAGGAATCACCATGGCATTGACCGCATTTCAACAGCGAGCTGCGGTAGTGGTGGCCAACGTCGCGACGGTGGCGGCGACGATCCTCGCCTTCGCCCCGGTAGCAAGCGCCGATGATGACGACGACTATTGGGGCGCGATCGCGTACTCCCCTTCGGGCGATCTCTTCGGCCGGGCAAAGCACTATCCATCCAAGGCGGCCGCCGAGAGCGCGGCGCAAGCGGCGTGCGCCCACAAGGATTGCAAGACACTCGTCATCTTCAAGCAGTGCGGTGCGGTCGCCGAGAACAGCGCCCGTGACATGGCCGGCGGTTACGGGGCCACCCTGGCCGCGGCACAGGCCGACGCGCTGAAAACCCTTGGTACGTCCGGCTCTATCGCGACTTGGTTCTGCAACTGAGGTGATTCAGATGTGCTTCGTCACGAAGGGCACCCCGCTGACGGCTAGGGAACCGCAGGACAGTTGGACCGAGAGCAGTCGGTACCCGACGTAGTACACCGCAAATGACCACCAACGCCGGACGATTGCCTGCCACCTACCGGGCAACACTGCCGCAATACCGAACACCGTCGTCACGAGAAACAGGACCCGGGCGAGGGGGCGGGTCCTGGCGTCGGTGCCGGCCGTGGTGAGCATCTGCTTGCCTTTCTCTTGCCCGCTTCGTCTCTTCGAATTCGTCGTGTGTCTAAAGAAAGGTTCCGTCGGCGCGCTTGCCGCATCCTCTATGGATCTTTGGCACCGGTCATCGCGGCGGACCGGGACGGTTTTTCGAAAGTGAAATGTGTGCTTCTCGTGCGTTTGTCGGGGCTGGGGCATAACGTCGTGATTGCCAAAACCTGCGTTTTCAGCTGAGGCCCCGGTCGGGAGGTTGTTGATAATGTCAGCGGTTGATTGGGAGGATCAGCTATGAGCGACGGGCCAGACTCTCGGGTAGGGACGATGTTCGGCCCCTACCGCCTCAAACGACTGCTGGGCCGTGGGGGGATGGGCGAGGTCTACGAGGCTGATCACACCGTCAAGGAGTGGACGGTCGCGGTCAAGGTGATG
>NZ_MVHT01000166.1 GCF_002086275.1 Mycobacterium intermedium | reverse complement strand
GGGCCCGCTGTTGCCGAAGCCGATGTTGAAGCTGCCGATGTTGCCGCTGCCGAAGTTCTGGCTGCCGATGTTGCCGCTACCGAGGTTGTAGTCGCCGACATTCCCGAGGCCGACGTTGAAGTCCCCGACGTTTGCCAAACCGAGGTTGAGGCCGCCTTCGTTTCCGAGGCCCAGGTTGAAGTTGGTGCCCCCGACAAAGGCGTTGCGGAACAGGCCCGCCAGGTTGCTGCCGGCGTTCGATATACCGGAGAGGCGGGCCGCCGTCGCCAAGTCCAGCGAGCTGGTGTTGAACACGCCCGATACGGTGTTGCCCAGGTTTTGTATGCCAGACTGCAGGCCGCCGTAATTCCTGAGGCCCGAATTCCCGAGAATTTCCGAAGAAATATTCTGGAAACCCGAGTTGTAGGCGCCGAAGTTTCCGAAGCCCGAATTGCTGCCGATACCGCCGTTGAAGAATCCCGAGGACGGGCCGGTGCTGGAGTTGAAAAAGCCCGGGGTAAACGGCTGGTTGTAGACCGTCCAGTCGACGGATTTAATGCCGAAGGTGGCAGGCACGTAGAGCCCTGTCGAACCGTTCGGGTTACCAATGCTGACGCTCAACAGCGTGAGGTTGAATGCAATCGGAGGGATCGTGAGGGAGTTGATTGTCCCGTCAACCAGGCTGAAATACGACCCGAACAATTCAAAACCGAAATCGAAGGGGACGGTGGCAATAAAAATTCCGTTGTAGAGGCCACCGGTGGCGGTCGCCGTGATGGGGATATTGACGGGGACGTGCACGGTCATGTGCCCAGGCATTTCGGGAATATGGATCGTGTAATTCCCGCCCATCAGGCCTTGCTCGTCGCCCCGCCAGAACCATCCGTTGCTCATGTTGCCCGAGATGAAGCCACCGGTATTGATGTTGCCCGAGTTCGCCAGGCCGGTGTTGAAGTTGCCGGAGTTGAACCATCCGGTGTTGTAGCTGCCGGGGTTGCCGCCACCGGTGTTGGTGCTGCCGATGTTGTAGCCGCCGGTGTTGTAGGAGCCCGCGTTGGCGATGCCGGTGTTGACGAAGCCGGTGTTGAACAAGCCGGTGTTGGAATCGCCGGCGTTGCCGAAGCCGGTGTTGTAGCTCCCGGAGTTGCCGATGCCGAAGTTCCCGTTGCCCGAGTTGAAAAGGCCGACGTTGTTGGTGCCCGAGTTGAAGAAGCCGACGTTGCCGCTGCCGGTGTTCCAGTCCCCGAAGCCGATCTGGCGGTCGCCGGTGAGTCCGAAGCCGATGTTGCCGGTACCGGTGTTGCCGAAGCCGATGTTGCCGAAGCCGGTGTTGCCGAAGCCGACGTTGTCGCTGCCGGTGTTGCCGAACCCGATGTTGTGGATGGCCGCGGTCAATGCGGGACCGCTGTTGCCGAAACCGATGTTCCCGAAGCCGATGTTCCCGCTGCCGAAATTCGTGGCACCGATGTTTCCGCTGCCGATGTTGGCGCCGCCGATGTTTCCGTTGCCTAAGTTTCCGCTGCCGAAGTTTCCGTTGCCCAGGTTCAACTGGCCGGCATTCGCCAAGCCCAGGTTGATGAACACGCCGTTGGCGTCTCGGACGGCGCCGGCCACGTCTCTACCGAGGTTCGCCAGTCCGGAGAGGTTGGCCGCCGTCGCGAGGTTGGCCGTGCTGGTGTTGTAGATGCCCGAGACGGTGTTGCCGAGGTTCGCCCAGCCGGACGACAGCGCACCAACGTTTTGCAGGCCGGAGAGGTTCGCGCCGGAATTGAAGAAGCCGGACGCGCCGCCGACCCCATTGTTGAAGAATCCCGACGACGGCAGGGTGGTCGAATTGAAGAATCCGGGCTTAGGTTCGACTTTGAGCAGCTGAATGGTGCCACCTTGAAAGGCGCCGGTCATACTGACGCCTACGCCGCTATTCGGGCTGCCGATAGTGAGTGTCACCAAGGGAAGATTGATCGTGGAACTCGATAGGTTGACGGGTCCCAGGGTCAGCGTTACCGGGTCGGGCGGCGACGAAAGCCAGATTACCATCGTTTGCTCGCCGCCTGGCAATGTGAATACGTCCCCGCCGAATTGCATCACTTCGTGGACGGGCGTGAACATTTGAATATCGAAGTTGATGTTGGGGATGGTGACCGCGAGGTCGATAGCGATCTGGCCCGCACCATCGCCCGCGGCGAGAATGCTGTTGTTGTAATTGCCTATGTTCAAAAAGCCCGTGTTGGTGTTGCCGGGGTTGAAGCCGCCGGTGTTGTAATCGCCGGGATCGAAGGCGCCGGTATTGAAGTTGCCGACGTTGCCGCTACCCGTGTTGTAGTTGCCCACATTGGCGAAGCCGGTGTTGACGACGCCGGCGTTGAACCAGCCCGTGTTGAAGTTGCCGGCGTTGCCGTAGCCGGTGTTGCCGATGCCGGGGTTGCCGATGCCCCAGTTGCCGGTGCCCGCGTTTCCGATCCCGACGTTTCCGGTGCCCGAGTTGAACAGGCCGATGTTGTTGGTGCCGGAGTTGAACAAACCTAGGTTGCCGCTGCCCGTGTTCAGGGCTCCGAAGCCGACCAACCCCGTTCCAGACAGCCCGATTCCGATGTTTCCGCTGCCCGTGTTCCCAAACCCGATGTTGCCGAAGCCGTTGTTGCCGAACCCGGTGTTGTTGTTGCCCAGGTTCCCCAGGCCGCTGTTGTAATCGCCGAGGTTCCCCAAGCCGGTGTTGAAGTCGCCCAGGTTTCCGCTGCCGACGTTTTGGTTGCCGACGTTGCCGAAACCGGTATTCGACGTGCCCTTGTTGCCGAAACCGATGTTGTCCTGGCCGTCGTTTCCGCCTCCGGTGTTGTCATTGCCGACGTTGCCGATCCCGGTGTTGAAATCGCCGACGTTGGCGATACCAGTGTTCTGTTGGCCGACGTTGGCGAAGCCGGTGTTGCTGGTGGGGGCCGAGGTGCCCCCGAATAGGCCCGAAATGAACGGTCCGGTGTTGGCGATGCCGGACACATAGTTGGGCGTTGTGAGGTCCTCGGGGTAAGCGTCGTTGAACAGGCCGGAGATGGTGTTGCCGGTGATGGACAGGCCGGAGACAGCCACGCCGGTGTTCGCCAGGCCCGAGAGGCCGAGGAATCCCGTCGATGTATTGAACAGGCCCGAAACGTTGCCTCCGGAGTTGAAAAAACCTGAAGCGCTGCCGTCGCCGCTGTTGAGAAATCCGGACGACGGAACGGTGGTGGAGTTGCCGATACCCGGGGATCCGGTGATCAAGCCCTGGTAGTCGCCCCGCCAGAAAAGGCCGTTGCTGTAGTCGCCGCTGATGAACGCGCCGGTGTTGACATTGCCCGTGTTTGCCACGCCGGTGTTGTAGTTACCGGTGTTGAGCCAGCCGGTGTTGTAACTGCCGGTGTTGAAGCCGCCCGTGTTGCTGCTGCCGGAGTTGAAGTTTCCCGTGTTGTAGTTGCCTGAGTTGCCGAAGCCCGTGTTGGCTATTCCGGGGTTGAAGAAGCCGGTGTTGGCGACACCGGAGTTGCCAACACCGGTGTTGAAGATGCCGGAGTTACCGAGACCAAAGTTTCCGGACCCCGAGTTGAACAAGCCGGTGTTGTTGGTGCCCGAGTTGAACAAGCCACGATTGCCGGTGCCGGAGTTCAGGCCGCCGAACCCACTCATCCCGTCGCCGGTCAGCCCGATACCGAAGTTGCCGTTGCCGGTGTTGCCGAATCCGATGTTGCCGTTGCCGGTGTTGCCGAACCCAATGTTGTTGTTGCCGCTGTTGCCGAAGCCGATGTTGTGGATGGCTCCGATCGGCGACGTACCACTATTTCCGAAACCGATGTTGCCGAAACCGATGTTGGCGGGCCCGATGTTTCCGGAGCCGATGTTCGCGCTGCCAATGTTGTAGTTGCCGAGGTTCGCGTTGCCGAGATTGCCGACACCGAGATTCGTCAGGCCAACATTGATGGCGGTTGGAAGGGCTGCTGCAGCGTTGGCCGCGGCAGATGCAGCCCCGCCGGGTGAGATCACGCCCGCGAGTCGAGCGCCGGCGGCATTGGCCACTGCGGCAAGGGCGGTCGAGGCGCGGCTCGCCGCGTCCACCAGATTGGCCAGCGGGAGGCTAAACGGTATCAAGCCCGAAGCCGCGGTGGAAGCCCCGGAATAGTAGCCGAGCATCGCGGTCACATCCTGGGCCCACATGCCCTCGTACTGCGCTTCGATGGCCGCGATCGCCGGTGCGTTGAGCCCCAGCAGATTCGACCTCACCAGCGACACCAGTTGGGCGCGATTGGCGGCCACCACCACCGGATGTACCGTCGCGGCCCGCGCTGCCTCGAACGCCGCCGCGGCTAACCGGGCATGACCCGCCGCCTCGCCGGCCTGCGCCGACGCCGATCTCAGCCAACCCAGATATGGTGCGGCGGCGCCTGCCATGGCCACCGCCGCCGGGCTCTGCCACGCGGAATCCAGCAGCCCGGAGGTCACCGAGCCGAAAGAGGCTGCCGCTGAAGCCAACTCACCGGCCAACCCATCCCAGGCCGCCGCCGAGGCCAACATCGATCCTGACCCCGCGCCGAGGAACATCCGGGCGGAGTTGACCTCGGGTGCCAGTACCGCAAAACTCATACGGTGTCCTTCGCGGGTGACCCCTACCGGGGTGGCAGTCAGGTGCTTATCAACCGGCGCACAACGGCCTTACCGTAGCGGTTTCACGGGCGATTTCACGCATATTCTGCGCAAAATTTTTTTGGGCTCCTAATCAACGAATCCCCGCAAGCTTGCGGGTATTGGCCTGTCCCGCTTCGCGACGCGCACTACGTCCGCGCCATTCGGGCGAAAAAGATAAACGGCGCGCCCACAGTGGGTTACCGTGTTTGACTGCGCTGGTTGTCGGTGGTGTTTCGGGTTGTCTTGAGTGACGGCGAGGTCGCTGATGGCGTTTGTGGTGATTGCACCAGAGCTGGTGGCGGCTGCGGCTTCGGACGTGGCGGGGATCGGCTCGGCGATTGCGACCGCGAATGCGGTTGCGGCGCGATCCACGACGGGGTTGGTCAGCGCGGCTGCCGATGAGGTGTCGCGGGCGGTGGCGGTGTTGTTCTCTGGGTATGGGGTGGGTTATCAGGAGTTGGCCGGGCAGGCCGCTGCGGTGCATGGGCAGTTTGTGCAGGCATTGGCTGCTGGTGGGGTTGGTTATGCGACTGCGGAGTCGCTCAATGTCGGCCCGTTGCAGCCGCTTCTGGACCTGATCAACGCGCCCACGCAGCAGTTGTTGGGGCGTCCGCTGATCGGTGATGGCGCTAACGCGGCGCCGGGCAGTGGTCAGGCCGGGGGTCCAGAAGCGGCTGCAACGGGCCGACATTGAGCGACTCCGCAGTCGCATAACCAACCCCACCAGCAG
>NZ_MVHT01000165.1 GCF_002086275.1 Mycobacterium intermedium | reverse complement strand
GCTCCACCAACCCCGCCGTTGCCGAACAGGCCCGCGGTGCCACCGGCCCCCCCGGACCCGGCGGCGGTAGTAGCGGTGCCGGCCACACCCGATCCGCCATTGCCGCCGTTGCCCCACAACAAGCCGCCAGCCCCGCCGTTTTGCCCTGTCCCCGGAGCCCCATTCACGCCGTCGCCGATCAACGGGCGACCCAGCAAGAGTTGAGTGGGTGCATTCACGACACCCAGCACGCTCTGTTGCAACACCTGGAAGGCGTCCGCCTCGGCAGCCGCATACGAACCCGACGCCCCGGCCAGGGCCTGCGCGAACCGTTCGTGGAACGCCGTCGCCTGCGCGGAGATCCGCTGATACTCGTTGGCTTGGCTGCCGAACAACGCCGCGATTGCCGCCGACACCTCGTCAGCGGCGGCGGGCAGCAACTGTGTCGTCGCGGCTGCTGCGGCCGCGTTGGCGGCGCTGATCGTTGAACCGATACTGGCCACGTCCCCGGCCGCTGATGCTGTCAAGTCGGGAACTATGACCAAAAATGACATGAGCACGCATCCTTAACCTCAGGCGATTTTCGTCCGTCATATCGGCTAAGGCGAACGCATCGTGTACAGAGTACGAGCACTCTACATCAATTCGAGCCATTATGGTCGAGCTAGACGAAATTGATCTGGACAGTAAAAGATTCCCTTTTCGGGGACGACCATTTTTTCCGGAATAGTTGTTCGCGCGGCTGTACCGGCTGCAACGCGAATAGTCGCGATGGCCCCCGAGTGGTCCACTCGGCGGTCCTCTAACGCTATGAAATACATTGGAGTACAACAGAAGTCAGAAAAACCGCCCTGGTATGTCCGGGCGTGGAAGTGTGCTTTCCTGCCTGTCTCAGTGTTATTTACGGGGACGACAAATATTCGCGGGGTGTACAACGTATCTAGCGGAACATGATCAGTTGAATTCAACTGACTTGGCAAATGACCGCTGGTCATCATTTGAGCAATTCAATGTAAAGTGGATATACACGCGGCGTTTGTGGATCTAGCGATTTCCAGTAGTGTGTTGTCGAGATACCCCTATTTGACGTCGACCGGGTACCCGCAGGAGCTCCAAAAGCTAGGTGTCTGCGGTGAATCATGTTGCCGCTTCATGTGGGCTGGGTATGAACCATGAGCTCCCATGCCGGCGTCTGGTCTCGTCAGCTCGCGCTGTTGGGTTCGATCTGCGCGGCGTAGGTCTCCGTCACGGCGCCGCGTCCGTACGCGGCCCCGAGCAGGTTCGCGCACTTGTCGTGGTCATCGGGTTGGCCCCGGCCAATGGGGCCGCGATGTCCGATCGGCACCCAGCGGCTTCGGCTCGATCTCTGTGGCGGTCGCCGAAAGCCAGGCGCCGATGAAGAGGGCTTCGATGCGGTGAGCGTCGTTGCGCCCTCCGTTGCCCGCGATGACGCGTTCCGCGCGTTGCGGGACCTCGCCGGAAACCGAGCTGTACCGCCCGCAGGAGATCGACTCTAAGTGCTGGGACTACCCTCTTGGCCCGGTATACCTGGGTCGGTTAGTCCGCCGCGCTCGCCTGGGCTGCCTGGCTGGCCTGGGCTGCCTGGCTGGCCTGGCTGACCGGGCTCGCCAGGTCTGCCGGGCTCCCCTGGCTGTCCGGGTTGCCCGGGCTGGCCCGGTTGTCCCGGCTGGCCGCCGGGGCCGCCCTCGCCGCCACCGTTGAAAGCTGGGTCGTCTGTTTGCGCCATCGGTCTGCCTCCTAGTGGGCCCCAGTGAGCCGCGACATAGCGCGGTTGGCGCCAAGCTACCCCACCTGCGTCGGGCTCCGGCAGTCGGCCGCTGAGGTGGTCCGCAGATCGAACGCCGCGGGCGACAATAAGGCGATGATTGCTTTAGAAGTCCAGCAGGCGGACGTGACCAAACTCGAGGTCGATGCCATCACCAATGCCGCGAACACCCAACTTCGACATGGTGGCGGCGTGGCCGCGGCGATTTCCCGGGCAGGCGGGCCAGCCGTGCAGCGGGAATCGCACGACAAGGCCCCGATCGGACTCGGCGAAGCGGTGGAAACCACCGCCGGCGACATGCCGGCGCACTACGTGATCCACGCGGCCACGATGGAGTTGGGCGGGCCGACCTCCGCCGAGATCATCACCCGGGCAACCATTTCGACGCTGCGCAAGGCCGATGAGCTGGGTTGCCGGTCGCTGGCGCTGGTGGCATTCGGTACGGGCGTGGGTGGCTTCCCGTTGCACGACGCGGCTCGGCTCATGGTCGACGTCGTCCGACAGCACCAGCCGGCATCCCTGGAGCGAGTCGTCTTCGCGGTCCACGGGGAGGCCGCCGAGCAGGCGTTTGCGGCCGCCGTGCAAGCCTAATCGTTCGGACAGGGATTTCCCGAAACGATGTTGCCGGTTGCGTCGGGACTGCCTGGGTTAAGCGAATGCAGAGCGGCCCTTGCCAGCTAGGACGGCCCCGTACAAGCAGCGCGTATGAGATGTTCAGTGACGGGTCTGGCGTGTGGTCCGGTGCCTTGTCACGGTAGCGATCCGGTAGTCCCGGGGTTGCCGTTGACGGGTGGAGGCGGTCCACTCCCGGCGCCCGCCAAACCGACCGCACCGGCGACGGTTCCGCCTGGGAAGCTAACGGCGAAAGCGCTGCCGGCGTTACCGCCGCTGCCGCCTTTGTATCCGCCGTCGCCGCCGTCGCCGCCATCGCCGCCGGTGGCGGTTCCGCTCCCGTAATTTCGCGCCGTCCCGCCGGATCCGCCGCCCCCTGCGTAGAGTTGGGCGTCGCCGCCACGCCCTGCGTCGCCGCCAACGGCATTACCGGTGCCGGCGTTAATGGTGGCGTCACCACCGCCGCCACCGATCCCGTGAATGACGACAACGTCGTTGTACCCGGAGCCGGCCGCGCCGCCCTGGCCGCCGACGGCATTGTTCAGGTTGCTGGCGTTGTTGATTTGCACGTCGCCACCGTCGCCGCCGCTGCCACCGTAGCCGCCTGTGGGGGAGCTGTTGCCGCCAGCGCCACCGTTGCCCGGGGTGGCCATCCCGATTCCGTCATTGCGAGCGAAACCGCCGGACGCGCCGGATCCGCCGCCTTGGGCGCCGTCGGCGCCGGCCCCGCCGTTACCGGCGGTGGCGTTTGCCGAAGAGGCTGGGTTCAGCACACGTGCGTCGCCGCCGGTGCCACCGTTCCCGCCTACGCCGCCACCGCCGGCGGCGCCATTCGCGCCGGCCTTTGCGATGGCGTTTCCGGTTCCGTTGGCCCACGCCGAACCGCCTTGGCCGCCGCCTCCGCCGCCTCCGCCGCCGATATCGCCGTTGCCGGTGCCGCCGGCGCCGGCGGTCCCGCCGATGGCGTCGCCGGAGCCGTTGTTGGTCGCAGTACCGCCGGTGCCGCCGATGCCGCCGGTGCTGCTGGTGCCCGTGGCATTGCCGCCCGCAGCACCGGCGCCGCCGATGGCCTTATGGGTGGAGGCGGCCTTACTGATGTAGGCGTCCCCGCCGCCCCCGCCGTGCCCGGGTTGTATCACGCCGAAGTTGTCAATGCCGGTACCGCCGGCACCGCCGGTGCCGCCGATGGCGTCATTCGGGTTGGCGGCGTTGTCGATCTGCACGCCGCCGCCTTGGCCGCCGCCACCGCCGCCGAAGAGGCTGCCGGTGCCGCCCGCTCCTCCGGTGGCTGCAGTGTAGTTCCCGGTTCCGGCGGTGAACGCGAACCCGCCGGACCCGCCGGACCCGCCGCTCTCACCATTGCCTCCGGCCCCTCCGTTGCCGGGTGTGGCCGTTGCCGTCGAGGCGGGGTTGAAGATGCGTGCGTCGCCGCCATGACCACCCGGCCCACCCGTGCCACCGGGGTTGTCGATCCCCTTCGCGCCGTCGTGGCCGATGGCGTTTCCGGTGCCATTGGCGATCGCGTCACCACCTGTGCCACCGGCCCCGGCGTTGGTGGGTCCGGCTCCGCCGGCGCCGGGGGCCCCACCGATGGCGTCTCCGGAACCGTTGTTCGTCCCAGTGCCGCCTCCGCCGCCGATGCCGCCGTTTCCGACGGTGGCGTTGCTGCCCGTTCCCCCGGTGCCACCGATGGCCTTGCGTGTGGAGGCGGCGCTGTTGATGTTTGCGTCGCCGCCGTTCCCGCCGTAACCGGTGCCGAAGTTGTTAACGCCCGTGCCTGCCGCTCCGCCGGCCCCGCCAACGGCGTCATTCGGGTTGCCGGCGTTGTTGATTGCCACGCTGCCGCCTTGGCCGCCGCTCCCGCCGCCGCCGACGCTTCCCGTGCCGCCCGCTCCACCACTGCCGGGGTTGAGGGCTCCGGTTCCGTTCATTTGTACAAACCCGCCGGTGCCGCCGCTTCCGCCGGCGAGGCCGTTGCCGCCCTTACCGCCGTCGCCTGACGTCGCGGCAGCCGTAGAGGCGGCGTTGAGGATGCGCGCGTCACCGCCGTGCCCGCCATTGCCGCCGAAGGTGCCGGGGTCTGTGCCGCCGTTGCCGCCCGTGCCGCCGTTGCCGCCCGTGACGTTTCCCGTTGCATTGGTAACTGCGTCGCCGCCGTCGCCGCCGTTGCCGCCGTTGAAGTTGCCCACGCTGTTGCCGCCGGCACCGCCCTTGCCGCCGGCGCCGCCCAGCGAACCGCTGGCGCCGCCGTCGCCGCCCCTGCCGCCGTGGCCGCCGGTGGCCGACGCGTTACCGCCGGCCCCGCCAACGCCGCCGGTGCCGTACATACCGCCGCTGCCGCCGGTCCCGCCGTCCCCGCCATTGGTCGGAGCGCCTTCGCTGGTGGCGTCGTAGCCGGCGCCGCCGGCGCCGCCGGTGCCGCCGGTGCCGAAAGTGCCGGACGCGCCGGTGGCGCCTTGAACGGTCCCGGCGCCGCCCTTGCCGCCGGTGCCGACCGAGCCGGGATTGCCGGCGTCGCCGCCGTTGCCCCCGTTGTGTGAGCCGGCGTTGCCGGCACCGCCGGCGCCACCGGTGCCGCCGGCCCCGGCATCGCCGCCTTGGCCACCGGTGCCGCCGTTCCCGTTGGCGCCTGCCTGGCCGAACAGTGCCGAGCCCTTGCCGCCGGCGCCCCCGACACCACCGTCGCCGCCTTGGCCACCGTTACCGCCGGTGCCACCGGTGCCGCCCGCGCCACTAGGAGTGCTCCCCGGCGTACCCGGGCTGCCCTGCGCTCCAGCGCCGCCAACGCCGCCGACACCGCCTACGCCGCCAACGCCCCCATTTCCGAACAGCAGGCCACCGCTACCGCCCGCACCACCGTTGCCGCCGGTCCCGCCCGTTCCGCCGTTCGGCGCGCCGGTCGCGCCGGTGGTGCCGGTCCCGCCAGCGCCACCAGCCCCGCCGTTGCCCCACAGCCCGGCGTCACCGCCACGCCCACCCGGTTGGCCGGCCGCGCCGG
>NZ_MVHT01000164.1 GCF_002086275.1 Mycobacterium intermedium | reverse complement strand
GTGGTGCCCACCGTGCACGCAATTGCGACCCGTCTCAAGCGTTGGGGCGCAACGTCCGTGCTAGCCACCGGCCCCTCCGTTGCCGAACCAGCCGGCAGGCCCTCCGTTGCCTCCTCTGCCGCCACCGGCGCCGCCGGCCCCACCGGCCCCTCCGTTGCCGAACAACCCGGCAGGCCCGCCGTCGCCGCCCGGCATGCCGGGCGCTCCCGCCGCGCCATTGCCACCGTTGCCGATCAACAACCCGCCCGCACCGCCATTGCCGCCCGGGGTGGTCGCGTTGGCCCCATCGCCGATCAGCGGACGCCCCACCATCGCCTCGGCAGGCCCGTTGATTGCAGCCAGGGCGCTTTGCTCAAAGGCTTGCAACGGCGAAACATTAGCCGCCTCCGCCGCCGCGTATGCACCGCTCGCCGCCGACAGGCGCCGTGCAAATGCGTCGTGAATCAGCGCGGCCTGCGTGGCCGCCGCCTGGTACGCCTTCGCATGCTGACCGAGCAGCGTCGCGATGGCCACCGACACTTCGTCCTGGGCCGCGGCCACTATGCTGGTGGTTACCGATGCCGCCGCCGTGTGGGCGGTGCTCAGCGAGGACCCCAGGGAGTTCAAGCTAGCGGCGGCTGATGTCAGCAGCTCGGGTGTGGCGATCACAAATGACATTGAGTGCCTATCTCCGAATAGTCAGTACTGGGCGCGTGCTACAGCGATATGGCTGGCAGCAGGGTGAAGCTCGGCAAGATGGTCTGAGTGAATTTGATGGGGGGAAGGACGATCGGGGGGGTGCTGAAGCCGCCAACCTGAATGCCGTCGAGGTCGATCTGGGGCAAAGTGGTACCGGTGAGCGGTCCGATTCCGATCGGTGGAACGGTGATTTGGGGGAGGCTGAGGCTACTAAGAGAGATGTTGCCGATGCCGAGGTCGGACAGATTCAGCTGCGGGCCGGCGGGCAGCGCGAGATTGAACTGGTTAATCGTGAGTTGAGGCAGGGTAAAGGCGCCGAGCGCTACGTTGTCTATCACCAGGCTAAACGCCCTGTCAAAGCTCCTGCCGTTTATTAATGTGAGGGGCGGAATTTGAGTTGGGGGAATCGCGATGTTCACCGATGTCTCGAATGGGTTGGGGTTAAGTGAAATCAGTGAATTACCTAGGCCAACGAAGGCAACCGAGTCAATCCGCATGCCCAAAGCAACGGTAGAAGTTGCATGTGGGTTGAAGAGTGTTATTTCCGGCGTTGTTATTTCCGGGATCCTGATCGCAGGTAAGTTAAAGTTGCCGACGGTGATGGCGGGCGCCGTGAAGGTGCCGATGCTAATATTTGGTAATTGGGGCTTTATGCTGATACTTGGTATGTCAATTGCGCCGACGTTGATCGCGTTTACTTGAATATTAGGTACGCTAATCGAACCCAGGCTGAATGGCGACAGATTAACCGGTGGAACAGTTACAGCGTTTAGGTTGAACGGGGGGAACGAGATCTGGGGGATCGTTATCTGGGGCGAGTCGACGCTGACGCTAATAGCCGGCGTGGTGATCGGCCCTAGGGTGGGGCCCTCTGGCCCGGGGTTCACGAGGCCCGAGAGTGGATTTGGCCACTCGACACCGATCTTCGGGATGAGATTGAAGAAGTCGGAGCCGATAGAACCGCCGGTCACGGTGAGCGGGGGAGTGGTGAACCCGGCGAGGTCGATGGCGCCGATAGCGATGTTGGGTATTTCGAATTGCCCAATATTGATGGGGGGAACGATCAGCGGGCCAAGGGACACCCCGTTAACGCCGATCGGCCCGATGTCGATCGTTGCGCCGGGGTTGGTGAGGGTGATTTCGGGGGTTTGCCAAGCGGGAATGGAGATACTCGGGGTGGTGAACCCGGTGATTTCGATAGGCGGCAGGACGAAACCGGCGGCACCCGGCTCGAACTGTTTCGTCACGAGGTCGAAATCGCCGATGTATATGCCGGGGGTGTTGCTCGGCATCGATACACGAAGGGCGAAGTTAACGGGGATATATTGGGGCAGCTTCAAGTCAAGACTAACGCCAATAGGGTCAGGCATGCTGAACAAGACCTTCGGCACGGGGCCGATCATTATGGAGACATAATTGAGAGAAGTTGTTCCACCATTGGTTAATATATTCTTATTGGCGAAGGCCAAATCCCCGCCGGATGGAAAATAGAATCCACTAGCTGGAAATTGTACTGAAGGCAGTACGAATGGTGCCGTTGCGAGTTGCGGGGTGCTAAATCCGCCGATAGTTATGCTCGGTAGGGAAATGGCGGGGAAGGTGAACGACGGTATGGTCAGACTTTGCATCGATAGCGATATGCTTGTGGGCGGTAGACTGAAACTACCTAGAGATATCTGGGGAATGTTGAGTTCGGGCAGGCTGAAGTTGCTGATTCCCAAACTCGGAAGATTTAAAGTCGGCAACCCTAGCGGGGGAATATTAAAGGGCGGAAGGGATATTGTGGGTATCTCGACGGCGGCGGGTGGGGGTCCGGTCAACGTGGCGGACATGGCCGCGGCGGCCTGAGTCGGCAGGTTTGCAAGCTTCGTCAACGGTTGGACGATTGGCGTCAACGCCGCGGCGATCGCAGAAGTCTCGCCGTGATAGCCCACCATCGCGGCAATGTCTTGGGCCCACATCATCTCGTATTCGGCTTCGGCGGCGAAAATGGCTGGCGTGTTGAGCCCCAACAGGTTTGAGTTCACCAAAGCGACCAGTTGGGTGCGGTTGGCCGCGATCGCCGCTGGATACACCGTCGCCGCTTGCGCGGCTTCAAACGCCGCCGCAGCCGCCTGAGCAAGGCCGGCCGCCGTCTCAGCGTGCGCGCTGGCCGCGCTCAGCCACCCTAGGTATGGGGTCGCCGCAGCCGTCATCGCCGCCGAGGCCGCGCCCTGCCACGCCCCGCTCGCCAGCTCAGTAGTCAGCGATTCGAACGACGTCACCGCCGCGTTCAACTCCGCGGCCAGTCCTTGCCAGCCCTCCGCTGCCGCCAACATCGGTCCCGACCCCGCGCCACCGAAAATCTGCAGGGAGGTGATCTCGGGTGGGAGCACCTGGAAATTCATGGGATTCACTCCTTGCAGCGGGCGGGATGAAGGCATCCCCCGTTACACACACACCTCGTCGTGTGTGACTACAGACCTAATGCGGGGCATCGAGCCCACTCCCGCTCAAACGGCAACCGAAGTTTGGCTCGACCGCGTTCTCGCCTTACGCCACTATCGCCGTGGTGACGATTATTAGTCACCACGATGACAGATAGTTAATCTACCCGAGGGTGGCACCGCGCACAAGAGTTTGGTAGGAGGGGCCGGTCAAGAGCTGCTGCGCTAGCTCGATGGCCAGTCCGATACCCAACGGGGCGGGCGCCAATTCGGCGGTGCCATTGAGGAATTGGCGGATGAGGTGCCGCACGGTGTTCGGACACCGCGATGAAACCCTCGCTTGGATGCGTACTTTCGTCGCCGTCCTCAGGAACCTCGGTGCCGATCTGGTCGGATGGCCCCACGAACGGCTCCTAACAAAGCGCGGAATCTGCAGGCGCACAGATATTGTCGCCATCTTCCTGTCGAGACGCCGACTGGACTCCTCGGAGCTGTCCCGACTTGAAAACGCGACCAATTGAGGGGAAGACGCCGGCTCCGTCGGGCTCGCAAGTAACCCGGTGCTGCATCCCCTCGAGGGGGGCCAGGCCGAGTCTTGTGTGTGTTTCCGCCCTCAGGTATATTGACTATCCGTCAATAAGACGACGAATAGTTGTCAATCTCGTACACGGTTGCAAGGTCGTGCCACCGCGCGCACGGCGGCTAAGCGTCAGGCAGGGCTCCAGGTTGCTCTCTGTGCGGAAGTGGCCTCGCCGCCCTCCATTCAGGTCTGTAGTCACACACAACGAGGTGCGCACCAAAGGGCTCACTTAAGGGCTCGGCAATGAATTGTCGGTGTCGGCGGCGACCCGACCCCTCATTTCACGCCTAGCAGAGATCACCTACAGGGATTGGAGGCTCACTGCCAATGTCGCTGATGTTGGACCGGATTCGAGAACTTGGGGTGCAGATTCCTGATTCCCCCGCCATCACCTTTGTCGATGATCGAGGTCGCGTCACTGAGTCGATGAGTCGTGCTGATGTGGTGACCGAAATGAATGCAGCGGCTGGGTTGCTCACGCAGCGTTGCGGTCTGGTACCAGGCGATCACGCACTCTTGGTGTACCCACCCGGTCTGGACTTCGTTCGTGCCCTCCTTGGTTGTATGGCCGCGGGGGTACTGGCGGTTCCCGTGTATCCGCCGAACCCGGTCAATCCGCAAAAGTCGATTGAGCCTCTGCAGCGGATCGCGGCTGATTGCAATGCAAAAGCGGTGCTGACCAATCGGCAGTATGCCAACGCCCGACGCCTCGGTGCGGCCAAGTCTTTGATGACCGGACGCACCGTTGTCTGGCCCGCAAACCTAAACTGGCACGCCACCTCGCCTGGCATCATGAACCGCCGGACGCGCGGATTCGGCTCGTCCTTCGATGCGGCTTCAGGCTGGGCCCCAAGTCACGACACTCCCGCCATCTTGCAGTACACGTCGGGCACCACCTCCGCCCCCAAAGGCGTCGTCATCACTTACGGCAACTTGGAGCATCAGCAAGAATTCGAGCGCCGGCACCTCGGACTTGGGCTGAATATGCGGGGAGTTTTCTGGGTGCCCGCGTATCACGACTTCGGGCTTATCGGCGCCATCCTGAACGCGTTGGCGGGCAATTTCGAGCTCACCTTGATGTCGCCATTGAGTTTTGTCCGGCGGCCTGCGCTGTGGTTCGAGGTCATGCACCGCGTGCGCGCCACGCACACGGTCTCCCCGAATTTCGGTTACGAACTGGCGGTGCGGAAGACCACCGCCGAACAGCGTGCGCAATGGGACCTGAGTTCGCTGTCGATGGTGATGAGTGCGGCAGAACCGGTCCGTGAGGACACCATTCGCACCTTTTTGGAGGCGTTCAGCGTCGCCGGTCTGCGTCCCGAGGCTTTCTGCCCCGCCTACGGACTGGCCGAACATACTGTCGGAGTAACCCTGTTCGGGCGCTCCACGTTACGAGTGGACACGCATAAGCTCGAAGCGCAAGGGATAGCGGTTCCTTACGACGGGCCCGCGTCAAAGGTCTTCAGGGGCTGCGGTGCGTTGACCGACGACGTCGACGTGCGCATTGTGGACCCGGAGAGCTGCGCGCCGCTGGACGAGGGCCGGGTCGGCGAGATCTGGGTGGACTCGCCGAGCAAGGCCGCGGGTTATTGGGGCAAACCGGAGGCCACCCGGGCCGCCTTCGCGGCTCGCTTGGCTGGTGTGGCTGGCAGCAGTGGCTACCTGCGAACCGGGGACCTGGGCTTTGTGCACGATGGTGAGCTGTATGTGTGTGGTCGTATGAAAGACGTGCTGACTTTGGCGGGCCGCAATATCTATCCGCAAGATATTGAAGAAAGCCTTCGGAATTGCCATCCCGCAATCAGGCCGGGCGGGATCGCGGCGTTTGCCATAGAGGAGGGCGGTAGCGAAGGGCTAGCGGTGCTGGTGGAAGTCAGCGCTGATGCCCCAGACGATGTGTTGTCGGGTGTGGTTGAAGCGGCGCGGGCGGTCGTACTGGAAGACCACCGGCTGCGCTGCTCGGTGGTGGTAGTGGGGCCGCCCGGCAGCGTGAGCAAGACGACCAGCGGCAAAGTGCAACGGTTCCAGTGCCGCGCCCGCTGGCTCGACGGCAGCCTTGATCGCGCTCACTGAAATTCCCCACTGACGCTCATCGAAATTCCCCACCCGTGTGGCTCCGCCGAGAAGGGCGGGC
>NZ_MVHT01000163.1 GCF_002086275.1 Mycobacterium intermedium | reverse complement strand
GGGTGTGGTGGGGGAGTTGTATGTGGCCGGTTCGGGTGTGGGGGTTGGGTATTGGCGGCGGGCGGGGTTGACGGCGTCGCGGTTTGTGGCCTGCCCCTTCGGCGGGCTCGGGACCCGGATGTATCGGACCGGGGACCTGGTGTGCTGGGGCGCTGATGGTCAACTGCGTTACCACGGCCGGGTCGATGAGCAGGTCAAGATCCGCGGCTACCGCATCGAGTTGGGCGAGGTCCGGACCGCGCTGATCGCCCTGGACGGGGTCGACCAGGCGGTGGTGATCGCCCGCGAGGACCGCCCCGGGGGCAAGCGCCTGGTCGGCTACGTCACCGGCACCGCCGACCCCACCACGCTGCGCACCGCCCTGGCCGAGCGGCTACCGGCCCACCTGGTGCCATCCGCGATCGTCGCAATCGACGCCGTCCCACTGACGGTCAGCGGCAAACTCGACACCCGCGCCCTGCCCGCACCGGAATACACCGGCGGCGAATACCGCGCTCCGGCCAATGCTGTGGAAGAACTGCTGGCCGGCATCTACGCCCAAGTCCTCGGCGTAGACCGCGTCGGCGTGGATGATTCGTTCTTCGAGTTGGGTGGGGACTCACTGTCCGCGATGCAGCTGATATCGGCGGTCAACGCCGCCTTCGATACCAGCCTGCCGGTGCGAGCGGCCTTCGAGGCGCCCACCATTGCCCAGCTCGAGCCCCGCATCGGCGGTCCGACCGCCGGAGTGGCGCCGCTGACCACCCAGCCACGACCGGCGTTGGTGCCCTTGTCATTCGCCCAGGAACGGCTGTGGTTCCTCAGCCGGTTCGAAGGCGGCATCGCGACGTACAACATTCCGACAGCTTTTCGGATCAGTGGAGCGTTGGACATCGATACGCTCGGCGCTGCCCTCGATGATGTTGTGGCACGCCATGAATCGCTGCGCACCATATTTCCCGACAGCAACGGCGTTGCCTCCCAACACGTCTTGCCGGCCAAGCCAGGCATGTGGCGTCGCGAGGGCGCGGCCCTTGTCGAGGTGACGGAACAAGACCTGGGCGCCGAATTGTTGGAGCTCGCGCGGTATCGGTTTGATTTGTCGACGGAAATCCCGATCCGTGCCCAGGTGTACGCGGTAGGACCCGATCAGTATGTGATCGGAATTGTGGTCCACCACATCGCTTTCGACGGATGGTCGCTGGCCCCGATGGCTCGAGATCTGAGCGAGGCGTATGCGGCGCGGCGGGAGGGAAGGGCTCCGCAATGGTCGCCGTTGCCGGTGCAGTATGTCGACTACACGCTCTGGCAGCGCGCGCAATTTGGTGACCTCTGCGATGCCGACAGTCCCATCGCGGCACAATTGGCCTTCTGGGAGCGGGAGCTTGCGGGCTTGCCCGAAAGGTTGCTGCTGCCCACCGACCGGCCGTATCCGGCGGTGGCCGATTACCGCGGCGCAAAGGTGTCGCTGGATTGGCCCGCGGAGTTGCAGCAGCAACTGACGCGGGTAGCTCGCGCGCACAACTCGACCAGCTTCATGGTGTTGCAGGCAGCATTGGGGCTACTGCTGGCTCAGCTCAGCGAAAACACCGAGGTCGCAATCGGGTTTCCGATCGCAGGGCGGGGCGATCCTGCCTTGGATCAATTGGTCGGATTCTTCGTCAACACCCTGGTGCTGCGGGTCGACGTGGGGGGCGATCCGACGGTTGCCGAATTGCTGGCGCAGGTGCGGGCGCGCAGCCTCGCCGCGTACGAGCACCAGGATGTGCCGTTCGAGGTATTGGTGGAGCGGCTCAATCCGACGCGCAGTTTGGCGCATCATCCGCTGTTTCAGGTCGCGTTGGCCTGGCAGAACTATCCCGGTCATGACCTCGACCCCGCCGCCGGGCTGGCTTTGGGGTCGGGGCCGGGGGAAGTGCAGGTCACCCCGCTGCGAATCGATGCTCGCACCGCACGCTGGGATCTGTTGTTCGCGTTGGCCGAACAGTGGGGACCCGACGGGGAGCCAGCGGGCATTTCCGGGACGGTGGAGTTCCGTACCGATGTGTTCGACGCCGCCAGCATCCACACTCTGATCGGGCGGCTGCGGCGGGTGCTAACGGCGATGACCGCGGATCCGGGCCGGCGGTTGTCGTCGATCGACGTAGTGGACGCCGTCGAGCACGGTCGCCTCGACGAGGTCGGGAACCGTTCGATCTTGCGCGGCCCGACGGCGAAAGACGTTGGGGCGTCGATACCGGCGTTGTTCGCCGTTCAGGCCCGGCGGACTCCGCACGCGGTGGCGGTCACGTTCGAGGACCGCCCGTTGACGTACCGTGAACTCGACAGCGCCGCAGCGCAATTGGCGCGTTCGCTGGCGAGTCGGGGGGTAGGCCCGGGAACGAGCGTCGCGCTGTTGGTGCCCCGCTCGGCGCGGGCGATCGTGGCGATTCTTGCGGTGCTCAAGACCGGCGCAGCGTATGTGCCGATCGACCCGGGGGTGCCCGCCGCGCGGGTGCGGTTCGTGCTCGACGATGCCGCGCCGGTGGCCGTATTGACCACGGCGAGTCTGGCGGTGCACCTCGACGATTGCCCGGTAGAGATCATCGATATCGACGATCTCGATGACCACGCGGAGGTCGCTACCGAAGTGCGCCTGGTCGGGCCCGCCGCCGACGACATCGCCCACATCATTTACACGTCTGGCACGACCGGCGTGCCCAAGGGGGTGGCCATCACCCACCGCAGCGTGACCCGGTTGCTGGTCACCCTGGACGGTGAGCTGGAGTTGGCGGGACAGGTGTGGTCACAGTGTCATTCGCTGGCCTTCGACTTCTCGGTGTGGGAGATCTGGGGTGCGCTGCTTTACGGCGGCCGGCTGCTGGTGGTACCCGACACGGTGGTGCGGTCGCCGCGAGACATGCACGCACTGTTGGTTACCGAACAGATCAGCGTGTTGAGCCAGACCCCGTCGGCTTTCTATGCGTTGCAGGCGGCTGATGCGCTCTCGCCGGAGTTGGGCCGTCAACTCAAGCTGGAGACGGTGATCTTCGGCGGGGAGGCGCTGGAGCCACATCGGCTGAAGAGTTGGTTGAAGGATCACCCCGGCTCACCGCGCCTGATCAACATGTACGGGATTACCGAGACGACGGTCCATGCCTCGTTCCGGGAGATCGTCCCCGCCGACGCCGAGGACGTCGAGAGCCCCATCGGGGTGCCATTAGCCCACCTGGCCTTTTTTGTGTTGGACGGGTTTTTGCGGCCGGTGCCGATTGGTGTGGTCGGTGAGTTGTATGTGGCCGGCGCCGGAGTCGGCCTCGGCTACCTGGGCAGGGCCCGTTTGACCGCGACCCGGTTTGTGGCGTGTCCGTTCGGCGGTGTCGGCGAGCGCATGTACCGGACCGGAGATTTGGTGCGTTGGCGCGACGATGGGCAGTTGCGGTATGTGGGTCGGGCGGACGAGCAAGTCAAGATCCGCGGGTATCGCATCGAACTCGGTGAGATTGAGGCGGCGTTGGCGGCCCACCCTCGAGTGGCCCAAGCGGTGGCCATAGCTCGCCCGGCCGCGTTGGCAACGGACGCCGGGGAGGGTATCGACAAGCACCTGGTGGCCTATGTCGTGCTGGATCAGGACATGGTCCTGGCCCGAGAGCCGGAACGAGAAGCGCAACTCGTCGAGCAGTGGCAGGAGGTGTACGGCGGACTGTATTCGGGCCAAACGTCTCCGGAGGGCATTTCGGCGGAGTTGGGTGAGGACTTCGGGGGCTGGAACAGCAGTTACACCAGAGACCTGATCCCGCTCGAGGAGATGCGGGAATGGCGGACGGCCGCAGTCGAACGAATCCGGGGGTTGCGGCCCGCGCGGGTGTTGGAGATCGGAGTTGGTTCGGGGCTGCTGCTTACGCACCTCGCACCAGGGTGCCTCGAGTACTGGGCGACGGACTTTTCCGAGCCGACAATCCAGACCTTGCAGACCGCGACGGCTGCGCAGCCCTGGGGGGATCGGGTGCGATTGCGGGTGCAGTCGGCGCATGAAGCTGACGGCCTGCCACAGGGGTATTTCGATGTGGTCGTACTCAATTCGGTGATCCAGTACTTCCCCAACGCCGGATACCTGCTTGACGTCCTGGCGCTCGCGATGCGAATGCTGGCACCGGGTGGGTCAGTGGTCCTTGGCGACGTGCGCAACCTCTCGTTGCTGCAGGCGTTCACCACCGGAATGGTGTCCGCCGACAGCGCCGGTGCCGACGACCTCGCCGGCGTAGTACGTGAGCGGGTGCGCCGGGAAATCCTTGCCGAACAGGAACTGCTGTTGGCGCCGGAGTTCTTTGTCGCTTTGCCGCAACACCTTTCGGACATCGCGGCGGTAGATGTACGGCTCAAGCAAATGCAGGCGGTCAACGAACTCAGCAGCTACCGATACGAAGTGGTGCTGACCAAGGGCCCAGCGCCGGTGCGGTCCCTCACCCATACGGATTGCGAGCCGTGGGACCGGTTCGGAAATCTGACCGTGCTGGGCGACTACTTGAGGTCCGAACAACCCGGGGAGTTGCGCATCAAGGGAGTACCTCACGCCGGAATCTGGCCCGACGTCGAATTGGCGCGGGCGCTGGACGAAGCCGGGGACCGAGTGCCCGTCAGCGAATTGCGCGCCGCCATCTCGGCACCCGACGCGGTGCTGCCGCACCAATGTGAGCAATTGGGGCGGGAACTCGGCTACTTGACCGTAGTGACCTGGTCACCGACGGCTGGGTTGGTGGACCTGATATTCGCGCGAGACACCGACGCCCCTGCTGGCGGCCCACTCTCGGGCGTCTACCAGCCCGGGCCGCAGATCGGTTCCCTCGCGAACTATGTGAACGACCCGTCGGCGATCGAACGCGCCGCCGAATTGCGTTGCTTTGTGGCTTCGCGTTTGCCCGAACACATGGTGCCAGCCGCGATCATGGTTCTGGAGTCGTTGCCATTGACGGTCAACGGCAAGCTCGACCGGCGGGCACTGCCGGCGCCGGAATTCGTTGGCGGCGCGGCGTATCAGGCGCCGCGTGATCGACGGGAACGGGCTCTGGCCGCGCTGTTCGGCGAGATCCTCGGTGTGACTCGGATCGGTGTCAACGACTCGTTCTTCGATCTGGGTGGGCATTCACTTCTGGCGACGCGGTTGGTGGCGCGGATCCGCGCCGAATTAGGTTTTGCGATCCCGATCCGAGCGTTGTTCGACGCTCCCACGGTAGCGGGACTGACCGAATGGATGAGCGCCCACGGCGCGAATTGGGCGGGTGTGCCGTTAACCGTGCAGGCGCGACCGGAATTGGTGCCGTTGTCGTTTGCCCAGGAGCGGTTGTGGTTTTTGGACCAGTTGCAGGGTCCTTCACCGGTTTACAACATGCCGGTGGTGTTGCGGTTGGGCGGGCAGCTGGATGTGGGGGCGTTGGGTGCGGCGTTGGCTGATGTGGTGGCCCGTCATGAGAGTTTGCGCACGGTGTTCACGGTCGAGCAGGGCGTGCCGCGGCAGGTGGTGATGGCCGCCGAGGGGGTGGATTTCGGGTGGCAGGTGATCGATGCGGCCGGGTGGTCGGCGGGGCAACTGACGGCGGCGATCGAGGCCATCGCAGGTCATGCTTTTGATCTGAGTTCTGATATTCCGTTACAGGCGAAGCTTTTCCGCCTTGGCGACGATGAGCATGTGCTGGCCGCGGTGGTGCATCACATTGCTGCTGATGGACAGTCGGTGGTGCCGTTGACGCGTGATCTTGGGTTTGCGTACGCCAGTCGCAGTGCCGGAAACGCGCCGTACTGGGCCGATTTGGCGGTGCAGTACGTGGATTATGCGTTGTGGCAGCGCGCGCGGTTGGGGGATGTGGGTGATGCGGGCAGTGTGATCGCGGGGCAGGTGCGGTATTGGCAGGAGGCGTTGGCGGGGTTGC
>NZ_MVHT01000162.1 GCF_002086275.1 Mycobacterium intermedium | reverse complement strand
AGGGAGTCTCTCCATCCCCGCCCTCGAGTCATTAATTGTCAGGGGGTGGGCGCCTCAACTCAGGTTGGCAGAGAGGGCAGCCTTTGTCCGCGTGCCTTGTCGACTTTGTGCGCGATCGTGGTCGCTGCGATCAACGGCAAAGATCGACGGCTCAGCAAGGCATAACCTTGTGGGGTAACCAACGGTAAGTTTCACCTGTGCGACTGTCGAAAGTTCTCATCTGTGGCTACCGATCGCTGCCCGATCTGCAGTTCGAGGCGGCGCCCTTCACCGTGCTGTTTGGCAAGAACAACGCCGGGAAAACCAATCTTCTTGAAGCCATTTACGGCGTCATCGCCTCACACGACCCGATGGGCAACTCATCGGGTCGTGTCCTTCGGGACGGCACCGCTCCCCACGGCGCAATCTACGTGGACTTGGAGCCAGGGCTGGCGTTCGATGACACCGTTCTCGCCGCAACCCCCGAATGGGCACCAGTCCCTCAGGGAGTCTTGCGTTTTCGTGAGCTGCCGCCGGGGCAGGTGTGCTTCGCCCGGGCTGACCGGGTATCGGAGCTGTGGTTCACCGACGTCGGCGACTACTTCGAACAACGCGAACTTCCCGGCCTCATCCTCAATTACGAGGTCGACGACGACGGGGAGCCGGGGATCTACGAGATCGACCAGCAGGCCAGGTCTTCCGACGGGCCGCGGCTTGGCGCCCTGTTTCTTGGTTGGGAGTTCGGCGACATCGACCATTGGGTCACCTCGGCAATGGACAGATTGAGCGCGGTCCCCGATCGGATGCACGGCACCGGCGGTGGATTCGCTTACCGATACATTCCGGGTCGGCGGGGATGCCTTGAGCTCGTGGATGGCGCGGAATCTTCCGGGCAGTGGCAAGTTCGACCCGAGGTGCATGCTCGGCTGGATCAGCTTGCAAACCTGGCTACCGATCTATTGCCTGACTTCCTTGACGGCGCGATCCGCGCAAAGTTCCAAGTGCCCACCGGCTGGCACGACTCGCCGCGAGTGCGGATCGAATACGAGGAGCGCGATAGCGGCAATCGTCGCTCGCTGCAAGACTTCGGACGAGGTGCCTCACGCTGGCTGGCCATCGCGGTGCAAGTAGCCCTGCAAATCATGGAGTCGGACTGGGTGACGTCGAAATTGCCGGTTTCGATGGAAAAGGCATTCTCTGGTCAGGTGTTGTTGGTGGATGAACCTGAGGCCCACCTGCATCCCTCTGCGGTCGCCAGCATCGTGCGCTGGTGCCAGCGCATGGTGAAATGCGGGTTCCAGATCGTAGCCGCGTCACATCACGAAGAATTCTTGCGCGCCTCTGGTAGTGACATCAGGTTCGTCAAGGTCAGCCGGGGCATCACGACATCGACCGACGCGACCGGCAAGCTGCATCGCCACGTCCACACCAGGACCCGTACCGTGCTGAGTACCGCGACTGCCGTGCTGCAAGAACTGGCCGCCGAGGTCGGCATGCACCCCGCTGCGGCTTTCGCCCTGCACCGCGCGATCCTGTTTGTCGAGGGACCGCTCGACGAAGCCGTGCTCGACGAATACGCAGGTTCCCGATTCGATGCGGCGGGCGTCGTGATGATCCCCATTCACGGCACCAAGAACCTCGAGGGCCTCATCGACGGCGAATTTACGACCCGTCTTGGCATCAAAGCGGGCGTGTTGACCGACAACACTCAAACCGCGACGATTTGGGATCGATCCAACCGCAAACGGTCGAGCGAGGAAATCAAGATCGTCCGATTGATCAATAGGTTCCAGGAGCAAGGGCTTCCCCCACCAGACCTCTTCGGTGTACCCGAAGACGATTTGCTCTTCGCGTTACCGACGGCAGCCGTGCGCGACTACCTGAACGGCCCATTCCCAGACTGGCAGGAACTGCGTGAGGAATGCCGGGCGGCCCAAGGTCTCGGACCGTCGGACTCTGCCGACTGGAAGTCCTACGCGCACACCCACTACGGGCTGCCCCTTACGACGGCAAGCGGTGTGCGCAAAATCGTGCGTTACCTCGATCTCGCCGGAACCGAAATGCCGTCTATCCAAGCAGTCGTCGAGGACATCATCGCTTGGGCGATGAGCACTTGATCGGATCTTGCGTTCAACTGCTGCGCGCGAAAATTAGTGCACCGCCACGCGTTACCGATTGCCTTGTCGCACTTCAAGGTCCAATGCGGCGTTACAAGTGGGCGTCGCCGAAGATCAGACAGCGGCGGCGGGCCTTGTCACCGAATCACCCAATCGCACAATCACCCTGTCACCGGAAGTCTTCGGGTGCGCAACGAGGGGTCCGTTGCAAGTGAGTTGTCTTCAGCTGGGTACTCGCAAAGGGTTCACTGTTGCGCGATTCGTAGCACACCGTGCTGCCTGCCCGGTGAGAAGCGCTGGGGGGCAACGAGACCTTCGCCGAACGATTCGGCATCGGACAGCTCCGACTGCTCATTTCCCATGCTGCATGCGTGGGCCGAGATTCCGCAGGTGCTGTGCCGCTGCCCCTTTCGCGCTTCGCGCTGGCGTCTGTCGTCCGTGCGTTAGGGGCAGGCGCCGCCGGTGACCGGGCAGATGTCCGGATCGTAATCACGGTGCAGGCGCGTGCTGATGAACTCGGCGTTGCGGCCGAAGCCAGGGGTGAGCCAGCGCCCAATAACCATCACGCTGACGTGGTGTGCGCCGGCTGCGCGCAGCGCCCATGCTGCTGACTGCGCCCGCGAGCCGGTGGTCCAGGTGTCGTCGAGGACCAGGATGTGCTGACCGGTCAGGCGCCGTGAGGACGCGACCGTGAACTGGGTAGCCGATACCACCCGCTCCCCCGTGGCGCCGGGTGCCGGCAGCAGGGCGAGGTCGTCGCTGGTGGTCTTCATCGCCGCTGCGAGTGCTACGAACGGGTGCACGCCGGGCCGGCGGTTCAGTGAGGGCACCGCCACCCGTGCGTTGACCGGTTGTCCCACGAGTCTCTCGATGCAGGTCTGATGCCGCATGAGCCCGACGTAGAGCAGCCTGCGCAGCACGCGTCCGTGCTGCTGGCGGGCGTGGCCACTGACGTCATCCTTGTAGTGGCGCAACACAATTCCTGATTGCCGGCGCTCGATGCCATATACCAGCGGGACTACGATGTCTGCGGCTCCCTCGGCGGTCCTGTACTGCTGGCAGCGGAAACACCGTTCGAATCCGTCGACCGGTGTGCCACAGGCGGCGCAGGTGACGAAGGGCTCGCGGATGACGTTTCGCAGGTAGCCGCCGGCCTGGCTGACGAGCAGTCGCGCGGTCTGGCCGACCGGGTCGCTCGGGTCGTTCACCGCCGACTCGGTCGTCCCGCCGACGGTGCCACCACTTCGAGTTCCTCGCTGTCATCTTCGCGAAGGATCTCTTCGACGATGGCCATCACCTCAGCAGTGCTACCGGCGACGTAGACACCGGGCCGCTCGCGCAGGTCTTTCCCCCAGGTCGTCGCTTTCACCACGAGGTCGGTCAGGATCACCGGGCGCCCGTGCTCTACGCCGACCCGCGCCTGGATGCGGGTGCCGCTGTGCTCGCCGGCCTCGATGATGATCGAGGCCCGTCCCAGTCCCGACATGGTGATGTTGCGCATCGGGAAAGAGTGCTTGGTCGGCGGCGCGTCGGGCAGGAATTGGGACACCAGGACGCCGGCGGCGGCGACCTGGTCGTGCAGTTCGCGGTGGCTGGCCGGGTAGACCCGGGTGATCCCGGTGCCTAGTACGCCGATCGGTCGCCCGCCGGCGCGCAACGTGGCCTCGTGCGCGGCGCCGTCGATACCGGCTGCCAGGCCCGAGATCACCGCGATGCCGCGCTCGGTCAGTCGTTCGGCGACGCGGGCGGCGATCGTGCGTCCCCGCCCGGTGGCATCACGCGATCCGACCACTGAGACCCCCGCTTCCTCGGCCCGCAGCTCGCCTTTGACGAACAGCAGCGGCGGCATCTGGTGAACACCGCGCAGCCACACCGGATATTGCGCATCCAGGATGGTCACGAGCTGGAAGCCCGACGAGGGATTCGTCCACCCGTTGAGCTGCTGCCGGGCCGCCTGTAGGGCGGGGTCGGCCATCCCGTCGAGGGTGGGCGGATGCAGGTCATGCCAGACCGCGAGCGCCGAGCTGCGCAGGGCCACTTCGGAAGCGATTGTCGACCAGGAGGTCTTGCCGGCGCGCTCCCCTGCCAGAGCGGGCCGCTCGGTCAGCAGCGCCAGTAGCGCCGCGCGTTCCTCGTCGGCGCGTCGGTCGCCCAGGGGCTGCAGCGTGCGGCCAGCGCCGAGGTTGGGCCACGCGGAGGCGCCGGGCCAGCTCACGTCCATCGGCCGCCTCCTTCCCCGGTCGGGCAGCACGTGCTCGGCTACCGATATGACCAAGTACACGCAGTCTATTCCTGACCGTGTCGACGTCGCGGACACGGCGCACCCGCTGGATGCCCCGAAGATTCCGGTGGCGGCCCGAAGTCTCGACCGTTCAGCAGCCCGATGCGCCGCCCACGCTGTCCTCCCCGGCTTATGCGCAGCATGAGAGGGGCCGCGACACAGCGAACTGAATGGTGTTGCTAGTCAGCATGATTGATCGACATTTGAGCAGGAGGCTTTGCCACATTCCAGACGGTGTGCGGTGCCCGGGGTTCTACGAGAACGTGTTGGTTTGTGGACTCAGCGGCTGAGTTCGACGACCTCGCGCTTGATGACCCAGCAGGCATCAACTGGTTCAGCGGGGTGTAATTCGCCAGCGACGCACAGGTGGCCGGAGGGTCCCGCTTGACCCCGTGCGGTAGTGGAAACGAGCCTGCACGGCTTCAACAGCCTGGTGTAGAGAGGGGGCGACGGTCGATCTCTGCCAGAAGATTCCCCCAGCGAGAGTCCGCGCAAGTTGTTCTGTCGGGGCGCTCGGAAGAAGTGTGCCGTCCAGCGATTTAGTGCCGGCATCCGTACACCCGGTCGGCGCCGGGAATTTCGATCGTCACGTGTCCGTAGCCGTCCCCCAAATCATCGACTCCGATGTCTATCTCGGCGGTGTGCGGTCCACCTCGCCATATCCAAACCGGCATAGACGGTGCAGTGCGATCCTCTGTGCACCAGGGCACACCCTCGAAGGTTTCGCCAATGGGTAACTGGGCCCTGATCAGCCTGATCGTGTCGTACAGATCCGTGCCCGCTTGCCACTCTTCATGCGGGTAGTCGCAGTTCATGCACCAGTTTGTAGTCAAGGAGCGCGAATTCGGGGGCATCACCAGTCCGAACAGTGTCGTCCTCAACTGAGCGGACGATGTTGAGGTCGGGGGGCGAATTATCGGCGGCGGTGTCGACGGACTCGCCACCGCTGCAGAGCCGGTCGGTTGCGCGGTTGGAACGGTTACGGGCCTGGTTGGGGGCGAGGGCTGATCGAAAATCGCCACCAGTACGAATACAACCACGCTGATTGCGCCCACGGCCAAGGCCACTCGCACAATAGTGGAGGCAGGCCGACGCTCCTTATGTCGGGAATGCGTAGATAAGGCTGCATCAAAAGCGTTGGGGCTCTGACCATCAGCCTGTGCTGATCTCGAATCCGTTCTGGCTGGCGGCTCCGGCAAAGTCCAGCCGTCGATAACCACGCCTTGCGAGTTAGCGAGAAATCGTCGCGGCCACCACCACCAGTACAAACTCTCCCGTCGGTGGTGCCCGCCGTCCGAGGTGTCCTTCCCTTCCGCATCTGCGCGGAATCCATTGGACGGATCAGGCGACACGAACGTACCCCTCTGGTGGACTGTCCCCATCGTGGTTCATCGCGTGAGACTCCCGTTCGTTGTCCGCAACTACCTGCGACTGGTTAACCGAACACACTGGATCCGGAACCCGCGGGGAATAGGGAACGCACCAGTCCGATTTCGCGTACTCTCGCAGCTGTCATCGGGCGAGGTCATGCCGCCAAGCTACCTTCCGATTCGGGTAGTTGTACACGCCCCAACGAGGGCGCAGCCGTCTTTGCCGAACAGCTTGTCGGTCTCCGGAACCTGTCAACCTAGGTGAGGCGCCGTTTGGTGGTATTTACTGAGTTTCCTCCTGTGGTTGGTTGGGTCGGTTGATCCATGAGGTATTGGGGATCTTGGGCGGTTCGGG
>NZ_MVHT01000161.1 GCF_002086275.1 Mycobacterium intermedium | reverse complement strand
CTGGAAAACACCCGCCGAAGCCCTCGACGAACTACTGTCAAACCCGCCCACCGTTGCATCGACCGCTTGAAACCGCCGGCGGCGGAGGGGCCGTGGGCCCCACGTTCGGTGCAGGGATGGCCGCCGACGCCGTGTCGCTGGGCCGCGAGTGTGGGGGATATGTACTTGCGCGGGCGGCGGAGGGGCCATGGGCCCCACGTTCGGCGCAGGGATGGCCGCCGACGGTGTGTCGCTGGGCCGCGAGTGTGGGGGATATGTACCTGCGCAGGCGGCGGAGGGGCCGTGGGCCCCACGTTCGGCGCAGGGCCGACGGCGTGTCGCTGGGCCGCGAGTGTGGGTGATATGTACCTCGTCGGGCGAAGTTGGGGCCAAAGGCCTTACGTTCGGCGAAGTGGTGGGCGCCGCGGCGCAGAAAAGCCGCCGGCCCTAGTCCGGCGCTCCGGTGACCACACAGTGCGTGCGGCTGTAGATCGTGGGCATACACCGATTGCAGTGGATACAAGCGGATTTCACGGCGGCGCCCTCGGCCTTGATCCGATTGATCAGGTCGGGCTCGGCCAGCAGCGCCCGTGCCATCGCGACGAACTCGAACCCCTCCGCCATCGCCAGGTCCATGGTGTCCCGGTTGGTGATGCCGCCCAGCAGGATCAGCGGCATCGACAACTCGGCACGGAACAGCTTCGCGTCGCGCAGCAGGTAAGCCTCTTGGTAGGGGTACTCGCGGAGGAATTTCTTGCCCGTCATCCGCACCCCCCACCGAATGGGCGGCTTGAAGGCACCGGCGAAGTCCTTGACCGGAGCGTCGCCGCGGAACAGGTACATCGGGTTGACCAGCGAACTGCCCGCGGTGAGCTCGAGCGCGTCCAGGCCGCCGTCTTCTTCGAGCCACTTTGCGGTGGTCAGCGACTCCTCGATGCTGATGCCGCCGCGCACGCCGTCGGCCATGTTGAGTTTGGCCGTCACCGCGATCGGGCGGGGACCCTGGTCCACTGCGCGGCGCACGGCCATCACCAGGCCGCGCGCGACCTTGGCCCGGTTCGCCAGCGACCCGCCGAACTCGTCGTCGCGGCGATTGATCAGCGGGCTGAGAAAGGAGCTGGCCAGGTAGTTGTGGCCGAGGTGGATTTCCACGGCGTCGAAGCCGGCTTCGACGGCGAACCGGGCGGCTTTGGCGTGGTCGGCGAGTACGTCGTCGATGTCGTCGTGGTTGGCCTTCTTGGCGAACCGCATGGCGAGCGGATTGAAGAACCGCCCGGGCGCCAGGGCGGTGGCCTTGTTGGACCGGGCGTCGGCCACCGGCCCGGCGTGGCCGATCTGCGCGCTCACCAACGCACCCTCGGCATGGATCGCGTCGGTAAGGCGACGTAGGCCCGGCACTGCCTCCGGCCGCATCCAGATCTGCTCGCCGCTGGTGCGGCCGCCGGGGGCGACCGCGCAGTACGCGACCGTGGTCATGCCAACCCCGCCGGCCGCCGGCAGCCGGTGGTATTCGATCAGGTCGTCGGTCACCAGCGAGTCGGGTGTGCGCGCCTCGAAGGTGGCGGCCTTGATGATGCGGTTGCGCAGCGTCAGCGGCCCTAGCTTGGCCGGGCTGAAAACGTCTGGCGCAGCCTGAGGGGCTGTCTCAGGAACCATGCCGCTGAGCCTAATGGCGCGGTGCACCGACATTGCCGCTAGGGCTGTGCTAAAGCTCGCGTCCACGACCCTGACGGCAATGTCGGCGCGGCGGCCCCGAAACCGCCGTGCCAGACTGTCTGACGTGGGCGCAATCACGCTGGACGGCAAGGCCACCCGTGAGGAGATCTTCGTCGACCTGAAGCAGCGGGTCGAGGCGTTAACTGCAGCGGGCCGCACCCCCGGTCTGGGCACCATCCTGGTCGGTGACGACCCCGGTTCCCAGGCGTACGTCCGCGGCAAGCACGCCGACTGCGCCAAGGTGGGCATCAACTCGATCCGCCGCGACCTGCCCGCCGACATCTCCCCGGCGACGCTCGACGAGACGATCGACGAACTCAACGCCAACCCGGACTGCACCGGCTACATCGTGCAGCTGCCGCTGCCCAAGCATCTCGACGAGAATGCGGCGCTGGAACGTGTCAGCCCGGACAAGGACGCCGACGGTCTGCACCCGACCAACCTGGGCCGGCTGGTGCTCAACACGCCGGCACCGCTGCCCTGCACGCCGCGGGGCATCGTGCACCTGCTGCGGCGTTACGACGTTCCGATCGCGGGGGCGCACGTCGTCGTCATCGGGCGTGGCGTGACGGTGGGCCGGCCGTTGGGGCTGTTGCTCACCCGCCGCTCCGAGAACGCCACCGTGACGTTGTGCCACACCGGAACTCGTAATCTGCCCGAGCTGACCAGGCAGGCCGACATCATCGTGGCCGGCGTCGGGGTGCCGCACCTGGTGACGGCGGACATGGTGCGTCCGGGCGCCGCGGTCGTCGACGTCGGCGTCAGCCGGGTGGACGGCAAGCTCACCGGCGACGTGCATCCGGACGTCTGGGACGTCGCCGGACACGTGTCGCCCAACCCCGGCGGCGTGGGACCCCTTACTCGGGCCTTCCTGCTCACCAACGTGGTGGAGTTGGCCGAGCAGGCCGCAACGCCATGACGGTTCGGGCCATCCTCGCTGGCGCTGTGCGTGCGCAATGGCCCATCCTGCTGGTTGGGCTGATCTTCACCGTGGCCTTTGGGCTCGCGGCGGCCAACTTCTGGCGCCGGGGGGCACTGCTGATCGGGATCGGCGTGGGTGTCGCGGCCGCACTGCGGTTGGTGCTGTCGGAGGACCGGGCCGGCCTGCTGGTCGTCCGTCACCGCGGCACGGACTTTGTAACCATGGCGACGGTCGCGGCCGCCATGGTCTACATCGCGTCGACGATCGATCCGCTGGGTACGCGCTAGCGCGCTGGGTAAGCGCTAGCGCGCGGGAGGGCTAGATGCCGGGTATGCCGGGGAGGCCCGCCAGGCCGGGTATCTGTCCCACCCCGGGAAGTTGCTGCAGACTGTCCGGCAGGGTGCCGTTCGCGACGTTGGCCATCAGCTGCGGGCAGTACATCGAAATCGCGATGCTGGTGAACGCTTCCGCCATGCCCTGGTTCAAGCCGCTTTGGCGGGCGACGATCGTCGACGCGGCCTTGTTGAAGGACCCACCGGGCTGGGACAGGATCGGGCAGACGGCCTGGCCCAATGCCTCCGCATTAACCGGGTCGCCGTAGTTGATTCCGGCGTTGTTCAGCGCATTGAGGAATGCGTCGTCTACCGGGCTCGCTTCCGCCGGTGCCGCCGCAAATACCGCGCTGGCGGCCAATATTCCGGCGGACGCCGTCAGCAGACGAATGGTCAAGGGCTGATTGCGCCAAAGTTTCATATCGAGAACCCTCCGGCATGCCGGTCTCATTTTGACCACGATGACATAAAGCTTTGCCTTCTCTGCGTTTTCTTATGGTTCTGCTGCCGGATCGTCGGCTATCGGCGGCGGCCCGCAATGACACGATCGCATCACACTGCGGCGCGACACGTTGCGGCACAAGCCTTTCCGCGGTGGCAGCGGTGAACAATACGAACAATGGACCGGGAGATCTCACGCCAGACGTTGCTGCGCGGCACGATCGGGGCGTTGGCGGCCGGGGCTTTGTTCGGCTCGGGACGGGCGGCGGCGGATCCGGGGATCGGCTGGGCGGGACTGGCCTCCTCGATCGGCGGCAAGGTCCTGCTGCCCGCGAACGACGGCGTTTTTGCGTCGGCCAAGCAGGTTTTCAACTCCCTTTATGACGGCTCTGACCCGGCGGCCGTCGTCACCGTCACGTCCCAGTCGGACGTCGAGAAGGCAGTCGCCTTCGCGGCGGCCAACAAGCTCAAGATCGCGCCCCGCGGCGGCGGACACTCCTACACCGGCGCCTCGACCGCCACCGGCGCCATGGTCCTCGACCTGCGCGGTCTGCCCGGCGGGGTGAAATTCGACAGCGCCACGAACACCGTCACGGTGCCGGCGGCGACCGAACTCTACGCGGTACACCAGGCGCTGGCCGACGTGGGTCGCGCGATTCCCACCGGCAGTTGTCCGACCGTCGGCGTCGGCGGGTTGACCCTCGGCGGCGGGCTGGGTGCCGATTCCCGCCACGCCGGATTATCTTGCGACGCACTGCGATCCGCGACGGTGGTGCTGCCCAGCGGAGAGACGGTGACCGCTTCCGCGGACGACCACCCAGACCTGTTCTGGGCGCTGCGGGGCGGCGGGGGAGGGAACTTCGGGGTGACGACTTCGATGACGTTTGCGACATTTCCCGCTGTCGGTGCCGACGTGGTTCGGGTCGATTTCGCGCCGCCGGCGGCCGCCGAGGTGCTCGTCGGCTGGCAGAAGTGGCTCGCGGCGGCGGACCGCAACACGTGGGGCCTGGTCGATCTGTCGGTGGGCGCGGGGCAGGGGGCGTCGGGAGGGAACTGCCATGTGTTGGCGACGTGCGCTTCCGGTTCCGGCGCCGCGACGGTCGAGGCGATCAAGTCGGCGGTGGGGATCCAACCCAGCGGCACCGAGATCAAGTCGTTCACCCACATGGAGCTGGTGCGGTATCTGGCCGGTGGCAGCGCGACGAGCTCCCCGCGCGGCTTCGTGGCCGGTTCCGACGTCATCGGAGTCATGAGTTCCGGTGCGGCGCAAGCCATTGTGGCCGCGATCGGCAAGTGGCCGCCCGCGTCGGGACGCGCCGCGGCGATCATCGATACGCTCGGCGGCGCGGTCGCCGACGTCGACCCGGGAGCTTCGGCGTTTCCCTGGCGCCGACAGGCCGCCGTCGTGCAGTGGTACGCCGAGACATCCAACAGCTCACAGGTGGGCACCGCCAACACCTGGCTGGGCACCGCGCACCAAGTGGTGCAACAGTTTTCGGTTGGCGGCTATGTCAACTACCTGGAGCCCAACACGCCGGCGTCACGCTACTTCGGCTCGAATCTAGCTCGGCTCAGCGTGATTCGGCAGAAATACGACCCGAACCAAGTGCTGCACTCCGGGCTCGCCTTCTGACTTCAGAAGGTTCCCGAGCCGGCGCGCCCTACCTGGTTCTGGAAAGCAGGTAGTCGTGCGTCGGAAGCACGTGAAAAGCAGGTAGTCGGCTACGGGTCACCCCCATGCGAACTGCGGAATCGTTCCTGACGACGGTGTAGAGCCGCGTGGCGGGAAGGTTGTGAGAATGGGCGAGGACTACGAGGCGGCGCTGCGCAGTTTGCCCGAGCCGCTTGCACTCGCCCTTCGCCTGCACGATGCCGGCGCCACCCACGAAGTGATCGGTGAGCAACTCCACATCGAGCCGGAAGGCGTAAGCACGCTGCTCGACCTGGCGCACCGCAAGCTCGACAGCGCACTACACCGCCGACCCGGGTAGCGATCGGTCACTTCTCGTGTGCGGGTGCCGCGTCGTTGAATTGCTGCACCAAGGCGGCCAGTTCGGCACGTGATGAAACTCCGGCCTTGTTGCTGGCCTGGTAGACGTGACCTTCGACCGTGCGAATCGATAGGGACGTCGCTTCGGCGATTTCCCTGTTCGACAGACCTTGCGACACCAAATTCGCGATCTCGTGCTCGCGTCGCGTGAAGGGCAGCGGCACCCTGCTGGCGGCCAGCGCCGGGCTTAGCGCACCACCGCACCGCCGGGCCAGCGATTGCGCTCGGGCACCGGCGCTCAGCGCACTGCCGCGTCGCCCGCTCGAGCGGTGGGAGGCGGCGGCCTGGGCCGCGGCATCGGCCGCGGCCAACACGTCGCCCATCGCTTCGAAGTCGCGCGACACCGCATCCAGCCCCGTGGCGTCGTCGTCAGCCAGGGCACGGGCATATCGGGCCGACAGGGGTGCCCTCGGTCCCTCGACCACCGTGGAAAGCTCTTCCAGTCGGGCTGCCGCGCCGACGTCGCCGAACTGCACCGCCGTCTGCAGACAGAGCACCTCGCGCGCGAATTGGCCGTGATCGCGGGCGAATTCCGACGCACGCGAGGTTGTCTCGCGTGCGTCCGTGGTTCGTCCCTGGGCGGCGCACACCCACGCCTCCGCCAGCAGATATCCGGATTCGACATACCCGTACGCCGGATGTCGGCTTTCGCGGGTCCTTAAGTTCGTAGGTGCAGTTACTTCGTGTTGTTACGTTGTGCTGTGACCCGGGCGGGTCGGGTGAGGTTGTTG
>NZ_MVHT01000160.1 GCF_002086275.1 Mycobacterium intermedium | reverse complement strand
ACCCCCCGGCGCCGCCGCTGGTCTCGACAACGGGGCCGCCGGGGGACGCTTTGGCGCCGCCACCGCTGCCGCCGCTACCGCCGATGGCGTTGGCGTCACCGCCGCCACCGCCGCCTCCGCCGCCTCCGCCGTACGCGCCGACGGAAGCGCCGGCGTCGAAGGCCTGACCGCCGGCACCGCCCCCGCCGCCGGCGCCGCCTTTGCCGCCGGTTGGGCCGCCAGAGTCATCCGCACCGCTGCCGCCGGTACCGCCCTCGCCGCCGTCTCCGATGGCGGAATTGGCGCCCGTGACGGTTGCGGTGCCGCCGGTGCCTCCCGTGCCGCCGGTGCCGCCGTCACCGCCGTGGCCGCCGCTGCCGGACCCGGTGCCGGCGTTACCGCCGGTGCCACCGGCTCCGCCCCCGCCGCCGCCACCGCCCGAGAGACCTTCTCCGTTAGCTGCCGGCCTCGTGTTGTCGCCGCCGTTGCCGCCGTTACCGCCGTACCCGCCCAGACCACCGTCGCCGTTGGTTCCGCCGTTGGGGGTGCCGCCGCCGACACCGCCGGTGCCGCCTTGCCCGCCGGTTCCACCGGTGCCACCTGCGCTGTTGTTGGTGCTGGGGCCCTCGGCGCCGTCGCCGCCGTTACCGCCGGTGCCACCCTGGCCGCCAGTGCCGCCCACGCCCGCGCTGCCGCCACCGCCCGCGCCAGCCGCGCCGGCGTCGCCGCCCGCACCGCCGTCGCCGCCCTTACCGCCGTTCGCTCCGGCGCCGCCGTCGACGCCAGTGTTGCTGCCACCCAGGCCGCCTACGCCGCCCAGGCCGCCGGTACCGCCCACCCCACCGTCGCCCGCGGTGCCGCCATTGGCGGCGCCGCCGGCGCCGCCGGCGCCGCCGGCGCCACCCTGGCCGCCCTGACTACCAGCGGTTGGGGTGATCGGGTCATCGTTGCCGGCTTTCCCGGCGCCGCCGGTACCACCGTTACCGCCGGTGCCACCAACCCCCCCGGTGCCGCTGCTGCCGTTGGGGCCTCCGTTGCTGCCGATCCCGGCGGCACCTGCGGTGCCGCCTTGACCGCCTTGGCCGCCTTGGCCGCCAAGCCCGCCGCTGTCGCCCGTGTTGTTGCCGCCGGTGCCGCCGCTGCCGCCCTGGCCGCCGACGCCGCCATTGCCGCCGGCGCCACCCTTGTTGTTGAAGAACTCAGCACCGCAGGTGCCGCCTTGGCCGCCGGCCCCGCCTTTGCCGCCGTTGCCACCGCTGGTAGGCGCCAAAGTGTCGTCGCCGCCTGTCCCGCCGGTTCCGCCCATACCTCCGGTGCCGCCATCGCCGCCCTCTCCGCCGGAGCTCAGACTCAGGCCGGCGAGCCCGCCGGCGCCACCTTTGCCAGCGTCCCCGCCGTCGCCGCCGGTGCCGGCGATACCACCCTCGCCGACCGCACCGCCCGCCCCGCCGGCCCCGCCGGTGCCGCCTGTTCCGCCTTTGCCGCCATTGCTCAAGGTCAGCAGTCCGCCGCCACCGGAACCGCCGATGCCGCCCTCCCCGCCTTTACCGCCACTGCCGCCTTTTCCGTTGGCGCCACCGGCTCCGCCGTTGCCGGCGGCGCCGCCGGTACCGCCCATCCCGCCGTCGCCGGCCGCGGCATTGGTGTCACCGCCGGGTAGGCCCCCGGTGCCTCCCGCGCCACCTTTGCCGCCGTTGGTGCCGTTGCCCCCTTCGCCGCCGTCGCTGATGTCGCTGGTCCCAGTGCCGCCTGCGCCGCCGGTGCCCCCTTTGCCGCCGGTGCCGCCGGTGCCACCGAAGCCCTCATTGCCAGCTTTGATGCCAGCACCCCCGGCGCCGGGCGCTCCGCCGGTGCCGCCGGTGCCGCCCTTGCCGCCGTCCCCGCCATCGGTCACGGCGGTGCCCGGAGTGCCTTCGCCGCCGGTTCCGCCGGTGCCGCCTTTGCCGCCGGTGCCGCCGTTGCCGCCGAGGCCTTGGGCGCCGCCGGCCCCCGCTCCGGGGGCGCCGCCCGTGCCGCCGGTGCCGCCGGTGCCGCCAACCGCGCCCTGGCCGCCCTGGCCACCGCCGGCGAGGCCATCCTTCCCGGCGCCGCCTTGGCCGCCGGTGCCGCCGGTGCCGCCGGTGCCGCCCTGGCCCGCGGCGCCCGCAGCGCCGAGGCTGCTGCCCGCCCCGCCTTGCCCGGCGTCCCCGCCAGTGCCGCCGGTGCCGCCCTGGCCGCCCTGGCCGCCGGGAGTCTGGGGAGCGCCGGCGACACCGGTGCCGCCCTTGCCGCCGGTGCCGCCCTTGCCGCCCTTGCCGCCGGTGCCGCCGATGCCTTGGATGCCGCCACCGCCGGAGCCTGCGGCGCCGCCGTCGCCGCCGGTGCCGCCCTGGCCGCCGACTGCGCCCTGGCCCCCCTGACCGCCATCGTCGGTGGTGTTGTCGAGACCGGCGCCGCCTTGGCCGCCGGTGCCGCCCGTACCGCCTTGACCACCCGAACCCGCTGAACCCGCAGCACCGGCGCTACTGCCGGCCCCGCCTTCGCCGGCGTCCCCGCCGGTGCCTCCGGTGCCGCCCTTGCCGCCCTGTTGGCCGGGGGCGTTGAGGCCGCCGGCAGCGCCGAAGCCGCCTTGGCCGCCGATGCCGCCTTGGCCGCCGTTGCCGCCTTGGCCGCCGATGCCTTGGACGCCGCCGCCGCCGGCGCCCGCGGCGCCGCCGGTGCCGCCGGTGCCGCCCTTGCCGCCGGCTGCACCCTGGCCGCCTTGCTCGCCATTGGTGCCAGTGCTGTCGAGCCCGGCGCCGCCTTGGCCGCCGTCGCCGCCTTTGCCGCCTTGACCACCCGAGCCGGCTGTCCCGGCGATGCCCGGGGTGCTGCCGACCCCGGCTTGGCCGGCGGCCCCGCCGGTGCCTCCGGTGCCGCCTTGGCCACCCTGTTGGCCAGGGGTGTCGAGGTCGCCGTCGGCGCCGGTGGCGCCTGCCCCGCCGATCCCGCCGGTGCCGCCGTTGCCGCCGTTGCCGCCCTTACCTTGGGTGCCCCCGCCGCCGGCGCCCGCGGCGCCCCCGGTGCCTCCGGTGCCGCCGTCGCCGCCAGCTGCGCCTTGGCCGCCCTGCGCGCCGTTGTTGCCGAGGGCGTCGAAGCCGGCGCCTCCGGTGCCGCCGGTGCCGCCGGTGCCGCCTTGGCCACCCGACCCAGCGGTGCCCGACGCACCGGGTGTCGGGCCGGCACCGCCTTGGCCCGCGGCCCCACCGGTGCCGCCGGTGCCGCCTTTGCCCCCGTTACCGCCGGCGGCGCCGGTGATGCCGGGGATGCCGCTGCCGCCTTGGCCGCCTATTCCGCCGACCCCGCCGTTGCCGCCGGCGCCGCCGACGGCCTCTATGCCGCCGCCGCTACCGGCTGCGCCGCCAGTGCCTCCGGCACCGCCTGCGCCGCCTTTCGCGCCTTGCGTGCCGACGCCATCCAGACCTGCTCCACCTGCACCGCCGGCACCGCCTTGGCCGCCTTTGCCGCCGGGACCGGCGGAACCTGCCATGCCGGGGATGGGGCCGGCGCCAGCGTCGCCGGCATCCCCGCCGACGCCGCCGGTTCCGCCCTGGCCACCTGCACTACCGGGGGAGTTCGGCGCCCCATCGGCGCCGCTGCCGCCCTGGCCGCCGATCCCGCCGGCGCCGCCGGTCCCCCCGGTACCGCCGACGGCTTCGCTGCCGCCGCCGTTGCCCGCAGCGCCGCCGGTCCCCCCTTTGCCGCCCGCGCCTCCGGTAGCACCTTGACCGCCCGTCCCATCCACACTGTTCCCGCCCGCGCCGCCGGCACCGCCGGTGCCGCCCTGGCCGCCTGGCCCGGCGGAACCCGCAGCCCCTAAGGCGCTGCCGGCGCCGCCGTCGCCGGCGTCCCCGCCGGTGCCGCCGGTGCCGCCCTGGCCACCTGGGTTGCCGGGGGTGTTGATCCCGCCGTCGGCGCCGACACCACCAGTGCCGCCCTTGCCGCCCTGGCCGCCCGTGCCGCCGACGCCGCCGATGCCTTGAACACCGCCGCCGCCCGCGCCCGCGGCGCCGCCGATGCCGCCGGTGCCGCCCTTGCCGCCGGTCGCGCCCTGCCCGCCTTGGCCGCCCTCATCGGGGCTGTCCAGACCGGCGCCGCCCTGGCCGCCGGTGCCGCCTTTACCGCCTTGGCCTCCCGAACCGGCCACGCCCGCGGTGCCGGGGCTGCTGCCGACGCCGGCCTCGCCGGCATCCCCGCCGGTGCCGCCGGTGCCGCCCTGACCACCCTGGCTGCCGGCGGTGTTGAGCCCACCGGCCGCACCGGCGCCGCCTTGCCCGCCGATACCGCCCTGCCCGCCGGTTCCGCCCTCGCCGCCGATGCCCTGGGTGCCGCCCCCGCCTGCGCCTGCCGCACCGCCGGTGCCGCCGGCGCCGCCCTTGCCACCGGCTGCGCCCTGCCCGCCTTGCCCTCCGGCGACGACGCTGTCCAGACCGGCGCCGCCTTGGCCGCCGGTGCCGCCTTTACCGCCTTGACCACCCGAACCGGCGGTGCCCGCCGCGCCGGTGACGGAGCCCGCTCCGCCCGCGCCCGCGGCCCCACCGGTGCCGCCGGTGCCACCCTGACCACCCTGTTGGCCGGCCGTGTCGAGCCCGCCGTCAGCGCCGGTACCGCCTTGGCCGCCCTTGCCGCCTTGGCCGCCGGTGCCGCCTTGGCCGCCGACGCCTTGGGTGCCGCCTCCACCAGCGCCTGCGGCGCCGCCGGTGCCGCCGGTGCCGCCCGCACCGCCGGCTGCGCCCTGCCCGCCTTGACCGCCGGCAATGAGGCTGTCGAGACCGGCGCCGCCTTTGCCGCCGGTGCCGCCCTTACCGCCTTGACCGCCCGAACCGGCGATCCCCGCTGCGCCGGTGGCAGAGCCCGCCCCGCCCGCGCCCGCGGCGCCGCCGGTGCCGCCGGTGCCGCCCTGACCGCCCTGTTGGCCGGCGGTGTTGGGTCCGCCGTCGGCGCCGGTGCCGCCTTGGCCGCCGATACCGCCTTGGCCGCCGGTTCCGCCCTGGCCGCCGACGCCTTGAGTGCCGCCGCCCCCAGCCCCGGCTGCGCCGCCGGTTCCGCCGGTGCCGCCCTTGCCACCGGCTGCGCCCTGCCCGCCTTGGCCTCCGGCGACGACGCTGTCCAGTCCGGCGCCGCCCTTGCCGCCGGTTCCGCCTTTACCGCCTTCACCGCCCGAACCGGCGATGCCCGCAGTGCCGGGGCTGCTGCCAACGCCCGCGTCGCCGGCATCCCCGCCGGTGCCGCCGGTGCCGCCCTGACCACCCTGCTGGCCGGCGGTGTTGAGACCGCCATCGGCCCCGGTGCCGCCGGTGCCGCCTTTGCCGCCTTGGCCGCCGGTGCCGCCGACGCCGCCGATGCCTTGGCTGCCGCCGCCACCCGCGCCGGCCGCGCCGCCGGTACCTCCGGTGCCGCCCTTGCCGCCGGCCGCGCCCTGCCCGCCTTGGCCACCGGCGACGACGCTGTCCAAACCAGCCCCGCCCTTACCGCCGGTGCCGCCCTTGCCGCCTTGCCCACCCGACCCCGCGACACCTGCCGCGCCGGTGGCAGAGCCTGCCCCGCCCGCGCCCGCGGCGCCACCGGTGCCGCCGGTGCCACCCTGACCGCCCTGCTGGCCGGCCGTGTTCAATCCGCCGTCGGAGCCCGTGCCGCCTTGGCCGCCAATACCGCCCTGGCCGCCGGTTCCGCCGACGCCGCCGATGCCTTGAGTGCCCCCGCCACCCGCTCCGGCGGCCCCGCCGGTGCCGCCGGTGCCGCCCTTGCCGCCGGCCGCGCCCTGACCGCCTTGCCCGCCGGTGTTGCCGAGGTCATCCAGACCGGCGCCACCTTTACCGCCGGTACCACCTTTGCCGCCTTGACCACCCGAACCCGCGGCACCAGCGTTTCCGTTGGTGCTGCCGACGCCGCCGTCGCCGGCGTCCCCGCCGGTGCCCCCGGTGCCGCCTTGACCGCCCTGCTGGCCCGCGGTGTTGAGGCCGCCGTCCGAGCCGGTCCCGCCGGTGCCACCAGTGCCGCCGACGCCGCCGGTGCCGCCCTGGCCGCCTTTGCCCTGGCTGCCGCCGCCACCCGCTCCCGCGGCCCCGCCGGTGCCGCCGGTGCCGCCCTTGCCGCCGGCGGCGCCCTGACCACCCTGCCCACCGGTGTTGCCCAGGTCGTCGAGTCCGGCGCCACCTGCGCCGCCGGTGCCGCCTTTGCCGCCTTGACCGCCGGAGCCCGCGACACCCGCCGCGCCGGTGGTGGAGCCCGCGCCGCCTGCGCCCGCGGCGCCGCCGGTGCCGCCGGTTCCGCCCTGACCACCCTGCTGGCCCGCGGTGTTGAGGGCTCCGGCGGTCAAGGCGGCAAAGGCGGCACCGGCGGCCAAGGCGGGGCCGGTCTGGACAGCCTCGA
>NZ_MVHT01000015.1 GCF_002086275.1 Mycobacterium intermedium | reverse complement strand
GCCCCCGCCGCCGGTACCACCTGCGCCGCCGTTGGGGGCGCCGGCGCGGCCGCGCTTGGGGTATCGACCGGGGACATGGCCTTGGGCGGTGGAGGCGGCGGAGGCGGTGGGGCCGCCTACGCCGGCGGCGCCGGCGGAGCGGGTGGTGCAGGCGGCAACGCGGTCACCACCGCCTCGCTCGGTCTGGCTCAGGGAGGCGCCGCAGGCATCGGTGGCACCGGCCCCGGAGGCGGTGGTGGCGGCGGCGCTTGGGCGTATCCCTCCACCACCGTCCCTGGCGTCGCAGGTACAAAGGGCGACTTGGGTGGCGCCGGAGGCGCGGGTGGCGGTGTCGGCCAGTTCGGAGGTGATGGGGGCCTCACCGGCGTCGCCGGCCTGGGCGCCGAGGCCCTGATCGTTGGCAACGGCGGCGGCGGCGGGCAGTCGGTCTAACTTGATCCCGCCCACTCCAGCAGCTGCTCGGCAGGCCAGGTGTTGACAATCCGCTCGACCGAGATACCGGCATCCAAAGCTCGTTGCGCGCCGTAACCCAGGAAGTCCAGCTGGCCCGGCGCATGCGCATCGGTGTCGATGCTGAACACACAGCCGATGTCCCGCGCCAGGTTCAGCAGCCGGGTCGGCGGATCCCTACGCTCGGGACGCGAGTTGATCTCCACGGCGGTGCCGTGGTCACGGCAGGCGGTGAACACCGCCTCGGCGTCGAACTTCGATTCGGGCCGGATGCCGCGGTTACCGGAAACAAGCCGGCCGGTGCAGTGGCCCAGTACGTCCGTGTGCGGGTTGGAGACGGCGTTGATCATCCGCCGAGTCATGGCGGCGGCATCCATGGACAGCTTCGAGTGCACACTCGCCACCACGATGTCGAGCCGCTCCAACAGCTCGGGCTCCTGGTCCAGGCTGCCGTCCTCGAGGATGTCCACCTCGATCCCGGTCAGAATGCGCATCGCGAACTTGTCCCGCAGCGCGTCGATCTCGTCGAGTTGCCTGCGCAGCCGATCCGGGGACAGGCCGTTGGCGATGGTCAATCGGGGTGAATGGTCGGTCAGCGCGCAGTACTCGTGGCCGAGCTCCGCCGCGGTCGTCATCATCTCCTCGATCGGCGCGGATCCGTCGGACCAGTTCGAATGCAGGTGCAGATCTCCCCGCAGCGCGGCGCGGATCTCTCCGCCACCCAAATCCTTTGCCTCAGACCGCAATTCGACCAGTTGGTCAGGTTCTTGTCCGGCCCACGCCTGCGCGATGACCTTGGCGGTCTTGGGCCCGATCCCCGGGATCGATTGCCAGCTGTTTGCCTGGCCGTGACGTTCCAGGGCGGCCTCGTCCATGCCCTCGAGGATGTCGGCGGCCTTGCGATACGCCATCACCCGCCGGGGATCGTGACGGCTGCGGTCCTTGTAGTAGGCGATTTGGCGCAGCGCCACTACCGGGTCCACTACCCCGGCCACAATTGCCCAGCGATGAATCCGGCGAACACCACGGCGAAACCGCCCATCTCGCCCACGATGAGGGAGGCCATCGCCAGCCGGGTGCCCCGCACCGGCGGATCGAACTGATTGTCGGTGTCGCGCAACGCCCCGTGCAGGATGTAGCTGCCGATCGCGGCGACGAAGAAAAACACCGCCACCATGGCCCCGGACAGGTTGACCCAGGCGGGCCAGGCGCTGAGTTGGACGAACACCGCGATCAGCAGGGTCGCGAACGAGTAGAGCAGTGCCGCGCGGTGGGCGATGTCGACATAGGGGTGAGCGCGGTGGTCCTCGCTGACCATGATCTGGCGGTACTTCCACACCCCGAGACCAAGCGCCAGCAGAAAGATCAGTCCGGTCGCGAGCAGGGTGATTTTGGTGTCAACTCCGAGGGCACAGCTCATCGTTGGTCCGAGTGTAGTTGTGCCACAGGAAGCGGGCCTAACGTCGTAGGTATGCGATTCGCGTTCAAAACCTCACCGCAGAACACGACCTGGCAGCAGATGCTGTCCGTTTGGCAGGCCGCCGACGACATCGACGTCTACGAATCCGGCTGGACCTTCGACCACTTCTACCCGATTTTCAGCGACTCCAGCGGCCCGTGTCTCGAGGGGTGGACGACCCTGACGGCGCTGGCCCAGGCGACCAAACGGCTGCGGCTGGGCACCTTGGTCACTGGAATCCACTACCGCCACCCCGCCGTGTTGGCCAATATGGCTGCCGCGCTCGACATCATCTCCAACGGCCGACTCGAACTCGGCATCGGCGCCGGGTGGAACGAGGAGGAGTCGAACGCCTACGGCATCGAACTGGGCACCATCAAGGAACGCTTCGACCGCTTCGAAGAGGCGTGCGAGGTGTTGATCGGCCTGCTCAGCCAGGAGACGACCGACTTTCACGGCAAGTACTACCAACTCAAGGGCGCCCGCAACGAACCCAAGGGACCGCAGCGGCCGCACCCGCCCATCTGCATCGGCGGCAGCGGGGAGAAGCGCACCCTGCGGATTGTCGCCCGCTACGCCCAACACTGGAATTTCGCCGGCGGCACGCCCGAAGAGTTCGCCCGCAAGCGCGACGTCCTTGCGTCGCACTGTTCGGACATCGGACGCGATCCCAAGGAAATCACGTTGTCGGCGCATCTGCGCTTGGGTCCGGAACGTGACTACAGCCAGGTCATCGCGGACGCCGCTGCGCTGGCCGCCGAAGGCTTGGAGTTGGGCATCGTCTACATCAATCCACCGCACGACCCGAGCGTGCTGGAACCGATGGCGGAAGCGATCCGGGAATCTGGACTTCTCTAGACAACCGCCTGATAAACCCAGAGCAAACCCGCCGCGCGCTCATGGCGCGCCGCCGGGGGCGCTCACATTGCAAAGCGGAGTAACTCTTCGGCGGTAACCAGGCGCTCGTGCTTGGCCGGGAACTCGTGGCTCTTCACTGGATGGCGAAGCCATGACCAGGCGATTCGGCTGACGCGTGACCGGGGCACTCGGTTGCTACGCACAGTGACACTCCTGCGATCTTGGAACTAGCGCGGGATCTCTATGTGACTGATCCCACAGTCGCCCATTAGACACCTTGCGTCTGGCAAACGTTCAGCGACGCGCCGCGCAATTTATCAAATGTTTCTGGTGTGACTGGTGTGACTAAACGAGCGGGCGGGCGGTCGGCTTGATCGGCGCCGGCAGTGCACTTGAGCCCATCAGATACCGATCCACCCCCGCGGCAGCGGCCCGTCCCTCGGCAATGGCCCAGACGATAAGCGACTGCCCCCGGCCCATGTCGCCGGCAACGAACACGCCCGGCACCGAAGTGTCGAAGTCGTCGCCCCGGGCCACGTTGCCGCGCTCGGTGAACTCCACCCCGAGCTCGGTGAGCAGGCCCTCCTTCTCCGGCCCGACAAAGCCCATCGCCAGCAACACCAGATCCGCCTCGAGCTCGAAGTCCGTGCCCTCGACCTTGACGAACTTGCCGTTCTCCATGACCACTTCGTGCGCCTTGAGCCCGGTGACGTGCCCGTCTTTGCCGACGAATTCCTCGGTGTTCACGGAGAAGACCCGCTCGCCGCCCTCCTCATGGGCCGACGACACCCGGTACATCAGCGGGTAGGTCGGCCATGGCGTCGATTCCGCACGAGTTTCGGGTGGACGCGGCATGATCTCGAACTGGTGGATGCTGGCCGCGCCCTGACGGTGCGCGGTGCCCAGACAGTCGGCCCCGGTGTCGCCGCCGCCGATGATGACGACCTTCTTGCCCTTGGCGGTGATCGGCGGTTGACCGTTCTCATCCAGAACGTCGTCGCCCTCCTGCACGCGGTTGCCCCACGGCAGGTACTCCATCGCCTGGTGAATGCCGTCCAGGTCGCGGCCCGGAATCGGCAGGTCGCGCCACGCGGTGGCCCCGCCCGCCAGCACGACGGCGTCGAAATCGGCGAGCAGCTGCTCGGCGGTGATGTCGACGCCGACATTGACGTTGGGCCGGAACTCGGTGCCCTCGGCGCGCATCTGCTCCAACCGCCGGTCCAGCACGCGCTTTTCCATCTTGAACTCGGGGATGCCGTAACGCAGCAGTCCCCCGATGCGGTCGTCACGCTCGAAGACGGTGACGACATGTCCCGCCCGAGTGAGTTGCTGGGCAGCGGCCAGACCCGCCGGGCCCGAACCGACGACCGCCACGGTCTTTCCGGTTTCGCAGTGCGGCCGTACCGGCTCAACCCAACCCTCGTCGAAAGCCCGGTCGATGATCTCCAGCTCGATCTGTTTGATCGTCACCGGGTCCTGGTTGATACCCAGCACGCACGCCGGCTCACACGGCGCCGGGCAGAGCCGGCCGGTGAAGTCCGGGAAGTTGTTCGTGGCGTGCAGCCGTTCGATGGCGTCGCGGAAGCGGCCGCGGCGCACCAGGTCATTCCACTCCGGGATGAGGTTGCCCAGCGGACATCCGTTATGGCAGAACGGGATACCGCAGTCCATGCAACGGGTCGCCTGCTCGCGCAGGGTCCCCTCGTCGAATTCCTCATAGACCTCGTGCCAGTCGCGCAGCCGAATCGGCACGGGCCGCCGCTTGGGCAGTTCGCGCTTGGTGTATTTCAGAAAGCCACGTGGATCAGCCATGCGCCGCCGCCATGATCGCTTTGTCGACATCGGTGCCGTCGCGTTCGGCTTGGGCGATCGCCTCCAGCACCTTCTTGTAGTCGCGGGGCATCACCTTGACGAAGTGCCGCAACTGGCCACTCCAGTCAGCCAGGATCCGCTGCCCGACAGCGGAATCGGTGTTGTCCACGTGCGCCTGAATGATGCCGTGCAGGAATTCCACGTCGTCCTCGTCAGGTGTTTCTACGTCAACCATCTCGGTGTTGAGGTTGTTGGGCAGTTCGTTGTCGGGGTCGTACACGTAGGCAATGCCGCCCGACATGCCGGCGGCGAAGTTGCGGCCCGTGCGGCCCAGGATGACCACCCGGCCGCCAGTCATGTATTCGCAGCCGTGGTCGCCCACGCCTTCGACGACCGCATGTGCGCCCGAGTTGCGGACCGCGAAACGTTCCCCGACCACGCCGCGCAGGAAAACCTCGCCGCTGGTCGCACCGAACAGAATCACGTTGCCGCCGATGATGTTTTCCTCGGCGACGTAGTCCGGCGGCGCGTTGTCCGAAGGCCGCACCACGATTCGTCCACCGGACAGACCCTTGCCGACGTAGTCGTTGGCGTCACCGTAGATCCGCAGCGTGATGCCCTTGGGCACGAAAGCGCCGAAGCTGTTGCCCGCCGACCCGTCGAATGTGATGTCGATGGTGCCGTCCGGCAGCCCTTGGCCGCCATAGGCTTTGGTGACCTCGTGGCCGAGCATCGTGCCCACCGTGCGGTTCACGTTGCTGATCTTGGTGGAGAAGCGAACCGGCTTCTGCGAGTCCAGGGCTTCCCTGCTCATCACGATCAGTTGCTGGTCGAGCGCCTTGTCCAGCCCGTGGTCCTGCCGCGAACTGCAGTACAGGTCCTGGTTCATGAACGCCGATTCCGGCTCGTGCAAGACGGGCGTCAGATCCAGGCGGTGGGCCTTCCAGTGCGCGCGCGCCAGCGTGGTGTCCAGCGCACCCGCCTGGCCGATCGCTTCGTTCAAGGTACGGAAACCCAACTGCGCCATGTATTCCCGGACTTCTTCGGCGATGAACAGGAAGAAGTTCTCGACGAACTCCGGCTTGCCGGTGAACCGCTCGCGCAGCACCGGGTTCTGGGTGGCCACACCGACCGGGCAGGTGTCGAGGTGGCACACCCGCATCATGATGCAGCCGGCCACCACCAATGGCGCTGTGGCGAAACCGAATTCCTCGGCGCCCAGCAGCGCGGCGATCATCACGTCGCGTCCGGTCTTGAGCTGGCCGTCGACCTGGACCACGATCCGGTCACGTAACCCGTTGAGCAGCAACGTCTGCTGCGTCTCGGCCAGACCCAGCTCCCACGGCGCGCCGGCGTGCTTCATCGACGTCAGCGGGGTCGCGCCGGTACCGCCGTCGTGCCCGGAAATCAGGACCACGTCGGCGTGTGCCTTGGAGACACCCGCCGCGACCGTGCCGACCCCGTTCTCCGAGACGAGCTTGACGTGCACCCGTGCCTGCGGGTTGGCGTTCTTCAGGTCGTGGATCAGCTGCGCCAGATCCTCGATCGAGTAGATGTCGTGGTGCGGCGGTGGCGAGATCAGGCCCACGCCGGGGGTGGAGTGTCGGACCTCGGCGACCCACGGGTACACCTTGTGGCCCGGAAGTTGGCCACCCTCACCGGGTTTCGCACCCTGAGCCATCTTGATCTGGATGTCGGTGCAGTTGGTCAGGTAGTGCGAGGTGACCCCGAACCGTGCCGACGCGACCTGCTTGATGGCGCTGCGACGCCAGTCGCCGTTGGGGTCGCGCTCGAATCGCCTGACGTCCTCGCCGCCTTCACCGCTGTTGGACCGGCCGCCCAGCCGGTTCATCGCGATGGCCAGCGTTTCGTGCGCTTCGGCCGAGATCGAGCCGTAGCTCATCGCTCCGGTCGAGAAACGCTTGACGATCTCGCTGGCCGGTTCCACCTCTTCCAGCGGAACCGGTGGACGTACGCCGGCGCGGAATTTCAGCAGGCCGCGCAGCGACGCCATCCGCTCGCTCTGGTCGTCGACCAGCCGGGTGTACTCCTTGAAGATCTTGTATTGGCCGGTGCGCGTGGCGTGTTGGAGTTTGAACACCGTCTCCGGGTTGAACAGGTGGTACTCGCCTTCCCGGCGCCACTGGTATTCACCGCCCACTTCCAGCTCGCGGTGCGCACGTTCGTCCGGCCGGTCCAGGTAGGCCAGCGCGTGGCGCGCGGCGACGTCCGCGGCGATGTCGTCCAGCGTGATCCCGCCGGTGGGACAGGAGAGGCCGGTGAAGTACTCGTCGAGAACCTCTTCGGAGACCCCGACCGCTTGGAACAGCTGCGCGCCGGTGTAGGACGCCAACGTCGAAATGCCCATCTTGGACATGACTTTCAGCACGCCCTTGCCGGCGGCCTTGACGTAGTTCTGCAGCGCCGTGTTGCGGTCCAGCCCACCAGGAAAGCCGTCGATGACGCCTCGGTCGAGCATGTCCTCGATCGACTCGAAAACCAGGTACGGGTTGATCGCGGCGGCGCCGCAACCGATCAGCATCGCCATGTGATGCACCTCGCGGGCATCACCGGATTCGACCACGAGCCCCACGTGGGTACGGGTCCGCTCCCGCACCAAGTGGTGGTGCACGCCCGCGACGGCGAGCAGCGACGGGATCGGGGCCAGCTGCTCGTCGGAGCCGCGGTCGGACAGGATGATCATCCGGGCGCCGTCGGCGATCGCCGCCGACGCCTGCGCCCGCACCTCATCCATCGCGGCGGCCAGCCCGGCGCCGCCCTCGGCGACCGGGTACAGACACCGGATCACCTTGGACCGCATGCCGTGCGGACGCCCGTTGACCTCGTCCTCGGGGTTGAGGTTGATCAGCTTGGCCAGCTCGTAGTTGCGCAGGATCGGCTGGGGCAGCGAGATCTGGTGACAGGAGTCCGGTTCCGGGTTGAGCAGGTCCCGCTCGCCACCGGTGGTGCCCTGCAGACTCGTCACCACCTCCTCGCGGATGGCGTCCAACGGCGGGTTGGTCACCTGCGCGAACAACTGGTGGAAGTAGTCGTAGAGCATCCTCGGACGCTTCGACAGCACGGCGACCGGGGTGTCAGTGCCCATCGAGCCGATCGGCTCGGCGCCGGTGCGCACCATCGGTGCCACCAGGAGGTTGAGTTCCTCATAGGTGTAGCCGAAGGCCTGCTGCCGCATCACCAGCCGGTGGTGCGGCATCCGCACGTACTTGTTGGCAGGCAACTTCTCGATGGGAACCAGACCCTGGTCGAGCCACTCCTGGTACGGGTGCTGGGCCGCCAACTCCGCTTTGATCTCTTCGTCGGCGACGATGCGGCCCTGAGTGGTGTCCACCAGGAACATGCGGCCGGGCTGCAGCCGCATCCGCTGCACCACGGTCGAGGGGTCCAGGTCGAGGACGCCGGCCTCGGAGGCCATGACCACCAGGCCCTCGCTGGTGACCCAGATGCGGGACGGACGCAAACCGTTGCGGTCCAGCACCGCGCCGACGATGGTGCCGTCGGTGAAGGTGATCGACGCCGGGCCGTCCCACGGCTCCATCAACGACGCGTGGTACTGGTAGAACGCCCGCAGTGCGGGGTCCATCGATTCGTGTCGTTCCCAAGCCTCGGGAATCATCATCAGCACCGCGTGGGCCAGGCTGCGGCCACCGAGGTGCAGCAGTTCGACGACCTCGTCGAACCGCGCGGTGTCGGAGGCGCCCGGCGTGCAGATCGGGAACAGCTTCTCGACATCGGCTTCCGAACCGAAGACGTCGGTCTTGATCAGGGCCTCCCGGGCCCGCATCCAGTTCTCGTTGCCGGTGACCGTGTTGATCTCGCCGTTGTGGGCCACCCGCCGGAACGGATGTGCCAGTGGCCACGACGGGAAGGTGTTCGTGGAGAAGCGCGAGTGCACGATGCCGAGCGCGCTGGTGAGGCGCTCATCCTGCAGGTCCAGGTAGAAGGCCTTGAGCTGCGGGGTGGTCAGCATGCCCTTGTAGACGAAGGTGCGCCCGGAAAGGCTGGGGAAGTACACCGTTTCCCGACCGGGCCCGTCTTGGCCGGGTCCCTTGGTGCCGAGTTCATGCTCGGCGCGCTTGCGCACGACGTAAGCGCGGCGCTCCAGCGTCATGCCCTCCGCACCCGCGACGAAGATCTGGCGGAAGGTGGGCATCGCGTCGCGTGACAACGCGCCCAGCGACGAGTCGTCGATGGGAACGTTGCGCCAGCCGAGCACCTGCAGACCCTCGGCTTCGACGATCTTCTCGACCGCCTCGCAGGCCGCGGCGGCGTCCCGGGACGACTGCGGCAGGAACGCGATGCCGGTGGCGTAGCTCCCCACAGGCGGCAGCTCGAACTCCACCACCTCGCGCAGGAATGCATCCGGGACCTGGATCAGGATCCCGGCGCCGTCGCCGCTGCGCGGCTCGGCCCCCTGCGCGCCCCGGTGCTCTAGATTGAGCAACGCGGTGATCGCCTTCTCCACAATGTCTCGGGACTGCCGGCCGTGCATATCGACGACCATGGCAACCCCGCACGAATCATGTTCGAACGCGGGGTTGTACAACCCGACGCGCTTGGGCGCCATTCCCACCTAACCCTTCACAAAACTTTCTGCACGGCCTTCATCAGCGCCTCCGAGGAGCCTGTACCCGGAGGTTGCGGGCCCTACCCCTTCGGCCCCTGCCGATAGGCTGGTCGACAGGCGGTGATGATCTCGTTAGTAATTCGTCCGTGCAGCGCTGAACGGTGGCCTTTTAACCGATCTCGACAAGTCGTAAAACGATATGACAAAACCCGCCTGACATGCCAACTTTCCAATAGTAACCCGCCAGCTGGCGGCGACGTAAATTCGCTGTAACCGCTGTTCGACAACCGCTTGACGCTGGGCTTTGAGTTGCCGGGATGTGACCGAAAACGCTCTTGTGACGGCGCTCACCGGCCGGGCCGACCCGCTGCGAACAGATTTGCTGGGATTGCACCGTCGGGCCGCCTGCGGAGGCGCGCGCGGTTCGCCTCGATCGTCACTCCAGCAACATCGCGAACGATAATGCATGGCAGCGTTGGGTTGAATTCATCCCGCCCCGGTGATCGCCGTGCGGGGTAAGCCGGCGCCAACGCCCTGACGGAAGTTTGCACAGGGCGGCGGGTGATGGGACGGTGGTCGATACTGGACTAATACCGATTGAGCGTCCCACGTTGCCGGCAGCGTTGGCCGGCAAACCGAGCGCCGGCTAAGTCGCGGGCAGCGGGCGGGAACGGACCGGCGCCAGTCAGCCGAGGAGCCATGAACGAGCGGGAAGAATTCCTCCGGGACCGGATACGCCCCGACGGGTCGAACACTCCGGTGGCCGATGAGCCGGCCAGCGCTGGGCGCACCCCGCCCATGGCACCGCCGACGCCCGCTGTGCCGCCGGCGCACCCGCCTCAACAACCACACCCGCCGCGCAGGCAGGCGCCTCTTCCGCATCGCTCAGACGCCATTTCGCACGGCGCACGGCCCGTGCCGCGCCCGCAGCCGGCTATGCCACAGCGACCCGCGCCACCGCCACCGCCCCCGCGACCACCGGCCGCGACCGCCCAACAGGCGCGGCCCGGCCCGTTCCCACCGCCGGCGCCGCCTCAACCGCTTGGGCACCACCCGCCGACGGCACACCCACCCGCGCCGCCACCACCTCCCGTCGGCCCTCCGCCGTCGGCGACTCAGTCATACCCACCCGCGCCGCCGCCTCTTCCGTCGCGCGCGCCGCAGGGGACGGGGCACGAAGCGGTACCCGGGCCCCCTCCGCCGCTGCCGCCCACGCCGGCGGCCCCGACGCCGGTCGTCACGGTGCACGACGAACCCATCCCGCCGCTTCCAGCGCCAGCCGTCACAGTGCACGACGAACCGATCCCGCCACCGGCCACCACCGTGCACGAGGTGCCTATACCGCCACTGCGGCCACCGGCCACGACCGTGCACGACGTTGCGATCCCGCCGCTGCCCCCACCGGCCACCACCGTCCACGACGCACCGCTCCCACCGCCGGCGCCCACGTTGCACGACGAGCCGATCCCGCCGTTACCGCCGACCGCTCCTCAGCAGCCGCACTGGCCTGGGTCACCGGGCGCTCCGCCACCACCGACGCGGCAACTGCTCACCCCGCCGCATCCGGGGGGCCCGCCCCAGCCATTTCCGCCGTTCCCAGGCGCACCGCACCGGCCGGAGCCCTCGCCGCACGGACCGCCACTGGGTCCCCCGCAGCAGGAGCCGTGGACCGACGCCTTCGCCGAAGCAGCACCGCCTCGGCGGGAGTACGACGACCGCGGATGGCGACGCGCCGTCCGGAAGGCCAGCGGGGGTCTGATCAAGCCGGGTCCGTCAGCCGCACAACGCGAAGCCGCCCAACTCGAAGCGGCGATACGCGTGCCGCTGCACGGCACCCACAAAGTCGGCGTCCTCGGCAAGGGCGGGGTGGGCAAGACCTCGGTGGCCGCCAGCGTCGGATCCATCTTGGCCGAACTGCGCCACCAAGATCGGGTCGTCGCCATCGACGCCGACACCGCGTTCGGCCGGTTGAGCAGCCGCATCGACCCTGCCACAACCGGGTCGTTCTGGGAGCTCACTGCCGACAAGAACCTTCGGTCTTTCAGCGACGTGACCGCCCGGGTGGGTCACAACCCCGTCGGGCTCTACGTGCTGGGCGGCGATCCGGCGTCCGGCCCACGCCGGGTGCTCGATCCGGCCGTCTACCGGGAAGCCGTGCTGCGGTTGGATCAGTTCTTCGCGATCTCGGTCATCGATTGCGGCTCGACGATGGAGGCTGGGGTGACCCAGGAGGTCCTGCGCGATCTCGATGCGCTGATCGTGGTGTCCTCGCCGTGGGCAGATGGGGCGGCCGCCGCCGCGAAGACCCTGCAATGGCTGTCAGACCACGGCCTCACCGATCTGTTGCAGCGCAGCATCGTGGTGCTCAACGACTCCGACGGGCACGCCGACAAGCGCACCCGTTCACAGTTGGCGCGCGAATTCCTCGATCAGGGGCAACTCGTGGTCGAGGTGCCCTTCGATCCTCATCTGCGCCCCGGCGGCGTCATCGACGTCACACACGAAATGGCGCCGCCGACGCGGCTGAAGTTCTTGCAGGTGACGGCGGCGGTTACGGGCTACTTCGCGGCGAGTGCGGACGGGCCGAACCCGGCGCGTTGAGTGTCGCCGCGGCCCGCGCCGTCGGGTCGACCGTCGCCTCGAGTTTGCACACCAGTCCCCCGCGGATCGTCAGCACGATCACGGCGAACAGCCGTCGGTCGGCGAACGCAAGCAGCACCGGTTGGCCGGCGGGACCACTGACCAGCGTCACTCCCTGCGCCAGGTAACGCAGCAAATTCGTGGCGACCGCGTGCGGCCCGCGGTTGATCTGCGGCTGCGGCGCCGGGTCGGCAAGGACAGTCCCGATCCCCCACACCGCAGGGTCCAAGACCGCGGTCAACGCGGCAATATCGCCGTTGGCGCATGCGGTGATGAACGTCTCGGTGACCAGCTGGTGCTCGCCGGGAGCTACTTCGTTGATTCTGGGCTGCGCGGCGCTGAACTTGGCCCGCGCGCGCCGCGCCAGTTGACGACAGGTACCCACGGGGCGGCCGACGGTCTGGGCGATCTCGTCGAACGGGACACCGAAGACGTCGTGCAGCACGAACGCCACCCGCTCCCCGGGGCTGAGCCTGCGCAAGACTTCCCGTAGCGCCGCGCCGATCTCGTCGTCCAGCGTGATCCGGTCGGCGGGGTCGGCCGACCGTGAGCGCCCCCCGACCATCTCCTCGGCGGCTGCGCCCAGGCGTTCATACCGAACCCGGGCCGAACGGACCTGATCGAGGCAGAGCCGACTCGTGACCACCGTGAGCCAACCGCGGACATCGTCGATCTGGTCCGCATCGGCCCGCGATAGCCGCAGAAACGCTTCCTGCACCGCGTCCTCGGCGTCGCCGACGTCCCCGACGATCTGGTACCCGAGATTCACCAGATACGGGCGGTGCAGACGCCACGCCTCGACGACCTGGTCATTGCTCGACGGCGGCTGGTTCATACCTTGACGACGATCTGGCGGCGAAGGAAGTTACGCCTGCCGACTCTATGCCTCCGGGATGCCTGCGCGAGGAATGTAACTTTCCGGTCCCGCGGCCCGTCCTAGGTGCAGAACCTCTTTTCGACGGATCTCAGCGCATCTCAGTGAAGGAGCAACCCATGCTCGACCTCCAACCGCCACGATTCCTCAAGCCGATGAACAAGGTGGTGCTGGCGGTGCAGAAGCTCGGCATCCCGACGGGTCCCGCGATGGTCTTGACCGTGCCTGGCCGCAAGTCGGGTCGTCCCCGCAGCACACCGATGACGCCGTTCACCTTTCAGGGCGGCCTCTACGTGGTGGCCGGATATCCGGGCGCGGACTGGGCGGCGAACGCCCGGGTCGCCGGCACCGGCGTGCTGTCGCGTGGTCGCAAAGCACGAAAGGTCAACATCGTCGAGCTCAGCGCCGACGAAGCGCGTCCGGTGCTGCGGGAGTTCCCCCGGCAGGTGCCGGTTGGGGTGGCTTTCGCCAAGCGCTCGGGGATCGTTCGCGACGGCACCCCGGACGAGTTCGAGGCGCTGGCCGGGCAGCTCGCGGTGTTCCGATTCGACTCTGTCGCAACGCCTTGGCCGTCCTAGCGCCGACAGCAAACAGCGCGAGGAACCAGAGATTCCTCGCGCTGTCGCGTGACCGCTCGTTGCGCCAGTCAGGCGGTCACTCGCTCACGCACCGGTTGGCCGTTGCGCTCAGCCAAAGACCGCAACTGGCCCAACGCGAAGGCACGGCCGCGGCCACTTTCGGGGATGACGACGCCGGCCCAGAGGCCCTCGGCGCCCGGCAACTCGACGGCCTCGCGGGCGCATGCCCACCGCCGCGGGCACGCCCGGCACAGCATCTTCGCCTCGGCGTCGGGCGTTTCCGTCCAACGGTCAGGGTCTTGCGTACACACGCCCAGCGGAATCTCGTACAGAGTCGTAGCGGTCATGTCGTTGCCATCCTCCAAAAAGCGCTGCGGCTGTCCGGCCGCTGCTGCAGCACTGTATAGGACTAACCGTTGCAGTGCAACAGTTTCTCATCCGCGTGCTCGAGCAGTGCTACGGATTTCAGTTACGAGGCCCGAGCATACGCCGCACCGCAGCATTTACCAGGGTTTACTTGCTGCCAATTAGCTGTGGATTGGCTCCGGAGGTGCTGCGGTTGGTCGCGGATACCGCACTGATGCCACGCTAGCCGTTCCGATTCAGGTCGGTTCAAGGTACAGTGAACCGTAGCGACGGCGCGGTTCAGCCAGACTCAAGGCAGACCAGAAGTTGTCGCAGCCGTCGCCACAAAAGCGTAGCGATGTGACAGCCACAAGAAGGGTGCAACGGTTAGCATGGCGGGAAGCGGAAACGAGCTGCTGCCCTGGCTGCTGGCCGAGTCCCAGAGCGTCGGGCCCCACCTGGCCGGGCCACAGCAATCACCGCATCGGCCGACTGCCGGTCCGCACATCACTCAGCCCCACCTGTACCCCGCTTCCGCGGGCGGTCAGTGGCGGCTCGCCGACAACCTGCCCAACGGTATGTTCGTCGACGGCCGTCATGAGAATTCGGTAACCGCAAGCGGCACAACGGTTCGGTTCGGCGATCCCAATGGAGGCAATGCGTTGGCGTTCGAGTCCAAGGAGCCCGCGGTCGACGGCCAACCGGGGGATCACGACAACGGGACCGATCCGGGACTAGTGCGCGCCGGGGCTGCCGCGGCGGCACGTCGTCGCGAGCTCGACATCAGCCAGCGCAGACTGGCGGCCGACGGCATCATCAACGCCGGCGCCCTCATCGCTTTCGAGAAGGGCCGCAGTTGGCCGCGCGAACGCACCCGGGCCAAGCTCGAGGCAGTGCTCCAATGGCCGCGCGGCACCATTGCCCGTATCCGCGAGGGCGAACGCGCCGTCCCGCAACAAAATCTTCCGACTGCCCCGCCGACCCAGTCGCCCCCAACGTCCCCGCCCAAGGCCCCGGCCCCCGGCTCGTCGTCGCAGCCGTCGTCCGGGGAATCCGGCCCGGCGTCGTTGATTGCCCAAGCCGTCGCCGCGGCGGTCGACACCTGCACGCTCGCCATCGCAGCGCTGCCCCAGCCTAGAAATCCCGACTTCACCGAGCGGGCCGCGCCGATCCTCGCGGACTTGCGCCAGCTCGAGACGATTGCCGTCCAAGCAACCCGCATCAGTCGGATCACCCCGGAGCTGATCAAAGCTCTCGGCGCGGTGCGCCGTCTGCACGACAAGTTGATGACGCTCGGAGCCACCGCCCCGGATGCGCCGCTGGCGCAGCGTCTATACGCCGCCCGCCGGCGCGCGAATCTTTCCACGCTCGAAACCGCCCAAGCGGCCGGGGTGAGCGAAGAGACGATCATCCGCGCTGAGGCCGAAGAAGCTTTGCCGGCCAGTGACATCGAGGCGATCGAAGCGCTGATACGTCAGCTCAATTAGTGGGCTCCGGGCTATGTCACCGACCAGACCGGGACGGTGTCGGTGCTCACCTGACGGGCGGTCGGAACGGTCAAAGCCGGACCGACACATGCTTTTCCGCGCACGCGTCGGCAACAGCGGTAGCCACGTCCTCGGCGCGCAGTTCTTGCAGGTCCGCCACCGTCACTGAGCCCTTCGCGCTGCGATGCTGCGCGGCCACCCGCGAATCCCGCAGCCGTTCAGCACGTTCGACGATGTTGCGGGCGAACCGCCCGTTCTGCATGACGTCGATCCCGTGCGTGCCGTCGGGAGCGGTGTACGCGCGCAGCGCCGTACACGCCTTGTTCAGCGCCTCGGTGGCCGCCGGCTCGATGGTGGTGGCGCGCGGCCGGCCGTAGCGGACCGCGATTTCCACCAGCTCGTCGGGTGTGTAGGACTCGAACCGCAGCTTGCGGTTGAAGCGGCCCGCCAAACCCGGGTTGACAGTGAGGAATTCGTCGACTTCCCGCTCGTACCCCGCGCCGATGAAGCAGAAGTCGAACCGGTGCGCCTCCAACGCAACCAGCAGTTGGTTGACCGCCTCCATGCCGATCATGTCCGGGCGACCGTCCTGGTGCCGTTCCACCAGCGAATAGAACTCGTCCATGAACAGGATCCGGCCCAGCGAGCGATTGATCAGTTCGTTGGTCTTGGGACCCGACGCCCCGATGTGTTCACCGCAGAAGTCGGCCCGCTTGACCTCGATTATCTCGGGATGCCGCACGATTCCGAGCCCGGCGTAGATCTTGCCCAACGCCTCGGCGGTGGTCGTCTTTCCGGTGCCGGGCGGTCCCACCAACAGCATGTGGTTGGTTTGGTTCGCCACCGGCAGCCCAGCCGCCAGCCGCAGCGCCCGCACCTCGATTTGGTCTTCCAGTTCGGCGACGGCTCGCTTGACTTCGGCCAGACCGACCTGGTTGTCCAGCAGCGCGCGGCCCTCCTGCAGGAGTTGACTTCGGCGCTCTTCGTGTTCGGCTTCGCTGCGCTGCTGCGCCGAGCGCTGCGTGGTCACATCCCACTTGTCGGTCCGGCTGCGAATGGATTCCTCGTCGGTGACCACCAATTGCAGTCCGGGATCGGCCAGCGCCCGCTTGGCGGATTCGATGAGGGCGCCGTTGATCGTCGCCTTGGACAACCACACCTGCGCCGCCTGCTCCTCACCGAGCTGGCGATGCGCCATCCCCCGGATATAGGCGAGGTCGGCCGCGATCAGCGGGAACTCGTTGGGATCGATGGCAGTGATGGCTGCCTCGTTGCGATAGCGGTCCGATGCCGCGCGGCCGGAACGCACCTCGACCCGGTTGGTCCAGTCGAGCGCAACGCGTGCCTGGTCTAGGTGGGCCGCGGCGTGCGCCGCCAACGCGCAGGTCGCCGCCGTTACCGCCGACATGATGGTGGCCCGTGGCGGCAGCGTCGCAGCCGCCACCGCAACAACGTCCGACCAGCGCTGCGCCGCGTACATCAAGTAGGCCTCGATGTACTGCTTCCACTGGTGATTCTCCCAACTGTCAAGCAGAGACGAATCACCCAGCAGCGCTTCTGCTTCCGCGTATTGGCGGTCGTCGATGAGTGCGCTGGCCAACGCAAGTCCGGCATGCGACGCGTCCGTCACCGAAATCGACAGGTACGGACCCGCTTTGATTGGCGCCGCCAAGCGCACGCCCAGTCGATTGGTCTCACGGTGCAGTCGGTTCCCGTACGCGTAGAGCTGCTGCATCGTCGTCAGCGCGTCGTCACCGGCGGCGACCCGGCCCAGCCATGCGTCGGCCATTGCCGGGTCGATGTCGGTCGCATCGCGAAAGCGCGCGAGGGCCGCTCCAGGGTCGTTGTCCAGCAACGCCATCGCCTGGTCGAAGCACTTGCGCGCGGCCGCCGTCGTGGTGCTGCTCGTCCTCATCGGTAGCTGTCCACTGGCTCGCTGACGTAGCGGTTTTCGGCTCGGAACAGCTCGACCTCGACGGGATGCGTTCGACCCGAAGCGCTTACCTCCAGCGTTGCCGGACCCGTCTGGGTAATGAGCACATCGGTAGTTCCTCGATAGGGGGCATCGGGCTCCCCCACGGAGATCAAGGTATTCGGACGAGGCGAGGGTGTGACTGTGCCGTCCACCACGCTGACGGTGGTCCCGGCGACCGGCTTGCCACGATCGCTGATGACGATGTCGGGCATGCGAACGCCGGCCCATCGCTGGGGGTTTCGCGTGTGAACGGTGATCCGCTCGCCGGCGCCGGCCAGCCGGACCACGATGCGCTTGGCCACCGCGTCCTCCGCGGCGATGTGCACACGGCTGAAATCTCCTGCGCCGTCGAGCGGCATCATCAGCCGGTTGCCGCCCTCAATCTTGCCTAGCAGCACGCCCGACGGGCCGATGGGGACGACGAGGGGGCCCGTCGGCGGGCCACGGCGAACACCGCGCAACGCTGGCACCGGTCCACACATGTTGGCCGCCACCGCCTGCGCTTGCTCACCGGGCAGCGGCCGCATCAGCAGGCTCGGGGGCGCCGTGGGCGGCTGGGCGCTGCGCACTGTGACGGTGGCGGTGACTGAGCCGTCCGCGAAAAGGCTTACGTTGTGCGTGATCCCGTCCGTTCGGAGCGACCACGCCTGGGCCAGCTTCTCCGTGGTGATGTCGTCCGGTCGGTACCAGTACGTCGTCAGCCAACCGCCGCCACCGCGCACCGAGCGCCATCGCCGGTTCATGACCTGCAACGCGGAGCATCCCAATCTGCGCTCCAGCTCGACGATATCGGTGGCGGTGGCGACCCTCGCACGCAAGCCGCGCTGACGCATGGCCGCGCTGACCCGCTGTGCCGCTGCCACCGTGGCGGCGCCCACCGAGCTACGCCACCGCAGTGCCTCAGCATTGTCCGCCGCTTTGACGCGAATGATGAGCCACGTTTCGCGCTGCCCGGCGTAGGGCGGTGTGCCGATCAGCGTGTCGTACACCCGCGGGTAATCCCCGGTCGCGCGTCGGCGAGAACCCGTCCCCACGACACTCAATGAATCCAGCCGCAATCCAAGGCTTTGCCGCAACAGTTCCCGCAGTTCGGTAACGTCGAAAGCATTCTCGGAATATGCGGCCATCGATCCAGTGAAGATTGTTGGGGTATGCGCCTTTCCGATCAGCTGCACCGCAGCCACCGCGACGCCGTCTTGGAAACGGACACCACCGCCCGCGCGATCGTTGGCCACGGTGAGCGGCTCTGACCATTCGATGGGTTGCCTGTGCTGCCACGCCAAGAACAGCCACGACCACACCGGCTGTCCGCGCCACGGAATCACCCCCGCCGCCAGCCCAATGGCCAACCCCGTTGCAGCACCGAAGTAACCACCGACCGACCAGCCAAGCAGGAGGGCGACGAACGTGCTGGCTATGACCACCAGCCTGGTCGGGGCGATCATTGCTGCCGCCGGGCCCGAGCGACCAACGCTGTCACCGCGATCACGGCCGCGACCACGCCGGCGAACGCGACCGCGATGTTGCGGGCGCGATGATCCGGCGGTGGCGGCGGGGCGGCCGGCGCGACTATTCGGTTATGCGCCTCCGCCGGAAGCCGTTCTCCCGCCGGGACATCGAACGTCAGCGCAGCCACCGGATCCACCACCCCATAGCCGACCTGATTGTCGACCCCGCGTGGCGGATTGTGTGCCGTACGCAGGATTCGATTGATGATCTGGTGGGCAGACAGCGTTGGAAACTTCGCGCGCACCAGCGCGGCCACCCCACTGACATAGGCAGCGGAGAAGCTGGTGCCCCAGATCGGCATAGGCTTTTCGCCGGGACGGATCGGCGGGTAACCGTTTACCGGTCCCCCGGTAGTCGGAGACAGACCCATGATTCCGACGCCGGGTGCGGCGGCCGCCACCCAGGGGCCGGCGAGGCTCTTGCCGATGGGAGCGCCCGTGTTGTCGACGGCGCCCACCGACAACACGTAATCGGCGAACCACGATGGTGACGACACCGTCTTGAGCTGATGCCAATCGCGCGGGTCGGTCGGATCGAGCGGATCGAACGACGGGTTCTGGGCGCAGCCGTCTTCACTGTCATTGCCTGCCGCGGCGACAATTACAGCGTCCTTGACGGTGGCCGCGTACCACACGGCGGCACCGATGGTGGCCTGGTCCAACGGGTCGGCGGCCGGAACGCACGATGTCACACTGATGTTGATCACCTTGGCGCCCAGGTTGGCGGCGTGCACGATGGCACTGGCCAAGGTTGCGATCGAACCGGCCTTCTTGCGAACCTCCATGTCCCCGGGTCCCGGGTTGACCGGCTCGTAGGCACGCGACGACTGACGGACGGAGATGATCACCGCGTGGGGCGCGACGCCGACGACGCCATCGGGTGCGCCGGGTGACGGTGGCGGCACTTCGGGATTGTCCTGTGGCCCAACGCCGGGGTCGCCCGGCGCATTCGCGGGTTCGTCCGACGGCGGCGGTGGCGGTGCCGGTTTGGTCTCGGTCACGGTCACCGGAGTCGGCGGCGGAGGCGGGACCGGCGGCGCCGGTTTCCCGCCCGGCGGAGGTGGTGCCGAGTCCGTCGGTGGCGGTCCTATCGGGGCCGGAAACGCCGGGGCGCTGGGCGCCGGGGCGGGCATCGGAATGCCCTGCGGGGCTGCGCCGATCACCGACGCCACGATGGTGCCGTGCGCGTCGCAGTCCAGCAAGCCGTCGCCGCCCATGATGTAGTCACCGCCCGGTACCACTCGCAGCCGCGAACTGGGGTTGATCCCGGTATCGATGATCGCCACGGGCACACCGTTGCCGGTCGAGTACTGCCACGCCTTGCTGACGTTGAGCATGGTGAAACCCGGTGCGGTGGCGGTGACATTGGGATCTGCGAGGGTGATCGTCTGCGCGCACATGTTGCTTTGCCGCATGGGTTGCTCCGGTGCCGGCTTGCCGTCCGCTGGTACCCGGCCGGGGTCGATGCTCGGTGGTGGGATCGCCTGTGCCGCAGCAAGGCTCGGCAGCGTGGCGGCGATCACGGCCGCTGTGGTCAGAGCCGTGCTGCGCCGGATCCATGGCGCCGTCATCGCATGCGCACCCAGGTGAACAAACCGCTGATCCAGGCCGCCAGCGGCAGGGCGACAATAATTGCTGCGATTTCGAGCCATTCGGCGGTCATGCGGACCAGTGGGGTGAATCGGGTGACCGGAACAAGCAGCGCGGCCAGCAACCCCGCGCCCCCGAAGGCACCCACCGCCAGCGCACCCCAGGCCAGCGAGCCCGACGACGTAACTTGTTCGTGCGTAACGTATTTGACGACTCCTGCGCAAGTTGCGGCGGCGGCCCCGCACACCAGCGCCACCGCTTGGCGCTTGTCTGCGAAGGCCCGTCCGCGGCTTATGAAGATCGTGATGAACAGCACGGATAACACCGCTGCGGCACTGCCGCGATGGCGCCCGGGCATGAGAGTTGCCCAGACGGCCGCCGGCAGGGCCAGCGCGGCGCCCACGCAGATCCCGGTGAGCACATCGTTGGCGCGTATCGCGGCCGCAGCGATCTGCGCTCCGCGGGGGGTGGTGTCGGGATCCGCGTCGTCGTCCGAAGCAACGGTAGCGCCATCGCTGACCGGCGTGACCGCGTCGACGGGTAGACCTGCGCTGCGCCGGAACAGATCTCGTCCGGTGATGGATCCGAAGTACGGTGGCCGAATCTGCGCCACCCACAACGCAACCGTCGGCCCCAAGGTCAGGACGAACAGCAACGCGACCAGGGTGCACATCCCCAGCCACTGAGCCGGGATCGTCCACCACATCCGGGCGGCGGCGATCGTCCCGCCGAGTGCGCACAGGGTCACCGCGGCCGCAGCGGCTTTGACGTGACGCTTGGTGGTCACCGCGAGTGCGCACGTGAGCACGGCGGCCCCCAGCGCCGCGATGAACAGGTGAGGAGCTCCAACGCTTCCCGGCAGCGCTGCGCCCAGACCGACCGCCAGCAGCGGTACCGCAAGCCACCCGAACCCGTCGAACATGTCGATGCGATGGGGCCACCGACGCCACACCGCGATCGCCGCACCCGCGGCGAGTAGGCCCGCAACACCGGTGACGATGCTCGGCAGCTGCGACTCGCCCGAAATGCGCTGCCGCAGCGCCAATCCCAGAATGGTGAGGGCACCCATGGCCAGGATGGTCACCGCCGTGTGCGCGGCCGTCTCCGCTGTGACCGGTTCGAGCCGATCCGCGCCAGTCCGGTGGACAACGCTTCGTACTGCGGCTCGAACGACTCGCCCTCGGCCGCCGGCACCAGGGTCAGCGTGGCACCGTCTTCGACGCCGAGTTCGTCCAGGGTCTTGGTGATGTCCAGCCGCACGCCGTTGGCCTTGTGCAGTTCGTACCCCACACCCGCTTCGAGTCCGTGGCAGCCGCGGCGCTTGAGTTCGTCGTTCAACAGTTCGACGACGTTGTCGATGAATGCTTCGATCGGCACGGATGCCGGATATACCTGCGAGACAAGGTGTTCACCGCACACCAGCGCGACGGCGCAGCGCGCCGGGAAGGAAACCTGACTTGCCGCTTTCGTCATCAGCGCGGCCTGTCCGCATCGGGAATGTACTTGTCGGCCAGTGCCGCGGTGATCTCGAAAACTCGTAGCCGCGTCTTCTTCTTCAGCTCGTGCTGGGTGTCGATGATCCCGCCTTTGGCGAGGTAGGGATCAAAGGGCATGAATTCGACGGTTGCCCCGCATTGACCGAACCTCTCGGTCAGGTAGGTCCGCGCGTCCGCCTCGTATTTGTTGCGGCTGTCGTTCAAGACCACCAGGCTGCGCGAGACCAATTCGTGGTAACCCATCGACCGCAGCAGATCGATCGCTCGGGTGACGGGCAGGGAGGTGTCCGCGGTCAAGCCGGACACGAACACCAGGGTGTCGCAGGAGTCGAGTACCGCCTTCATGACCGGGTGCTCGAGATCGTCGGAGGTGTCCACCACTATCACCGTGTGGGTGCGCCGCAGCCGTGCCAGCACGCCGCTGAACATTGCCGGCACCAACGGCCGGGGTTGATCCGATGCGCGGTTGCCGGCCAACACATCGAGCCCGATGCTGTTCTGCCCCAGGTGTTCCCGGATATCCGCATAGCCCTGAACGTCGGTGTCGTCCAGAACGGCCGAGTAATCACCAGGCGGCGACTCGTCGATGCGCCCGGCCAGCGTTCCGAATCCGGGCGCCGCGTCGACGGCGACGACGTTGTCTGGCCGGCACTCCCGGAACGCCGCTCCTATGCACGCCGTCATGGTGGTTTTGCCGACGCCGCCCTTCCCGGAGACGACGCCGATGACGTACTGCCTGCGGATGTGGCGCCGAATTCGCTCCTGTAATTCCCGGTAATGCCTTTCAGCCGGCGATTCACCGAGGTTGAGGGTTCGAAAAGAGGCGGTGTAGAGGAACCGGCGCCAGCCCGCGCCGGGCGGAATTTTGCGGGGCGCCACCATGTCGGATATCCGCAAGGTTTCCGAGACGGAATTATGCTCCGCCGGTTTTGTCGCCACACTCCACGAATGCGTCATACAGACCTCTCAAGCTAAACGACTTTGCGGTACGAAAACCATTCCTGCTCGGCAGGCAGACGCCGCACCATTTGGTTGATCGCAACGGCGATGTTGCTTTTTGTTCCGGGGGCGATGATCATCCATTTCCGACCTGCGGAATGGACATCCTCAGCCACCAGCCGTCCTGCTGGGGTGTCGATCACCGTCACCGCGCCCTCGTCCACGTGCGACCGGTGGAACTTGCCCGTCGCAACCCCACACTGGATCGCGACGACCGAAGCCCGGGCCGAGCGGTTAGGGTCGGCGGCGAGGAGCAAAGTCTGCAGCTGATCGGCTTCCAGCCGTTGGTCTTCCAGGAATGCGCGCACAGCGTCCTGGCTGGTGGCGGCCGCCCGCAACGCCTCGGCGTCCAAGGTGACGGGGCGTAGCTGCGCCGACTCGAGGTCGCCGCACAACCGTTCTAGCTCCGCGCTGACCACTGCGCTGGCTGATGTCTCCGCGCTGGCGGTGCCGGCACCACTGATGCGGACAAGAGCCGCCGAACGTTCCATCACCACCCACCACTGCGCGAACCTGGCGAGCAGGGCGCGCGCCAGCTCGTCGGCACCTGGCACACAAATCTGTACGAAAAGCGCGACGTCCCGCCGTGAAAGCACGGTCAGCCACTCGACCACGGTGGGGTCGACCTGATCCGACTCGTCTACGACTCCGGCGCAGCGCAGGTCACCCATGACCGGATGCGCCAACGCGAGCTGCTTCGGCTCAACGCTGGGCAAGTGGGGGCGCAACCCCAACTCGGGGGCCACGGATTCAATGCCCGCGAGCACTTGAAGGGCCCACAGGCCGTCAACGGTGGTGGTCAACAAGGGTTTTCAGTCCTTTGCGCACGGCGAGGGGCGAGGCCCAGGGCGCACACCAACGCGCGCGCCCCGGTACCTCTACACACCGCTTCGGTGGTGCCTACCGGCCTACAGAAAGAAGCTTCCGATCTGGGCGTCCGTGGCCTGTGCCATCTCGTCCACGTTGTGCACGGTGTGGGCGTGGCGGCTGACGGTCTGAATCAGGTCTTCGAGACCACGCAGCATCTGCTGCTGCGCGTCGAAGAATGCGGTCGCTCCGTGCCCCTGAAAAAAGTCCGCGAGTGCCTGCGTGAGGTTGAGGACGTCGCTGTGAATCTCCATGAGCTGCGCCGCCTGCGAGCCAACTTCGCCGGCGAACCCGATGACGGCGCCGTGGTTGTAGACAATCTGATCTGCCATGACGTTCGTTCCTTACTGGATAGGTCTGGGGATGGGGGCGTGGCGGGATCGACCTAGACGGCCGTTGTTCCACCGCCGAACACGCCGTTGAGATTGGTGGCAGCATCCGCCTCGTGGTTTTCCATCAGGACCGCGGCCTGGCCGAGGCCGTGCGCCAAGCGCTGCCCGCCGCTCATGATCTGCTGCAGGTCGTGGTGAATCTGGCCGGCGGTGTTGAGTGATGTGGTGCCGGCATCCCCCGCCCACCCGGTGGCGCTGATGATGTTCTCGTGGCCGCTCAGGTACTGATTTGCAATTGCCGCGGCTTCCTGCAATCGCGCTTCAATTCGCTGCTGAGTGCTCCGCAATAATTCCGGTGTGACGATGGTCGCGTTTGCCATACTTACGTCTCCCTCAATTTTTCGCTTTCCCGGTCCGGGATCTCGGTAAAGCTAGACCAGCTATTCCGAGCTGTCACTTCACTCGTCCCTGGGCGGCTTCGGCGCATCAGCAGGGCATTTACCACACACGGCCAAACTGGCTCGGGCCAAATCGGTGGATGGACTATACGGCCAGCGAAGCAAAGAGAGCTGATCAACGAATCGTCGGCTGTACTTCACAAATCGGTAGCGCCGTCGGCTTCGCCGTCGCCGTCGGCATCCGAAAGCCGCACATCCCAACGGCCATCACCATCGGTGTCGACATAGCCGGTGACGCCTCGTTCCCCCACGCACAACACCCGGTCGGCCAGCCCGTCACCGTCGCTGTCGAACAGGCGGTCGTAAGGACGCCCGTCCCCGTCGAAGTCGACCAGCGGGCCACCAGTGTGCTCGATTCCGTCGAGGCCGAACCAGCGCAACTGCCCGCGATGGTCCACGGCGACGGCCCACGTCCCCGATCCGTCGTCGGTGAAGTAGCTCTCCGGTATCCCGTCATTGTCGAGGTCAAGCACCGCATGGTCGGCCAGTCCGTCACCGTCCAGATCGACTAGCGCGTCGTCGCGGATCCCGTCGCCGTCGAGGTCCAGGCTGATCGCGTCGAGCTGACCGTCACCGTTCACATCGAGATCCGGCGGACGACTCCAGATGGCCGCGCCGTCATCACCGCCAAGGCAGTACTCCACACCTGATCCGACGCGGCGGCGCGGTTACGGGTTCCCTGCTTTCCGTTCTTCCCACCAGGCCAAGAGCTCCTGGGTGGCCTCTTCACGGCTCAGCGGCCCGCGGTCCAACCGCAGTTCCTTCAGGTACTTCCACGCCTCGCCGACCACCGGGCCTGCCGGGATGTCGAGCAGCCGCATGATCTCGTTGCCGTCCAGGTCGGGACGCACCCGCGCCAGATCCTCCTGGGCCGCCAGTTCGGCGATCCGCTGCTCCAGCCGGTCATAGCTGGCCTGCAACCGGGCGGCACGACGCTTGTTGCGGGTGGTGCAGTCGGCGCGCACCAGCTTGTGCAGCCGCGGCAGCAGCGGCCCGGCGTCGGTGACGTAGCGGCGCACCGCCGAGTCGGTCCACTTCCCCTCGCCGTAGCCGTGGAACCGCAGGTGCAGATACACCAGCTGGGAGACGTCGTCGACCATCTGCTTGGAGTACTTCAGCGCCCGCATCCGCTTGCGGACCATCTTGGCGCCGACCACCTCGTGGTGGTGGAAGCTCACGCCACCGTTGGCCTCGTGCCGTCGGGTGGCGGGCTTGCCGATGTCATGCAGCAGCGCGGCCCAGCGCAGCACCAAGTCAGGACCGTCATCTTCGAGCGCTATGGCCTGCCGCAGCACGGTCAGCGAGTGCTGGTAGACGTCCTTGTGTTGGTGATGTTCGTCGATGGCCATCTGCATGCCGCCGATCTCGGGCAGCACCACCTCACCCATCCCGGTCTGCACCAGCAGGTCGATGCCGGCGACCGGGTCTGCGCCGAGCATCATCTTGTCCAGTTCGGCGGCCACCCGTTCCGCGCTGATGCGGGCCAGTTGCGGTGCCATGTCCTCGATCGCCGCCCGTACCCGCGGCGCCACCGTGAAACCCAGTTGCGAGACGAACCGCGCCGCGCGCAGCATCCGCAGCGGGTCGTCACCGAACGACACCTCCGGTGACGACGGGGTGTCGAGCACTTTTGCCCGCAGCGCGGCCAGACCGCCCAGCGGGTCGAGGAACTCGCCGGGCCCCGTCGCGGTGATGCGCACCGCCATCGCGTTCACGGTGAAGTCCCGTCGCACCAGATCGTCCTCGAGACGGTCGCCGAACTGCACCTCCGGATTGCGCGAAACCTGGTCATAGGTGTCGGCGCGGAAGGTGGTGATCTCCAGCCGGTGTTCACCCTTGCCGACACCGACGGTGCCGAACTCGATGCCCGTCTCCCAGATCGCGTCGGCCCAGGACCGCACGATCTTCTGCACCTGCTCGGGGCGGGCGTCGGTGGTGAAATCGAGGTCGGGGCTCAACCGGCCCAGCAGGGCGTCGCGCACCGAACCGCCTACCAGGTACAACTCGTGGCCGGCGGCGGCGAACGCGGCCCCGAGCTCACTCAGCAGGCCGACGTGCTTGTTCAGGGCGACCGCGGCCGCGGTCAGCAGTTGGACGTCCTGGTCAGCGTCGGGCACGTTCGATCAGCCTAGTCGGATGTACCGCCGCCGAGATTGCCACCATGGTCGTGCTGCACGCGCTCACCACAGCCACCACGGCAATCTCGCCACGCGACCCGAAGCGACCCAAGTCAGTCCCTTCCCCCTCAGGGGCCCCACAACCGGCGAGTACGTCAGGTAGACCCGCCCGTGCCAGCTAATATCGCTTGGGTGTCAGACGGCGAACGGGCCAAACCACGTCCCAGGCGCAGGGGCCGTGGCCGGCGTCGCGGTCGTGGTGCGGCAGGTTCTGCCGAGAAGCGTACCGAGCCCCAGCCCGACACCCAGCCCGACACCAGGCCCGACTCCAGGCCCGAGAACAAGCCGGACACCAAGTCCGTCAACGCATCGGCCGGCGAGGCAAAGCCCAGCCCGGCCAACGTGAAGCAGCGTCGGACTCGGGTGACGCGCCGCAAGCCGGACGGGATGCGGACGGTCCACGAGACGTCGGCCGGTGGGTTGGTCATCGACGGCATCGACGGACCGAAAGACGAGCAGGTTGCCGCACTGATCGGCCGTATCGACCGGCGCGGACGAATGCTGTGGTCGCTGCCCAAGGGTCACATCGAGCAGGGCGAAACCGCCGAACAGACGGCGATCCGTGAAGTCGCCGAAGAAACGGGTATTCGCGGCAGCGTGCTGGCCGCACTCGGCCGGATCGATTATTGGTTCGTCACCGACGGCAGGCGGGTGCACAAGACCGTGCACCACTATTTGATGCGGTTCTTGGGCGGAGAACTCTCCGACGAGGATCTTGAGGTGGCCGAGGTGGCATGGGTACCGATCGGCGAGCTCCCGTCCCGGCTCGCCTACGCCGACGAACGCCGCCTGGCCGAAGTGGCCGACGAGCTGATCGAAAAGCTGCAAACCGACGGCCCGGCAGCGCTCCCGCCGCTGCCTCCCAGCACGCCGCGGCGGCGCCCGCAGACGCACTCCCGCACCCGTCATGCCAAGGGACCCGAAGCAACTCCGGGTCAGAAGAACGGTCACAGGCCGGGGCCGTGATCGGGTTGCGACTGCGCTGCGCACGGTTATTGCGGCTGGCCGCAGTGATCGGCATCATCGCCGGTCTCTCGATGGTGCTGGCCCTGCCCGCCGCCCCGGGGGCCAATGCCGGCGAGCCCACCTCCACACCGTTCGTCCAGGTACGTATTGATCGGGTGACCCCGGAAATGGTCACCACCACCAGCGAGCCCGTCGTCACCGTCAGCGGCATAGTCATCAACATCGGCGACCGCCCGGTGCGCGACGTCATGGTTCGGCTCGAGCACGCCCCCGCCCTCACCAATTCCGACGGGCTCCGGACCTCGCTCGACGGCGGCACCGACCAGTACGAGGCGGTCGGGGACTTTCTCACCGTGTCCCCCGAACTGCAGCGGGGACAACAAGCCGCCTTCACGCTGTCGGCGCCACTGCGCTCGTCGACCAAACCGTCCCTGGACGTCGAGAAGCCCGGCATCTATCCGCTCTTGGTCAACGTCAACGGCACCCCCGACTACGGCGCGCCCGCCCGACTGGACAACGGTCGGTTCCTGCTGCCGGTGGTCGGTGTTCCGCCCGACAAGGCGGCCGAGTCGGAGGCGGCCTCGAACGCCGTCCCGCCGGATACGCAGAAACCCGTTTGGATGACCATGCTGTGGCCGCTCGCCGATCGGCCGCGGCTGGCGCCCGGCGTTCCCGGCGGCAGCATTCCGGTCCGGTTGATCGACGACGAACTGGCCGGCTCGTTCGCCAGCGGCGGGAGGCTCGATGTGCTGCTCAGCGCGGCCGAACTCGCCACCAGCCGCGAGGTCGATCCCGACGGCACGGTCACCCGCGCGCTGTGCCTGGCCGTCGACCCCGATCTGCTGGTCACCGCCAACGCGATGTCGGCCGGCTACGTGGTGTCCAACTCGGCCGATCCCGCGGGCCAGCTGCCCGGCACCCCGACGCATCCGGGCACGGGCCAAGCCGCCGCGGCCACCTGGCTGAACCGGCTGCGTACGTTGGCCCACCGCACCTGCGTGGCACCGCTGCCGTATGCGCAGGCCGACTTGGACGCGCTGCAGCGCGTCAACGATCCCGAGTTGCGCGACGCGGCGACCGTGAGCCCCAACGACATCATCGACCGCATCTTGGAAATCAACTCCACCCGCGGCGTCGCCCTGTTGCCGGACGGCCCCCTGACCAACCGCGGGGTCGATCTGCTCAGCGCCGACGGCGCCATGGTGGCGGTCGCGGCCGCCGCATCGTCGCCGCAGGACGACGAGCAGCTCAGCGCCGACATCACGCCGCGGCGGGTTTCTCCGCAGGTTGCGGTCGCGCCGTTCGACCCGGCCATCGGCGCGGCGCTGTCCGCGGCGGGCAGCAACCCGGTCGTCCCGACGTATCTCGACTCGTCGCTGAATGTGCGGATCATGCACGACTCGTCCACCGCCCGTCGGCAGGATGCGCTGGGCGCGATGCTGTGGCGCAGCCTGTCCCCCGCCGCGGCACCGCGAACCCAGATCCTGGTGCCGCCGGCGACGTGGAATTTGCACGGTGACGACGCCCAGCTGATCCTGACCGCGCTGGCCACCGCGATCCACTCCGGGCTGGCGGTACCGCGGCCCCTGCCCGCGCTGGTAGCCGACGCGGCCGCCCGCACCGATCCACCCCGGCCGCCGGGCGCCTACCCGAACGTGCGGGGACGGTTCAACGACGACATCACCACCGTCATCTCCGGCCAGATGAGCCGCCTGGGCAAGCTGACCGCGGCGATGACCACCGATAACCGCACGGGCCTGACCGGAGCCCAGTACACCGCGCCGCTGCGCGAAGACCTGCTGCGCGCGCTGAGCCAATCGGTGCCGCCGGACACCCGCAACGGCCTCGCGCAACAGCGGACCGCGGTCGTCGGCAACACCATCAACGATCTGTTCGGTGCGGTGACGATCGTCAACCCGGGCGGCTCCTACACGCTGGCCACCGAGCACAGCCCGCTGCCCTTGGCGCTGCACAACGGGCTGGCGGTGCCCATCCGGGTCAAGCTGCAGGTCGACGCCCCACCGGGCATGACGGTCACCGACCTCGGGGTGATCGAGGTGCCGCCGGGATATCTGCCGCTGCGGGTGCCGGTCGAGGTGAACTTCACCCAGCGGGTGGCCGTGGACGTGACGCTGAAGACGCCCGACGGGACGCCGCTGGGGGCCCCGGTGCGTCTGTCGGTGCACTCCAACGCCTACGGCAAGGTGCTGTTCGCCATCACCCTGACCGCGGCGGCGTTCCTGGTGTTATTGGCGGGCCGACGGCTCTGGCACCGGTTCCGCGGTCAGCCAGACCGTGCCGATCTTGATCGCGACCCACCGCCAGCCCGGCGGCCGAAAGCGTTGGGGGCCGGGCCCGGGGCGCCCGCGGACCCCCCGCGACCGACGAGGCCGCCCACCGTCTCACGGCCCCCGGAGACGCGACCAGTCGCGGCCCGCCGGGTGGACGAAGAGCATCGCGTATGAAAGCCGCACCGCGGCGGGTGCCACCGGCGCCGCCGCCCCCGCGACACGCGTCGCGGCCCAGCCCCCGGCCGCCCCAGCAAGGGCCTGCACGCGAACCCCAGCGCCGCGCTGAGCTGTCCGACGCCGCGCTGGTCCAGCGGTCCTGGGGCATGGCATTCGCCACGCTGATCAGCAGGCTCACCGGCTTCGCCCGCATCGTGCTGCTGGCCGCGATCCTGGGCGCGGCGCTGGCCAGTTCGTTCTCGGTGGCCAACCAGCTGCCGAACCTGGTCGCCGCGCTGGTGTTGGAGGCGACGTTCACCGCGATCTTCGTTCCGGTGCTGGCCCGCGCCGAACAGGACGACCCCGACGGCGGCGCCGCCTTCGTCCGCCGGCTCGTCACGCTGGCCACGACCTTGCTCATCGCGGCCACCACGGCGTCGGTGCTGACGGCGCCGCTGCTGGTGCGGCTGATGCTGGGCCGCGACCCACAGGTCAACGAGGCGCTGACCACCGCGTTCGCCTACCTACTGCTGCCTCAGGTGCTCTTCTACGGTCTGTCCTCGGTGTTCATGGCGATCCTGAACACCCGCAACGTGTTCGGCCCGCCGGCCTGGGCGCCCGTCGTCAACAACCTCGTTGCGATCGCGACGCTCGGGGTCTACCTGGCCGTGCCGGGCGAGCTGTCCATCGACCCGGTCAAGATGGGCAACGCCAAGCTGCTGGTGCTCGGGATCGGCACCACTTTGGGCGTGTTTGCCCAGACGGCGGTGCTGCTGATCGCGATCAGGCGCGAGCGCATCAGCCTGCGCCCGCTGTGGGGAATCGACGAGCGGCTCAAGCGGTTCGGCACGATGGCCGCCGCGATGGTGCTGTACGTGCTGATCAGCCAGCTCGGCCTGGTGGTCGGCAATCAGATCGCCAGTACCGCCGCGGCGTCCGGGCCGGCGATCTACAACTACGCGTGGCTGGTGTTGATGCTGCCGTTCGGCATGATCGGCGTGACTGTGCTGACGGTCGTGATGCCGCGGCTGAGCCGCAACGCCGCCGCCGACGACATCCCGGCGGTGCTGGCCGACCTGTCGCTGGCCACCCGGCTGACCATGATCACGCTCATCCCGATCGTGGCGATCATGACCGTGGGCGGCTCGGCGATCGGCACCGCACTGTTCGCCTACGGCAACTTCGGTCAGGTCGACGCCGGTTATCTGGGGGCCGCGATCGCGTTGTCGGCGTTCACCCTGATCCCCTACGCATTGGTACTGCTGCAACTGCGCGTGTTCTACGCCCGCGAGCAGCCGTGGACCCCCATCGTCATCATCCTGGTGATCACCGCCGTCAAGATCGTCGGCTCGGTGCTGGCGCCGCACCTGACGGATGACCGCGAGTTGGTCGCCGGCTACCTCGGTCTGGCTAACGGTCTGGGTTTCCTGGCGGGCGCGCTGATCGGCTACTACCTGCTGCGGCGCAGCCTGCGGCCAGGTGGTGGACATCTCATCGGCGCCAACGAGGTACGCACCATCTTGGTGACGACCACCGCGTCGTTGCTGGCCGGTCTGGTCGCCTACCTGGTGGACCGGCTGTTCGGGCTGCGCGGCTTGACCGACCACGGCGGCGGCGCGGGTTCGCTGCTGCGGCTGTTCGTGTTGACGGCGATCATGGTGCCGATCCTGGCCGCGGTGATGTTGGGGGCGCGGGTCCCCGAAGCGCGGGCGGCGCTGGGCGCGGTCCAGCGCCGGCTGAGCGGAATCGGCGGTTTGGGCCGCCGTGGGAAGCCCGTTGTGCCGGCCCCCCGCAAGCCGATTGTCCAGGTCAAATCTTCTCCCCGACAACCTGTCACGTACCCTGAGCAAAGAAATTCGTCGCTGCCGGGGGGAAACACGGTCCACGAGCCGGTCCGGCGGAGTCCTCCGGTAGCCATAGCCGGTATAGCGAAAGGACCGGAGGTGACCGACCGCCCGTTGAACAGCGCATCGAGCCCTGGCGCCGACGCGTCACGCCCGGTCGCCGACGATTTCCAGCCCGACATCCCGGCCGGCCACGACCAGGGTCCGCCCCGGCCGGCCCCCGCGCCCGAGTCGCGCAATGGCGGTGCGGGCAGCAAGCCCAGCCCCCTCGACGCTCCGCGCGACCATGGCCCCCAAGGCCCCGAGACCCTGCCGCCGGGTGACGGCCTGAACCTCGTTCCTGGCGCCCGCGTGGCTAACGGACGCTACCGCCTGCTGGTCTCGCACGGCGGTGTCCCGCCGCTGCACTTCTGGCAGGCGATGGACACCGCCCTGGAACGACGGGTGGCGCTGACCTTCGTCGACCCCGAGGGCGCCCTACCCGACGACGTCCTCAACGAGATCCTGGCCCGCACCCTGCGGCTGAGCCGCATCGACAAGCCGGGCGTGGCCCGGGTGCTCGACGTCGTACAGACAACCAGCGGCGGCCTGGTGGTCGCCGAGTGGATCCGCGGCGGTTCGTTGAAGGAAGTCGCCGACACCGCCCCTTCGCCCGTCGGCGCCATCCGCGCCATGCACTCACTGGCCGCCGCGGCCGACGCTGCCCACCGCGCGGGGGTAGCCCTGTCGATCGACCACCCCAGCCGCATCCGGGTCAGCAGCGAAGGCCACGTCGTGCTGGCCTTCCCCGCCACGATGCCCGACGCGAACCCGCAGGACGACATCCGGGGGATCGGCGCCGCGCTGTACGCCCTTCTGGTCAACCGGTGGCCGCTGCCCGAGGCCGGGGTGCGCAGCGGACTCGCCCCCGCCGACCGCGACTCCCTGGGCAATCCGGTGGAGCCGACCATCGTCGACCCCGACATCCCCTTCCAGATCTCCGCCGTCGCCGTGCGCTCCGTGCAGGAGGACGGCGGCATACGAAGTGCGTCAACGCTGCTGAACCTGCTGCAGCAGGCCACGGCGGTCGCGGACCGCACCGAGATCCTGGGTCCCGTCGACGACTCGCCCGCCACCGCCGGCTCCCGCGAGCCATTGCCTCGACCGGTCGGCTTGTTCGGCAGCCGACGGCGCAACCTGATCATCGGCGCCACCGCGGCCGCCGCCATCATCTTGGTGGCGCTGCTACTCCTGGCGTCGGTGCTGAACAAGATGTTCGACCTTGGCAACGGCCTCAACGGCGATCGGCTGGGGCTCAACACGGAGACATCGTCGGCCGCGGGCGCACCCGAGACGCCCACGATTCCCGGCAAACAGGTCAAACCCACCAAGGTCACGGTCTTCTCCCCCGACGGCGAGCCCGATGACCCGTCAGGCGCCGGGCTGGTGACAGACGGCGACCCGTCCACCGCCTGGCAGACCGACCCCTACACCGACGCGGTCCCGTTCCCGAACTTCAAGAACGGGCTCGGACTCCTGCTCCAGTTGCCCCGGCCCACGGTGGTCGGCGCAGTCACCATCGACATTTCCAGCACCGGAACCAAGGTGGAGATCCGCTCCTCGCCGACGGCGTCGCCCACCAAGCTGAGCGACACCGCAGTGCTGACGCCGGCCACAGCGCTCAAGCCCGGGCACAACACCATCCCGGTGAAGACGACGGCCGAGACGTCGAACGTGCTGGTCTGGATCACCACGTTGGGCACCACCGACGGCAAGAGCCAGGCCGCCATTTCCGAGATCACCATCCAGGCGGCTTCCTAACAGGCTGCGTCGCCGAGTGAAGTGCCGGCCGGTGGCGGGTTGGCTACTGTCCGGCCATGCCATCCGGGAGCGAACGCACCGACGCCGAGCTCCTCGCGGCCCACGTCAGCGGCGATCGCCTGGCCTTCGAACAGCTCTTCCGGCGCCACCACCGGCAGCTGTTCCGGCTGGCCAGGCTCACCAGCCGCACCACCCAAGATGCCGAAGACGCGCTGCAGGAGGCGATGCTGTCGGCGCACCGCAGCGCCGCTTCCTTCCGACACGATGCCGCGGTCGGTAGTTGGCTGCACCGCATCGTGGTCAACGCGTGCCTGGACCGGCTGCGCCGCGCCAAAGCGCACCCCACCGTGCCACTGGATCTCTCCGACCCGTGGCACGCCGGAACCCTCGTCGCCGAACGGACCGCAGAGGTGGAGACGGCGATCATGGTGCAGCGTGCGCTGATGCGCCTGCCCGTCGAGCAGCGGGCCACGGTCGTGGCGGTGGACATGCAGGGCTACTCGATCGCCGACACCGCCCGCCTGCTGGATGTGGCCGAAGGGACCGTGAAGAGTCGGTGCGCCCGAGCGCGCGCTCGGCTGGCGCAGTCGCTCGGCCACCTCGCCGCTAGGGGCCCCACCGATGTGGCCGTCCGGTCGCGCATGTCAGACACTGGGGCCGATGTATGCAGCCGAGAACGACGCGGATCCGCCGCCGCTGACGGTTGAGCTGCTCGCCGACCTGCAGGCGGGCCTGCTCGACGACGACACCGCCGCTCGCGTGCGCCGCCGGCTCCGCACCGACCCACAGGCGCAAGCCACCCTGCATGCCCTGCAACAGGTCCGCAGCGACATCGCGGATGCCGGAGCCGACCCGGCCTCGGCGCCGGACCCTCCCCCGGGCCTAGCCGCTCGTATCTCAACCGCACTGCGTGCTGACGGACCGGCTCACTCCGCTCGTCCCCCCGCCCGCCCCGGCCGCGTCATCGCCGGCCTCATCGGCTTGGCCGCCGTGCTCGCCGCGGTGGGCCTGGGCACCGCGGCGCTGCTCAACGCGCCCCCACCCGAGCCCAGCACGCCGAGATCAGCGCAACTCATCACGGTGTCCACCACACCCCCCACGATCCCGCTGACCCACGAGCAGATCATCGACCTGTTGAACCAACCGCCCGACTACGGCCCGCTCGGCGAGCCGGCCCGGCGGGCGTCGTGCCTCAGCGGCTTGGGCTACCCGTCATCGACCGACGTACTGGGCGCAATACCGGTCGAAGTGAACGCACGACCCGGGGTGCTGCTGGTGCTGGCGGGCGACTCGCCCCACGAGCTGGCGGTATTTGCCGTCGCCCCGAATTGCAGCGCCGCCGACACCGGGCTGTTGGCCAGTACATCGATTCCCCGGGCACCCCACCCATAATGTGGTGCAGAGCACCTTGAGACAGCTCGGGAACAGCACGGCCTAGGCTTGCGTTCCAAGGGATCTAAGAGCAGCTAGAAGTACCTGGAAGGCAGGCATGACCGCACCGTCTGCGCACGACACCGTCCACGAGGTCATCATCATCGGCTCCGGGCCCGCCGGCTACACCGCGGCCCTCTACACCGCCCGCGCGCAACTGGCGCCCCTGGTTTTCGAGGGCACCTCGTTCGGTGGCGCGCTGATGACGACGACCGACGTGGAGAACTACCCCGGATTCCGCGACGGCATCACCGGGCCGGAATTGATGGACCAGATGCGTGAGCAGGCGCTGCGCTTCGGCGCCGACCTGCGGATGGAAGACGTCGAATCGGTGTCGCTGGACGGGCCGATCAAGTCCGTCACCACCGGCGAAGGCGAGACCCACCGGGCCCGGGCCATCATCCTGGCCATGGGTGCCGCCGCCCGCTACCTGCACGTACCCGGTGAACAGGAATTGCTCGGCCGCGGCGTCAGTTCGTGCGCCACCTGTGACGGCTTCTTCTTCCGCGATCAGGACATCGCCGTCATCGGCGGCGGCGACTCAGCCATGGAAGAGGCGACCTTCCTGACCCGCTTCGCCCGCAGTGTCACGTTGGTGCACCGCCGCGAGGAGTTCCGGGCCTCGAAGATCATGCTGAATCGGGCCAAGGCCAACGAAAAGATTCGCTTCCTCACCAACAAGGCGGTCGTCGCGGTCGACGGCGACACCACGGTGACCGGACTGCGGTTACGCGACACCAACACCGGCGAGGAAAGCACCCTTGCGGTCACCGGCGTCTTCGTGGCCATCGGACACGACCCGCGTTCGGAACTGGTCCGCGACGCTGTCGACGTCGACCCCGACGGCTACGTGCTGGTGCAGGGCCGCACCACCGCCACCTCGATCGAGGGTGTGTTTGCCGCGGGTGACCTGGTGGACCGCACCTACCGGCAGGCCGTGACCGCGGCGGGCAGCGGCTGTGCCGCGGCGATCGACGCCGAGCGCTGGCTCGCCGAGCACGAAGCATCCGGAGACGCCGACAGTACCGATTTGATTGGAGCGCAGCGATGACCACCGATTCCGAGCAGTCCGCCACCGTCGAGGTTTCCGACGCGTCCTTCGCCACCGATGTGATCGCCAGCAGTAAGCCTGTGCTGGTTGACTTTTGGGCCACCTGGTGCGGGCCCTGCAAGATGGTGGCACCTGTTCTCGAGGAGATCGCCGCAGAGCGCGCCGACAATCTGACCGTCGCCAAGCTCAACGTGGACGAAAACCCCACGACGGCGCAGATGTTTCAGGTCGTCTCGATCCCGACCCTGATCCTGTTCAAGGGTGGGGAGCCGGTGAAGCGGATTGTGGGCGCGAAGGGCAAAGCCGCCTTGCTGCGCGAGCTTTCCGATGTCGTTCCCGGCCTCGCCTAGCCGCAATCCAGCTGCGGTCTGGGTCACTCCCAGGGTCACGATCAGGCGAATCAGGCTCGCGCCTAGCCTGGCGTTTTCCGTTATTCGCCGAGGATCTGCGACAATACCGGTTGGCTGTCGTCGACCTTGTCTGTCCGGTCGGTGCAGTCAGCGCAGTCAATGCAGTGAGTGTGAGTTGCCGGAGGGCCCTTGGTATGCCGAGTCCGCGCCGCGAAGACGGCGACGTGCTGCGCTGCGGCGACCGCGGCGCCGCTGTCACCGAGATACGGGCGGCGCTGGCCGCATTGGGCATGCTCGACAGCCCCGACGAGGATCTGAGCACCGGCCGGCACGTCGTACTTGATTTATTCGACGAGGAACTCGACCGCGCCGTCCGCGCCTTCCAGCAGCACCGTGGACTGTTGGTGGACGGCATTGTCGGCGAGGCCACCTATCGCGCGTTGAAGGAAGCCTCCTACCGCCTGGGTGCCCGCACGCTGTATCACCAATTCGGCGCGCCGCTCTACGGCGACGATGTGGCGACGCTGCAGGCCCGCCTGCAGGACCTCGGGTTCTACACCGGTTTGGTAGACGGGCATTTCGGGTTGCAGACCCACAACGCGCTGATGTCCTACCAGCGTGAGTACGGCTTGTCCGCCGACGGCATTTGCGGTCCAGAAACGTTGCGCTCCTTGTACTTTCTTAGTTCCAGGGTCAGCGGCGGCTCGCCCCACGCGATTCGCGAAGAGGAGTTGGTCCGCCGGTCCGGTCCGAAGCTGTCCGGCAAGCGGATCATCATCGATCCCGGCCGCGGCGGATCCGACCACGGGCTGATCATCCAGACCCCTACCGGGCCGATCAGCGAAGCAGACATCTTGTGGGATTTGGCAAGTCGGCTCGAAGGACGCATGACTGCCATCGGCATGGAGACGTTCTTGTCCCGGCCGACCAACCGCAGCCCGTCGGACACCGAACGTGCCGCCACCGCCAATGCCGTTGGCGCGGACCTGATGATCAGCCTGCGTTGTGAAAGCCAGCCCAGCCCTGCGGCGAATGGTGTGGCTTCATTCCATTTCGGCAATTCGCATGGTTCGGTGTCGACCATCGGCCGCAACCTGGCCGACTTCATTCAGCGAGAAGTGGTGGCCCGCACCGGCTTACGCGATTGCCGCGTACACGGCCGGACATGGGATCTGCTGCGGCTGACCAGGATGCCCACCGTGCAGGTCGACGTCGGCTACATCACCAATCCGGACGACCGCGCCAAGCTGATCTCCACCCAAACCCGCGACGCCATTGCCGAAGGCATTCTCGCCGCCGTCAAGCGGCTCTACCTGCTGGGCAAGAACGACCGGCCTACCGGAACTTTCACCTTCGCCGAATTGCTGGCGCACGAGTTGTCGGTCGAGCGGGCGAGCCGGCTCAGCGGCTCCTAGTTCAACTGTCAGCGGTCTTGTTCAGCGATTCCTGAAGGCCCGCAAGGTATTTGCCGCCGTGGGGGCGGCGCCCACCGGCTGCTGCAGTTGGGCGTTTTCGAGCAGGCGTTCCAGCGCGGCCTCGACCTCGGCCTTCCAACCCAGCCGCTGTTCGAGCTCCAGGCGGAGCCGCGGAAAGTACCGATGTGGTGCCACCACAACGAATCCCATGTCGATCAAGAAGTCCGCATCGATGATGCAGTGTTCCACCGAACAATCGTTGAGGCCTTCCAGCACCGGCCGAACGTCCGGTTCCGCCGTTGCGGGGTGCAACTCGGTGGCCTCCGATGTCCGGCCGAACGCCTCCAGCGCCCGCACACCGCGTCGGACCAACTCGTCGATAACCCGCGAGATCATGTTCGCCGGCAGGTCGTCGGAGGCTTGCCCGCGCTCGGTACCCATCGATGTCAGAAGAACCGCATCGGCCGACACCGGGCCGGTCGGGAACCGATGGGCGCGAGGCACTGCCCGCGGCGGGGCGTAGAGCACATACCCCAGCACCGGCGGTTCGGCCTGGCTGCGCTCATCGGGGACGGCGGTGGCGATCTGACCACACGAGCCCCATTCGAGCATCACCATCGACAGCCAAGCTTCTTTTTCGAATTCGGGGTCGGCCAAGTGGTCATCGCTACCGAGCACCCCGGGATCGACTTCCCAGAAAACGCAGCGCCGTGCGTGCTTGGGAAGCTGCTCGAAAGCTTCGAGCCGCAGCGCTGTGATCCGAGCCGACACTAGTCTCCTGGCCTCCGTGCGCTCCCGCACCCCCATTGCGAGGCTATTGCGTTGGCCTCGCTCTGCCCGTCCTGATATGCACCGGCAACCCCTCTAGGATAGGAGAATTCTTTGCGATCGGGCCAGTATTGGACCGTCGCCCCCGGCGTTGGGTACATCACTGTGCCGCCCAGCCGGCCGAAGTCCGCCCCGGGATCGGGATGCATCTCGAATTAGCTTGACGCACAGCAGTTCTCCGTAAGGTTGCGCTGTCGGAACCGAGTGATTCCGCGCCGCACGTGGCCGCACTGTCACAGTGACGTAATCACAGCGTATGTCTGATCGTGCCCGTGCAGAGCTATTCGGGACCGCTCAGGACCGGTCAGAGGTCATCAATTCGACGATCCGCTGCAGATCGTCGACCGACCCGAACTCCACCACGATCTTGCCCTTGCGTTTGCCGAGGCTCACGGACACGCGGGTGTCGAAGGCGTTGGACAGCTTTTCAGCAACGTCTTGGAGCCCGGGCATGTGGATCGGCTTGCGCCGCGGCGCCGACGGGGTGCTCGAATTCTTGGATTCGTGATTGGCAATCGTCACCGCTTCCTCGGTGGCTCGCACCGAGAGGCCCTCCGCGACGATCCTGCTGGCCAACTCTTCTTGCGCTTCCGGACCCGCCTCCAGCGACAGCAGGGCGCGGGCATGACCGGCCGACAACACGCCGGCGGCCACCCTGCGCTGGACCGGAATGGGCAACTTGAGCAGCCGGATCATGTTGGTGATCAGCGGACGTGACCGGCCGATGCGCGAAGCCAGTTCGTCGTGGGTGACCCCGAACTCGTCGAGCAGCTGTTGGTATGCCGCCGCCTCTTCCAAGGGGTTCAGCTGTACCCGGTGGATGTTCTCGAGGAGAGCGTCCCGGAGCAGGTTGTCGTCACCCGTCTCGCGCACGATCGCGGGAATGGTGGCCAGCCCGGCTTCCTGCGCGGCACGCCACCGCCGCTCCCCCATCACTATTTGGTAGCGCGCTCCGCTCGCCGAGCCCGGCACCGCCCGCACGACGATCGGCTGCAAGAGGCCGAACTCTCGGATCGAGTGCACGAGTTCCGCCAACGCCTCCTCGTCGAACACCTGCCTCGGCTGACGTGGGTTGGGTTCGATGTCGGAAGGGGAAATCTCGCGATACACCGCACCGATCGAGTCGGCACTCGGCAGCGGTCCGCCGATGACGACGTCAGCGGCCGCGGACCCCATCCGGGGGCCGAACGCGGCGGGGCCTTCCTCACCCTCCGCCGGCGCGGTAGGAATCAACGAAGCCAGGCCGCGGCCCAAACCGCCTTTGCGACGTGACATCTGGCTCATGCTCATACCCTCCCGGCTGGTGGTCGATCACGTTGGGCGAGTTCGCGGCTGGCGTCGAGGTAGCTCATCGCCCCCCGCGAACCGGGATCGTAGTCGATGATCGTCATGCTGTAGCCCGGCGCTTCGGACACCTTCACGCTGCGCGGAATCACCGTGCGTAACACCTTGCTGCCGAAATACCGGCGCACCTCTTCGGCGACTTGGTCGGCTAGCTTCGTCCTGCCGTCGTACATCGTGAGGATCACGGTGGTGACGTCGAGTTGTGGGTTCAGGTGTGCCTTCACCATCTCGATGTTGCGCATCAGCTGCGACACACCCTCTAGCGCGTAGTACTCGCACTGGATCGGGATCATCACCTCCGGCGCGGCCACGAGCGCGTTGATGGTCAGCAGGCCCAGCGAGGGCGGGCAGTCGATGAAGACGTAGTCGAAGTCGAAGTTGTCCAGCTCGGCCAATGCGTTGCGCAGCCGGTTCTCGCGCGCCACCATGCTGACCAATTCGATCTCGGCGCCGGCCAGGTCGATCGTGGCAGGGACACAGAACAGGCGGTCGCTGTGCGGGCTACGGCGCAGGGCCTCCCCCAACGAGACCTCCCCGAGCAGCACCTCGTACGACGACGGCGTGCCCGACTTGCGGTCGGCGATGCCCAGCGCGGTGCTGGCGTTGCCCTGCGGGTCGAGGTCGATGACGAGCGTCTTGAGGCCCTGCACGGCAAGCGCGGCGGCCAGGTTCACGGCGGTAGTCGTCTTGCCCACGCCGCCCTTCTGGTTGGCGACGGTGAAGAGCCGGCGCCGCGATGGCCGCGGCAATGGGTCATGGGCCGTGTGGATGACGCGCATGGCACGCTCCGCGGCGGCGGCGATGGGGGTGTCGACTTCGGCCGATGTTTCACGTGAAACATTCACCGGGGAATTGTGCGCCGCTTCGGTGGCCACCGCCACCCCAACCTGTACGCCACTCATGCTGTCGTCCCCTTTGCGACTCGGTGGGATGCCCGCCGCGTCGGCCGTCCATGTCGCGCCACCACCACGGTTGCCGGTGGATCTAAATAGTTCGCGCCACATGTGACCACCCTGACATCGACGGCCCCCATTGCTTCCATCACACGCCGGTGCTCTTGCACTTCGTTGTGCGCACGCTCCCCCTTGATCGCAAGCATCCGACCGTCCTCCTTCAGCACCGGCATGCTCCACTTCGCCAGCTTGTCGAGCGCGGCCACCGCCCGGGACACGGCCGCGTCGAACTTCCCCAGTCCCTTCCGGACCGCCGCGTCCTCGGCACGTCCGCGCACAACTTCGACGTCCAGTCCGAGATCGGCCACAACCTCGCTGAGGAACTCGCTCCGCCGCAGTAGAGGCTCCAGCAGAACCACCCGGAGATCGGGGCGAGCTATCGCGAGCGGAAGGCCCGGCAGCCCGGCGCCGCTGCCGACGTCTACCACCCGCTCGCCATCCCGGAGAAGCTCGGCGATGGCGACGGAGTTCAGTAGATGCCTGTCCCACACCCGTTCGGCCTCGCGTGGACCGAGGAGGCCCCGCTCCACTCCGGCCGTCGCGAGCCAATGGGCGTACCGCCGGGCGAGGTCCAAGCGATCGCCGAAGAGTTGCACCGCAGCGTCCGGAACCGCCTCGGTCGGCGGAGAGGGAGTCGCCGGCGACGGTCCGGCCGGGCCATGTTTCACGTGAAACATCTCCGCTCTGCTGCCCTGGAACTACACGTATGTAAGTCTGCTGCTCGTCGTCACGGATCGATTCCGATTACCGCACGGGTTAGTCGCGCAAGATAACCACGCGACGCGACGGCTCCACACCCTCGCTCTCGCTATGCACCCCGGGCACCGCCGCAACCGCGTCGTGAACGATCTTGCGCTCGAACGGCGTCATCGGTGACAGCTCTTCGCGCTTGCCGGTCTGTGCCACCCGTCGGGCAACCTTGTCGCCTAGGGCGGCCAGCTCCTCACGCCGCCGGCGCCGCCAACTCGCGATGTCCAGCATCAGCCGGCTACGCACACCGGTCTTCTGGTGCACGGCCAGCCGGGTGAGTTCTTGCAACGCGTCCAACACCTCACCACCGCGACCCACCAACTTATTCAGGTCGTTGCTGCCATCGATGCTCACGACCGCACGGTTGCCCTCGACGTCGAGGTCGATGTCGCCGTCGAAGTCCAGCAGGTCCAACAGCTCTTCGAGATAGTCGCCGGCGATCTCACCCTCGGCCACCAACCGCTCTTCGAGATCGGAATCCTCGACCGCGCTGTCAGGCGCAGCCGCGGTGTCCTCCCGGTCGGGTGTGGTTGCCGCTTCGTCAGCAAGTTCGGTGGTGTCGGCTTCCGTCATGGTCTCTCTCCCTCTCCACAGGTATTCGCGTTGTCGCGATGCTGTTCTCAAGCGTTCTGTTGGCGGTGGCCCACGCTCGGGGCTCGCCCCGGTACGTCGCCGCCGCGGTGTCAGCGTTTGCGCTTCTTGCTGGGCCGCGCCCCGGGTCGGGGGGTTCGGTTGGTCGGGCCAGTGCCCGTCGGCCGTTCCGCTCTCGTCTTCGACCGAACTTCTGTCGGCCGCTCATCAGCATCCGGCTCCGAGGGGGTGGCCGTGTCGCCGTCTGCCTCGCTCGCTGACTCGTCGGTTTCGCTCGACCGTGCCGCTTTGACATTCCGCTTGGGCTTCGCCCCCGGCGCCGGTGCGTTCGCAGCGCGGCGTTCCAAAGCCTGCTGCTTCTTGGCTTCTTCTTCCTTTTCGATCATGCCGAACACATAGTGCTGCTGACCGAACGTCCAGATGTTGTTGGCGAACCAGTACAGGATGATGGCCAGCGGCAGGAAGGGTCCGCCGACGATCACGCCGAGGGGGAAGACGTACAACGCCATCTTGTTCATCAACGCCGTCTGCGGGTTGGCCGCGGCCTCCGGGCTCTGCCGGGCCACCGATGCCCGGCTGTTGAAGTACGTCGCGACACCGGCCAGGATCATCACCGGAACGCCGACAGCGATGACCGCCATCTGGTTGTAGTGCTCGAACGCGTCCAACCCGCCGCTCTGGGTCATGGACGCCCCGATCGGAGCGCCGAACAAGTTGGCTTTCAAGAAGTTTTGGACGTCGGTCGCCGTGAACACGTAGTTGCCCAGGCTCGCGTTCTGTTCGACGGTCAGTTGCTGCAGACCGATCCCGCCGGTCGTCCGGTTGAACGACCGCAACACGTGATACAGGCCCAGGAACACCGGGATCTGAGCAAGCATCGGCAGGCATCCCAGGATCGGATTGAATCCGTGTTCGCGCTGCAGCTTCTGCATCTCGAGCGCCATGCGCTGACGGTCCTTGCCGTACTTCTTCTGCAGCGCCTTGATCTGGGGTTGCAGTTCCTGCATCTGGCGGGTGGTGCGGATCTGGCGCACGAAGGGCTTGTACAGCAGCGCCCGCAAGGTGAACACCAGGAACATCACCGACAAGGCCCAGGCGAAGAAGTTGGCCGGCCCCAGCACAAAGCTGAACAGCTTGTACCAAACCCACATGATCCACGACACCGGGTAGTAGATGAAGTCCAAGCTGAAGAAATCAAACAAAAGACTCGTTCTCCCCTCGCGCCGCTGGGTCAGCCCAGCTGGCATCTGCTAACTCGTGTCGCTCCGGTATCGGGTCCCATCCTCCCCGGTGCCAAGGCCCGCACTTGGCCAGCCGGACCGCGGCCAACCACCCGCCGCGAAATAGTCCGTACTCCGTGAGCGCGTCGACCGCGTACTGACTGCAGGTAGGCACAAAGCGACACGACGCCGGTCGTAATGGCGACACCATATGGCGATAGAGCTGGATCAGGAAAATCAGCCCGCGCACTACTACGGCACCGGCGGACCGGACCGCACGCCTTGGGCTGCCCGTCAACCTGCCCGTCAACAATGTCACCGGTCGGTACCCGCCAACTCGCAGGCCCGTCTCAAGCCCCTGCGCAACTGTTGCTCAAACCTCGCCGACGAGACCTGCCGGCTGCTCGGCAACGCGCGGATCACCACCCGATCACGCGGATCCAGATCATCCACCATGTCCCGGGCAACGTGCCGCAGACGACGTGCCACCCGATGCCGCTCGACCGCGGTACCAACCCGCTTGGGAATGATCAGGCCAACGTGCGGGGCCTCCCCCGGTTCGTCGTCACCAGCTCGGCGCACATGCACGACGATGTTGGGCTGAACGGCACGTATGCCGTATTTCACCGTCGCGTCGAACTCAGTCGACCGCCTCATGCGGTTGCGCGCGGATAACACCGCTAAGAAACCCGACGGTGCAATCAGGCAGTCAAGGCGCGGCGGCCCTTGCGGCGCCGGCTGGACACGATGGCCCGCCCAGCACGAGTACGCATCCGCAGCCGGAATCCGTGAACGCGGGCTCGGCGCCGGTTGTTCGGCTGGAAGGTCCGCTTGCCCTTGGCCACGGGATACTCCTTGGTGTCTCTGGCATCACCATCCGGCCGCCGGATTGGCTCGTCGGTCAGAGGTGTCTCGCTGCTGGCCGGCGCGGTCCCCAGAGGCGAGCTCTGGGTCGCAGCCGTATCGCCGACTTTCGGGCGACTGTTTGAGGGTACTGACCCGCCTTCGGCAGGTCAAACCTGGTCAACGCTGGTCCGGCCCAAATCACATCCAGCTCAATCAATAACGCAATGATTCTCACCGGCAGTCCCGGACGCGAAGAACTCGCCTCGAACGAAAAACAACGGTTGGCAGCCGCACCGAAAACTGTTAGCTTCGGTCGGTGCGGTTTCAAGCCTCTTGGACTTGAAACACCGGTTGACAACGAAGCGAGGATGGCAGATCGACTAGCTGCCCTGGCAACCGAACGGTTGTCGTCCAGCCCGGAGATCGCGAGCCGTTGCCGGTTAAGGTGCGGCGCGCTATTTCTGTCCCTTTCCACATCTGTGGATAACACTGTGGACAGTTGCTTCGTAGTCAACGGCACCTCGATTAGCGTCGTTGGCCAGCCGGGAGTTAAGCGAGAACCAGGGAGATGCGTCGTTGACCGATGACCCTGGTTCTGGATTCGCCACTGTGTGGAACGCGGTCGTCTCCGAGCTCAACGGGGACTCGACCAATGGGACGACACTGACCAACCCGCTGACTCCCCAACAAAGAGCATGGTTGAACCTCGTCCAACCACTCACCATCGTCGAGGGCTTTGCCCTGCTGTCGGTGCCGAGCAGCTTCGTCCAGAACGAGATCGAACGCCACCTGCGAACACCAATCACCGATGCACTCAGTCGCCGGCTGGGACAGCAAATCCAACTCGGGGTCCGCATCGCGCCGCCGCCAACCGACGACGACAAATCGACCGGGCCGGAACCGGACACCGAAGTCGGCAACGAAATCCCTGAGACCCCCGAGCGCGGCGAGACCCTGGACACCACCCAGCAGAACTGGCCGACGTACTTCACGGAGCGCCCCCGCAGCAACGACACCACTACCGCCAGCGGCACCAGCCTCAACCGCCGCTACACCTTCGACACGTTCGTGATCGGGGCCTCCAACCGCTTCGCCCACGCCGCCACCTTGGCGATCGCCGAAGCACCGGCACGGGCTTACAACCCGCTGTTCATCTGGGGCGAGTCAGGATTGGGCAAGACCCACCTGTTGCACGCCGCCGGCAACTACGCTCAGCGCCTGTTCCCCGGCATGCGGGTCAAGTACGTCTCCACCGAAGAGTTCACCAACGACTTCATCAACTCGCTGCGCGACGACCGCAAGGTGGCCTTCAAGCGCAGCTACCGCGACGTCGACGTGCTGCTCGTCGACGACATCCAGTTCATCGAAGGCAAAGAAGGCATCCAAGAGGAGTTCTTCCACACCTTCAACACGCTGCACAACGCGAACAAGCAGATCGTCATCTCCTCCGACCGGCCTCCCAAACAACTGGCCACGCTGGAAGACCGGCTCCGGACGCGGTTCGAGTGGGGGCTGATCACCGACGTTCAGCCGCCCGAGTTGGAAACCCGGATCGCGATCCTGCGCAAGAAAGCACAAATGGAGCGGCTCGCTGTTCCCGACGACGTGCTGGAACTCATCGCCAGCAGCATCGAACGCAACATCCGTGAGCTCGAGGGAGCGCTCATCCGGGTCACCGCGTTCGCCTCGCTGAACAAGACCCCGATCGACAAGGCCCTCGCCGAGATCGTGTTGCGCGACCTGATCGCCGACGCCAGCACGATGCAGATCAGCGCGGCGGCCATCATGGCCGCGACCGCCGAGTACTTCGACACCACGGTCGAGGAATTACGCGGGCCGGGTAAGACCCGCGCCTTGGCGCAGTCGCGCCAGATCGCGATGTACCTGTGTCGAGAACTCACCGATCTGTCGTTGCCCAAGATCGGCCAGGCGTTCGGTCGCGACCACACCACCGTGATGTACGCCCAGCGCAAGATCCTGTCCGAAATGGCCGAGCGCCGTGAGGTCTTCGATCACGTCAAAGAGCTCACAACCCGCATCCGGCAACGCGCCAAGCGCTGAATCCACCACATCCGCGCGTCCTGACGGTAATTTTTTTCAAAAAACTTCTCCCCCGCCAGTCACATCAATCACAGCATCGCGTTGTGTGCAGCCCTGTGGACAACCACTCAATACTGGAGTGAAGAACTCGGCCGATCGTCCACAGCCGCCCGTCTTCCCCAGCCCGTCCAGCTGAACCACACAACTTTCCACGCCGCAATCCACAGCCCCGCCCCGCCGCCTAGCAGCGGCAAGACGCACGTATCCCCAGGATCCACACCCCTTAATACTGATATTGAGATCTCTCCGTTGTTTCTTCGTTGAAGAACAACGCTGGGGACACCCGCTCAACAGGCGCCTTTCGCCGGACCAGTTGACCTGCGTGTCACCCGTAACCGGTAGCTTTCAAGTTCGGGCTAGAAGATCTACGGTTGTTCTTCGACTGCAGTGTCGGCGTCGCGACGCAGGTGTCATCGGCGCTCAGCACCGAAAGTCCCCGAGCTAGCGGGGGGAAGCTAGCCCCTGGATTGGTACCCATCGTGAGGTGAAGGGACGCAATGGACGCGGCTACGACACGAGCTGGCCTCACCGATTTGAAATTCCGTGTGGTACGCGAGTCGTTCGCCGAAGCGGTTTCATGGGTGGCCAAGAATCTGCCCACCCGGCCGACGGTGCCCGTACTCTCCGGAGTGTTGTTGACCGGTTCCGACGACGGCTTGACCATCTCCGGGTTCGACTACGAGGTCTCGGCCGAGGTGCAGATTGCCGCCGAAATCGCTTCTCCGGGAAGTGTTTTGGTATCCGGGCGGTTGTTGTCTGACATCACCCGGGCATTGCCCAACAAGCCGGTCGACTTTTACGTGGACGGCAACCGCGTCGCGCTGACGTGCGGTAATGCCAGATTCTCGTTGCCGACGATGGCGGTCGAGGACTACCCGACGTTGCCGACGTTGCCGGAAGATACAGGCACTCTGCCGTCGGAGTTGTTCGCCGAGGCGATCAGCCAGGTCGCGATCGCGGCCGGCCGTGACGACACGCTGCCCATGCTCACCGGCATCCGGGTCGAGATCTCCGGCGAGACGGTGGTTTTGGCGGCGACCGACAGGTTCCGGCTGGCCGTCAGAGAACTGACCTGGACGGCGTTGTCTCCCGACGTCGAGGCTGCGGTGCTGGTGCCGGCCAAGACGTTGGCCGAAGCCGCGAAGACGGGCACCGACGGTTCGGAGGTTCGGTTGTCGTTGGGTGCCGGGGCGGCCGTCGGCAAAGAGGGCCTGCTGGGCATCACCGGCAATGGCAAACGCAGCACAACTCGGCTACTCGATGCGGAGTTCCCCAAGTTCCGCCAGCTACTGCCGGCGCAGCACACCGCGGTGGCGACCATCGACGTGGCGGAGTTGACCGAAGCGATCAAGCTGGTTGCGTTGGTCGCCGACCGGGGCGCTCAAGTCCGGATGGAATTCAGCGAAGGCTCGTTGCGGCTTTCGGCCGGCGCCGACGATGTTGGACGTGCGGAAGAAGACCTCGCCGTGGATTTCGCCGGCGACCCGCTGACCATCGCCTTCAACCCGAACTACCTGACCGACGGATTGCAGTCATTGCACTCGGAGAAGGTGTCGTTCGGCTTCACCACCCCGGGCAAGCCGGCGCTGCTGCGGCCGGCGACGGCAGACGACGAGGTTGCGACCGGACCGGGGCCGTTCCAGGCGGTGCCGACGGATTACGTGTACCTGCTGATGCCGGTTCGGTTGCCCGGATAGGTGTATATCCGGCAGTTGGGACTGCGTGATTTCCGGTCCTGGGCCAACGCCGACCTCGAATTGCTCCCGGGCCGGACGGTGTTCGTTGGTCGCAATGGTTTTGGCAAAACGAATCTCATTGAGGCGATTTGGTATTCGAGCACTCTCGGCTCACACCGGGTCGGTACGGATGCACCGTTGATCCGGGCGGGCGCCGATCGTGCGGTGGTTTCGACCATCGTCGTCAACGAGGGCAGGGAATGCGCGATCGATCTGGAGATCGCCGCTGGACGGGCTAACAAAGCTCGGCTGAATCGGTCACCGGTGCGCAGCACGCGTGAGGTGGTCGGTGTACTCCGCGCCGTGTTGTTTGCCCCGGAAGACCTGACGCTGGTGCGCGGTGACCCGGCTGACCGCCGCCGCTACCTTGACGATCTGGCGACCGTGCGCCGCCCGGCGGTTGCTGCCCTGCGCGCCGATTACGACAAGGTGGTGCGCCAGCGCACCGCGTTGTTGAAGTCTTTGTCGGGCGCGCGGTACCGCGGCGACAACAGTGCGCTGGACACGCTGGACGTCTGGGACAGCCGGCTCGCCGAGTTCGGCGCCGAATTGATGGCCGCACGGATCAACCTGGTCAACGAATTGGCACCGGAAGTGGAGAAGGCCTACCAGCTGTTGGCGCCGGAATCACGTTCGGCCGCAATCGGTTACCGCGCCAGCACGGACGCGGTGACGGGCGGTGCCCCCGCTGGTCCCGCCGGTCCGGGCGCGGGGGCCGATCGTGAATTGCTGGAAGCCAGCCTGCTCGCGGCTCTGGCCGCCCGTCGAGACGCCGAATTGGAACGCGGCGTGTGTCTGGTGGGCCCACACCGTGACGATTTGGAATTACGCCTCGGCGATCAACCCGCTAAAGGCTTTGCAAGCCACGGCGAATCGTGGTCGTTCGCGGTGGCTCTGCGGTTGGCGGCCTACGAACTGTTGCGTGCCGAAGGGAGTGAACCGGTGTTGTTGCTCGACGATGTGTTCGCCGAATTGGATTCCGCGCGGCGCCAGGCCTTGGCGTCGGTGGCCGAGTCGGCCGAGCAAGTGCTGGTGACCGCGGCGGTGCTCGATGACATTCCGCAGGGATGGGATGCGCGGCTGATTCCGATCGATCTGCGCGACGGAGACACCGGGCGGTTCTCGGTGGTCACGTCGTGACGGACGAGGACGACGAAGTTCCGGGCGACGACAAGGGCCTCGATGTGGACCGGCTCGCCGGCATCGACCTGGTCCGACGGACGCTCGAGGAGGCACGGACGGCGGCTCGGGCGCGGGGGCACGACGCCGGCCGGGGGTACGCGGGGCCGCCGGTACCGCGCCGTGTCGCCGGTCAGCGGCGAAGCTGGTCGGGGCCGGGCCCGGATGTCCGGGACCCGCAACCGCTGGGCAAGTTGGCTCGCGATCTGGCTAAGAAGCGCGGCTGGTCGGCGCACGTGGCAGAGGGCACGGTATTCGGGCAGTGGACCTCGGTGGTGGGGCACCAAATTGCCGATCACGCCACTCCGACCGCGCTGAAAGACGGGGTGCTCAGTGTGACTGCCGAATCCACGGCGTGGGCCACCCAATTGCGCATCATTCAGAGCCAATTGCTGGCCAAGATCGCCGCCGCCGTCGGCAACGGTGTGGTCACGTCGTTGAAGATCACCGGTCCGGCGAAGCCGTCGTGGCGGAAAGGGCCGCGACACATCGGCGGCAGAGGGCCCCGGGACACCTACGGCTAGGCGCAGGAAGGACCCACCGCCGCCGCCCCGCCGGACTTTCACAGTGGGCGTCTCAGAGCCGCTAGGACGAGAGGGAACCTTATGTCAACCGTCGGGACGCGCCCGGAATGAAGAAATCGAGCGCACGGCGCAATCAGATAGGTAGAAACGCCGCCGCAGAGTCGGTCCTGTCGGCGGGGAACGGTAGAGTGGTCTAGTGCGACTGCTGCGGTGACTGGACCGCTCGCATGCAACCCCAAGGAGAGCACTCGGACCGTGGCTGCCCAGAAGAAGAAGAACCCGTCTGGATACGGCGCAGAACAGATCACCGTTCTGGAAGGCCTCGAGGCCGTCCGCAAACGTCCGGGCATGTATATCGGGTCGACCGGTGAGCGCGGTTTGCACCATCTCATCTGGGAGGTCGTCGACAACTCCGTAGATGAGGCGATGGCTGGCTACGCCACCCAGGTCGACGTTCGGCTGCTCGAGGACGGCGGGGTGGAGGTCGTAGACAACGGACGTGGCATTCCCGTGGCGATGCACGCCACCGGCGCCCCCACCGTCGATGTCGTCATGACCCAACTGCACGCCGGCGGCAAGTTCGGCGGGGAGAACAGCGGCTACAACGTCAGCGGTGGCCTGCATGGCGTCGGTGTGTCCGTGGTGAACGCGCTGTCCACGCGCCTGGAGGTCGACATCAAACGCGACGGGTACGAGTGGTCGCAGTATTACGACCACGCCGTGCCGGGCACCTTGAAGCAGGGCGAGGCCACCAAGAAGACGGGTACCACGATCAGGTTCTGGGCCGACCCGGAGATCTTCGAAACCACCGAATACGACTTCGAGACGGTGGCGCGCCGGCTGCAGGAAATGGCATTCCTCAACAAGGGTTTGACCATCACCCTCACCGACGAGCGGGTGCAGCAGACCGAGGTTGTCGACGAGATCGTCAGCGACACCGCCGACGCGCCCAAGTCTGCCGAGGAGAAAGAGGCCGAATCCAAGGCGCCGCACAAAGTCAAGCACCGCGAATTCCACTACCCCGGCGGGCTGGTCGACTTCGTCAAGCACATCAACCGCACGAAGAACCCCATCCAGCAGAGCATCATCGACTTCGATGGCAAAGGTCCCGGCCACGAAGTCGAAATCGCGATGCAGTGGAACGGCGGCTATTCCGAGTCCGTGCACACCTTCGCCAACACCATCAACACGCACGAAGGCGGGACCCATGAAGAAGGCTTCCGCAGCGCGCTGACGTCCGTGGTGAACAAGTACGCCAAGGACAAGAAGCTGCTGAAGGACAAGGACCCCAACCTCACCGGTGATGACATCCGGGAAGGGCTGGCCGCGGTCATCTCGGTCAAGGTCTCCGAGCCGCAGTTCGAAGGTCAGACCAAGACCAAGCTCGGCAACACCGAGGTGAAGTCGTTTGTGCAGAAGGTTTGCAACGAACAGTTGACGCACTGGTTCGAGGCGAACCCGTCCGAGGCGAAGACGGTCGTCAACAAAGCAGTGTCCTCGGCGCAGGCCCGGATCGCCGCACGCAAGGCGCGAGAATTGGTGCGCCGCAAGAGCGCAACCGACCTGGGTGGCTTGCCCGGCAAGTTGGCCGACTGCCGTTCCACCGATCCGCGCAAGTCGGAACTCTATGTGGTGGAGGGTGACTCGGCCGGCGGCTCGGCAAAGAGCGGCCGCGACTCCATGTTCCAGGCGATTCTTCCGTTGCGCGGCAAGATCATCAACGTCGAGAAGGCCCGTATCGACCGCGTCCTGAAGAACACCGAAGTCCAGGCGATCATCACCGCGCTGGGCACCGGCATTCACGACGAGTTCGACATCTCCAAGCTGCGCTACCACAAGATCGTGCTGATGGCCGACGCCGACGTTGATGGCCAACACATTTCGACCTTGCTGTTGACCTTGTTGTTCCGGTTCATGCGGCCGCTGATCGAGAACGGCCACGTGTTCCTGGCGCAACCGCCGCTGTACAAGCTCAAGTGGCAGCGCAGCGATCCGGAGTTCGCCTACTCCGACCGTGAGCGCGATGGCCTACTCGAGGCGGGTCTCAAGGCCGGCAAGAAGATCAACAAGGAAGACGGGATCCAGCGCTACAAGGGTCTGGGCGAAATGGACGCCAAGGAGCTGTGGGAAACCACCATGGATCCCGCGGTGCGGGTGTTGCGCCAGGTGACGCTCGACGACGCCGCCGCGGCCGACGAGTTGTTCTCCATCCTGATGGGTGAGGACGTCGAAGCACGGCGCAGCTTTATCACCCGCAATGCCAAGGATGTTCGCTTCCTAGACGTGTAAGTGTCCGCGGTCGATTAGCTAAACAACGAACGACGAGGGATAGATGACAGACACGACGCTGCCGCCGGGTGACGACTCGGTCGACCGCATCGAACCGGTTGACATTCAACAGGAGATGCAGCGCAGCTACATCGATTACGCGATGAGCGTGATCGTCGGCCGCGCCCTACCCGAGGTTCGCGACGGCCTCAAGCCGGTGCACCGGCGCGTGCTGTATGCCATGTACGACTCCGGTTTTCGCCCGGATCGCAGTCACGCCAAGTCCGCGCGCTCGGTTGCCGAGACGATGGGTAACTACCACCCGCACGGTGACGCGTCTATTTACGACACCTTGGTGCGCATGGCCCAACCGTGGTCGTTGCGGTATCCGCTAGTCGACGGACAGGGCAACTTCGGTTCCCCGGGCAACGACCCGCCGGCCGCGATGCGCTACTGTGTCTCCGGAGATGCGTTGGTGCGCTTGCCATTCGGGCAATCGGTGCGCATCGCTGATGTGGTCCCGGGTGCCCGGCCGAACACGGACAACCAGGTCGATCTCAAGGTCCTCGATCGGCATGGGAATCCTGTTGCGATTGACCGCTTGTTCCATTCCGGCGAGCACCAGACATACACGGTGCGCACGGCCGAAGGCTACGAGGTCACCGGTACCGCCAATCACCCGTTGCTGTGCCTGGTCGATGTCGCCGGTGTGCCGACGTTGCTGTGGAAGCTGATCGAAGAAATTCGACCCGACGACCATGTCGTCTTACAGCGCACGCCCCCAATGGAGTTCGGCCCCGCCGAGTCGCATGACACGATGGAAGCGCTGTTGCTTGGGGACAAACTCGTCCCCGAGTGGCTGTGGCACTCCCCCGCGGCCATCAAGCGGGCCTTCCTACAAGCACTCTTCGAAGGCGACGGATCGTGCTCCGCGCTGCCGCGCAACACGATTCAGATTTCCTACTCGACCCGCAGCAAGCAACTGGCCATGGATGTCCAGCAGATGCTACTGGAGTTCGGCGTCATCTCGCGCCGTTACTTGCATGCGGTCGGTGAATACAAGGTCGTCATCACCAACCGTGCCCAGGCCGAATTGTTCGCGAACCAAATCGGATTCGGCGGCGCCAAGCAGGAAAAGCTAGTCGGCATCTTGTCGTCCATGCCGCCGGGCAAAGGCCGCGACAGCGATCACGTCCCGGGTCTGGCAAGGTTCATCCGGCGGCACTGCGGCAGCCGGTCGGTCGACAAGGACTGGCTCAACCGCCACAACATCGACAACATCCAGCGCTGGCGCACCGGTGGCGACGAAATCCTCTCGCATATCGCCGATCCCGACGTGCGGGCCATCGCGACGGACCTCACCGACGGCCGGTTCTACTACGCGCGCGTCGCGTCTGTTACCGACGCCGGCGTGCAGCCCGTCTACAGCCTGCGGGTGGACACCGAAGACCACGCCTTCCTCACCAACGGTTTCGTCAGCCACAACACCGAGGCCCGGCTCACCCCGCTGGCGATGGAGATGCTGCGGGAAATCGACGAGGAGACAGTCGATTTCATCCCAAACTACGACGGTCGCGTCCAAGAGCCGACGGTACTCCCCAGCAGATTCCCCAACCTGTTAGCCAATGGCTCCGGTGGCATTGCGGTCGGCATGGCCACCAACATCCCGCCGCACAACCTGCGCGAGCTCGCCGAGGCCGTGTTCTGGTGCTTGGACAATTACGACGCCGATGAAGAGGCGACGCTTGCCGCCGTCATGGAACGGGTCAAGGGCCCCGACTTCCCCACGTCCGGACTGATCGTCGGCTCGCAGGGCATCGTGGATGCTTACAAGACCGGCCGCGGGTCCATCCGGATGCGCGGAGTCGTTGAGGTGGAAGAGGATTCACGCGGCCGTACGTCGCTGGTCATCACCGAGCTGCCGTACCAGGTCAACCATGACAACTTCATCACCTCGATCGCCGAGCAGGTCCGCGACGGCAGACTGAGCGGCATTTCCAACATCGAAGACCAGTCCAGCGATCGGGTCGGTCTGCGCATCGTCATCGAAATCAAGCGCGATGCCGTCGCCAAGGTCGTGCTGAACAACCTGTACAAGCACACCCAGCTGCAGACCAGCTTCGGCGCCAACATGTTGTCGATCGTCGACGGCGTGCCACGCACACTGCGCTTGGACCAGATGATCCGCTACTACGTCGAGCACCAACTCGACGTCATCGTCCGCCGGACCACCTACCGGCTGCGAAAGGCCAACGAGCGGGCCCACATCCTGCGCGGTTTGGTCAAGGCGCTGGACGCGCTGGACGAAGTGATCGCGTTGATTCGGGCGTCGGAAACCGTCGACATCGCCCGGGCCGGCTTGATCGAACTGCTCGACATCGACGAGATTCAGGCCCAGGCCATCCTGGACATGCAACTGCGCCGCCTGGCGGCGTTGGAACGTCAGCGCATCGTCGACGATCTGGCCAAGATCGAGGCCGAGATCGCCGACCTCGAGGACATCCTGGCCAAGCCGGAACGCCAACGCGCCATTGTGCGCGACGAACTCGCCGAGATCGTCGAGAAGCACGGGGACGACCGTCGTACCCGGATCATCGCTGCCGACGGCGACGTCAGCGACGAGGACCTGATCGCCCGCGAGGACGTCGTCGTCACCATCACCGAAACCGGATACGCCAAGCGCACCAAGACCGATCTGTACCGCAGCCAGAAGCGGGGCGGAAAGGGCGTGCAGGGCGCCGGGCTGAAGCAGGACGACATCGTCCGGCACTTTTTCGTCTGCTCAACCCACGACTGGATTCTGTTCTTCACCACTCAGGGTCGGGTCTATCGGGCCAAGGCTTACGAGCTGCCGGAGGCCTCTCGCACGGCGCGCGGCCAGCACGTCGCCAACCTGTTGGCATTCCAGCCGGAGGAGCGAATCGCTCAGGTCATCCAGATCCGGAGTTACGAAGACGCTCCGTATCTGGTGCTCGCGACCAAGAACGGTCTGGTGAAGAAGTCGAAGTTGACCGACTTCGACTCCAACCGGTCCGGCGGCATCGTCGCCATCAACCTGCGTGACGGGGACGAGCTGGTGGGGGCGGTGCTGTGCTCCGCCGAGGACGACCTGCTGCTGGTGTCGGCCAACGGCCAGTCGATCCGCTTCTCGGCCACTGACGAGGCGCTGCGACCGATGGGCCGCGCGACCTCGGGCGTGCAGGGCATGAGGTTCAACGCAGATGACCGGCTGCTGTCGCTGAACGTGGTCCGCGAAGGCACCTATCTGCTGGTGGCCACCTCCGGGGGCTACGCGAAACGCACCGCGATCGAGGAGTACCCGGTACAGGGCCGCGGCGGCAAGGGCGTGCTCACCATCATGTACGACCGCAGACGCGGCCGGCTGGTAGGCGCGTTGATCGTCGACGACGAGAGCGAGCTCTACGCGATCACCTCGGGCGGCGGCGTCATCCGTACTACCGCGCGCCAGGTCCGCAAAGCCGGCCGACAGACCAAGGGCGTGCGCCTGATGAACCTCGGTGAGGGCGACTCCCTGCTGGCCATCGCGCGCAACGCCGAAGAAAACAGCGAAGAAGGCGCTGAGGGCGAGGGGTCGGATACCTAACCGGCGACGATTCGGACGGTGGATCAACTCCAGGTAAACCCCGGCAACTAGACTCGGCGCCTGAATAGGACACGTTAGGAGTTGGGGTGACCTCACCGAACGAGCAGGGCGCCCCCAATCAGGGCGACAACCCGAATGGGGATGCGGTGGTCGATCGCGCTGGTGTACACCGGGCGACGACCGGACCCGGCCGGTTGCCGGACTCCGGAGAATCGCCGCCGTGGCAGCGCGGCGCGACTCGGGCGTCCTCGACGACCCAACGAGCAGCGGCGGATCCGCCCACTGACGTGCGGCCAACGACGGCGTCCTCGGCCGCAGATGCCCGCCTGAACCGCTTTATCACCGGCTCTCCGACGCCAACGTCCGGAACATCGGGTAAGGGCACGGGCTCACCGCCGGAGCCGGATGCGCCGTCGCCGCGTAGTGAGAACCCACCGGCCGAGGCCTACGCCAGCGAACTGCCCGATCTGTCCGGCCCGATCCCCGGACCGGCCCGCAAGTCCGCACCGGAACGCGCGGCGGAGAAGGCGCCGGCGGCGCGTCCCGGAGCAGCCCGCGCGGCGGCCGCCGAAGCCCGCGGCGAGAGCAGAGAAGGCCGGGTTCAGGTGTCGCCACGTCGAGCCACCCGTGGCCCAGTTCGGGCCAGCATGCAGATCCGCCGGATCGATCCCTGGAGCACGCTGAAGGTGTCGCTGCTGTTGTCGGTGGCGCTGTTCTTCGTCTGGATGATCGCGGTGGCTTTCCTCTACCTCGTGCTCGGCGGTATGGGCGTGTGGGCCAAGCTGAACAGCAATGTCGGCGACCTGCTGAACAACACCAGCGGGAGCAGCGGCGAGCTGGTGTCCAGCGGCACCATATTCGGCGGCGCGGTCCTGATCGGGTTGGTCAACATCGTCCTGATGACGGCGATGGCCACCATCGCCGCGTTCGTCTACAACCTGACGACGGATCTGATCGGCGGCATCGAGGTAACCCTGGCCGACAGGGACTGACGCGCTGTCCGTGAACTGCACACATACACCCGTTTTGGGAGTACGGCGCCGATTGCGGTAATCTCGTCGCTCGGCCGTACGCGAGTGCGGGCCTGTAGCTCAGGCGGTTAGAGCGCTTCGCTGATAACGAAGAGGTCGGAGGTTCGAGTCCTCCCAGGCCCACGATCATGTGCCCGTCCAGACGTTGGGTGAAGGTGGCATTGCCGCTGGTAATGGTGGCTGTCGTAGCGGCGGTAGTGCGCTCGCGGCGCGATGTCGAAGTCTGGCACATGGCGGCGGATCCCGGCGCTGGTCACGAACCTGGTTACGAGGGGCCTTAGCTCAGTTGGTAGAGCACCGCCTTTGCAAGGCGGGTGTCAGGGGTTCGATTCCCCTAGGCTCCACAGATTTCTTTCCATGACGTCGTCTGCGGCGCACCGTGCCGAGGATGCGGCCAAGCCCGGACGCGGACCAGACACCCTGTCCTATCTGGCAGTCAGCGCATGCCACGCCATGTCCGCGAGGGCCGTGTAGTACTCGACGGGGATCACTTCCTCGCTGTACAGCGCGTAGACGTTCAGTGGCGCCATCACTATCTGCACGGCGGCCAGCGTGTTGACGTCGGGCCGCAACTCCCCGCGTTCTCTTGCCCGAGCCAAAATCGTGCGCGCGGCAGCGAACTGCTCCCGCCAAATCGCCATCCGGGTCTCTTGGTCATGCCGGCCGCGAAGGTCCATGACCAGGGCCCGCACGAACGTGCGACCGCTTTCGGTGTTGATCCGGTCGGCGACGTGACGGGCAAGTGCCAGCAGGTCCCCGCGCAGCGAGCCGGTGTCGATGTCCGATTGCAGCGCCTCGTTATCCCCTACGGCAAAATCGACGATCAGCCGGTGGCGATCACCCCAGTAGCGGTAGATGATCGCGGGGTCGAAATTGTGGCGCTCCGCCATCGCTTCCACGCTGAACCGCTCAACACCCCAGCAGGCCAACTCATCCAGCACGGCGGGCAGCACCCGCGCGCGGACGTCATCAGGAATGGCAGCCTGAGCGGCATGCCGTGGTCGAGACGGCTCCATGTCTCCCGGCCTTCCAGGATCAACCGAAACGCTTCGACCTAACCTGCCCGAGCGGCGTCAACCACGTTCGGCACCTCTCCAATAGTGGGTTTACTCCCGGCGCGGTTGCGAGCGGGACTCGGGTGCTCTGCGAATCACGTTGGACAACGGGTGTCCTACGGTCGCGGTTGTACGTCGACGCTGGGTGGCAGCGGTGACGGATCGGGGCGCGTGGAACGGCGAACGATGCTGAACGCGATGGCGCCGGTCGCCACGATTGCGACCGCCGCTCCTCCAATGATCCACGGCCGCTTGCCATGGCGCCGTTGGGATTGACGCGCTTCCTGGTACACCTGCGGCAGACTGGCGACCACTTCCTGCGCGGCGGCCAACTCCTGAGCAAACGTCTCCTGTGCGGCTGCGATCTCCTTGGAGAGCCGGCCCTCCCGGTAGTGGCGACGTAGCTCCGATGCGGCCGACTGCGCGGAGTTCAACCCGAGTCCGACAACACCTCGGGTGACATCCACCGGGCCCACCGCCGTGTAGGTGAGGCCGCGGGTCAGTCGCTCCCGTGGGGTCAACCGAGTTTCCGCCTTCGTGCTCATCTGCCGCCTTTCATGGTCTTGCCGGGCCTTGCCGGGTCTCTGCCGGTTCTTGCTGGATCATCGGCCAGGGTCGTTGGCCAGGGCTAAGGAGTACCACCACAGACTGCCATCTCGACGACGTGTGCGGGAGTGTCGTTTTGCGGCTCTTGGCGGGTACACCGGCTGCGGACCGGCCCACGCGTGATGGCAGACTGTGATTTCGTGACTATCCAGACCGCAACCGCCACGCTGCACACCAATCGCGGAGACATCAAGGTTGCCCTGTTCGGCAACCACGCGCCCAAAACTGTCGCCAACTTCGTGGGCCTGGCACAAGGCACCAAGGAGTACTCGACACAGAACGCATCGGGTGGCCCCTCTGGGCCGTTTTACGATGGCGCGGTCTTTCACCGGGTGATCCAGGGCTTCATGATCCAGGGTGGCGACCCGACCGGAACGGGTCGTGGTGGTCCTGGCTACAAGTTCGCTGACGAGTTCCACCCCGAGTTGCAGTTCGACCGGCCCTATCTGCTCGCCATGGCCAACGCCGGTCCGGGTACCAACGGTTCACAGTTCTTCATCACGGTGGGCAAGACGCCGCACCTGAACCGGCGCCACACCATCTTCGGTGAAGTGACCGACCCCGAGTCGCAGCGAGTCGTCGAGGCGATCTCGAAGACGCCGACCGACGCCAACGACCGACCCACCGACCCGGTCGTCATCGAGTCGATCACCATTTCTTGATCCCACCGGCCGCCCACGGGGGCGCCGACCGTAGACCGCGCAACAGCCCGCCGCGAGGGCGCGCAAAATGCCAGCCTTCGCGGCGTGGCGGCGTGCGAACACGCGCGCTCGTCGAGAACTAAGGCCCCAAAGAGCTCAACCGGCATAACCGGCGTCGGTGAGGGCATCAAGCACGTCCAGCGGGTCGGTGCCCAGGTCCCAACGGGACAGGATCCACATGCCGCCGGCGACGCCCTCGATCTCCAGTAGCCGAACTTTGCGGCCGAAGCGGCGGAACTCGGTGATCCGGATGATCTTGATTTCGGGGCGCTGTAATATCTGCGTCCGGAACCACCCTCGAATCGCCAGACCGTCGGGGGTGATTGCCAGCTTTGGACGGGCACGCCACGACACGCCCGCAAACAAGATCAAACCCAGCGCGGCAATCCCGGTCATGACGCGGCCCGGCGGGTCTGTGACCAAGGTCACACAGGCGGTAGCCATGATTAGACCCGCGACTCCGCAACCAGCGATTCCAGCCGCAGAAGGCTCCCATTGAGTTTGCTGCATGCGTTAGCTAGACCCTCTCACCACTGCGGATGCAGTTATCCACAGACGCTATCAACAGTGGGGATGAATCACACGCGTGTGATTGAGTGACGACAAGGTTGCTAGCCCATGAACAGAACGACCGCGAGATGAATTCATTACGTCTGTGCAAATCCTCGCCTGCCGGGTCCAACTGGTGCTCAATGCCAACGCATCGTCAGCAACAACCCCGTGATCATGAAAGCGAACGCGATCGCGTAGTTCCACGGACCCAGCTCCGCCATCCAGTGCAGGGCCTGTGGAGCGTTCGCCCCGAGGGCCGCCAACTGGAACACCATTAGCCAGACCAGGCCGATCAGCATTAGCCCAATGAAGAGGCAGACGAACCACACACTCGACGGCCCGACCTTCACCTTCACCGGCGTGCGGCTTACCGCGCTGACGGTGAAGTCGTTCTTCTTACGGACCTTGGACTTCGGCATCTGATCCCTCGGAGTTACGGTTATTGCAGGTATCGCTCGGGTACGAGACTAACGCACCTGACCCTTTGACCAGCTCACCTGGACCCGGAAGTAGAGACACGTTGGCCACCAAGCGCGAGGACAAGCGCCGATCGCCGTGGCGCTTCGGTGTCCCGCTGGTGTGCCTGATGGCGGGGCTGCTCCTGGCCGCGACGCACGGGGTATCGGGCGGAGCCGAGATTCGCCGCAGTGACGCGCCACGCCTAGTGGACATGGTTCGCGAGGCACAGGCGTCGGTGAGCTTGCTCACCGCGCGTCGAGAAGCGCTGACCACCAAGATCGATACTTCGCACGGGAAGTCGACCGACGCGGCGCTGCAAGCCATGTTGAGGCGGGCCGCCGAGCTGGCCGGTGAGGCGGACATGGAACCCGTGCACGGCCCGGGCATGGTGGTCCGACTCGACGACGCACAGCGCGATGCCAACGGGCGCTTCCCGCGCGATGCCTCGCCAGACGATCTGGTCGTGCATCAGCAGGACATCGACGGCGTCCTCAACGCGCTGTGGAGCGCCGGTGCCGAGGCCATCCAGGTGCAGGACCAGCGCATCATCGCGACCTCGGTGGTCCGCTGCGTCGGAAACACCGTTTTGCTCAACGGACGTACCTACAGCCCGCCCTACACGATCACCGCGGTCGGCAACGCCGCGGCGATGCAGGCGGCGCTGGGCGCCGCTCCCCTGGTGACCCTCTACAAGCAGTACGTCGTCCGATTCGGCCTCGGGTATCGCGAAGAGGTCAAGCCCGACGTCCAGATCGTCGGCTACCCGGGCACAGTGCAGCTGCACGTCGCCAAACCCTCGGGGCCGATCGGCTACTGAACCCCCTCCGAACTACGGAGGTAACCTGTCACGATGCGGATTCTGGTCGTCGACAACTACGACAGCTTCGTGTTCAACCTGGTGCAGTACCTCGGCCAGCTTGGCGTCGAAGCCGACGTGTGGCGCAATGACGACGACCGACTCTCCGCTGCCGACGGCCCGGCCGCCGTCGCGGCGCAGTTCGACGGTGTTTTGCTGAGCCCCGGCCCGGGCACCCCGGAACGCGCGGGCGCGTCGATCGCGTTGGTCCGTGCCTGCGCCGCGGCCCGCACGCCACTGCTCGGGGTGTGTCTCGGCCACCAAGCGATCGGCGTGGCGTTCGGCGCCACCGTCGATCGTGCGCCCGAGCTGCTGCACGGCAAGACCAGCAGCGTGTTCCACACGAATGCCGGTGTGCTGCAAGGACTTCCGGATCCCTTCACGGCGACCCGCTACCATTCCCTGACCATCCTGCCGGAGTCGCTGCCCGCCGAACTCGAGGCCATCGCCCACACCCGCAGCGGCGTCATCATGGCCGTCCAGCACCGCGAAGTGCCGATCCACGGGGTGCAATTCCACCCGGAGTCGATTTTGACCGAGGGCGGACACCGGATGCTGGCGAACTGGCTCACCTACTGCGGATGGGGACGCGACGACACCCTGGTCCGTCGGCTGGAGAACGAGGTCCTCACCGCGGTACGGCCGCAACTGCCGCCCGAGCGTGAAGTTACTGACCGAACTTCAGCGTGATGACGCCGTCGCGGTTGCAACCGGTCCCGGCGGCAGGGCTCTGGTAGACGACCCGATTGTGCTGGGCGCCGCCCGCGTCGACATCCGGCCCCTTGTCCAGCACCCCGGTCCACCCGAGCGCGCGCAGCCGTGGTTCGGCGTCCGTCCAGAACATTCCAGATAGGTCGGGCATCACGAACTGGTTGCCCTTGGACACCTGTAGTTCGATCACCGAATCGACCGGGACGACCGTGCCGGCAGGAGGATTGGTGCCGATCACGTCCCCGGCCGGCTTTGTGCTGTCCACCTGCGACTGACTGAACTTCGTGAAGCCGTAGACGGTGAGGTTCTGCTGGGCCAACTCGACCGTCTGGCCCTTGACGTCGGGGATCTGCTTCGTCTCGGGCCCGGAGCCCACGATGATGGTGATCACGTTGGTGATCGCCGACGTTTGATTGGCCGGCGGGTTCGTGCCGAGCACCTTGCCGGCCATTTCCGGGGACGACGGGGAGTTCGCCTGCTTGAACTTCGTGAATCCCGCCGCCTGCAGCTTCTTGACGGCCTCGTTGTACCCCAGCGAAGAAACGTCGGGAAGTTCGCGCTGTTCGGGTCCGGTGGAGACGTTGATCGTGACCTCGTCGCCGGCGCCCACAGACACGTTGGCACCGGGGTCGGTCCCGATGACGTGGTCGGGCGGGATCGTCGAGTCCGGCTTCTGCTGGGTACGGATCTTGAAGCCGCGGTTCTGCAGCGCCGCTATGGCATCGGCCGACGCCTGCCCTCGTACGTCGGGCACCTGAACACTGCGGGTCTTGCCGCCGAAAGTGTTGATGGCGATGAACACCACGATGGTCAACACCGCCAGGATGGCAACGGCCGCCGCCCACCGGCCCACCGAACCCATGGGGCGGTCACGGTCGGTGTCATCAAAGACCTGACGAGGCAGCGGGTCGGTGCGCGGGCTGCCGTGGGGTGGCGACGACAGCAGCGAACGGCGCTCCGCCCCGGTCAGCACCTTCGGCGCTTCGGGCGGCTCACCGTTGTGCACCCGAACCAGATCGGCGCGCATCTCGGCCGCGGTCTGGTAGCGGTTCTCCGGGTTCTTGGCCAGCGCCTTGAGGACCACGGCGTCGAGGTCGGCGGAGATGCCCTCGTGACGTTCTGAAGGCGGCACCGGGTCTTCGCGGACATGCTGGTAGGCGACCGCCACCGGCGAGTCACCGGTGAAAGGTGGTTCGCCGGTGAGCAATTCGTAGAGAACACAGCCCAACGAGTAGACATCGGACCGTGCATCCACCGAGTCACCACGGGCTTGCTCGGGCGACAGGTATTGCGCGGTTCCGATCACCGCGGCGGTCTGGGTGACGCTGTTGCCGCTGTCGGCGATCGCGCGGGCGATGCCGAAGTCCATCACCTTCACCGCATTGGTGGAGCTGATCATGATGTTCGCGGGCTTGACGTCGCGGTGGATGATGCCGTTTTGGTGGCTGAAGTTCAGTGCCTGACAGGCATCGGCGATCACTTCGATTGCCCGTTTTGGGGCCATCGGGCCTTCGGTGTGGATGATGTCGCGCAACGTGACGCCGTCCACGTACTCCATGACGATGTACGGCAACGGCCCGGCGGGTGTCTCGGCTTCGCCGGTGTCGTATACCGCAACGATCGCCGGATGATTCAGCGCCGCGGCGTTCTGCGCCTCGCGGCGGAAGCGCAAGTAAAAGCTCGGGTCGCGGGCCAGGTCCGCGCGCAGCACCTTGACCGCGACCTCGCGGTGCAACCGCAGGTCGGTAGCCAGGTGTACCTCCGACATGCCCCCGAACCCGAGAATGTCGCCGAGTTCGTAGCGGTCGGACAGGTGCCGAGGGGTCGTCATTGCACTGACTCATATCGGGCCGGCGACCCCGATAGACGGAATGGGTGATCAACCCTCACCGGGTCGGCCCCAGGCGTCACGGAGGCAGGGCGGAAGCCGGGCTCATTGTTGTTTATCCCAGGAGTACCTGGCTGTTGGCCGTCCGTCCAATTTCGCCCTACACCAGGCGCGGGGCCGGAGCCGACCGGGGTGCTGGTGGCCGGCGCCGGCTCCGTCTGGGTGACGGTGGTCGCCGGCTCGTTGGTTTCGGCGTTGGAGTTGATGACGATGAGCACCGCGATGATGATCGCCAGCGCCCCGAGCACCCCGGCGGCCCACAACAGCGCGCGCTGACCTGACGAGAAGGTGCGGCGGGCCGGTGGCGGACGGTGCGCCGTGGCCGCCCGGCGCGACCCCGTGGTCCGAGTGGTGCTGGGAGCGGGCGCCACCCGCGCCGGCGTCGCCGACGGAATTGCCGCCGGCGCAGCGCGGCCCGCCGGCGGCGACTGGCTCGGCCTTGGGGGGCGACGGCCGGCCCGCACTGCGGCGACCGCGTCGGCGAACGGGCCGCCGCTGCGGTACCGCATGCTCGGATTCTTGGCCATGGTGATCTCGATGAGCTCCCGCACGTTGGCCGGCAGATCGGCCGGCAACGGCGGCGGAGGTTCCTTGATGTGCTTCATCGCGACGGTCAAGGCCCCGTCACCGCTGAACGGCCGCTTGCCGCAAAGCGCCTCGTAGCCAACGACGCCCAGGGCATACACGTCGCTAGCTGGGGTTGCGTCGTGACCCAGGGCCTGCTCGGGGGCGATGTACTGGGCGGTGCCCATGACCATGCCGGTCTGGGTCACCGGCGCCGCGTCGACGGCCTTGGCGATACCGAAGTCGGTGATCTTCACCTGGCCGGTCGGGGTGATCAGGATGTTGCCGGGCTTGACGTCGCGGTGCACCAGACCGTTGGCGTGCGCGAGTTGCAGAGCGCGGCCGGTCTGCTCGAGCATGTCGAGCGCGTGCCGCAGCGAGAGCCGCCCGGTGCGCTTGAGCACGGAGTTCAGCGGCTCGCCGTTGACCAGCTCCATCACCAGGTAGGCCGTCCGGCCCTCCCCGTCCATGGCGCTCTCGCCGTAGTCGTGCACCTGAGCGATGCCGGGGTGGTTCAGCATGGCGGTGGTGCGCGCTTCGGCGCGGAACCGCTCGATGAACTCAGGGTCTTGGGAAAACTCCTGCTTGAGTACTTTGACCGCAACGCGGCGCCCCAGCCGGCTGTCCACCGCTTCCCATACCTGGCCCATGCCACCGGTGGCGATGAGGCGCTGGAGGCGGTATCTGCCGGACAGCGTCACCCCAACGCGGGGACTCATGGCTTGCCTCCCGCTCGCTCCGGTCCTCGCGCGTTCCGCGCTGCGATCCTCACTGGGCACACCACGTGGCGACCCGCTGCGCGTGGCGTCGCCACGCTTGCGGTCACCAACGGCGTTCGCCTACGCGGGCTCATGGTCCCCCCTGCAAAGCGGCTTCAATCACGGCCCGCCCTATCGGCGCGGCGAGCGCACCCCCCGTCGCGGAGAGGCGGTCGCCCCCGTTCTCGACCAGCACCGCGACGGCCACCTTCGGCGCATTCGCCGGTGCGAAGGCGATGTACCACGCGTGCGGTGGCGTGTGACGAGGGTCGGTGCCGTGCTCTGCGGTACCAGTCTTGGATGCGATCTGCACGCCGGGGATGGCCCCTTTCTGCTGTGCGGATTTCTCGGCGCCGATCATCAGCTCTGTTAGCTTAGCGGCGACCTGCGGTGACACTGCGCGGCGCTGCTGCGTGGGGGCTGTTGTGCTGATATTCGACAGGTCGGGACCCTTGAGGCTGTCGATGAGATAGGGCCGCATGACAACCCCGCCGTTTGCGATCGTCGCCGCCACCTGAGCGTTCTGCAGCGGCGTCACGGCGACGTCCTTCTGCCCGATGCTCGACATGCCCAACGCGGCGGTGTCGGGGATAGGCCCGATGGTCGACTCAGCGACCTGCAGCGGGATCGGGTTGGGGTTGGTGTCGAACCCGAACGCCTGCGCCATGCTGCGCAGAGCGTCGGGACCGAGGCGCATGCCGAGCTGGACAAACGAGGTGTTGCACGACCTGCTGAAGGCTTCGGTCAGAGTCACGGTTGGTCCCGAACCGCACGGTTGGCCGCCGTAGTTCTCCAACGTGGCGGTGCTGTTGGGCAGCGGAATCTTGGCCGCGGCCGTCAATTGCTCGTTCTCGGTGAGACCCGCAGCAAGTGCGGCTGCGGTGGTGATCACCTTGAACGTGGATCCGGGCGGATAGGTCTCGGAGATCGCGCGGTTCGTCAACGGCGAGTTGGGGTTGTCGCGCAACTCCTGCCATGCCTGCGCTTGCACTTCCGCGTTGTGCGAGGCCAGCAGGTTGGGATCGTAGGACGGCGCGGACACCAGCGCCAGGATCTTGCCCGTCGACGGTTCCAGCGCGACGACCGATCCCTTGCATGGGCCGCCGCATCCTTGCTCCATGGCGTCCCACGCGACTTGCTGAATGCGCGGGTTGATCGTGGTGTCGACATTGCCGCCGCGCGGGTCGCGGCCGGTGAAGAAGTCGGCCAGGCGACGGCCGAACAATCGTTGATCGGAGCCGTTCAGTAGCAGGTCTTCGGCACGTTCGAGGCCGGCGCTGGAATAGCGCAACGAGTAGAAACCGGTCACCGGCGCGAACACCGCGGGGTTGGGGTAAACCCGCAGGAACCGGAATCGGCTGTCGGTGGACACCGAGTAGGCGAGCAACTGTCCGGCCGCGGTGATCTGGCCCCGCTGGCGGGAGTACTCGTCGAGCAGTACCCGCTGGTTGCGGGGATCGGCGCGCAAGCCGTCGGCGGTGAAGACCTGCGTCATCGTGGCGTTGAGCAGCAGCAGGACGATCAACGCCATCACGGCCACCGAGATCCGGCGCAAAGAGGCGTTCATACCTTCTCGATCACCTCGGTGCGTGCCGCCGCAATGGGCGACTTCTTACGGGGGCGCGTGCGTATGGGCTGGCGGGCGGCGTGCGAGATGCGCGCCAGAATGGCCAGCAGCACGTAGTTGGCCAGCAGCGACGATCCCCCGTAGGACATCCACGGCGTCGTCAATCCGGTCAGCGGGATCAGCTGGGTCACACCGCCGACCACGATGAACAGCTGAATGGCCAACGTCGACGCCAGACCCGCGGCCAGCAGCTTGCCAAAGGTGTCCCGAGTGGCGATCGCGGTGCGCATACCGCGGACGATCACGATGGTGTAGAGCATGAGAATGGCTGACAGGCCCACCAAGCCAAGCTCCTCGCCGAATGCGGCGATGATGAAGTCGGTCGACGCGGCCGGCACGGTGTCAGGTTGACCGTTGCCCAGGCCGGTACCGAAGATCCCCCCGGTGGCGAAGCTGAACAACGCCTGCACCATCTGGAACCCGCTGCCGTCGGGATCGGCGAAGGGGTCCAGCCAGTTCTGTACGCGGACCCGTACATGGCCGAACAAGAAATAGGCGACCACGCTTCCGCCGGCGAACAACAGCAGCCCGATCACAACCCAGCTGAAACGCTGGGTGGCCAGGTAGACGACCACCAGGAACGACGCGTAGAACAGCAGCGAGGTGCCGAGGTCCTTCTCAAAGACCATCACCCCCACCGAAACCACCCAAGCCGTCAGCAGCGGCGCCAGGTCGCGCGGGCGGGGCAGGGTCAGGCCCATCACGTGTTTGCCAACGCTGGTGAACAGCCCGCGTTTGGCCACCAACACGGCACAGAAGAAGATCAGCAGCAGAATCTTGGCGAACTCGGCAGGCTGGATCGAGAAGCCGGGCAGCCGAATCCAGATCTTGGCGCCGTTCTGCTCGGACAGACTCGCCGGGAGCAGGCCTGGTATCGCAAGCAGAACGAGACCGGTGAGGCCGCAGATGTAGCCGTAGCGCGCCAGCTGGCGGTGGTCCTTGAGCAGGGTCACCACCAGGGCAAAGGCTGTGACCCCGACCAACGTCCACAGCATCTGTTGGTTGGCGCTGGGGTGGTCGTGGTGGCCGCCCTGGCGGTCGGTGAGATCCAGGCGGTGGATCATCACCAAGCCAAGCCCGTTGAGCAGAGCGACCACCGGCAATAGCAGCGGATCGGTGAACGGGGCGAACCGCCGGATGGCCAGATGCGCGAAGCCGAACAACGTCAGGAATGCCAGACCGTAGCTGGCCAGGTCCCAGTGCACACCGCGTTCCTGGTTGACCTCCACGATCAGCAGGGCGGCGATGGTGATGACGGCGGCGAAGCACAACAACAGCAGTTCGGCGTTCCGCCGCGTAGGCAGCGGCGGCGTCACCGCTACAGGCGCCGGGAGCTGCGTCGTCATGCCGCCGCCCGGCAATCAATGCCCGGCTGCGGTGGAACTGTTGTCGGTGCGACCTCGGTAGACACACTCGGTGCCGCCGTCTCAGAAGGCGACTCCGTGGTGGTGCCGGTGGGCGGCGTGGTGGTGCCGCTCGGGGCCGTGCTGGGGGTTGTGGACGGAGCCGTGTTCGGGGTCGTGGTGGCAGGGGATGGCTCGGTGGTGGTTGCGCCCGACACCGGCGGAAGCGTCTGGGTGGGCTCCGGCGTTCCCCGGCTATGGGTGGACGGCGCCTGATCGGGCGGCGCTGTGGCATGCCCCGGGCACAGCGGCAGGGCCTTGTTCGCCAGTTCGCGCAGGGTGTTCCTCGCGGCATCCAGGTCGGCGGCCGGAATACCGTTCTTGAGCTGTTCTCGATCTGAGCCGCGAAGATCCTTCGGCGTCAGCGGACGACACTCGGGATGATCCCCGAGCTGGTCGAAGGCAACGTCGGAGAACTGATTCTGGTCGTTGAGGCAGCCGACCAGCACCGCCTTTTGCAGGGGCAAGCCCTGTATCCCCTGAATCACGGCGACCTTGCCGTCGCGTTCGGCGACGTAGTAATTGCCCTGGATCACCAGTTGGGCGATGAACAAGCCCACCAGTATCGCGAGCACGACGAGTGTGGCGACCAGCGCCATCCGCCGGCGGGACCAGCGGGTGGAGCGGCCGACCGTTTCGACCTCGGCGGGCGGAGCACGCTTCGGCGATTCTTTGCGGGCGCTGATGGCAGAAGCACGGCCGGCGGCGGTGTTCGGCAGCGTCAACTCTTCTTCGTCACCGCTTACTGCACCCGCCAGGATGGGCTGCGTCTGGCCGTATTCGTCGTCGACGACGTCGGCGACCACCACGGTGACGTTGTCCGGGCCGCCGCCACGGAGCGCCAATTCGATCAAGCGGTAAGCACTTTCGGCTACATCGGGGATCTGCAGCGCCTCGGCGATGGTTTCGTTGCTGACGGGGTCGGACAAGCCGTCCGAGCACAGCAGGTACCGATCGCCGACCCGCGCCTCGCGAATCGTCAAGGCGGGTTCGACCTCGTGGCCGGTCAGTGCCTTCATGATCAGCGAGCGTTGGGGGTGGCTGTGAGCCTCCTCCGGAGTGATCCGATTCTCGTCGACCAGGGTTTGGACGAAGGTGTCGTCCTTGGTGATCTGGGTGAGCTCGCCATCGCGGAACAGGTAGCCGCGCGAGTCACCGATGTGGGCGAGTCCCAGCTGCGTACCCGCGAACAAGATCGCGGTCAGCGTGGTCCCCATGCCCTCCAGCTCGGGTTCCTGTTCGACCTGCGCCGCGATCGCCGAATTCCCGGCGCGTACCGCCGCTTCGAGCTTGCCCAGCAGGTCGCCACCGGGGTCGTCGTAGTCCAGCGGAGCCAGCGCCGCGATGACAAGTTGGGACGCGACCTCGCCGGCGGCGTGGCCGCCCATGCCGTCCGCCAGCGCCAACAACCGGCCGCCCGCGTACACGGAGTCTTCGTTGTTGGCACGTACCAGGCCGCGATCGCTGCGGGCCGCATACCGCAGTACCAGTGTCACGGGCGCAACTCGATTGCCGTCTTGCCGATTCGAACCGGCGTTCCCAGTGGAACTCGTACCGCAGTGGTCACCTTCGCCCTGTCAAGGTAAGTGCCGTTGGTCGATCCTAGATCTTCGACATACCATTCCGAACCGCGCTGCGAAAGTCGGGCATGTCGAGTCGACGCGTAGTCGTCGGTCAACACCAGGGTGGAGTCGTCAGCTCGTCCGATCAGCACCGGCTGCCCACTCAATGTGATGCGAGCGCCTGTCAGCGCCCCCTCGGTCACGACAAGATAGCGCGCCACGTCGCGGCGTTGACGCGACAGCAGGTGTCCGCCGCGCAACGTGAGTCCGCGGCGGACCATCACCGCACCGGTCGGGGCGTAGATATCGGTCCGCAGGATGCGCAGCACCGACCAGATGAAAAGCCACAACAACATTAGAAATCCGGCACGCGACAGTTGCAGTACCAACCCCTGCATCTGGCGTCCTTTCCGTCCTGAACCTGCTCACCCCAGCAAAGTCACGATACTTGGGCGACAGCCGACGCGGATCGAGGCTCGGCAGCTTTGAGCGCACCGGTTCAGTGGATGCGGACGATGATCTCGGAATGACCCAGCCGGATGACATCTCCGTCAGCCAAATCCCACTCTTGCACCGGTGAGTTGTTGACCGTGGTGCCGTTGGTGGAGTTCAGGTCCGACAGCAGCGCGACCTGCCCGTCCCAACGGATCTCCAGGTGGCGGCGTGAGACGCCGGTGTCCGGCAACCGGAACTGGGCGTCCTGGCCGCGGCCGATGATGTTGGAGCCGTCGCGCAGCTGATAGGTCCGGCCACTGCCGTCGTCGAGCTGCAGGGTGACCGTCTTGGTCGGCGACCCGTAGCCGCCGGGCCCGTAACCGCCGTACCCGCCGCTTGGGGCGTACTCAGTGGGCGGCTGACCGTAGTCCGGGGGCGGCTGGCTGTAGTCCGGGGTCTGCTGACCGTAGTCGTACTCGCTGCGCCCACCTACCTCGCCGTACCCACCGGCCGGCGGGGCGTAGCCCGCGTTCGACGCGTCGGCGTACTGGGTGTAGTCGCCCGCGCCGCCGCCGTAGTCCTGCCGGCCGTAGCCCGCGCCGCCTTGCTGGTAGCCCTGGTCGTAGCCACCCTGCTCGTAGCCGCCGCCCTGCTCATAACCGCCGGCCTGCTCATAACCGCCACCTTGGTCGTAGCCGCCACCCTGGTCGGGGTAGGACTGCCGTTGCGGTTCGGCCGGCGGCGCCGGCGGGTAGCCGCCCTCGTCCTGGCGCCCGGGTTCGCGGCCGTAATCGCCGTAACCGCCGTAGCCGGGCTGTCCACCGCCGGCGGGTTGGCCGTAGCCCCCGCCTTGCTGGTAGCCCTGGTCGTAGTTCTGGCCGTAGCCGCCAGGCGGACCGGCGGGCGCGGGTGGACGCGGCTCGTAGGACTGCTGCGGATAGCCACCCTGCTGGCCCCAGCCACCCTCTTGGTAGCCGCCTTGCTGGCCCCCCTGCGGGCCGTAGCCGCCCTGCTGGCCCCAGCCACCCTGGTCTTGGTAGCCGCCCTGCTGGCCGTAACCGCCGCCCTGCTGGCCGTATCCGCCTTGGTCTTGGTAGCCGCCCTGCTGCCCCGGGTAGCCGCCCTGGTCGGGCCGCGGCGGCTGGTAGCTCTGCTGAGGCGGGTAGCCGCCAGGTTCCGGCGGATACCCGCCGGGACCACCCTGCTGGCCGCGGGGGTCGTCCTGCGGACGACTGTAGCGGTCGTCGTAGTATTCGTCGGGCCGCCCCTGCCCCTGCCCGCGGTAGCTGGGATTGTCAGTCATTGGTCGTACTCCTGGTTCTGCGCCGAACGCGTGATTTGATTGTGGCTGGGCGGAATCGCTGGGCGTCGGGCGGGGCTCGACGTCGGGGTTGACAGCCCCGCGGGCGCGGAGCTGGCCGGTGTGCAGGTTCGTGGACTGCTCGAACCGGACGACCACATCACCATACGTTTGCCACCCCTGTTCGTAGATATAGTCCGCCAAGTACCGAGCAAAAGCGCTCGACGTGAGATCCGGGTCGGATCCCAATTTCTCAAAGTCGTGCCTACTGAGGGTAATGATGTATTCGTTGGGCGCCAAAAGGCGATTTCCCTGCAGCGACTGGACGCCGTCGGACGCTTCGCGCCGCAGCAGGGCTTCGACTTCCTGCGGCACGATCGATCCGCCGAACATCCGGGCAAACGCATCCCCCACGGTCGCCTCGAGTTTGCGCTCGATGCGCTGAACGAGCCCTTTCTGGCTACCCATTCTTCAGCGCTCGCCCCACTTGTCCTGAATATTTTCCGCCCCGTTTGGCAAACGACTCGACGAATGTCGTGTCAATAGCCATGCTATCGGGACTTCGTCGAGCAGCGTCACCGTGAGAATCCTGAGAATTGCTCCCAGACGGTGGTAAAGGCGGAGGCCGAGGCGCGGCGCCACCAGACAGCCACTAGAGTGATATGGTCCTTCGGTTGTTTCGGGCGAGTGGCGGAATGGCAGACGCGCTGGCTTCAGGTGCCAGTGTCCTTCGGGACGTGGGGGTTCAAGTCCCCCTTCGCCCACGTGTGAGCAGTTCCACGAACTGCGACGCAGAAGGTCACGAACCAGAAATGGTTCGTGACCTTTGTGTTTGTGGGGGTGTTTGGGCGGCGGGACGCGCTGGCGGTGGCTCGGGGAGGTGAGCCCGGAGGTCCCCGAAGAGGAATCCCGGGAGGTTGTGGCGTCAGCCTCTGAGCAGGTTTCCGCCGGCGCTGCCGAGTGCGCCGATGGCTATCTGCGCGGCGGCTGTCCGCAGTCCCAGTGCGATCTGCCGGAGTTTCCCGCGCTCCTCAGGAGTCCGGGTTCCGTCCTCACCCGCTGCTTCGAGCGCGGTGACGAGTCGTTCCAGAAGGTTTTCCGCTGTGGGCCACTGGCCGGCGACGCGCAGGGCCGCGCCGGTTGGTTTCCCAACCCAGAGGATGTCGCCGTTGCCGGTTTCCCGGCCGTCGGAGAAGAACGGCTCGGTGCTCAGGGCTCGGAGGGCACGTTGAGTCGTGTCGGTGTCGAAGCCGGCCTCGGCTGCAATGTCGTCGATGTCCATGGGGTCGCCGTCGCGTTCAAACACAGCGATGGCAGCTCTGAGGACCGGAAGGTCGCGCTCAAGCCAGGTATCTCTCATGCGCGCAGTATTGACGCACCCACCGACAAGACCGGGCAGGAACGGGAACGACGCTTGCGGGGATGGGTGAGAATCGGAACCCGACCACTGGAAGTCTCACGATGGGGGCAGGTAGTTGAGCAAGCTGGGCAACTTCGTCTGGGGTATCGCCGACCAGCTCCGGGGCGTCTACAAGCCGCACCAGTACGGCGGGGTGATCCTGCCGTTCACAATCCTGCGTCGGCTGGACTGCATCCTGGAACCCACCCGTAACGACGTCCGGGCGCTGGCCGCCAAGTACAGCGGCGGAGCCCTCGACGTCCAGGTGAAGCGTAAGACCGGACTGAGCTTCTACAACACCAGCGCCTTCAACTTCGCCCGCCTGCTGGAGGATCCCGAAGGCCTGCGGGCGAACCTGATGGACTACATCACCGGGTTCTCGGCCAACATCGACGTCTTCGAGCGGTTCAAGTTCGAAAACGAACTCGCGACCTTGGATGAGAAGAACCGTCTGTACCTGGTGACGTCGGCGTTCGCCGAAGTGGATCTGCACCCCGACACGGTGCCCAATGCCGAGATGGGCGACCTGTTCGAGTACCTGATCTACAAGTTCGCCGAGGCCTCCAACGAGGAGGCCGGTGAGCACTACACCCCCCGCGATGCCATTCGGCTCATGGTGGACCTGCTGTTCGCGGAGGAGAACGAGGCCCTGCTCGAACCGGGGACCGTCCGCACCATCTACGACCCCACCGCCGGCACCGGCGGCATGCTCTCGGTCGCCGAGGAACGCCTGCTGGAACGTAACCCGGATGCACGACTGCGGCTCTACGGCCAGGAGATCAACGACCAGTCCTACGCCATCTGCAAATCCGACATGCTGGCCAAAGGCCAAGACCCTGGCAACATCCGCCTCGGCGACACCCTGGCCGATGACCAGTTCTGGGACCGCACCTTCGACTTCTGCATGTCCAACCCGCCCTACGGCGTGGACTGGAAGGCCTCTAAGGAGGCAGTCGAGAAGGAAGCGCTCGCCCAGGGGTCGAGGTTCTCCCACGGCCTGCCGTCGGTCAGCGACGGTCAGATGCTGTTCCTGTGCCACCTCGCGCACAAGATGCGCCCCGCCCACGAGGGTGGCGGCCGGGCCGGCATCGTGTTGAACGGCTCCCCCTTGTTCAGCGGCGCTGCCGAGTCCGGACCGTCGAGGATCCGCCAGTGGCTGCTGGAGTCGGATCTGGTGGAGGCAATCATCGCATTGCCGACCAACATGTTCTTCAACACCGGCATCGCCACCTACATCTGGATCCTGGACAACACCAAACGCCCCGACCGTGTCGGCAAGATCCAGTTGATCGACGCCACTTCGTTCTGGACGAAGATCCGCAAGAACCTCGGCTCCAAGAACCGCGAAATCGACGACGACGCTCGCGACAAGATCCTCGCCCTCTACGACGCATTCGACGAAGCCGACCCCGACTACTCGAAAGTGTTCACCGCCAACGACTTCGGCTACTGGACTATCACCGTCGAACGCCCACTGCTCGATGACGACGGTGACCCGATCACTGACCGCAAAGGCAATCCCAAACCAGACCCGAAGAAACGCGACACCGAAAACGTTCCGTTCACCTACGGTGCAAACACCGACGGTGACAGTGGGCGCGCCGCGACGATCAAGGCATACCTCGAAACTGAAATACTGCCCCACGCACCTGACGCCTGGATCGATGAGAACAAAACCAAGGTGGGGTACGAGATTCCCTTCACCCGCCACTTCTACAAGTACGTCCCACCTCGCCCCCTCGCCGAAATCGACGCCGACCTCGAAAAGCAGGTCGCCAGAATCCAGGAACTGCTTCGGGAGGTAGAGAGATGATGGGGGTTGATCGATACCCTGCGTACACGAAGCACAATCGCATTACCTTCGCCGAATTGCCTGCCCACTGGGCTGTAGTTCGTGGACGCCACGTGGTTCGCATTCAGACGGGGAGTGGCGACACAATAAATGCCGTACCTGGAGGCAAGTATCCGTTTTATGTTAGATCAGATGAGCCCTTGCGCTCCGATGAATGGGAATTTGATACGACTGCCGTTCTTACGGCAGGGGATGGCGCGGGGGTAGCCAAGGTATTTCACCTCGTATCTGGTCGTTTTATGGCGCACCAGAGGGTCTACGTACTAGACGAATTCGAACGCGTCTCGCCGAAGTTTTTCTATTATGCATTCAGCAGCATGTTCTGGCGGATGGCACTCGACGGAAGTGCGAGATCCACCGTGGACTCTGTTCGTCGCCCGATGATCGCAGACATGCCCTTTCCAGTTCCTCCTGCGGAAGAGCAGAGTGCGATCGTTTACTTCCTCGATCGTGAAACAGCCCGGATAGACACGCTCATCGCAGAACAGAGGCGCCTGGTCGAGGGTTTACTCGAACGCCGACAAGCTGTGATCAGCCAATGCGTTTTCGGGTTGGGTGTGTCCGAGACGGAAGGGGTCAGTCAACGGCAACTACGGACAATCGGAAGACATGAAGCGGTGGAGCCGCTGATGGAGCGTTGTCCTGCCGACTGGGAGATAGTGCGCTTTAAGGTCGCAGTTCAGAGGCTCGATGTCCGCAACGCAGATCTTTCGTTGCCGATGATGTCACTGACCTCATCCGGCCATCTTGTTCCCCGCACAAGTGGCCGCCAAGAACCTGATAAAAAAAACCTACCGCGATACTTGGCGGTTCGGCCTGGTGACCTCGTCGTCAATCCGATGTGGTTGATCGGAGGAGCTGTCGGCGTTTCGGAAGTCGACGGCGCGGTCAGTCCAGACTACCGAGTCTTCCGTTCTAGGGGAGTGCATAGTCCGAGATACCTACACCACCTTCTCCGGTCTCGTCCATACATTGATCAGTACCTCCTCTATACGCGCGCCCACACTACTTTTGATCGCCGTGTGCAGCAGAATGACTTGGACAACTTGCCACTGCCGGTGCCACCCATAGAAATCCAAGAGAACATCGCTAGTCAGATTGACCAACAAATATCAAGAATCGATGTTTTGATTGCCGAGTCGGAGCGATTCATCGAGTTGGCGCAGGAACGTCGCGCGGCGTTAATCAACGCGACAGTGACAGGTCAGATCGATGTGCGGGAAGTGGCCTGAAGCATGTCTCAGCACAACGAGATCGAGTTCGAGAAGGAGCTGGCTGAGTATCTGGCGGCGCATGGATGGTTGTATTCGCCCAACGATGCCGGTTACGACAAGGAACGGGCATTGTTCCCTGACGATGTGCTGGGTTGGCTGGTGGACACGCAGCCGGAGCAGTTGGCCAAGGTCGTCAAACCGGGCTATGGGGATGAGGACAAGCAGCGGTCGCAACTGCTGGATCGGGTCGTCAAAGTCCTTGACACCCCGTTGGACAACGGTGGCGGGACGCTGAATGTTCTGCGGAAGGGGTTCTCGCATCTGGCGGCGAAGTTCCAGATGTGTGTGTTCAAGCCCGAAACGACGCTGAACGAGAAACGCAACGCCGACTACGCCGCGGTGCGGGTGCGGGTGATGCGACAGGTCCACTTCTCCACCGCCGACCAGCGATCGGTGGACCTGGTGTTCTTCGTCAACGGCCTACCGGTGGCCACCGCCGAGCTCAAGACCGACTTCACCCAGACCGTCGCCGACGCGATCACCCAATACAAGACCTCCCGGCTGCCCAAGGACCCCGACACCGGATTGCGGCAGCCGCTGTTCGAATCCGGCGCCCGGGCGTTGGTGCATTTCGCAGTGTCCAACGACGAAGTCTGGATGACCACCAAACTCGCCGGCGACCAGACCCACTTCCTGCCGTTCAACCGCGGCACCGAAGACGGCGGCGCCGGCAACCCCATCAACCCCAACGGATCCAAGACCGCATACCTGTGGGAGCGGGTCCTGCAGCGCGACGCCTGGCTGAACATCCTCGGCCGGCTCATGTACATCAAGCACGAATCCTCCACGGACCCGATCACCGGCAAGACCACCCGCTCAGCCTCGCTGCGATTCCCCCGCTTCCACCAGTGGGAGGCGGTCACCAACCTCACCGAAGCCGTCACCGCCGAAGGTGTCGGAAAGCGTTACCTGATCCAGCATTCCGCCGGCTCGGGCAAGACGGACTCCATCGCCTGGACCGCCCACCGCATGGCCCGGCTGCAGGTCGCCAACAAGAAGGTCTTCGACTCGGTCATCGTCGTCACCGACCGCAACGTCCTCGACGCCCAACTGCAGGACGCCATCAAACAGATCGACAACGACCAGGGCATCGTCGTCGCCATCGACCGCGCCGAGGCCGCCAAGACCGGCGGCTCGAAATCAGGAATGCTGGCCAAGGCGCTCACCGACGGCAAGCTCATCATCGTCGTCACCATCCAGACCTTCCCCTTCGCGATGGAGGAGATCCGCCGCAACAAGGGCCTTAAAGGCAAGACCTTCGCCGTCATCGCCGACGAAGCCCACTCGTCACAGTCCGGCCAGGTCGCCGGCAAGCTCAAAGCGGTGCTCACCTCCGAGGAACTCAAAGAGATCGAAGAGGGCAAGGAGATCGACATCGAGGCCGTGCTGGCCGCAGAGGCCAGCGAGCGCGCCGAATCGGCCAACATCTCCTACTTCGCGTTCACCGCGACACCGAAAGCCAAGACCCTGGAGCTGTTCGGCCGCCGGCCCGCCGACGGTGAGCCGCCCATGCCGTTCCACGTCTACACCATGAAGCAGGCCATCGAAGAGGGTTACATCCTCGACGTCCTCACCGGCTACCACTCCTTCAAACTGGCGTTCCAGGTCGGCCAGAACGCCGGTGAGGTCAAGGAGGTGGATCAGGCCCAGGCCACCAAAGAGGTGATGCGCTGGGTCAAACTCAACCCCCAGACCATCGCGCAGAAGTCCGCCATCATCGTCGAGCACTTCCGCGCCAACGTCGCACATCTGCTGGACGGGCACGCCAAGGCCATGGTCGTCACCGACTCCCGCAAGGCCGCCGTCCGCTACAAACGCGCGATTGACGACTACGTAGCCAAGAAGGGCTACGGCTACGGCACCCTGGTCGCGTTCTCCGGCACCGTGCACGACCCCGAGATCGGGCCGGAGGACTTCACCGAGGCGAGCATGAATCCCGGGGTGCACGATTTGCGCACCGCGTTCCGCGGCGACGAGTACAAGGTGATGATCGTCGCCAACAAGTTCCAGACCGGCTTCGACCAGCCGCTGCTGTGCGCGATGTACGTCGACCGCATTCTCTCCGGAGTGACTGCGGTGCAGACACTCTCACGGCTGAATCGCACCTACCGCACCCCCTCGGGTATCCAGAAGACCGCGGCGATGACCCAGGTGGTCGACTTCGTCAACGAACCCGAACTCATCCGCAAGGCGTTCGAGCCGTACTACACCGACGCGTTCCTGGAGACCGAGACCGACCCCAACCTGGTGCACGACCTGTCGGCCAAGCTCGACACCGCCGGCATCTACACGACGGCCGAGATAGACCAGTGCGCCGAGGCGATCGTGAAGAACAAGGGCCACAACGCCCTCAAAGCAGCGATCGACCCCGCACACAAACGCTTCGCCGAGCGCTACCAGGCTGCCCTGATCGACAACGGCGGCGAGGGCGACAAAGCCGCACTCGCCGAACTGGACATGTTCCGCAAGGACGCCGGAACCTTCGTCCGCCTCTACGACTTCATGTCGCAGATCATCAACTACGGCGACCCGGAGCTGGAGAAGAAGCAGCTGTTCCTGCGCCACCTCGAACGGGTCATCCAGCCCGACAACTACACCGCCCCCATCGACCTGTCCGATGTCGTCTTGAAGAACGTGAAGCAGATCGACCGCGGCAAGATCGACATCGGCCTCGGCGTGCGCGTCGGCCTGAAGGGCGCCACCGCAGCCGGTTCCGGCGAGAAGCGCGACCCGAAGATGGTCGCCTTCCAACAGGTGCTTGATCGGCTCAACGACCTGTTCGGCTCCCAGGACTTCACCGAGTCCCAGAAGGTTTCGTTCCTCGAATCCCTGCTTCAGACACTGCTCGACGACCAGGCCCTCGTCCAGCAGGCAAAAGTCAACTCCATCAAGCAGTTCATCGAGTCCCCCGACTTCGACGACGCCGTCACCGGAGCCGTCGCCGACAACCAGGGTGCACACCAGAAGATGAGCGACTACTTCTTCTCCAACGCTCCTGGCCGGGAGTACCTGATCTCCGACATAGCGAAGTGGTTCCATCAAGTGGTTGTTGACCAGTCTGAGAAGGCGGGTCTGGCTTGAGAAACCCGCACCCAGCGCTCAGCGCCATCTTCGACGAGACAAAGTACCCGCAGAGGCTGGACTTCGACCGCGACTCCCTGGGGACGGAGCACACCACGAGCTTGTCGCTGGCCAGAGCACTAGCGGTCGGGTGCCTCAGCCGCCTGAACCAGAGCCTTGAGTCCATTGGTATTTGGGACCCCGCAGCAGGCTCAGGGTTCGCGGGGTTCATGCTGGTCGATGCACTCCAATCAGCCGGAACACATGTCCGATATCGCGGTCAAGAGATCAGCCAGGAAGCCGCGGGAAAAGCTCAGCAACGCTTTGAACCAGTTCCGGACGCTGTAATCGCGAACGGTGACACCCTTGTGCACGACGAGTTCGCCGGGCTACCAGCGGACCTCGTCATCGTGGATGCCCCCTGGGGAATGGATTGGAGGAGCTCAACAACAGGCATAGAACGTCGTCGAGAGTCAGGCGAGTACCGGTTCGGGTTGCCGCGGACTAACGACAGTACTTGGCTGTTCATTTCATTGGCGTTGGAGAAGCTGAGGCCCACCATGGACGGAGGAGGGCGCGTCGCGGCTCTTGTCGCCCCCGGTTCACTGAGGGTCGGCGGTGCCACTGGCGCGTTGCGCCAAGCGATCGTGAGCGCAGGACTGCTTGAGTCCGTTACACGTCTGCCTGACGGTTTAGCCCCGGACTCCTCAATCGCCCTGTATCTTCTCACCTTCACAAACAGTCCTGAAGCGCATGCTCGAGGAAGGGTCTCGATAGCGGACCTGCGAACTCAGTTCACGACTAGGCACAGTCGTCGTGTCATTCCTGCTAACGCCTTGCTGGAGCTCGAATCCGGACTTCGAACGAGAAGATCTGGCCCCCGCAACCGAACCATCAACGTCGAACACCTAACCCGCACAGAAGCTCCCGTGTCCCGGATGTCCGCCGATGGCCGCCAGCTCTCCTGGCGTATCACGACGTATCGCAACGAACCGATCAACGAGGCGTTACTGGAATCTCGTTACGGTCCGGATTCCGGCGTCCACATCGATTCGGATCCGACGACTGTTGTTGACCTGGACCCGAGTCCGTTCTTCGAGGACGACACCCGAGACGTGTTGCTATCCATACAGGAACAGGGGTGGGCAAGTACACGTCTGAGCCGGCTCCTAGCGGCCCCACCCGCAGCGACAGTGAATGCGGAAGCTGACGCTGACGGTCATGTGTTCATTCCAACAACACGCGAAGGCAACGCCACTACGGAGCTCGCAGCCACGGGTTCCACTGGACGTGTGCTGTCGATCCAGCTTGAAACCGACATCCTGGAACCGGCATTCCTGGCTGCGTGGTTGAACTCAGAGCAGGGCATCGCGAGCAGTCGCCGGGCAATCGAAGCAAGCAGCTCGGGCACCATCGTGAAGGCGCTGAGGTCGGACTCCGGCTCGCTGATGCGCTGGGCGGACGAGCTCATCGTCCCTGTCCCGCAACGGGAGGTTCAGATTGCTCTCGCCTCAGCCGACGAGAGACTCAGCTCGTACCATGCTGAGCTGATGCGTCTACGTGAGAGCATCTGGGCGGAGCCGGAAAGCGCAGCAGATGTCGTGGACAGAATTGCGCATGCGTTTCAAGACTCACCGCTAGCCTGGCTGGACCAGTTGCCGTTTCCCGTTGCCTCTGCGCTTTGGACGGCGGAAACTGCAACTTCACCGGGTGACAAACAGCGCGCCTACCTCCACGCGTGGGAGGGTGTCGCCACCTTCCATGCGACTGTGCTGTTGTCGGTGATCCGTTGCGATCCTGCCAGAAGCAGCGAGATTGAGACAACCATCGCGCAGACCCTCCGAGATCATCACTTGAGCATCGAGCGGGCGTCGTTCGGTACCTGGGTTGTCATTGCGGAGAAGGCGTCGAAAGAACTCCGTGATTCACTCGAGAGCGAGGACCCCGACGACGTGGCCCGCATTCGCAAGTCGTTCGCCGGGCTGCGCCGGTCTGGCATCGAACGGCTGATATCAAAGGACGTCGTGAAGAAGCTCAGCGAGGTGAACCACAAACGAAATCGATGGAGCGGACACTCAGGCTACACATCACCCGACGAATGGCAGGCACAGGTCGCCTCACTGGAATCAGACCTCACTAGTCTTCGTCAGCTCCTCGGGAATGTGTGGACGGATCTCCTACTGGTTCGCGCGGGCAGCACTCGGCGCACGCAGGACGGGTACATCCAGACTGCAGAGGTCGCTGTCGGAAGCCGTTCTCCTTTCCGAACGCAAGAATTCAGAATTGGAGAACCGATGATCGACGGCGAGCTGTATCTCGTCCGAGATGGGGCACAGTCGCCGTTGCGTCTCGCACAGTTCGTGCAGCTACGTGCGGCTCCGCGTAATGCCCAGTACACGACATACTTCTATAACCGGACCGAAGGGCGCAGTGTCCGTATGGTCAGCTATCAGCACGGTCCGGAGAGCGAAGTGCAGGCCGACGCAGAGGGCTTTCGATCCGAGTTGGGAGCACTGGTCTAGCCACGATGATGAAACAGTCGAGTCCTCTGCACGAATTCGAACCAACGGCACTGGTTGAGGTTTGATAGTGCATGCGTACGTCCCGATGGCGTGTTCCCCGTAGGTGAGGCCGGCTGATCTGTACCCGTGTTGTTGGTCCACCGTTATGAGAGTCGAGGGCAGAGTGATCAGGAAGAGGTCACATGCCCCGTCAGTACTCATCATCGATACGCCGGCAAATCGTTTCCCGGCTACGTTCAGGCGAACCAGTGGCCGCTGTCGCCGAGGAGACCGGAATCTGCCAGGCCACATTGTTCCGCTGGAAACGTCAAGCGCTCATCGACGTTGATCACGCTCATCGAAATTCCTCAGGTGTGCCCGCTGAAAGTCCTCACCTGTGAGCAGGGCTCAGTGTAGTTGGTG
>NZ_MVHT01000159.1 GCF_002086275.1 Mycobacterium intermedium | reverse complement strand
ACCGGCCAGGACCACCCTGTCGGTAACCCACGTTCACATGTGAGCGAGGCCCCAGCCCATACCCCCATACCGTCTGGCGCGGCACTCGACGTGCAGCGCCACGCTGGCGTGACACTCGGCGACGGCGTACGTCCGCTAGGCGGCCGCAGCTTCCCCGGACTACGGCGAGCCGGCGCCGCCGGCGCCGCCGGTGCCGCCGGTGCCGCCGGTAGTGCCGGTGTGGATGCCGCCACTCTCGCCGGGCAGTCCACCATCGCCATCGTTGCCAAGGCTGCCCGTGCCGCCGGCACCCCCGGTACCGCCGAATCCGCCGTTGCCGCCTTGGCCATTGGCGCCGGAGTCGCCGCCGTTACCGCCGGTGCCACCCTGCCCGCCAGTGCCGCCGTTCGACAAGGTGCTGCTGCCGCCGGTGCCGCCGATGCCACCTACGCCGCCCACACCGCCGATGCCGTTGTCCGCGGCCTTGCCGCCCTGGCCACCGGCGCCGCCCTGGCCACCGGTGCCAGCGCCGGCGCCACCGTCGGCGCCGCCTTGGCCACCCTTGCCGCCCGCGCCACCGGCCGCGGCCGTGAGGCCGGCCTGAGTGGTGCTGCCGCCGGCACCACCGGCGCCACCCTTGCCACCGGCGCCGGCCGTACCCGCGGTGCCGCCGGTGCCCCCGGTACCCACCGCGCCACCGGCACCACCTTGACCACCGGTGCCGCCGACACCACCAGCGCTGGCTCCGCCCTTGCCGGTGTCGTCGAAGCCCTTGCCGCCGGCGCCACCCTCGCCACCGACACCGCCTTCACCGCCGCTGCCGTTGGTGCCGTTGAGCGAATTGCCACCCTGGCCGCCTGCGCCGCCAGCACCACCCGCGCCACCGGTGCCACCGACAACACCGGAGGCGTTGCTGTCGCCGCCGGCGATGCCCTCGCCACCGGCGCCTCCGGCACCGCCCTTGCCGCCGGTGCCGCCGCCGACGCTGTTGTCGGCGCCGCCTTGACCACCTTGGCCGCCTTGACCACCTGCGCCGCCGTTGGTCCCTGCGGTCGCCGCGCCGCCCTTACCGGCGGTTCCGCCTTGACCGCCCGCACCGGCGGTGCCGCCGTCGGTGATGTTGGCGCCGCCCTTGCCGCCCGTGCCGCCGGTGCCGCCGGCGCCCGCGTTGCCCGCGGTGCCGCCGGTGCCGCCGGTGCCGACCGCTCCGCCCACGCCACCATTGCCGCCCGCCCCGCCGGTGCCGCCGTCGCCGGCGTCGCCGCTGCCGTTGTCGTTGAAGCCCGCGCCGCCGGTGCCGCCGGTGCCGCCTTGGCCGCCCTGACCACCGTTGCCGTTGGTGGCGCCGGCGACGGCGTTGCCGCCCTGGCCCCCGGCGCCGCCCTCGCCGCCTTTACCGCCGGAGAGGCCGGCCCCGCCGGACGGGCCGGAGGCACCCTGGCCACCTTGGCCACCCTTGCCACCCGCACCACCCGCACCCGCGGTGTTGCCTGCCTTGGTCGCGGCGCCGCCGGTGCCACCGACGCCGCCGGCCCCGCCGTCACCCGCAGCACCCGCGGAACCACCGGTGCCGCCGGATCCGGCCGCCCCACCCTTGCCGCCGGCGCCCCCGGTGCCACCGGTGCCACCCGCGGTGGCGTTGTTGCTGCCGTCGTCGGCGAAGCCGGTGCCGCCCTGGCCGCCCTTGCCGCCGACGCCGCCGGCCCCGCCGTTGCCGTTGGTGCCGCCGTTGCCGCCACCGCCGAGGCCACCCTGGCCGCCGGCGCCGCCGGTGCCGCCAGTGCCGCCCGGGTTGTTGGCGGTGCCGGTAGCGCCCTTCGCGCCGGCGCCGCCGGTGCCGCCCTGACCGCCGTCCCCGCCAGTACCGGCCTTACCGTCGGCGCCGGCGGTGCCTCCGGTACCCGGGTCGCCGGCAAGGCCGCCAAGTCCGGCGGTGCCACCGGTACCACCCATACCGCCGGCGGTGGCGTTGTTGTTGCCGTCGTCGGCGTACCCGGTGCCGCCCTTGCCGCCCGCGCCGCCCTTGCCGCCCAGGCCACCGTCTCCCGCGGTGCCGCCGTTTCCGTCGCCGCCTTGGCCGCCTTTGCCGCCCGCGGCGCCATTACCGCCGGTGCCGCCGTTGTTGCCGACCGTTCCGGTGGCGCCTTGCGCACCGGCCCCGCCGGTGCCGCCCGTGCCGCCAGCACCACCGGTGCCCACAGCGCCATCGGCCGCCCCGGCACCGCCGGCGGCGCCACCCAGACCAGCAGCGCCACCCTTGCCGCCGGTGCCGCCGGGTGTGGCGTTGTTGCTGCCGTCGTCATTGAACCCGGTGCCACCTTGGCCGCCCTTGCCGCCGGTGCCGCCGGTGCCGCCATCGCCGTGGAGGTCGACGCCGGTGCCGCCCTGGCCGCCGAGCCCGCCGGCCCCACCGGCGCCGCCGTCGCTGCCGACGTTGCCGATGGTGGCGGTGGCGCCTTGGGCGCCGTCGCCACCGGTGCCGCCGGCGCCGCCGGCGCCTGCTTTGTTGCCGAGGATGTCGGTATTGCCGCCGGTACCGCCGGTGCCGCCGATGCCGCCGTTGCCCGCCGCACCCGCGGTGCCGCCTATGCCGCCAGTGCCGGCGGCGCCGCCCAGGCCGCCCTTGCCGCCCTGGCCGCCCTGGCCGCCGGCGGTGGCGTTGTCACTGCCGTCGTCGTCGTACCCGGCGCCGCCTTGGCCACCCTTGCCGCCCTCGCCACCGGCGCCGCCGGTGCCGTTGGTCGCGCCGGTGACGGCGTTGCCGCCTTGGCCACCCTGGCCGCCCTGGCCGCCTGCACCACCGATCGATCCGGTGTCGCCAGCCAGGCCGGCGGCACCCTGCCCGCCGTTGCCGCCTTTGCCGCCCGCACCACCGGTGCCGGCCACACTGCCACTCTTGGTGGCGCTGCCGCCCACGCCGCCGTCCCCGCCGGCGCCACCGGCGCCGGCAACGCCCGAGGTGCCGCCGGTCCCGACGGAGCCGGCCATTCCGGCCGCGCCACCGTCGCCACCCGCACCACCGCTGCCGCCGGCGGTTGCGCTGTTGTTGGTGTTCTCGTTAAAGCCCGCGCCACCGAGGCCGCCGACCCCGCCGGCGCCACCATTGCCGCCCTTGCCGCTGACGCCAGCGGATCCACCGGCGTCGCCTCCTAGGCCGCCTGCGCCGCCTGCGCCGCCTGCGGCGCCGTCACCGCCGGCCTTGCCGGCCGCAGCCGCGGCCCCGGCGCCGCCGGCACCACCTTCACCACCGGCGCCGGCGTCGCCGCCATTGCCGACGACCCCGCCGGTGCCGACCGTTCCGGCCGCCCCTCCGACCCCGCCGTCGCCGCCGGCGCCGCCTTTGCCGCCCGCGGTGGCTGCCTCGTTAGCGGTGCCGTTAAAGCCCGCGCCGCCCTGGCCGCCGGCCCCGCCCTTACCGGCTGAACCGCCGTCACCGCTGAGTCCGTCCACACCACCGGCGTCACCGCCGATTCCGCCAGCGCCGCCAGCCCCGCCCGCGCCGCCGTCACCACCAGCTTTGCCTGCGGTGCCCGCAGCGCCCACACCACCGACACCACCGTCACCACCGGCTCCGGCGTCACCGCCGTTGCCCACGATCCCGTCCTTGCCGACGGCGCCGGCCAGTCCGCCGACCCCGCCGTTGCCGCCGGCGCCGCCCTTGCCGCCGGCGGTCGCCGCATCATTGGCGGTGCCGTCGAAGCCGGCCCCGCCCTTGCCGCCGGCCCCACCGCTACCGGCCGCGCCGCCGTTACCGCTGATTCCGTCGGCTCCACCGGCGCTGCCACCTAGGCCGCCTTGGCCGCCGTCGCCACCAGCGCCACCGGCACCGCCTGCCTTTCCAGCGGTACCCGCAGCGCCAGCGCCGCCGACACCGCCGTTACCGCCAGCGCCGGCGTCGCCGCCGTCACCCACAACGCCGCCGGTGCCGACCGACCCGGCCACCCCGCCGGTGCCGCCGGCACCGCCGGCGCCGCCCTGGCCGCCGTCGGTGGCCTCGTCACTGGCGGTGCCGTCGAAGCCCGCACCGCCCTTGCCGCCAGCCCCACCGGCGCCGCCCGCGCCGCCGCTGCCGCTCTTCCCGCCTGCTCCGCCGGCGTTACCGCCCATGCCGCCGGCGCCACCGGCCCCGCCGGCACCACCGCCTCCACCGTGGTTTCCAGCCGTACCGGCGGCACCGGTGCCGCCGGCGCCCCCGTGACCGCCAGCACCGGCGTCGCCGCCGTCGCCCACGGTTCCGCCCCTGCCCCCGGTGCCCGTCGCACCGCCCGCGCCACCGTTGCCGCCGGCGCCGCCCTGGCCGCCGGCCGTGGCCGCGTTGTCTCCGACGCCGTTGAAGCCTTTGCCACCCTGGCCACCGGCGCCGCCGAGACCGCCGGCGCCGCCGCTGCCGTTGGTGCCGCCGTTGCCGTCACCGCCCTGCCCGCCTTGGCCGCCGGCCCCACCGGCGCCGCCGGCCTTCCCGGCTTCGGTGGACGTGGTGGAGTTGGCGCCGTTGGCCCCGGCGCCGCCGGTGCCGCCTTGACCGCCGACGCCCCCGGTGCCCGCGCTGCCCGCGGCGCCGCCAGTGCCGTTGGTGCCCACATCTCCGCCGGCGCCTGCCGCACCGCCTTTGCCGCCTTTGCCGCCGTCGGTGGCGGCATTGCTGTCGGTGCCGTTGAAGCCGGTACCGCCCTTGCCGCCGGCTCCGCCGGTGCCGCCGAGGCCGCCGTCGCCCCTGGTGCCGCCGAGGCCGTCGCCACCCTGGCCGCCCTTTCCGCCCGCAGCGCCATCGCCACCGGTCCCGCCGGCAGCGCCGGGAGTGGTGGACGCCGCGCCCTGGGCACCGGCCCCGCCGGTGCCGCCGGTCCCGCCTTTGCCGCCGCTACCGGTCGCGCCGGCATTGCCAGCGGTACCCGTCCCATTGCCGGCGTTCCCGCCGAGGCCCGCGGCACCTCCGGTCCCGCCGGTGCCGCCGGCGGTGGCGTTGTTGCGGCCGTCGTCGGCGTAACCGTTGCCACCCTGGCCGCCTTGACCGCCGATACCCCCGGCGCCACCGTCGCCGTTAACCCCGCTTGCGGACGCGCCGCCTTGGCCGCCCTTACCGCCTTGACCCCCCATGCCGCCGGTGTGGCCGCTGGTACCGACCGTCGCGTCGGCGCCTTGGCCACCCTGGCCACCCTGACCGCCCTGGCCACCGTCGCCGCCGTCGGAGCCGGCCAGCGTGCCGGCGCCGCCCGCGCCCCCGGTGCCTCCGGCACCTCCGGTGCCGGCCTCGCCGACGGTCCCGCCGATGCCGCCGATCCCTACCGCGCCGCCCTTGCCGCCGGCGCCGCCCGCGCCGCCGCTGCCTCCGTCGGTAGCGCTACCGGCGCCGCCGAGCGTGTCGTCGGCGCCTGCGCCGCCCTGACCGCCCGCGCCCCCGGTGCCGCCGGCGCCACCGGAACCGTTGACGCCGCCGTTACCGGCGCCGCCCTGCCCGCCTTGCCCGCCGGCGCCGCCGGCGCCGCCTGCCTTTCCGTTGTTGCCCGTGGTGCCAATATCACCTTGGCCGCCAATGCCACCGGTGCCGCCCTGGCCACCGTTCCCGGCCACGCCCGTGGCTCCCGGCGCACCGAATGGCGCGGTGCCACCGATGCCGGCGGCACCGCCATTGCCGCCCGTTCCGCCGGCTCCGGCGTTACCGCCGTCCACGCCGAAGCCCACGCCGGTACCACCGTTGCCACCCGTACCGCCGTGGCCGCCAACCCCGCCATTACCGCCGGCACCGCCGACGCCGCCCATGATCGCGCGGTCGGCCCCGCCGGCCCCACCGGCGCCGCCGTTACCGCCGGCCGCTCCGGCCCCGCCGACACCGCCGCCGGCATCGCCCTCCAATCCGGCGCCACCGTTCCCGCCGGCGCCTCCGGATCCACCGGCCCCGCCGGCGCCGCCGAACAACGCCCGGTTCTGGCCGCCGGCACCGCCGGCTCCGCCGTCGCCACCCGCTTGGTTGATCACGCCGTCGCCACCGACACCGCCGGCTCCGCCGAACGCGCCGGCGCCGCCGAACAACCCACCGACACCACCGGAGCCACCCGCCTGACCGTTACCGCCAGACTCGTTACCCACCACACCCTTTGCGCCGTTCCCGCCCGCCGCACCGTTACCACCGGCACCGCCAGCACCACCATTGCCGTGACTGCCGCCCGCCCCACCGGCACCACCAGCACCGCCGTCACCACTACCGACAACGGTGGCGCTGAACCCGTTACCGCCAGCACCGCCGTTGCCCAACACCCCGTCCGGTCCGGTACCCGCTACGCCGTCGCTGCCCTTACTCGCACCGGTACCGCCGGTGCCGCCCTTGCCACCAACACCGGTGACCCCTGCGCCCAACGGTTTTGACGGTGACAATTCCCCGCCGTCGGGTACCGCGACGGCGGGGATCGACGGCGGCGATGGCGCGGTGCCCGGCCAGGCTGGCGGTAACGGCGGTAAGGGCGGCGTTGAGGTGAGCAACACCGCCGATCCCGGTCTGGGTAAGGCCGGCGGTGCTGGCGGCGACGGGGGTGTGGGGGCGCCCGGCGGGAAC
>NZ_MVHT01000158.1 GCF_002086275.1 Mycobacterium intermedium | reverse complement strand
TCGCCACCGGCATGGCCAAGAACCCCGACGAGCGCTACCAGAGCGCCGCCGCGCTGGCCGCTGCGGCCCGCCAAGCCCTGACTGTACCGTCGATCCCCTCAGTCGCTGTGTCCACCCGTCGCCACGATCGACCCCCTCCCCCGCCGCCAAGGTTGCAACCGCCACCGCGCTCGCAGCCGAGCTTGCCTGCGCCACCGCCGCAGCGCCGGTCAGTCGAGCAACCTGCGCCTCAAACACCGCGCCGCCCAATGGGTTTGATCGTAGTCATCGCCGGGCTCGCCGCCACTCTCATCGCCGTCATCGTCGTCAGCTACCAGCTATTCAAGCCGGAGCCTGCGGCAACCCAAACACCCACTGCGCAAGTGCCTTTCGGGTCCAGTACCGCGCCTAGTACGGGGCAGCCGGCCGAGCCGACCACCGCAATCCCACTCGCCTCCACTCCGTACATCAAGGTCCCAGGCGTTGCCACATGCCAGATCGACGGGGAAAGCGTTGTCTGTCAGAGCACTTGGTCGCAGGCACCCGTGGTCCCCTGTCCGGGATGTCCGGAAGAAATGCACATGGACCAAGCGATTGTGGACCCTAACGGCAATCTCACCTGGCGCGACGCAAACCTGGGCACCCCCGACGGCCCCGGTGGTCCTGGCTGGTTTTCGCTGTGGGTCTCCCACCCTTATCGCGGGTTCGGCTGGACCGCACAAGCCGACGGGAACGGCCACGCCACGTTCACCAACGACGCGACGGGCCACGGCATGAAGATCACCTGGGTGACGGAAGGAAACAGTGGCCACGCAGAGGTGGCCACCTTCTGACGGTTCGGCGGCTAGCAGCGAACCGCTAGCCGCCTCCTCGGGCGCCGAGTACGGACTCACGGCGCGCGCTTTCCCGCGGTGGAGCGCCGGGCCCAGACCCGCCCAAGACCGACCGCAATCGCCACCAGCGCCATCGTGTAGAGCACGAATCCGAAGCCAAGGGACACGTCGACCCCGTTCGCGATGAAGTCGGCGCTGTCGCCCGCCTCGGCTATCGCCTGCTGCTTCTCCGAAATGCCTTGCGCGTAATTGATTGCGCCGATCAGGAAGAAAACCCCTAGTAGGCCAACCACGCCCGTGAGTCCGACAATGCGTCTGAACAACATCTGCGCCCCGGAGATCGTGGGCCACGCCAGCCAACCGGCCCCGGCAATGACCAAGAGAATGAGGAAGCTCCACCCGCCCCTGAACGGACTGGCATCGATGGTGGTGGTGCCGAACAGGACCTTGGCCGTGATCGTCGTCCAGGGCAGGAACAGCGAAATCGCCGCCAAGGCCAGGCCAACGAACAGCAATCCGGCCGTGACCAAGTCCTTCGGGACAAAGCTCTTGACCGTCGCCAAACCGGGGGTTTGCGGCCGCCTACCAGGCGCCACGTAATCGGGACGGTACTGCGGCGGGCGCCACGACGGGTCGGTTGGCTGCTGGTCGCGCGAGACGTGGTTCATGATGGATTTCCTCTCATTGCAAGGTGTATTGGGGTTTCGGCCGGCCACTGTGGCCGGGCAGGGCAAACTTTGTGGGCCGCCTCTTGCAAAAATCTTGGAGTCTGGGCGTCGCGGGAAGACACAATGAGAGTTCGATGCAACCGGCGACCGCGAGACTGGAGGGCGATGAGCGGAACTCAGCTCAAGTTCGGCCTTCTTGGGCCCTTGCTGCTCACCGTGGCCGGAGCACCGGTGGCGTTGGGTACACCCAAGCAAAGGGCACTGTTCGCCATGCTGCTGATCAACCGAAATCGCGCGATCGGCTCGGATTCGTTGGTCTACGCGGCGTGGGATGAGTCGCCGGTTCCGGCCGCGCGCACCAGCATTCAGTCCTATGTGTCGAACCTGCGCAAGTTGCTCGGGAGCGCAGGTGCCGACCCGTACTCGGTGCTAGCGAGCGTCCCACCGGGATATCGACTCAATGTGGCCGCGACTGACTGCGACCTCGATCGCTTCAATGAACAGAAGAACGCGGGGTTTCAGGCCGCAGCATCTGGACGATTCGACGTGGCCGGCAGACATCTATCGGCAGCGTTGAGCGAATGGCGCGGGCCAATACTTGCCGACCTCGCCGACTTCGCGTTCGTGAAGACGTTCGCCACCGCCGTCACCGAAGACCACATGTTGGTTTTGACCACCCGCGCGGAGGTCGAAATCGCCTGCGGCAGAGCGAAAGCCATCATCGGTGAACTCGAGACACTGGCGGCCAGACATCCCTACCGGGAGCCATTGTGGGCGCAGTTGATTACCGCATATTACGTGTGTGAACGGCAATCCGACGCCCTCGATGCCTATCGCCGCTTAAAGGTGGCACTAGCGGAGGATCTCGGTATCGACCCGGGCCCCAGCATCAACGCCCTGCACGCGCAAATCCTGCGCCAGGAGCCGCTGCGCATCAGGCAGTCCGCGCGCACGACCGCGGCGCGCGCCATGGCCGGTGCATACGCCGTCTTCAACCGAAAGCCTGCCGTCGCGAGGTTGCGCGACACGACCGGACGTCACCATCCGTTACGTGCGGGCGCCACCCGGATAGGGCGACTTTCAGACAATGACATTGTTCTCAACGACGACGACGTCAGCCGGCACCATGCCGTGATCGTCGATACCGGAGGCAGTTTCGTGATGACGGATTTGGGTTCGGCCAACGGGGTGCAGGTGCAGGGGGAGCTACTGCGGCACAGCGCCACCCTTGCCGACGGCGATCACATCAGCATCTGTGGGCACGACTTCACCTTCGAGATTCAATAACGGGCGGGGCGTGGCCGCCCGGGAGCCTTGCCTGCAAGGGCCGGAAATACCGTCGCCGTTCCCGATCGGCCTTTGATTTCTACGCTTTCGCTTGGCCCCCAAGTAAATTGCGATGCCACGGCGGCCTGCACCCCACTTGCCACCAACACCGGTGCCCGCCCGTTTCGGCCCGCCAGACCGGACAGTCGGAACGCGATGTTCGTCGCGTCACCGATCACCGCATCGGCCGATCGCGTCATGGCCGCCAGCGCGGCCATCCCCTGCACCACACCCCACCCCATCCGAATCGGCAGGCCGTCCGGGCCCCGTAGGGGCAGTGCGGGTCCTATTTCGTCGACCACGCGATTGGCTGCGAGGGCGAACTTGATCGCCAGTTCGGCGGCGTCTGGAAACGTGCGCACCTCCCATACCGCGAAGAGCGCGTCGCCGGCATAGTGGCTCAGAGTGCCGTGATGTTCGCTGAGCACATCGCCCAAGCGGTGCCAAAGTGTCTGCAGGCTATGCGCCATGACGCCCTCATCGGTCACCTCCGAGATCGTCGAGTAGTTGACGATGTCGCCGACGACCATCACCATCGCGGTCTTGCCGATCCGGGCAAGCGTACGGCGTGCCACGCGCTTGGGCACGGCCGTGAATCGGTCAGACCGGAAGATCAACAGCTCATCGCCGATCCGGATCTCGTCGCCCGGCCTGATTAGCAAAGCGACGGCCCGCTCGAGCCGAACCCCGTTGAGCAGGGTGCCATTGCTACTGGTGTCGATGACGAAAGCGTGGTCGGCCGCGGCGTCCAGGCGGATTTCGAGGTGCGTCCGCGAGATCTCGGGATCGTCGATGACGAGTCGACGTGACTCGCGAATCCCCGCGCATTCGCGACCGACGAACAATTGGTCGTAGATCGGGACGCTGCGTTCGGAACCACCTTTGCCCACAATGACCAAGTGGCCCAACGGTTTGTCGGGTTGCCCGCCAAAATCTTGTGCGGTCACGTCAATCCTTCGTGCCTAGTGGCGGGTGACATAGCGCGCTGACGCCGGTGTGCCCAGTCTAAGTGCCCGCACAGCAATTGATGTGTGTTCAGCTTGCGCGGATATTGCCTGACGGCATGCGCCCGGCAGGCTACGTTGTCTTGCGCACCTTGGTCGCGATCTGATGCGCCACGCTGGCGGCAACCGCGTCCGACGTCGGGCTCGATTTGCATGCCTGGACGTCCACTGCGACGTTGTTGGCCACGGTAAACGCCCGCTGACAGTTGATCGCGCTATTTGCCGCGTTGGTTAGCGTGGCGCTGAGGGTGCCGTTGCTGTTGACTACCGGCCCTACTTTCTCAACCGTGTCGGGATAGCCGGAACCGGGTGAGCTGACGGTGAACTGGCGGTCGGAGCAGCCCGCCCAGCGTTGCGCGGACGCGGTGAAGAACGCGGAGGCTTCCCGGTCGGAGCCGAACAACACCACAAACTGGGCCACATCGTGCACCGGCGGGCCGCTGGCGGGGTACTTGAATTCTTGTCCACGCACGGCGGTCCACCCGCTGTCGGCATACACCGCGCTTGAGGCGGCTGCGGCCAACGGGACACACGCCTGGTCCGACACCGAGGCGGTCCCGTTTCCGGGCAGGGTGTTGACGGAGCTTGTCAGGGTCATTGTCGGTGCACCCAACGCGGCACTGATTTGGTCGGCGGTCAGCAACAGCCCTTGCAGCGCACTCTCTGTAATCGGAGCGACCGATGTTCCCGACGGCAACGCGGGCTTGATGGTCGTTGTGACCGGGGAGGCGCCCGAGTCCGATCGGGTCAGCAGGGTGACGGTGAGGGTGCCGGCGGCGAGAATCACGACGGTCGCCACTATCCCGGCGATGAGGAGGCCGCGGCGTCGGGCCGGCGCCGGTCGAATCGGCGGAGGGTACGGCCAGTTAGGCGGCTGCGGCTGACGCGGGGGCTGAGCGGGCCCCCAGCCGGGCGCCGGTTGCTGCATTGCGGCCGGGACGCGCTGTGCGACCGGTTGCCGTACAGCGTGCGGGGTACCGGGCAGGACTCGGGTCGGGCCGTCCTGGCGTGCGCCCGGCGCGGGTAGATCGTGGCGACGGGTAGGTGCGGCCACCGGGGCGGCGGTCAGGGCGTGGCGGGCGGCGGTAGCCAACGCGTGGGCGCTCTGGTAGCGCTCGTCGGGGTTCTTGGCCATGCCGGTAGCGATGACATCATCCAATCCGGCAGGCACATCGTGGCGACTCAGGCTGGGCCTGGGCGGGTCCAGCGACAGGTGCCCGTACATCTGTTGTTCCATGCTGTTGCCCGGGAACGGCTGATCGCCGGTCAGGCATTCATGCAGCACGCAAGCCAGCGCATAGACGTCGGAACGGACATCGGCCACCCCGGTGGTGAAGCGTTCGGGGGCCATGTAGGCCATGGTTCCCACGATCATGTCGGTACCAGTCAGCTTCGGGGCTGAGCCGTCGCGGGCGATGCCGAAGTCGATCAGGTAGGCGAAGTCCCGACCGGTCACCAGTGTGTTCTGGGGTTTGATGTCGCGGTGGACCAGCCCGGCGGCGTGGGCGGCGTCGAGCGCGGCGGCCAACTGCTCGATGATGTGCACGGCCCGCGGGGGGCTCATCGGCCCGTCGCGCTGCAACAGCTCGTGCACGTCGGTGCCTTCGATGATCGGCATAACCAGATACAGGCGACCGTCTATCTCACCGGACTCATGGATGGGGATGATGTGCGGTTCGTTCAGCCGCGCCGCGATCTGCGCCTCACTACGGAATCGCCGCTCGTAATTGGCCTCCCTGGCTAGCTCGGGCGGCAACACCTTGATCGCCACGTCACGATCCATCAACGTGTCGTGGGCCTTGTAAACCCTGCCCATGCCACCCTCGCCGATCAACGAGAGCAGCCGGTATCGGCCGAATTCGACTCCGTCCAAGGGCAGGTCCTTTCTCACCCCTCCGAAAATGGTCAGATATCGTCGTAGAAAATTGTCCCGCCACCCCCGTACGAGAAATAGATCGGCATCAATTGGAACGGTATGTTCCCAGTGTTCAGCAGGCCTCCTGGTATAACCCTTATTTCGGACTGCGAACCAGCGGTCACCGAATAAAGGCTGGTGCCGGAAGCGGTATAGAACTCCAAGTGGGTTCCGGTCGGCAGGTGGCCGTTTACGGAGCCGGTGCCCAACGAAGATGGAACGGTGCCCCACAAGCCACCGGTATCGACGAAGGCGCCGGTGACAGTCTGCAGCGGTCCGCCATTGACGGACACGCGCAGGGTGGTCACCGGCGCCCCGCCCGAAACAGCAAAGGAATCAAACGGGTTGGCGCCGAACTGCAACGCATTGTATTGCTCCGCAACGAGAACGCCCTGGCCAAGGGTGCTCGGCAACGCCCGCACCGGACTGATGGTCGCGGGCCCTCCGGCGTTGGCCCCAATACCCAGAATGGCGTCTCCCTGCGAGGCGGGCAGAACGCTGGTAACGCCATTGACGGTGTGCGTAAACGAGGTGATGACACCAACCGTCACCGGTGTGGTGGTAATGATTCCGTTTCCGAAGTTCACCGTTGTCGAATACTTGTCGTACGTGTAGGTAGCGGAGTTCAGAGAGTCGCCGTAAGTGGTGGTACCCGATCCAATGGACGGGCCAAGCGACGTGAAATTCACATCTTGGGGCGGCACGAGTATTCCAACGGACCCGGTGTCGACAATGAGCTGCGAAAACGGTCCGCCGCCGATGGAAATACTTATATACGGCCTGTTCAACTGATTGTCCACCGTTATTCCGACGGCCGGTATATGGCCCGTTTCACCGGGGGCCCCGTTGACGCCTATGAACGGGGCCAGACCACCCGCGCCGCCATGACCGCCCGCGACGCCGCCAGGACCACCCGAGACCCCACCGGTTCCCCCGGTCCCGCCGTTGCCGTACAGCAACCCGCCCCGCTCGCCGACCCCGCCGGTGCCGCCGAGCATTCC
>NZ_MVHT01000157.1 GCF_002086275.1 Mycobacterium intermedium | reverse complement strand
TCACCGGTCGTGTCGGGATCACAGCCACGATCCGCACCGACGACAAGAACCCAGTCCCCTCCTGGTTGCACCTGCCCCACCCCGACCAGCTGACCCGCCTGACCTTGGGTCCGCTAAGCCTGGGCGGGCTGCACGGGGTGATCAAAGCCCGACTCGGCCGCACTCTCTCCCGCCCGGTAATCACCCGAATACACCAGGTCTCCGGAGGTAACCCGTTCTACGCCCTGGAACTGGCCCGCGCCCTCGACGACTCCACGCCCCTGAGCCGACTACAGCTACCCGCGTCGCTCAACGAAGTTGTCCGCCAGCACATAGGCACTGTGGACGAAAAGACTTCTCAGTTGCTGCTGGCTGCCACCTGCGCGGCCAACCCCACAGTGGTCCAGCTAGCCCAAGTAACACGCACCACCGTGGATGACACGATCCACCTGCTCGAACACGCCGAAACTCAGGGCATCATCACGCTGGACGGAAACCGGCTGCAGTTCACCCACCCACTGCTGGCCCACGGCATCTACACAGCGGCCCGCGCCGCGCAACGCCGCGCCATGCACCGCAAGCTGGCTGAACTGACCGAAGTGCCCGAACTGCGCGCCGGTCACCTAGCCCAGGCAGCTGTCACCGCCGACGAAACGACCCTGCAAGCCATCGATGCCGCCGTCGACGCCGTTGCCGCCCGCGGCGCCCCGAGCGCGGCGGCCGAACTGCTCGACCTCGCAATCAGCCTCGGTGGCGACAATCCAGTGCGGCGCCTACGCGCCGCCGAACAACACTTCCGGGCCGGATCCTTCGCCAAAGCCGACGACCGGTTGCAATCGATCATGGGCGTTCTGGAACCCGGAACGCTGCGGACGCTCGCGCTAATGCTGCGCGGAGCGATTGACGGCTACCGAGATCGACTACCCCAGGCCGTCGAGGCACTGTCCCAAGTCGTCGCCGAAGCCCGCGACATTCCCCCCTTGCGCCTGCAGGGCCTGATGTTGTTATCCCTGGCCGTCGGCCTCACCGGCGATCTGGCGGCATCGGTGGCATATGCGCGCCGCGCGGTCGCCGACGCACAACAACTCGGCGACCCCGGTCCGCGCAGCCAAGCACTCGCGCTGTGGGTTCACATCGGTTTCATGCACGGCCTGGGCACCGACGAAAAGGCGCTCGCGACCGCGCTGGAGCTAGAGGACCATGACAGCACCGGACCCGCCACCCTACGCGCCACCACCGTCGCGGCGATCAACTGCGCGTGGACCGGCAAGCTGCACGAAGCCCGCGTCAAACTGGCCGAGGTTGAACAGATATGTGTGGACCGCGGCAACGAACTCGACATCGTCTCGATAGCCGAGTTCACCACACTGGTGGACCTCTGGCTGGGCCACGTCGACGACGCGGCGCGCCGCGCCGACGAAGCCGTGCAGCGTGCTGAACAGCTCGACAGCTACACCCTTCTTGCTACGGTGCTGAACTGTCAGGCCGCGGTCGCCGCGCAGCGCGGTCGCGAGGACGAGGCCCGCCGCGCGGCACTCAAGGCCATCGAGATAGCCCGCGACTATGGCATCCACTTCAAGACCATCGCCGCGACGGCTGCCCTGGCGTTCTTGGAGGTTTCGCTCGCTAACTACGAGGCCGCCGCGACCATCCTCAAGCCGCTACTAGCCAACTTTGACCCCGCCCACGACACCGAAATTGTGGTGGGCGGGTATCTGCCTGACGCGATCAAGGCGCTGGTCGCGCTCGACCGCCTCGACGAGGCCAGACCCTTGGTTACTGCACTGGAAACGAACGGCACGCGACTGGACCGGCCCTGGATGCTGGCCATGGGCGCCCGCGGCCGAGCTCTCCTGCTGGCCGCCGACGGCGACCTCGACGCCGCCGCAGCCGCCGCACAGGAAGCATTGCAGCATCACGACCGGCTACCCATGCCCTTCGAGCGCGCCCGCACCCAACTCGTCGTCGGCCAACTCCAGCGCCGCCGCCGCCGCCGCAAGCAGGCCGCCGCCCAGATCCTTCAAGAGGCGCTACACACCTTCGAGAGCGTCGGCGCCCCGCTCTGGGCCGCACGCGCCCGTGCCGAACTGGCTCGCGTCAACGTCTCCCCCAGCGACGGAACCGAAATGACCCCTACGGAGCGCAACGTGGCCGAACGAGCGGCCGCAGGCATGTCCAACCGCGACATCGCCGCCGAACTCTTCTTGTCTCCGAAGACGGTCGAGATGAACCTGTCGCGCGTGTACCGGAAACTCGGGATCCGCTCCCGATCGCAGCTGCACGCCCGGCTACGACCCCCACACTCACCGCCAAACTCCAGGGAAAACCCTGGTTCCCCGGAGGATGCCGATGACTACCGTTGAGCCCGTGGACCCAACTTCACGGCCAACTGAGCTCTACCTGGTCGAGTGGTATGACGCGATATTGACCGGCGCGCCGCTGGCGCGGACCACCGCAGCCTTGGAGGCCAGCGCTGCGACGATCAGCGCTGGCGGGGCGGAGGTTCGTTTGGAGTTGACCTTGGTCGCTCCAAGTGACGATGTGCTCTACGGCGTGTTCAAGTCCGACAACCCCGAACTGGTGGTGCGCGCTTGTCAACACGCGGGCTGGACGCCCGACCGAGTCACTGCCAATATCAGCGCTAACCTGACTACCGCCGCGAGACTGGACGGTTTTTCGTCAGCTGAGGCAGATGCCCCTGCCCCGAGCGAGTCCTTCCAGGCCGGCGAAGTCGTCGCCGTTACGGGTGTTGAAGACGAGCCGATTTCGTGTGCGCTGTAGCAGGGGCCAGCACGCTACGCGCTTAAGTAACGGCGCAGCATGGCCACCGCAGCGGTGATCTCCTCCACCTCGACCCGCTCATCGCGCTTGTGCGCCAGGTTCGGGTCACCGGGGCCGTAGTTGAGCGCCGGAATGCCAAGGGCCGCAAAGCGAGACACGTCCGTCCAGCCGTACTTCGCCCGCACCTGGCCACCCGCGGCGTCGACCAATGCCTTGGCGGCGGGCTGCGCCAACCCCGGTAAGGCACCCGCGGCCGTATCGGTCACCTCGATTCGAACATCGAGACCGTCGAACACGTCGCGGACGTGCTGCAGCGCGGCCTCCACCGATCGGTCCGGAGCGAAGCGAAAATTGACCGTGACCGAAGCCGCGTCCGGAATCACGTTGCCTGCCACGCCGCCGTCGACGCGCACGGCCGACAAACCCTCACGATAGACGCATCCGTCAATGTCGACGCTGCGTGCCTGATACGAGGCCAGCCGGTCCAGCACGGCACCCAACTTGTGAATTGCGTTGTCACCCAACCACGATCGAGCTGAGTGTGCGCGAGTCCCGCTGGCGCTGATGACGACCCGCAGGGTGCCCTGGCAGCCGGCTTCGATCCAACCCGCGGTGGGCTCACCCAAGATGGCCACATCGGCGACCAGCCACTCGGGCAGCTCGCGCTGGATGCGCCCTAACCCGTTTGCCGCCGAATCGATTTCCTCGCAGTCGTAAAAGACCAGCGTCAGGTCGTGCGCGGGCTCGGCCACGGTCGCGGCCAGATGAAGGAAGACCGCGTCGCCGGACTTCATGTCTGCCGTCCCGCAGCCGTGCAGCACGCCACCATCGCGGCGGCTGGGCAGGTTGTCAGCCACGGGGACCGTGTCCAGGTGCCCCGCCAGCATCACCCGCGACGGCCGGCCCCATGCCGTGCGCGCCAGCACTGCGTTGCCGTTGCGAATGATCTCGAACCCGGAGGTCTGCGCACGCAGCGCCGCTTCCACCTCGTCGGCGATGCGCCCCTCGTCCCGCGACTCGCTGGGAATGTCCACGAGCGCTGCGGTCAGGTCAACGGGGTCCCCGCGCAAGTCCAGCACGTGGCCAGCTTAGTTTGCGGAAGCCGTAGCTTTTGTGTCTGTTCGATGGGGGAAGTAGCCTGTTCGTCCGTGACTGGAGCTGCAGGTATTGGGGTGGCGACCCTCGCTTCCGACGGTTCGGTCCTCGATGCCTGGTTCCCCGCGCCGGAACTGACGGGGCCGGGGACCAGTGCCACCACGCGATTGGCCTTGTCCGACGTTCCCGCCGAGCTGGCCGCGCTGGTTGGCCGCGACGACGACCGCAGCACCGAGACCGTCGCCGTTCGCACGGTGATCGGCTCGCTGGACGATGCGGCCGCCGACGCCTACGACGCCTACCTGCGACTGCACCTGCTGTCGCACCGGTTGGTGGCGCCGCATGGACTGAACGCCGGCGGCTTCTTCGGTGTATTGACCAATGTGGTGTGGACCAACCGGGGTCCCTGCGCTGTCGAGGGATTTGAAGCGGTGCGGGCCCGACTACGGCGCACCGGTCCGGTGACGGTGTACGGCGTCGACAAGTTCCCCCGGATGGTCGACTACGTGGTGCCTTCCGGTGTGCGCATCGCCGACGCCGACCGGGTGCGCCTGGGCGCCCACCTGGCCCCCGGCACCACCGTGATGCACGAGGGATTCGTCAACTTCAACGCCGGCACTCTGGGCGCATCCATGGTGGAGGGTCGAATCTCGGCGGGCGTGGTGGTCGGCGACGGCTCCGACGTCGGCGGCGGCGCCTCGATCATGGGCACCCTGTCCGGTGGCGGTGAAGAGGTCATTTCGATCGGCAAGCGGTGCCTGCTCGGCGCCAACGCCGGGGTGGGGATTTCGCTCGGCGACGACTGCGTGGTCGAGGCCGGGCTGTATGTGACCGCCGGCACCAAGGTCACCCTGCCCGACGGCACGTCGGTCAAGGCGCGGGAACTGTCCGGCAGCAGCAATCTGTTGTTCCGCCGCAATTCGCTGACTGGCGCGGTCGAGGTGGTCTCCCGAGACGGCCATGGCATCGCACTGAACGAGGACCTGCACGCCAACTAGACGGCGGCGAGCTCCGCTCCGGCGGTTTCCGGAAGCAGGTAGGTACACAGCAGGCTGACGAGCGCCAGGACGGTCATCATCACACCCAGCGCCCAGCTGCCGTAAGTCGTCTTCAGTGTGCTGGCGATCAGCGGCGGTATCGCGCCGCCGGCGATGCTGGCCAGATTGCCCGCCAGCGCGGTGCCCGTATACCGATAGCGAGTAGCGAACAACTCTGGAATGAACGACGCCGTGGGTCCGGCACCGAATGCCGCGACCGCATACATGCCGATGAGGGCAAGCAGGTACAGCTCGGGATGGCCGGAGTCGATCAGCGGCATGACCACCAGTGCCACGGGCAGCGCCAGCGTCCGACCCACCAGCATGATCCGGCGGCGCCCCAATTGATCAGACAGCGCGGCCGCGAACGCTGCAAACGCGATGCACGTCAGCCCGCCCAACACGCCGTCGAACAATATGATCCCGCGTGAATACCCCAGCTGGGTGCGTGCGTACGTCGCGAAGTAGGTGCTGGCCAGGTACACGAAGGCGAACCCGCTCATGCCGGCGCCGGCCGCCAGGACAATCTCCCGCCGCTGCCGACGCAGCACCTCGGCGAGTGGCGCCTCCGATCCCCCGCTGCGAGCCTTCTCGCGCGCGAAGACGGGGGTTTCGTCGATGTTGAGCCGGACATACAGTGCGATCGCGATCAGCACCACACTGGTCAAAAACGGTATGCGCCAACCCCATTGCATGAACGCGGGGCTGTGTTCCCCGATCGTGTAGTTCACGCCCAGAAAGGTCAGGCTGGTCACCACCAGCGCCGTGCCGCCGCCGATGATGGTGAACATGCCGTACAGGCCGCGCTTGTCGGGGGGCGCGTACTCGGCGCTCAACAGCGCCGCACCGGCAAACTCGCCCCCGACCGCGAACCCCTGCAGCAGGCGCAGTCCGGTCAGGATCAGCGGAGCCGTCTGGCCGATCGCCGCCGCGCTCGGCACCAGGCCGACGCCCACCGTCGACACCGCCATGATCAGCAGCGTGGCGACCAGGGTCTTCTTGCGGCCCAGTCGGTCGCCGTAGTGCCCGAAGACGGCCGCGCCGATCGGCCGGGTGACAAACGCCGCCGCGAACGTACCCATCGAGGCGACCGTGGCCACGGCCGGACTGAGATGCGGGAAGAAGACCGTCGGGAACACCAGCGCCGCGGCGGTCCCGTAGATGAGGAAGTCGTAGTACTCGATCGTCGACCCGACGAAACAGGAGACCGCCACACGCTTCATCGAGGTGACGGGTGGGCTGTACACGGCACGACGGTATGCGATGACATTGCTCCTTGCCTCGATTTCCGCCCGTGAAAATCCTGTCAACATCCTGGGACGCTCCGGTGACCGATGAAGCCGCAGTAAACGTTTACCTACCTCGCTTTTGAAACAAAAAGTTAAGTTTGCTGACACAATGAGTCAAATTGGCCGCTGCAAGCGGGAGTCATCCAGGCTGCGCAAGCCCAAACAGATGGCTGACGCGCCCGAGTGCCAAGAGTTCAATCTCAGTGGCCTCGACTAATTCCTTTCTACTGAACAGTATTAACGCAGATCGCGCTAAGCTTTCCTCGCAACGAGCACCATTGATCAAGACGCTCAAAATGCGCCAACATGACAGGTGCTCGGGCACAGGTCGGGAGGCTCTGATGTCGTTTGTTATTGTGCTGCATGATTCGCTGCCGGTAGCTGCTGCCGATTTAACACGTATTTGCTCGACATTAAACTCAGCCAATGCCGCGGCGGCCGCCCAGACGACATCGGTGGTCGCAGCGGCCAGCGACGAAGTGTCGACGGCGATCGCGGCGTTGTTTTCCGGACACGCGCAGAGCTTCCAGGAGCTCAGTGCGCGGGCGGCGGC
>NZ_MVHT01000156.1 GCF_002086275.1 Mycobacterium intermedium | reverse complement strand
AAGAGTTAGCCAATCACCCGCTCAGGGGCGGGGACTTCTCCTGGCCAAAAACGGGGACTTCCAGATGGCCATTGACACCCGCCGTTGGGCGCATCGGAAACAAGATGCGCCGTCAGACACCGTCCCGGCGATCGAAGCTCAACTGCACGCGCTGCAGCCCGCATGTAGCGCCCAGGGGTTGTCGGGTGGCACCACTTGCGGGGCGCCGGCGGTGGCGGTCGTAGAGATACATGCGGTCGACGGCTGCGACCAGATGGGGTTAAGCCCAGACGGTGACCTCGTCGAGACGCTCTGTCAGCCCTGCCTGGCTGTTGTGCAGTGGGCGATGGCGACGTACGTCGGCGACAAACGCGAGGTTGCGTCCCGATGTGGCACTCGACCGGCGTGCGCGACCTGCGGTCGACCGACAGGGTACCTGCGGAGTGTGTTCGCGGTGCGGCCGATTGGCCACGAGGGGGTGCCATGAGGAGCCGATTACGCTTTGTGTCCCTGTTTGTGGCTGTGGTAGCAGGGGATTACGCGATCCTCATGGTAATCATTGGTCAGCTAGTCGATTTCGGCGTTGCAGCCGCCATTAGTGCGGGGTCCTTGGTCGCGGCGGGTCTGGCCAGCTGTTTGGGTAGGCGACGCAGGGCGGCGATGCGCGGGCCAACCGATCGTTCGATGGCGGCGCGACCGGCGCGCGGCCGCCCCGGCCAGCCGTGCCCGTCATGTGCAAGTACGCACCAAAAGGCAAGTGAATCTTCAAGATTCGCTGACCGGAGGGGTGGGCAGGTATGCGAGGCATGCGCGCCGGCCCTCAACCCGGAGCCAACAAGATGACCCATCGGGCTTGCACTCACCCGGGTGAACTCGCACGGCGGGTGATGACGACTCACCCCAATCCGGTGAACGCTGACTGAGCAGCTGGCGAGCGGAGGGCAAATGCAGCCGACGATGTACCGGATCGGCATTCGGGGCCGCTTGACGGAGCGGCTCGGGTCCGCATTAGAAGGAATGCACCTGGTGGCTGGTGCGACCGAAACCGTGTTCACCGGTGAAATACGTGATCAGTCACAGCTTTACGGACTACTCGACCGGGTCCGTGACCTAGGTCTTGAGCTCGTCAGCGTACAACCGCAGAACGCGGCTGACCCCACAACAATCCACAGCAGGAAGGACTCGTAATGCGAGCCATCACCATTTCAGATCGTGACGCCGGTGTCGCCGGTTTGTCGCTGACAGACCTGCCCTACCCAGAGGCGGCCGACAACGAGGTCGTCGTGCGGGTGCATGCCGCAGGCTTCACACGCGGAGAGCTCGACTGGCCGCATACTTGGATCGATCGCTCGGGTCATGATCGGACACCGAGCGTGCCCGGCCATGAGCTGTCTGGTGTGGTGGTTGAGTTAGGCTACGGCACAACGCTTTTAAGCGTAGGACAGCGGGTATTCGGCCTGGTTGACTGGGCCCGCAACGGATCGCTCGCGGAATACACGGCGATGGAAGCCCGAAATCTTGCGCCGCTGCCGTTCGATATCGACCACACGGTGGCCGCAGCGCTGCCGATCTCCGGATTGGCCGCCTGGCAGGGCCTGTTCGACCACGGCCGCCTCACCGCCGGACAAACGGTGCTGATCCACGGCGCCACGGGAGGGGTTGGATCGATCGCTGTGCAACTCGCTCGCGAGGTCGGTGCGCGCGTGATTGGTACGGGCCGGGCCGCAGACCGAGACCGGGCCGCAGAGCTCGGCGTGCACACCTTCCTCGACCTGGATACCGAAAAGCTGGAGGAAGCAGGCGAAGTAGATGTGGTGTTCGACGTGATTGGCGGAGACGTTCTCGCCCGTTCGGCCGAGCTCGTGCGGGCCGGCGGAACGCTCGTCACCATCGCCGAGCCGCCGAAGACGCAACCGCGCGATGGGCGAGCGGTCTTCTTTCTTGTCGAAGTTGATCGCAACCAGCTAGCCGACCTCGCGGCCCGAGTGCGCGATGGGCGCCTCAAGCCGGTGGTGGGTGCCGTGCTGCCACTAGCCGAAGCTGCCGCTGCATTCGCCCCCGGCAAGCGCATCCCTGGCAAGACCATCCTGCGCGTAGCCGAAGACTGAGGAGGAATCCTAGGGAAAGGCAGCCGAGATGGGCCCCATCCGATCTTTCGCCGCACTGATCGCTACGGCTATGCTGGCGCCTGCGGCTCATGCCGATCCGACGCCGCAGAAGTCTGATCAAAACCCGGTAGTGCGGCCAGTTTTCGATCAACCTACCAATGTTCCGGGCAAATCCTTGCAAGCGGTGACGGTCAGCTATCCGCCGGGTGCCAAGAGCGGGGCTCACCACCATGCCAAGTCGGCGTTCATCATGGCCTACGTGATCTCGGGAGCGATTCGCAGTCAACTCGAAGGTGAGCCTGCCCGCGTCTACCACCCTGGCGAGACGTGGAGTGAAGCACCCGGCGCACACCACACGATCAGCGAAAACGCCAGCGACATCGAACCCGCCGAATTGCTGGCGGTATTCCTGCTCGATACCGGAGACAGCCCACTCACTACGGATGACGACGCGCAACGATGAGCGGCCTGATCCGCGTTGTCCAGATAGCACTACGCGTATCACTCGCGACGGCGTTTCTATCCGCTGTCGCAGACCGATCTGGTTGGTGGGAGCCGTTCGGACAGGGCAGCTGGGGGAGTATGAGCGCCTTCGCCGATTATGCCCAGCAGCTGGTACCAAGCGTTTCCGGATGGATGTTGACCGTGCTGGTTTGGGCCGTCACCGCCATCGAAACAACCTTGGGAGTTCTGCTCTTAACCGGTTGGCGGCCGAAACTCGTCGGCGCGGCGACCTGCTTGGTGCTCCTCACATTTGGAACCGCAATGGCTGTATCCCTCGGTGCTGAGGCACCGCTTAGCCACAGCGTCTTCTCCGCAGCTAGCGCAGCCGCGGCTTACGCGATAATTGGCACAACATCGCCGACAATCAGTCGTGCCGGTCAGACTCATCCGAATACAGCTGTGCATGGCGATCATCCGAAATGAAAGCTGGCCAAGACTTCGATGTGGTCGTCGTAGGTGGCGGGGTGGGCGGTGTAGCAGCCGTGCGCAAGCTTGCGTCGGCAGGCTTTGCGGTGGCCCTCGTCGAAGATCGGCTGGTCGGCGGGGAATGTCATTACTGGGGCTGCAATCCGAGCAAGACCCTCCTTCGCCCCATCGAGGTGTTCAACCTTGCGAGGTCGGTCCCTGGTGTGCGAGAGACAATTTCGGGAAAACAACCGGATGTCGCGGCCGTGCTCGCAAAGCGCGACGTGATCGTCGAACATCACTCGGATCACGACCGACTGGCATCATTGCGGCGAGTGGGCGTAGCGGTGTTCCACGGGGTCGGCCGGTTGAGCGGCCAACGAGCGGTGCGCGTGACGTGTGCCGATTACGGCGAGGCCGTATTGGAGGCGCGCCACGCGGTCGTCCTGGCCACTGGCACTCGTCCTAACGTGCCGGAGATACCTGGTTTGGCGCAAGCACGTCCGTGGACCAATAGGGATTTGACGGCCATGACGCAAGTACCACATCGCGCACTGGTGGTCGGCGGTGGTCCGGTCGCCGTCGAGTTCACGACCATACTCACCGGTTTGGGTTCGGCGGTAACGCTTGTGGTACGTGGGGGTGGCCTGCTCAGCGACTGCGAACCCGAAGCCGGCGAGTTGGTGGCACAGTCATTGCGAAGCAAAGGCGCCGCAATTCACTTTCACACCGAACTGGCAGGGGTAACCCGCCCCCTTGCGGATGGGCCACTCACCGCAACCTTTGACGGCCGGACCATTGAGGTAGACGAGATCGTCTTGGCCGCCGGACGGCTCACCAACACCGACAACTTAGGGTTGGAAACCGTTGGCCTGCACGGCGGCGGACCCATTCGGGTGAACAATCATTTGCAGGCGATTGGCATCGCAAACGGCTGGCTCTACGCCTTGGGAGATACCACGGGGCGCGCGCGGCTGTCTCATATCTCCACTTACCACGGCCATCTCGTCGCCGAAATCATCGCGGCCCGGGCCGCGGGGCGAGAATTGCGGGAGAACGAGTTGGCTGCCCGTGATGCCGAAAGCCGGGCTCAGGTCATCTTCACTGAGCCGCAAGTGGTCCGGGTGGGGCGAACGGAAAAACAGGCCCGCGCAGAGGGGTTCGCGGTAAGGACGCGAACTGCCCGCTACCCCGGCACATTGTCACACCTCGCCCTGTACCGCGATGGCTTCGATGGATGGGCGAAACTGGTCATTGACGACTCGACCAACACTTTGCTCGGAGCGACATTCGTCGGCCCGGAATTCTCCGAATTGGCGCAAGCGGCGACTCTGGCCGTCCTCGCAAAGATACCCACCAGTCTGTTACGCCATGCTGTCGCGCCGCATCCGACAGTCAATCAGGTCTGGGATCCGCTGCTCGCCGAAGAAACCGAACTGGCCCGCTACGTAAGGTCGAGGCCAGCCGGTAAGGAAGAGTAGCAACTGAATCGCTCTATTTAACAGACGCATTCGACCTCGGATGTTGAGAGGAACCGCAATGGCTTACTTCGTCCTTCTCGATCTGCGCGTTTCACCATCATCATGCTCGTAGCGGGGGTCCGCACGCTCGGCGGCAAAGTGGAGACGTTCGAGGTTGACGTGCCGCGACGTTTAGCAACCGATGAGGTGCTAATCGACATTCGCAGCGCCGGGATTGGGAACTGGGACAATGTAATCCGCACCGGCGGCTGGGATGTCGGCGCGCGGCCGCCGCTGGCGCTCGGTGTCGAGGCCTCCGGAATCATCAAGTCCGTCGGTGCCGGTCGGAGCGGATTCCGAGTGGGCGATGAGGTGTTGTGCCACCCCGTGCCGTTGCTCGACCAAGGCACGTGGGCACCGGTTGTAATCGCACCCGTTGCATCGCTCGCCCGCAAACCGCCCGAAATTTCCTGGGAGACTGCGGCGGTCTTCCCGGTGCCGGCCTTGACCGCCGAGCAGGTGGTGGGCGAGGCGTTAAACCTGCACGGTGGAGAAACGTTGCTCGTTCACGGCGGGGGTGGAATCACCGGCGGGCTGATTGTCCAACTGGCCGCTATGCGTGGCGTCGATGTGATCGCCACCGCTGGCGTCCGCAGCCGCGACCGCGTCCGCTCAAATGGTGCCCGTGACGTGGTCGACTACCGCGATCCACTGTGGCCGCAACACGCAAAGGCGTTGGGGAACGGTTCCGTTGAGGCCGTCGCCAACGCCGTCCCAGGGGGTGCTGCTGCTGCGATGACCGTACTTGCCGATGGTGGCCGACTGGCCACCATCACCCCCGATCCGCCCGCAGCTACCCGCGGCATCAGCGTAACGGCGGTCTACGTCCGTTCCGATGGCGCTCAACTCGAGCGGCTGAGTGCGTTACTCGGCTCCCATCGGTTAAGTATGCCGACCCCGCGTTCCTGCAACCTGGATGAGATTGCTTGCGCCCTCGAACGAGTCGCCGCCGGCCACGAGCCCAACGGGGTGGCATTCTCGGCAACCGCCGCCTGAACGGCCGCGTAATTCCAAAACCCTACGCTACTAGGAGTTTTCATCTCAGGTAGTCAGTAGCTCGGACGGCTTCCCGCGGACTGCACAGCTCACCCGGGTGAACAAGTGGTTGGGGTGATGACAGCTCACCCCGTCTCGCCGCAGTCTCGATACAACGTGAACGAGGCAGGTTGGGCCGTGTGTGATTGCCCCAACTGAGGGATCGGTACGAAATCACGCAGCGTTACTGAGGAGAAGATGCCGTGACGAACGACATTTTGAGGCCGGGCGGTCCGCCAGCTAAGTCTGTCGGCCGCACGGAAGGAAAGTCGGTGTTCCTTGGGACGATCGGTGTCCGCCACATCGTCGATAAGGTTCAGGCGGGCGGGCGGTTCTCTGTCCTTGAGCATCCGATGTCCCCCCGAGCGCTGGCGTCGCCGCTTCATCGCCACCACAACGAAGATGAATACAGCTGGATCATCGAGGGACGCGTAGGCGCATTGCTCGGTGATGAGGTGCTCTACGGCGGACCTGGCGACTTCATTCTCAAGCCACGCGGCCAATGGCATACATTCTGGAATGCAGGCGATGAGCCCGCGCGCATCTTGGAGATCATTTCCCCCGCAGGTTTTGAGCAGTTCTTCGACGAGCTCTCTGACCGCGGTGGTGTGGACAAAATATCGACAGAGGCCCTGGATGAACTCTGCGCGCGCTACGACCTGGAGATGGATGTCGACAGTGTGCCGGAGCTATGCAAACGCTTTGATCTGAAATTCCCTGGTGTGCCGATCTGAAATGGTGCCGGGTTCTGAATCCTTTCATTACCAATCGATGTCGGCGTGAAGTTGTGCATGGAGTGTGAGGAGGTCATCGCCCGTCGCACTCGCACACCCGCACACGCCGAAAATCACACCACCAAGGAGTTTGCGATGACCACCATGAACAGGATCTTCACCGGAGTGGGCGCCCACATCGCTCCCGGATATGCCGATGCGGTCGCCGTATCCAGCCGCGGCACACAAATTTTCGTCTCGGGAACGCCCGGGCTGGAGGAAGACGGCACTCTGCCCGACGACTTCACCGACGAAGCTCGCCAGTGCTGGGCCAACGTTGAAGACGCGCTCGGCAAAGCCGGCGCCAAGCTCACCGACATTGTCTACTGGGGTTCCCCCGAAAAAGTAGACACGGTTAGCTTGCTTCCGTGGTGGCACGCAGCGTGCGTTCATAGTCGATAGGTGAGCGCATTCCAAGTGCTGAGTGCCTTCGATCATTATTGTAGAAAA
>NZ_MVHT01000155.1 GCF_002086275.1 Mycobacterium intermedium | reverse complement strand
GCGTTAGGGGTGGTTGGGCACTCAACAGCGCGCCGGCGACTCCCAGCCATGCCCCCGGGCCGACACCGCCCGGCACGGGTGCGGGGCGCGGGGCGGGCGCGTTAGCCCGTGGCCGACGCGGGTGTTGCGGCGGACGCGGCGCTCGACGCGAACGACCCCGAAGGATGATGGCCAGGAAGATGCACAGGGCCAGCCCGCACAGCGCCACGTCGAAGGTGCTGGTGATCTGCACCGCCAGGTTGTTTCCGTAGACCGGGTTGACCGAGACGTTGGATTGGTCGAAGCGAGGTGCCAGCAGCACACCGAGGATGATCCGAACGAGGGTGAGTCCGAACACGAAACCGGCCAACAACGTGACCAGCCGCCGCCGCAGCGGCCCGCTGACCCTGAGGCTGAGGAACAACCACAGCGCCAGCGCCGCGGTGATCAGGTCGAACACGGCCAGGGTCGTGCTGTCGTAGATAGACCGCGGATACTTCAAAATCGCGTCCACGATGAGGCTGGTCAGCCGCATCAGCATCGACCCCAGGGCCCAGACGGCGATGAGCAACAACCCGTTGCGCAGCGCCGCGCGCCAGACATCCTTCTCGATCCGCCGGCCCGACCCGAATAGGGCCAGCGGCGCGAAAATCGCCGCCGCGGCCGCCCAGGCGAGGTAGCCCTCGTAGCCGACGCCCGCCGTCGAGGTGTTTTGCGCGATGCTGTGGAACGCATCGATCTCCCGGCCGACCGGCAGGAGCCATACGATGATCCCGGCGACCAGCGACGACGCGCCGAATGCCAGGGCGGTCAGCCGGGCGTCCTTGGTGCCTTTGAGCAGCCAGCGTGACGCGACCACGACCGCGACGAAGGCCACGGCCCCGTACACCACCGCCGTGACGATGACCGTGACGTTCTGCGTGCCGAAGTCAGAACCCCGCAACGCGTACCGAATCCGCCAGCTCAGGTTGAAACCCGAACTCAGTGCCGCCCCGAAGATCGACGCGTAGCCGATCAGCCGCGCCGTCCGCAGCCATTTGCCGTAGTGCCCGTCGTCGCCTTCGATGGGACGCGTTAGGGGTGGTTGGGCACTCAACAGCGCGCCGGCGACTCCCAGCCATGCCCCCGGGCCGACACCGCCCGGCACGTGCACGGTGCCGCCGAATCGGATCGATTCGAACGCGTCGAAGACGATGAACCCCAGGACCAGCAGCAGGTAGGGGACGTTGAGCGCCAAGCGGACCCGGCCCGCCGTCGCCGAGTTGCCGCCCGCGCCGGACAGTTTCCAGGGCCCCACGTAGGACACGGCGAGGGAGATCAGCGAGAGCAGGGTGACCACGCCCAGCACCAGAAACACCAGCTGTTTGCTGTCGGGGACCCCGAGGCCGAAGTAAAGATTCCACGGGAACAACGCGGCGGCGATCAACAATGTCGCCGTCGTCAGGTCGCGGATGAGGTTCCGCTTTCGTATCGATGCCGGTGTCGCCGGAGGGGGACCCACCAGCTGCCCCCGCGTACCCGAGATGGGGCCGGTCGGAGTGTCGTCACTGCTCACGGTCACGATGCCCCCCAGGGATCAAGGTCGGTTGCTGCTGGCGCAACGTTGATAGTGCAACAGGGGAACCCCCTCCATCACCGCTGCGTTGTTCGACTGCGAACATATTCTCCATTCGAACGTTGCGGCAGTGGCTGTGAGCAGGTTATGAACATGAACGGTATCTGCTTTGACCGTCGCCACTGGTTTGGGAATCCAGTTACGCTGCGCTCACAGGGGAACCTCGTCGCGGATGACGAATATTGCCGACGGTACGCATTCTAGTGCCGATGGACTGCTGGTTGTGGGGTAGCCAGCCGAAGGAGAGCCGGAAGTGGACTTAGTGTTGGGGGTGGCGGTCACGGGCCGGGTCGCGCGCTTGGCGCTCGTCGGCTCCGCGGCTGAGGGCAACCCGGTCATCGACCAGTACTCCGTCGACACCGGCCCGAACCCGATCGGGGTGCTGGCCGAAACCATCGTGGGAACGAACCGGTTGCTGGCCGACGAGGGTCACCGGCTTGGCGCCACCCGTCTGTGCTGGTCCGATTGGGGCCTGGCCGATCGGCTGCGCAACACCCTGCTGCAGTCCGGCGTCTCCAACGTTGAGGTGTTGTCCGAAACCGACGCGGCCACGGCCCTGCTGAACACGCGGGGGCCCGGTGCAGCCGTGCTGCTGGTGGGCGACCAGACGGCGAGCCTGTCGACGATGGATTCTCCGGACGCGCCGCCGACCATGATGGCCGCCGCGCCGGTCGAATCCGACCCCACGTCGACCTTCGACACGTTGCTGTCGCAGATACCCAGTCAGACCAGCAGCCCCGACGAGGTGTTGGTGGTGGGCTCGTCTTCCGAGCAAACCGCGATGTTTGCCGACCAGCTGCGATCCGCCTCCACCATGGATGTGCAGATCCCGGAGGACCCCACCTTCGCGTTGGCCCGTGGCGCCGCCATTTCGGCCGATCCGGCGAGCGCATCCAGCGCAACGATGGCGCACCCGGGACTGGCTCCCGGAGCGACAACGGCTCTGCCATCTTCGGGGCCCACGGGTGTGCCGCTGGACGCGACGACGGCCGCGCCCATACCCGGCGACGCGACCGCGTTCGTGCCGTCGGCCGACGCCGGGGCGCCGAGCGCGCAGGACGAACAGTTGGCGTACTCCCAGGCCAGCGACTACGACGTGCTCCCGCTGGCCGATGAATACGACGAGTTCGGGAACCCCTTGTACGAGGACGAATTCGTCGAAGACGCCGAAGCCGTCAACGACCCGGAGGCGGGTGAACCGAACAAGCTCAACCTGCGGTCGCTGCTGATCACCAACGGCGTCATCGCGTTCGCGGTCCTGGGATTCGCGTCGCTGGCGGTAGCGGTGGCGGTCACCGTGCGGCCGACGGCTTCGTCGCTGCCGGTCGAGGGACACCAGAACGCCCAGCCCGGGAAGTTCATGCCGCTGTTGCCCACCGAGCAGCAAGCGCCCATACCACCGCCGCCGGCCGATGCTCCGACTCTCGGGTTCCAGGGCGGCAACCTCGCGCCGCTCCAGAATGCTCCGCAGTACGGCGGCGGCGTGGCACCGCCCCCGGCCGCCCCGGTACCGGCGCCGGCACCGCCCGCCGTGGTGCCCGCCCCGGTGCCGCTTCCGGTCTTCATTCCGTGGCCGGGCTGGCAGCCCGGCATGCCGACCGTCTCGCCGACGCCGATTACGACGACGGTGACGACGCCGCCGACGACGACAACGACACCGCCGACCACGACGACGACGGCCCCGACGACGACAACGGCGCCCACGACGACGACGGCGCCCACGACGACGGCGCCCACGACGACGACGGCGCCAACGACGACGACAGTGCCGACGACGACAGCGGCGCCGACGACCACCGTGCCCACCACGCAGCCCAAGCCCACGACGACGGTCGCGCCGGAGCCGACAACCGTTGCGCCACAGCCGACAACGGTGGCGCCGCCCCCGACGCAGCAGACGGTGGCGCCGCCGCCGACGCAGCAGACCGTGGCGCCGCCGCCGACGCAGCAGACCGTCGCGCCGCCCCCGACGCAACAGACCGTGGCGCCGCCGCCGGTCCAGGTGCCGACCGTCGCGCCGCAGCCGCCGGTCCAGGTGCCGACCGTCGCTCCGAAGCCACCGGTACAGGTCCCGACCGTCGCCCCGAAGCCGCCGACCGGCGGCGGGACTGGAGGGGGCCTTTTTGGTGGTGGTGGCGCCGGCGGCAGCAGCGGCGGCAGCGGTCGTTCCGGGGGCTCAACCCGCGGGAGTGGCGGGAGCTAATCCGCCCCTGGACTGACCCGCCGCAGCACCACGACGCGGCCAACCACCCCGACCGCGAACACGATCAGCCCCACTGCCACGGATTGCCACGGCAGCGTCGCGACCAGCACCACGCAACCGAGCAGTCCGAACACGTTGACGGCGCGGCGCCAGCCGCGGCGCGGCAGGGTATAGGCGGACGCATTGGCGATCGCGTAGTAGATCAGCACCCCGAACGACGAAAATCCGATCACGCCGCGCAAATCCACGGTTACCACCAGCGCGCACACCACCACGGCGACAGCGATCTCGGCGTGGTGGGGCACCTGGTAGCGCGGGTGCACCGCGGACAGCCAGCGCGGGAGGTCGCGGTGCCGGGCCATCGCCAGCGACGTGCGCCCCAGCCCGGCGATCAGCGCCAGCAGCGCACCGGCGCTGGCCACCGCGGCGCCGACGGAAACGACAGGGACCAGCCCCCCGGCGCCGGCGGCGCGCAATGCCTCGGCCAGCGGCGCCGCGGCATCGGCAAGGCGGTCCGGGCCCGCGGCCAGCAACGCCGCCACCCCGACGACCAGATAGATCAGCACGGCGATGGCCAGTGCCAGCGTTATCGCTTTGGGAATGGTGCGGGCGGGATCGCGCACCTCTTCGCCCATCGTGGCGATGCGTGCGTAACCCGCGAAGGCGAAGAACAGCAGCCCAGCCGACTGCAGCACCCCATATGGGGTGACACCGGCCCAGCCGGCGGTGAGGGACTGTGTCGAGCCGGATTTGGCTTCCGCGCCGGCAATGCCGATCATGATGCCGATCACCACGGCCGTCAACGCAATCACCGTGCACGCCAACAAAATTCGGGCCAGCGTCGCGGTCTTGGTGACGCCGCGGTAATTCAGCGCGGCCAGCGCCACCACCACGGCCACGGCGACCCCGCGCTGCACATAGGCGGGAGCTCCCAGGTTGCCGGCGGTGTAGGAGGCGACGGTCAGCGCCATCGCAGCGCACGAGGCGGTCTTGCCGATGACGAATCCCCAACCGGCCAGAAAACCCCACCACGGGCCGAGTCGCTCCCGGCCGTAGATGTACGTGCCGCCCGACGTCGGGTAGACCGCCGCGAGTTGAGCCGAAGAGGTTGCGTTGCAGTAGGCGATCGCGGCCGCGAGCACCAGACCGGCCAGCAAGCCGATACCCGCCGCCCGCGCCGCGGGACCGAATGCCGCGAACACACCGGCGCCGATCATTGATCCCAGCCCGATGACCACCGCGTCGCCGGTACCGAGGCGGCGAGCCAGGGCCGGCTGGTCGCCCATCAGCCCGCTCCGCCGAAGCTGCGCACCAACGTGGCCCGGTCGACCTTGCCGATGCCGCGACGCGGCAATTCGTCGACGATGTGCAGTTCGCGGGGAGCGGCCGTGCTGTCCAGGGTGCGCGCGACATGTGCGCGCAGCGCGTCCAGCGTCGGCGGTGCGCAACCGCGGTTGACCACGATCGCGGCGACCACCCGCTGTCCCAGTCGGTCGTCGGCGAGGCCGAAAACCGCGCAGTCGCCGACCGCCGGATGAGTGCACAACGCGGCCTCCACCGGTTGGGGGAGCACCGTCAATCCGCCCGTGCTGATCGCCTCGTCGACGCGGCCGAGCACGCTCAGCACCCCCGCGTCGTCGATCGCGCCGAGGTCGTCGGTGTAGAACCAGCCCGGTTCGGCGAACGGGTCGGGATGCACCGGGTTGCGATAGCCCTTCGCCAACGTTGCGCCGCCCAGGGCGACGCGGCCGTCGTCCAGCACGCGCATCCGAACCCCGTCGAGCGGAACGCCGTCGTACACGCAGCCCCCCGCGGTCTCACTCATCCCGTAGGTGCGGACCACGGTGATGCCGGCGGCCTTCGCGCCCTCGAGGACCGGCCGGGGTGCCGGGCCACCGCCGAGTAGGACGGCATCGAGTTCGGCCAGTGCGGCCGCCGTCGCGGGCAGGGTGAGTGCCTTGGCAAGCTGAGCGGCGACCAGCGAGGTATACCGTCGTCCGGAGCCCAATTGTCTTACCGCATCAGGTAATTGGTTGATGTCGAACCCCGCCGAGACGTCCAGCTCGACGGGGGTGGACCCGGCGATCACACTGCGCACCAGCACCTGCAGACCGGCGATGTGGTACGGCGGGACGGCTAGCAGCCACCTGCCCGGACCACCGAGACGGCGATGGGTGGCCGTCGCACTGGCCGTCAGAGCCGCGGCGGTCAGCAAGGCGCCCTTGGGCGGGCCGGTGGTGCCGGACGTCGTCACCACCAGGGCCACGTCGTCGTCGATCGGCTCGCCAACTCGCAAGTCGCGCAGCATGGTTGCGGGCTCGTCGCGAGCGGGCATCGCAAGAAGCGCCGGATCGCGGCCTTCGAGAACCCGTTGCAGCGCGGGCAACAACAGGCTGGTGGCAGCACCGGCGGGAACGCGCACCGCGCGCAGGACGGCTATGCCCGCTCCTCGTTGTCGCGGGCCTCGCTTAACGGCCATCCCTTGGCGTCCAACCGCTCTCGCACCCGCTCGATGTCTTGCGGGCTGGGCAGGTCGTCGGTGATCTGGGTGATCGCCACACCGATATCGATCTGGTCGAACTCTCCGCGACGCATCAATTCGTTGGCGACCTCGACGACTTCGTCGTTGGACAGGCGCCGGGCGAGCAGGGCCAGCACCGCGAAACAGTCGGTCTGGGGGACACCTTCGGGGTAGCCCGCGCGCAACCACGACACGATCGCGGAGAGAAAATTGTTCACGGTGCTACAACTTCCCTTGGGCGGCGTCGGCAAACCTGAGGCTTGGGCAAACGTCAGGCAACGGACAAGGACGACACTACTTTGGTTTGGTTCCGAGGAAAGCCCAGCCGGTGTGGTGCGCGATGAAATCACGGGCGATGTAGAGCACCCCGACGATGATCACGGTGAGCACCAACGCGTAGATCAGCCAGGCGAGCACTGTGAGTAATGGGTTCCTGTGTGGTGCTGAGCGGCTGGATCTGATGTCCCCGGCACCGGCGGCTTGCAGCCGCACCGCCAGCGCGAACAGTCCCGGTAACGCGGCGCCGGCCAGCAGGCTGAAGATCAGAATCTTGACCGTGGCCGCGAAGTTGAACCAGTTGCTCATGAGGGGTTGCCCGCGCTGAGAACGGGGTTCTCGTTGCTGACGATGGGGGAGCTCGGCGGCTACCCGGGCGCGATCATCGGCTTCTCGGCGTTGGTCGCTGCCTCCGCAGCCATCTACC
>NZ_MVHT01000154.1 GCF_002086275.1 Mycobacterium intermedium | reverse complement strand
CAACAACCTCACCCGACCCGCCCGGGTCACAGCACAACGTAACAACACGAAGTAACTGCACCTACGAACTTAAGGACCGCCCCAACCCCACCTCCGGTGCAGAAGGGCCGGGAACCATCCACGTTCTCCAGTCGACCGACCGCAGCGCTGCGCGAACACACCTGGGTGAGCAGGCTCGGGTGGCCAGGGGCATCGACGATGCTTTCGGGTCCCAGGTTGCTGCCCCCGCTGGCCATCGGGTCGTAGCCGGCGCCGGCCGCCGACGGCCGGGTCTGGAAGTACCGCGGCAGCGGATTACCGGATGCATCGGTGAACAACTGGCCGATCAACCGACTCCCGACCGGCTTGCCGTCGGCGGTGATGATCGAGCCCTCCGCCTTCGCATGCAAACCCGGAATCAACGCCAGCAGCCAAATGAGCAACGGGTAGCCCAAACCAAGAATGACCGTGAAGACCAGCAGCGCGCGCAGCGCGGCCAAGTGTTGTCGAATCATGTTGCCCAACTTCATCTCAGGCCACCCCAGGCAGCAGTTGAACGAGCAAATCGATAAGCTTGATGCCGATGAAGGGCGCGATGATGCCGCCCAGGCCATAGCGGAAGAGGTTGCGGCTCAGCAACTTCGATGCTCTGCTCGGCGTGTAGCGAACTCCGCGCAGCGCCAATGGGATCAGGGCCACGATGACGACGGCGTTGAAAATTACCGCCGACAGAATCGCCGATTGCGGGCTGTGCAGTCGCATGATGTTGAGCAAGTCCAACCCGGGGAACAGGGCAACGAACAGCGCCGGGATGATCGCGAAGTACTTGGCGATGTCATTGGCGATGGAGAAGGTGGTCAACGCCCCGCGGGTGATCAACAGTTGCTTGCCGATCTCCACGATTTCGATCAGCTTGGTGGGGTCGGAATCCAAATCGACCATGTTTCCGGCCTCTTTGGCCGCCGCCGTGCCGGTGTTCATCGCTACCCCGACGTCGGCTTGGGCCAACGCGGGGGCATCGTTGGTGCCGTCGCCGGTCATCGCGACCAGGCGCCCACCTTCCTGTTCGCGCTTGATAAGCATCATCTTGTCTTCGGGAGTCGCTTCGGCGAGGAAGTCGTCGACACCGGCCTCCTCCGCAATTGCCTTGGCGGTCAACGGGTTGTCGCCGGTGATCATCACGGTGCGAATGCCCATCAGCCGCATCGCGTTGAACCGGTCACGCATGCCCTGCTTCACCACGTCTTTGAGGTGGATGACACCGAGCACTTCGGCCGGACCCGCATCAGTGATTCGGCCCACCACCAACGGTGTTCCGCCGGCCGCGGAAATGCCGTCCACAATCTGGCCGAGGTCGGCGGGGACACGACCGCCGTGGCTACGGACCCATTCGGCCACCGAGTTGGCGGCTCCCTTGCGCAACTTTCTCCCGTCGATGTCGACTCCCGACATCCGGGTCGTCGCGCTGAATTCCACCCACGACGCGTTGTCCAGCTCGCCGGGCGTACGGGCTCGTAATCCATACGCCTGCTTGGCGTAGACGACGATTGAACGGCCTTCCGGGGTTTCGTCGGCCAGGCTGGACAGTTGAGCGGCGTCGGCCAGTTCCTCGCGAGTCACCCCGGACACGGGAATGAACGCCGACGCCTCCCGATTGCCCAGGGTGATCGTCCCGGTCTTGTCCAGCAGCAGGGTGTTGACGTCACCGGCCGCCTCAACCGCGCGGCCGGACATGGCCAGCACATTGCGTTGCACCAGCCGATCCATGCCGGCGATGCCGATGGCCGACAGCAGCGCACCGATAGTGGTCGGGATCAGGCACACCAGTAGCGCCACCAGGACGATGCCGCCGATCCCGTCGCTGCCCAACGCCGAAGTGTCGGGAACGCCAGGGTTATTGGCCTTCGAATAGATCGCCAGCGGCTGCAAGGTGGCCACCGCGAACACGAAGATCATGGTCAGTGCGGCCAGCAGGATGTTCAGCGCTATCTCATTGGGTGTCTTCTGCCGGTTGGCACCTTCGACGAGCGCGATCATCCGGTCTACGAAGCTCTCGCCCGGCCTCTGGGTGATCTTGACCACGATGCGGTCCGAGAGCACGGTCGTGCCGCCGGTCACCGCTGACCGATCGCCGCCCGACTCGCGGATCACCGGTGCGGATTCACCGGTGATGGCTGATTCATCCACGGATGCAATGCCTTCCACCACATCGCCATCGCCGGGGATGACCTCGCCGGCGTTGACGACGACGAGGTCACCCTGCTGTAGCAGTGGCGCTGGGACGGCTTCGGTCAGACCGGGCTGCCCGGGTGACCAGTTCATGATGCGGTGGGCGATGGTATCGGCCTTCGACTTGCGCAGGGTGTCGGCCTGAGCCTTGCCGCGCCCCTCGGCGACGGCCTCGGCCAGGTTGGCGAAAAACACTGTCAGCCATAGCCAGAACACGGTCATCCAGCTGAACCATGTTTCGTCGATGAATGCCAGCACCGTCGACCACACGGCACCGACCTCGACGATGAACATCACCGGGTTGCGCCACAGGGTGCGCGGGTCGAGCTTGCGCAGCGCGTCGGGCAGGGACTTGACCAGCAGCGCCGGGTCGAGCAACCCGCGCCTGCCGACGACTGGATCGATTTTGTGCGTAGCGATTTCAGTGAATCCCTTCGGCGAGCGGCCCGAGCGCCAGTGCGGGCAGGAAGGTGAGGGCAACGAGAATGACGGTCACGCCGACCACCAGGCCGACGAACTGCGGCCGGTGGGTGGGCAGGGTGCCGCTGGACTCGGGGGTGGCCCCCTGCCGAGCCAGCGAACCTGCCAGGGCAAGAACCAGAATCATCGGCAGGAACCGGCCGAAGAGCATCGCCAGAGCCAAACCGGTGTTGTACCAGTCGGTGTTGGCCGACAACCCGGCGAAGGCGGAGCCGTTGTTGTTGGCCGCGGAGGTGAACGCATAGAGCACTTCCGACAAGCCGTGCGGGCCGGTGTTGGCCATACCGGCGCGTTCGCCGGGCAGGGCCATCGCTACGGCGGTGCCGACCAACACAATCAACGGTGTGATCAGGAAATAGCTTGCCGCCAACTTCATTTCGCGCGGCGCGATCTTCTTGCCCAGGTATTCAGGCGTTCGGCCCACCATCAACCCGGCGACGAACACGGTGATCACCGCCAGAATCAGGATGCCGTACAGGCCCGATCCCACACCGCCCGGCGCAACTTCACCGAGCTGCATGTTGAACATCGTCATCAGCCCGCCCAGGCTGGTGTACGAGTCGTGCGTCGAGTCGATGGCGCCGGTGGACGTCAGGGTGGTCGCGTCGGCGAAAACCGCCGAATCACCCACTCCGAGGCGCTGTTCGACTCCTTCGGTCGCCGCACCGACCGCCGTCGGTACCGTTCCGTGGTGCGCTAGCTGGAAGAGCATCATCAAGGTGACGCTGAGGGCAGCCATGACGCTTACTGCCGCCGCGATCGCATAGCCCTGCTTCTTGCTGCCTACCATGCGGCCGAACGTTCGGGGGAGTGAGAACCCGATGACGAGGAGTAAGAAGATTTCGATCCAGTTGGTCCACGCGGTCGGGTTCTCGAAGGGATGCGCGGAGTTGGCGTTGTAGAAGCCGCCGCCGTTGGTGCCCAGCAGCTTGATGGCTTCCTGGCTGGCGACCGGCCCACCCGGAATGGTCTGCTGTGCGCCGGCCAGCGTGGTGACCATCTGCTCGTGCAGATGGAAGTTCTGGACGACGCCGCCGGCGATGAGGACGACCGCGCCGACGATCGAAATCGGAAGCAGGATGCGCAAGGTGCCGCGGGTCAGGTCCACCCAGAAGTTGCCGAGCTCCTGCGTGCGATGGCGGGCGAACCCACGCGCCAAGGCGACGGCCACGGCCATGCCCACGGCGGCGGACACAAAGTTCTGCACGGCCAGCCCGGCCATCTGCGTCAGGTGTCCCTGGGTGGATTCGCCGGAATAGGACTGCCAGTTGGTGTTTGTGACGAAGCTGACGGCGGTATTCCAGGCCAGCGACGGCGTCATGCGGGTGGCCGGATCATTCAGGTGCATCGGCAACCAGTTCTGGATCAGTTGCAGGACGAACAGGAATATCACGCTGACCGCCGAAAACGCCAGCACACTGCGGGCATACGACTTCCAGGTCTGCTCGGCCTCCGGATCGGCGCCGATCACCCGATAGATGAATCGCTCTGCGCGTGAGTGGTTTTCCGACGAGTAGACCCGAAACATGTAGTCGCCCAGGGGTACGTGGGCGGCGGCGATCGCAATGACAAGCAGCCCAAGGAACAGCAGCGCGGCTGTGGTTGGGCTCATCAGAACTTCTCCGGGTGGAGAAGTGCCGCAACGAGTATCAGCACGATGAGGACGGCCAGTGTGAGGCCGACGGTATTGGCGACGCTCATGGGGCTCACTTCAGCCGAGCATTCAACAGCGCGCCGAACGCGGCGAAAGCCGCCACAGTCAACACCAAATAGACCACCACCGACATACCCGACTCCCGTTCCGCGCAACATCGAAGGACCCGACCAGCGGGACAACAAGACGCTAGGCGCGAATCAAGCCGGGAAAGCGGGCTCTTTACGGTTTCTTTACGGCCGTCGTGGCCACTTTTACGGTCTTCAGACGGCGGCGGGTCAGGTGGCGTCCGGAGCCGGCTGCTCGATCATGGGCAGCCGGACTCGGAAGACGGTGCGACCGTTCCCGGACTCCGCGCTCACCGTGCCGCCGTGCGCCTTGACAATCGAACTCACGATAGCCAGGCCCAACCCGTGGCCGGCGCCATTGGATCGTGACTTGTCGGCGCGGACGAACCGTTCGAACAGGCGTGGCAGGACCTCCGGATCGATGTCGGGCCCGTCGTTGGCAACCGTGAGCTCGGCGTAGGTGCCGCCAGAGCCGTTGTTATGGCAGGTGATTCCGGTGGTGACGGTGACATCGGGCGGTGTGTGCACCCAGGCATTGGTTAGCAAGTTGCTGACGAGCTGGTGCAACCGTGCGTGATCGCCGTTCACCCAGACCGGCTCGTCGGGCAACTTCTTTATCCACCTGTGGGTGGGCGCCGCCACCGCGGCGTCATTCACCGCGTTGAGGACGAGGTCGGTGAAGTCGAGCTCCTCGGTCTGCAGATCCTCACCCTCACCCAAGCGGGAGAGCAGCAGCAACTCGTCAACCAGCGAGGCCATCCGACGCGCTTCCGACTCGATCCGCGCCAGCGCATATTCGGTGGTCGGCGGCAGGTTCGAACTGTCCTGACGAGTCAGTTCGGCATAGCCCTGGATGGCCGCCAGCGGGGTCCGCAATTCGTGACTGGCATCGGTGATGAACTGCCGCATCCGCAGGTCGGAGTCGACGCGGTGTTGTAGCGCACTATCGACGTTGTCCAACAACCGGTTCAACGTGTGGCCGACGATTCCGACCTCGTTGTCCGGGTCGGTGTCCTCCGGCCGCACCCGCACGCTGATCCGGTGGTCGTCTCCGGCAAGCGGCATCGCGGCCACTTCGGCGGCGGTGGCAGCGACCCGTCGCAACGGGCGCAGGGCATAGCCCACCACCCAAATGGTCAGCGCCGCGGTGATCACCAGCGCGGCCACCACCAGAACCGTCGTGGTGAGGTTTTTTCGGGCGATGATCTGGTCGGTCACGGCCATCGACACGCCAACAACCAGCCGGTCCGAGCCCGCTACCCGGCTGTCGACCTGGTAGGAGCCCAGGCTGCCCAGCCTCTCGACGCGTGATGGGCGGTCAGACCAGGACATCGCCTCGATGGCTTGGATGACGTCGGGCGGCGCGGGTCGCGGTTCGTCCTCGGAGAAGACCGCCGAGGCGATCACCTTGCCGTCACGGATGACCGCTATGAGGTTTCCGGGCGTCTGGCCGGTGAATTCCAGCAGAGCCTCGGAGATGGGTGGAGTCCCGCTGTGTACCGACGTGTGCTCGCCGTTGCGATACCGGGCATAGGCGTGGCTGAACGCATGCATGGATTCGGCCACCTCCGCGTCGTCCACCGCGGTCACGTAGCCGCGCAGACTCAGAATGGAGACGGCCCCAACGGCCCCCAACACCACGGTGACGACCATGAGCACGCCCAAGAGCAACTGCTGGCGTAGCGAACGGGGCAGCCACCGCGGAGTGTTCCGATGCCCCGTCATGGGGGGGTCATTCCGGCGGTCGGAGCATGTACCCAATCCCGCGCACCGTGTGGATCATCGGCTCCCTGTTGGCGTCGATCTTCTTCCTTAAGTAAGAAATGTACAGGTCGACGATGCTGGTGCGGCCGGCGAAATCGTAGTTCCAAACCCGGTCGAGGATCTCGGTGCGGCTCAGTGCACGCCGCGGATTACGCATGAGGAACCGAAGTAGTTCGAACTCGGTCGAGGACAGCGGAATCGGCGTGCCGCCGCGGGTGACCTCCCTGCTGGCCGCGTCGAGCTTGAGGTCGCCGACCTTGAGGGACTCATCTGCGGGCGGGGCCAAGTGGTTCGACCGGCGCAGCAGCCCGCGCAGCCGAGCGACCAGCTCTTCGAGGCTGAACGGCTTGGTCATGTAGTCGTCGGCACCCGCGGTCAGGCCGGTGACGCGGTCCATCACCGAGTCGCGCGCGGTCAGGAACAGCGTGGGCGTGTACGAGTCGGACTCGCGGACCCGCTGCAGGATCTGCAGGCCGTCCACGTCGGGCAGCATGATGTCCAGGACCAATACGTCGGGCTGGATCCGTTCGAACTTGCTGATCGCTTCCCGCCCGTTGTGAGCGATCTCGACGTCCCAACCCTCGTAGTGCAACGCCATCTTGACCAGGTTGGTCAGGGCGGGTTCGTCGTCAACCAGCAAAACCCGGATTGGTGAACCGTCAGCGCGGTTGATCCGGGGCAGCTGGCCCAGAATGGCTTGGCGGGGACGCTGACTGCGCGCATATCCAGACATGGCGGTCATATTCATAAACTCTTTCAAGCGCACATACGGTTGTCACGAAGTTCATAGACTTCTCAAATACTTAGGTTTGACGCGCGTGCGGGGGCGCAAACAACAACGTGGCCGCACACTCGGAGTGTGCGGCCACGTTGGTTAACGCGTGTGGGTCAGGCCCAGCTGGAGCCCACGGCG
>NZ_MVHT01000153.1 GCF_002086275.1 Mycobacterium intermedium | reverse complement strand
CCGCTGCGACGGCCCAACAGAGACGGTCTCTCACCACCTCCCGACACACCAAGCGCCTCGTGGCGCACAGCTCGGCCGCGAAGAAAGCCGATGCGGTCTTCAAAATTGCGTTAGCCCTGCGTAATTCGGCGTTCTCCCGCCGTAGGCGTTTCAGCTCAGCTGACTCCTCAGTCGTCGTTCCCGGCCGCGCGCCGGCATCAACCTGGGCTTGGCGAAACCACTTGCGTACTGTCTCAGCCGAGCCGACCCCGAGCAGTCGTGCAACCTCACTGATCGCTGCCCATTCCGAATCGTGCTGATCGCTGATCTCAACGACCATCCGCACCGCCCGCTCACGCAGCTCCGGTGGGTACCTCCTCGACGTACTCCCTGACATGACTCCAACCTTCCCAAGAAGTGGAGTCTCCGGACATCCCGGGGCGGTTCACACTGGCCTGTCACGGGCCCGGCGGATCACCCGTGATGCCCACATGCACCGCCGTAGATCGGAAAGCCAATGGCTGGATCAATCAATGCCGCCTTCCTCCGCAAACTCGAAACCCGCCGCGACGCCGAGCGCGCGACCGCTGAGCGGTTGCTGCTCAACGCCAAGAACGAGGGTCGCGACTTTCTCTCTGAAGATGAGGACATTCAGATGCGCGTCCACCGAGAGACGCTGCGCGGATTGGACGAGCACATCGCCGAGACCCGCAATGAACTGAAACGTCTCGGTTCCCATTCGCTTACTCAAGGCGGCGCGGACGCGATGGCGTGCGCGCGTAGTTGGGCGCAGAACACTGCCGCCGAGTTGCGGCGCTCGTTCGGTTCGGAGTCGCGGGCAGTGATCAGCGGCAGCGTCGATGTACCGCTGCTGGTGCCCGACTTCGTGACCGACATCCCGCACCCCACCCGCCTGATCGACCTGTTCCCGTCCAGGCTTGCCGTCAGTTCGATGGCCTACGAGTACTTCAGGCAAATCGCGCGAACGAACAACGCCGCGCCCGTGGCCGATAACGCACTGAAGCCCACCAGCATCCTCACCGTCAAGGCCATCCTGGACCGGTGCCGCGTCATCGCGCATTTGTCTGAGCCGCTGCGTTTCGTATTTGGTTGGACGAGGCAGCCATCACCAGTTGGCTTTACGGTGAGATGGCCGCCGGGGTGCTGGACGCCATTGAGTACCAGGCGATCAGCGGCGACGGCAGCGGGGAGAACTGCACCGGCATCCTGCACACCGCGGGAACCACGGCGGTCGCCTTCACCACCGATGTCGCCACAACTCTGCGGCGCGCGACAACGGCGCTGCAGCAACTCGGCGAGGTTCCGACCGCGTGGGCGTTGTCGCCAGCCGACGCTGAGCAGCTCGATCTGTTGCGGTGGGGCACCTCAGGCGGTCTGCTCACCGGCGGGTACGAGAACGACACCAAGATGGGCTTCGGCACGTCGGACAACATCTTTGGACCGTCGACGGTCGCGCGAGTAGTGAGCCCTTCCGTGCCGGCGGGGACCGCGATCCTGGCCGATTGGAAGCAGCTCAAGCTGTTCACCCGCGAGACCATGCGCATCGACCTGGACGCTAGCGGCGTCTTGTTCCAGAAGAACCAGATCCAGCTGCGGGCCGAGGCTCGGGTCGGCGTCGGTGTGCTGCGACCGCAGTCCTTTGCCATCGTCGATCTCACCAGCTGATGTACTTCGGCGAGCAGTACGACGACTACCTGACGGTTGAGCAGTGCGCCGCGCAGCTCAACCTCAGTGAGGCCCGCGTGATGGAGCTGGTCGACCAGCGCGTCCTCAAGAGCTACGGGGACGGCGTGATGTGGGTCCAACCTGCACTCATCGTGGGCGTGACGACATGACGATCACCTGGCGCACCGGCGAGGCTGCCGCCGAACTGACCGGCGCCAGCATCGCGGAGACCGATGCCGCCGCAGCGTCGGGGCGCCTCGATGCCCAATACCACGGCTGGCAGCTGATGGTCGCCACACCACCGACGAAGCCGCGCAAGGCCACACGGAAGGCCAAGAAGTAGTCCGCATGCTCTTCTCGAAGGCGCGGAGGTGGTCTCCGCCGCGCCGAGCCGCTATAGGAGGCGTCACGTGGGGAGATGCCACCGGCCTGCAGACCCGTCCTTCCTGCGGGCCGGTGGTCCCTCCCACCCCCGTAGGGGGTGCGCCTGGCCGTGCAGTGCAACCATGTCCGGTGCCAGGTGTCGGGGCATTTCTGCTTCGGCACCCTCGCAGCCCACCCGCATACCCACCGCCGCACCACCACCCGCGCTCACCGTTCCTCCCACGCAATTCCGTAGGGGTCGGTGTAGGTACGGTACTCGGCCTCACCCTGCGGGTTCAGGTACCACTTGAAGTCCACCGCCCCTTGGCGCAGCAACTGCTCTTTGCGGGTACCGGCGGCGCGCTGCCGCTCCACTTCACCGGCCTGCGCCGCGAACCGCTTGAAGCTGTCCATCGTCAGGGGCCTGGCCTTGGCCTCGGCCGCGCGCTCTGCCGCCTCAAGTTCGGCGTGCACACTGCGGCCAGGCAGCCGGGGCTTACTGGCCTTCGGGCGCGGCCGGCCTATCCTGCCGGTCGCCGCGCCGTGCCGCGCACCAGGCGCTTCAAACAGCGCCGCGTGCAGCATCAGGCGCGGTTCGGTCTCGTACTCGTAGTGCACCATCGGGCTTGCCTTTCTCAGCCAACCAGCGCGGCTTGTCTTGCCGTGCTGCCAGGCCGAGCCAGGGCGGTAGCCACACCGCCCTGGTGGCCCTCGCCGTCAAGCGGGTTGCGCGGTCACCCCACGGTGGTGGGCCACGCACGCGGCGTAGCACTTGGAGTGGGCTCCGGCCTCGACAAGGTAGACCGCCTCACCGTCGTCCGGTTTGACCACGGCGCTGTACTTCCCGTCCTGGTCTTCCACCGGAAGGATCGCGTAGCTGTGGCCCGCGCTGTATGCCTGCTGGCCCGTCACGTCGCGGTTCTCGAACCCGTCGGGGAACTGCCAGCGCAGCTTCGCCGACTTGCCTGATGCTGCCGTTGCCGCCTTCGTGGGCGTGCTGGCCGTACCCTTCGCCGGGGTCGATTTCTTCGTCGTCGTGGCCGCCGCGTTGTCTGCCGCCGGGGTCGGGGTCGGGGCCGCCTTGCCCGCCGGGTGTCGCCGCCGCGCGCCCGTCTTCGCCTCGCGGGTCTCGGCCACCACATCAGCGGAATTGTTGGTCTCGGTCATGGTTTGCTCTCCTTCGGTCGGTAGCGGCGCTTTGCCGCTGCTACCTGTAATTATGCCTCACCGAAAGGTTGACACTCAAGTTTGCTGTAGACGAATTCCATTGCAGCACAATCGAATTCATCCAACGAACGCCCGTCAAGAGACCGTCAAGCGCACGGGCGCTGCACAGCCGGCGCACCGGGCAGGGGCACCGAAACTATGGAACCCCCACCAGCAGGCCCGCCAGACTGCCGCCTCGTACCCCCCCGTGATGCAGCGCAGAATGCCTATGTGACGGAGGGATGAGCGCGGTGATCAGATGCGACCGATAGCAGGGAAATCGACTGCATAGCAACAAATTCGGGTGATGGCGCAATCGCTGTCAAGCATGGTGGGTAAACGCTGCGAACTTGGAAGCGCGCTGCGCGTTGCGTCCTTGGAGAACGCATCCAACGCCCGCAATTGCGGCGACGAACGACCGAAGCGCGGGAACTGCGCCTCAGGACTTGGTCGTCTTACTTATTGGCGAAGAAGAGCCCGACAAAGCCGCCAATAAGGACACCGATGAATCCCCCAACGGGGCCGCCGACTGCATAACCCAGACCACCGCCGATCAGGCCGAAGAGAATCATGAATACCTGATTCGTCTGGTCTCCACTCTTGTCCGCGTTGCACCAGGGGCAAACGTTTCCGCTGAACGGGATATCTTTCCCGCAGTTAGAGCAGCGCATCCGTTGGTTCTCCTTTCTGCACAGCGGAACCAACGCTACTGCGCCTGTTTCCACGCTCGGCGAACGAGGTCGCGAGCAGTCTTTGCTGAACAGTCGAACCCCGCATCCTTGAACTGCTTTTGCACTGCGCGGATGGCTTCTTCCTCGCTGGCCTCGTCCGGTGTGGGGACGGAGAGCTCCTTCGGGAAGTTTCGGTTGACGTAGTCCTCGATGCCAAGATCGTTTTTGCCCATGCCGATACGGTAGATGTCGGGTCTGACAGCACTCGTGAAGCGCACAGCTCCTCGACCTAACGGCGCGTGGGCAAACTGCGGCGCAAGAAGTTGGCACGGATATTGCGGAAACTCCAACGGTGATGCTTCACCCCTGCTTACGCTGCTCATCGATTTAGCACGTATACGGGAGAAATATGTTTCGCGCCTTCGCCGTTGCGGCAGTCGCAACATTGACTATTGGACTCGCCGCAGGTCTCAGCGAATTGTCCGAACCGTCAATTCAGCTTGCTCAGTGCCAGCCCGGTTACTACAAGAACAGTTCAGGCAACTGCGTCGAAAAGCCGGACCAGAACCCAAATGGCACGACTGCCGTCTGTTGCGATGGCACCAGTTCCCACAGCCAGACGAGCAGCGGCACCTGTTCCCATCATGGCGGCGTCTGCAAGTGGAACAGCGTCGAGCCCGGATACTCGGACAACGCCCGCCAAGAATGGGCCTAGGCATCTACACCTCGTCCGTCGAGGGCCGAGATGAGAAGGTTGCGAAGCGTTACTGATTCTCAGGTTTGAAAAGCGAGATCACAGCGAGGAACACTGTGGCACCGATATCCCACGTGGTGAAGTAAGTTGTCACTGCGGCACAGGTTGCAGCCACAGCCAGGACCACGATGGGTGGAGTCCCTGTGGGTGGGCGCTGAGGGTTGTTTCCTGAGCTTGCTAACGGGTTTATGCTCATTGAGTTGTTCCTGTTGGTGAGACGACGGGACAATATGGCTGCCCCGACCGGTGCAACGGTGCGGGGCAGCTCTATTCTCTGACGAGTTGAGGCGACTACATCAAGGTCGGCAACACTTAACCCGCGTCAGGCAACGCTTACGCTGAAATGGTGTCGCGCGGCTTCGGTTCTGTACAGCGCCTAGTACTTGACGCCCTGATCAGCAGGCAACGACACGATGTCTTCGACATGACCACGATCCCCGCTGTAGCGAACACCTTTTATGACGATCCCCATGAGCAAGCGAACCAATACGAGCGACTGCGGAGCATGCGCCTAGCGAATATTTCGAACCAGGAAATCATCGACCACCTAGCCAACCCGTTCTATTTCCCAACGGCGCGTGCACGGTGGAGGTGGTACACCGTTGACCTGTTGGGCCTTGCCGAACCAGGAACCGGACGGGCACGAAGGGTTAGCCTTCACCGGGCTGCCCACACTCTGCATCGCGCGGGGCGTTTGGACGTCGCGCATGGACTGCCCTACCCGCAACCCTTCGGCGTTGGCGACGGCTTCTACAATCCCAGCAAGGGTGTTGATCTCCAGGAACTGAGGTTGGTGGACAACCGCTGGCCTGAGGGCCCAGAAAAGTGTCTCTGGCTTCGTTTGCCTCCGCCGCCCCCGGACGATGTGCCGGAAAACGATCAATTGTTTTTCCTCAATGGTTTCGCAGAAGGCCCCGATCTTTTCCTCGATTTTGTGGAAGCAATTGACCGGAATCTGGCGTGGCAGTCCGAGGTTGGCCGCTTCCTTCGGTGGCTGTTCTGTGGGTCGCTAGGCCGGAACGAGGTCACGTCTTCCACTCGACCATTACCCGGTCTGGGTTGAAAACCTTGCCACCCTTGCCTACCGGCTGAATCGTGATCGTGGCCAGCAGGTCGAAAACGGAGCGCAGCCGGTCCGGTGGTAGCGCCTCGATCTTGTGGACCACCTCGTCGGTTCCCAACGGTATGCCGTCGAGCACCCGTAGCCGGTCCTGGTCCTGCTGGCGCGCAACTATGTCGTCCAGCTTCTCCTGGATGCGCGCGGTGGCCCGCGCCGCTTGTGCACCGGTCAACATGTCGTCGGCGTAGTCGTCCGCGATTTGATCCTGCTTAGCCAGTAGCAGCGCTTCCTCGGTCCGCAGCTTCTCCGCTTCGGCCCTGTCGAAAGTCTTCTTGCGCAGAAACTTTGCAGCACCAGGGCGCGACAGCTGCTCCACCAGCAGGTTCATCAGCAGCGGCTCCACATGCTCAGCACGGACGGACACCCGCCGGCACACCCTGCAGCTGTATGCGATGGAGTGCGCCGCCTGACCGCCGCTGACTTTCGTCTCACCAGCTTTGGGGCGCCCTGGCTGTCCACCGGTCGGGTTCATGACCCAATTACCCGCCAGATACCCGCCGCAGCCCTCCCGGCCGCAACGCATGACCCCCGTCAGCAGGTGCTTGCGGACGCTCTTCGGGCCAGGGGCGCGACCAGGCGCGTTGAGCACTGTCTGCACCCCGCGCCAAAGGTCCTCCTCCACCAACGGCGGCCAAGTACCTTTCACCGGCTTGCCCGTCGCGTCCAAGACGATCTGGCCGTTGTGCTCGCGCAGACCGGCGTTGCGCGGCGACCGCAGGAACAGCGAAAGCGTGGAGGCCGACCACGGCTTGCCGTTGAGCCCGAACAGCTTCTCGGCATTCCACCGGTTGGCCAGATAGGTGATCTTCTCGCCCCGCAGCACCGCCTGATACGCGGCGACCACCCGCTGCTGCGCCCGCACATCAATTACGCGCGTGCCGTCGTCGTCCTCCTTGCGGCGTATATCAGGAACGTAGCCGAACGCCTTCTTCCACTTGGGGTGTCCCCGCTCGGCGCGTTGCTGCGCGGCGCGGCGCTGGCGAATACGCATCATCGCGATCTCGTGCTCGCTCACCGCTGTCTTGATAGCGGCGGTGAGCACACCCGACGGTGTCGATAGGTCGATCTCGCCGTTGTTGCTCGTGGCCAGCAAAATCCCGCGCTCGATGAACAGGCCCTTGTAGGCGACAAAGTCCTCCAACATCCGGTTCACCCGGTCCTGATCCCACGCGGCAACCGCGTCGATCTTCCCGGCCCTAATGTCACCCAGCAGGCGTTCCCACTCCGGTCGCCGCTTGCCGTTGGAGGCGCTGCGGTCGTTGTCGACGTAGTACCCGGCGACTTTCAGCCCTTCACCTCGCACAGCGCTGCGGTGTCTTCCCGCTGGCGGTCCACACCCTCGCGCTTGTCCCGGGGATCGGAGCTGATGCGGCAGTAGCAAGCTGCCCTGACCTGCTGTTTTGGTAACGTCGCCATACTTAAAGTGTATGCCAGCAAGTGGTAAATGAAAGGTGCAGTAGCACTTCATGTTCGCCGCGTGGGTGGGCCCACCCTGGGCCTACGGGATGGTGTGGTCGAGCTGGCAGTCCCAGGCCGACACCTCACACCCGGGCCAGCGACACGTCAGATCCCGGCA
>NZ_MVHT01000152.1 GCF_002086275.1 Mycobacterium intermedium | reverse complement strand
CAACAACCTCACCCGACCCGCCCGGGTCACAGCACAACGTAACAACACGAAGTAACTGCACCTACGAACTTAAGGACGCCCACCATGAACACGCTGGACTACCGGGCGATTGACGTCGACAACCACTACTACGAGCCGATCGACGCGTTCACCCGCTACCTCCCGAAGGAATTCAAGCGGCGCGGTGTGCAGATGATGCGCGACGACAAGCGCACCTGGGCGGTAATCGGCGGGCAGATCAACCAGTTCATCCCGAACCCGACGTTCGACCCAATCATCGAGCCGGGGTGCCTGGACCTGTTGTTCCGCGGCGAGATTCCCGAGGGTGTGGACCCGGCATCGTTGATGAAGGTCGACCGGCTCGCGAATCACCCCGAGTACCAGAACCGGGACGCTCGGGTGAAGGTAATGGACACCCAGAATCTCGAGACGGTGTTCATGCTGCCCACGTTCGCCTGCGGGGTCGAAGAGGCGCTCAAGCACGACATCGACGCGACGATGGCCTCGGTGCACGCATTCAACCTCTGGCTCGATGAGGACTGGGGCTTCAATCGGCCCGATAACCGGATCATCTCGGCGCCGATCATCTCGCTCGCCGACCCCGAAAAGGCCGTCGAGGAAGTCGAGTTCGTGCTTGGCCGCGGCGCCAAGCTGGTTCTGGTCCGCCCTGCGCCGGTGCCCGGTCGGGTCAAGCCGCGGTCGTTGGGAGACCCCGTGCATGATCCGGTTTGGGCGCGGTTGGCGGAGGCCGGCGTCCCGGTGGGCTTCCACCTCAGCGACAGTGGCTATCTGGCGATCAACGCGTTGTGGGGCGGCAAGGCCACCTTCGAAGGATTCGGCAAGAAGGATCCGCTCGATCAGGTGCTGCTGGACGACCGGGCGATCCATGACACGATGGCGTCGATGATCGTGCACCAGGTCTTCACCCGTCATCCCAAGCTGAAGACCGTCAGCATCGAGAACGGCTCGTACTTCGTCTACCGCTTGATCAAGCGCCTCAAGAAGTCCGCTAACAACAATCCGCGTCACTACAAAGAGGACCCGGTTTCGCAGCTGAAGAACAACGTCTGGATCGCGCCCTACTACGAAGACGATGTCAAGCTGCTCGCCGAGACGATCGGCGTGGACAGGATCTTGTTCGGCTCGGACTGGCCGCACGGCGAAGGGCTCGCCGACCCGATGGCGTTCACCGCCGACATCCCGCAGTTCCCCGAGTTCAGTGCCGAGGACACCCGGAAGGTGATGCGAGACAACGCGCTTGATCTGCTCGGTGTGAATGTTCCCGCCTCGGTGTAGGCCGTCCCTCGGGTCACTGCGATGAGCGAATGGACAATCGGCGCGGTGCTGGACGCGGTCGCCGAGGCCGTGCCCGACCGGGTGATGACGGTGTGCGGCTCTCGCCGCAGTACCTTCGCCGATTGTGCCGACCGAACTCGTCGGCTGGCTAACTTTCTGGCGGGCAACGGCTTTGGCGCGCATGCGGAACGTGACACGCTGAGCAACTGGGAGTGCGGCCAGGACCGCGTGGCGCTCATCATGTACAACGACCTGTACCCCGACATGGTGATCGCGTGTCTGAAGGCCCGCGTGGTGCCGGTCAACATCAACCACTATTACACGCCGCGCGAAGTCGCCGACCTGCTGGCCTACGTCAGGCCGCGCGGGGTCATCTACCACCGCTCCCTGGGGGCAAAGTTTGCCGACGTACTCCCGTCGGTGGGTGCCGACTTGCTGGTCTCGGTTGACGACGGCAGCGACTATCCCGAGCTGCCCCGTGCGGTCACGCTCGAAGATGTGCTGGCACAAGGGGATTCCGACTGCGACATCATCCCGTCGCCCGACGACCTGATCATGATCTGCACCGGCGGCACGACCGGCCGGCCCAAGGGTGTGCTGTGGCGACAAGCCGACATGTACGTCGCGTCGATGAACGGCGCCGACCACGTCGCGGTCGACGAGATCCACCAACGAGTGCAGAAGGTCGGCCGGCCCTGGTACGCGGTGTCGCCGTTGATGCACGCCGCCGGCATGTGGACCGCCTTCTCCGCCATCCTTGCCGGCCAGACCGCCGTCCTCTACGACACCGCGCGGAGGTTCGATCCCGCAGCGGTGCTGGAGATCGCCGAACGCGAAAAGGTCGGCCTGATGTCGATGGTGGGCGACGCCTACGCCGGACCGCTGGTCGGAGAACTCGACCGGCGCCGCTACGACCTGTCCAGCCTGTTCGCGATCGGCACCGGCGGCGCGGCCACCAACGTCAAGCATCAGCGGGCCTTACTCGACCACCTGCCGCACATCACGGTGATCAACGGCTACGGCTCCTCCGAAACGGGCAACATGGGATTCGGCCACAGCCGGCGGGACGTTCAAGCCGACACCTTCACGTTCCGCGCCGGCGGCTTGGTGTTGGCCGAGGACTACAGCCGATTCCTCGACCCGGGCGAACCACACGTCGGTTGGGTGGCCCGCACCGGCCGTATACCGTTGGGCTACTTCGACGACGAGGCCGCCACGGCCAAGACCTTCCCCGTGGTGGACGGTCTGCGCGTCGTCATCTCCGGGGACCGGGCGTCGCTGGAAGCCGATGGCACCCTGCGCCTGCTGGGCCGGGATTCGCTGGTGGTCAACACCGGCGGCGAAAAGGTGTTCGTCGAAGAGGTCGAAGAGGTGCTTCGCGCCCATCCCATCGTCGCCGACGCCCTGGTGGTAGGCCGGGAGAGCGAACGCTGGGGGCAGGAAATCGTCGCTCTGCTCGAACTGCGTGACCCGGCCGCGGCGCACCTTCAAGTCGACACCGACGCCCTGCGCGCGCACTGCGCAGCCGAACTGGCAAGGTTCAAGGTGCCCAAGGCATTTATCGTGGTCGACAAGGTCCGTCGTCTGGGCAACGGCAAGGCCGACTACCGATGGGCCAAACAAGAGGCCGCTCAAACCGCAAGGACTCAGCCATGACTCAGCCCGCCGGCACGCCGGTCCCTCGAAAGGTCATTGACTGTCTGGTCAACGTGCACTTCGGGGAGACGGAAAAGCAACCGGAGTTCATGACCAGGGTTCGCGACGACTACTTCAAGGGCCCCAAGTCGATGTTCGACCCGGTCGACCTGTCCGAGTTGCTCGACGAGATGGATGAGCACGGTGTGGAAAAGGCCATCCTGATGGACAATCTCACCAAGCCGTCGGTGACGGCCCGCAAATTCGTCGATGCTCGCCCGGACCGATTCGCCTTGGCCCTCGGCGGCATCAACCTGCTCCGCCCGGTGGGGCCGTTACGCGAGCTCACCGCCGCGGTAGCCGATCTGCCGGTGGCGTATGCCGTTGTGGGCCCCAGCTTCTGGGCCGACGGCATGTACCCGCCCAGCGACGCGGTGTACTACCCGCTGTATGCCAAGTGCGCCGAACTCGGACTTCCCCTCTGCGTCAACACCGGCATCCCCGGCCCACCGATACCGGGGGAGGTGCAGAACCCGATTCACCTGGATCGGGTGTGCGTGCGCTTTCCGGAGCTGAAGCTGTGCATGATTCACGGCGCAGATCCATGGTGGGACATCGCGATTCGGATGCTGATCAAGTACCGCAACCTACGGCTGATGACGTCGGCGTGGTCGCCGAAGCGGTTGCCGGACAGCCTCATCCACTACATGCGCACCCGGGGCGCCAGCAAAGTAATCTTCGCCTCGGACTGGCCGGTGCTGCGTCAGCACCGGGTGGTCCCGGAGGCCAACGCCCTCGACCTGCCCCCCGACGTCCTCGACAACTACCTCTACAACAACGCCAACGACTTCTTCTTCCAACCAGGGAACGGTGACTGATGGATCGCTACGAGCTGCGCCGACAGGACTACAGCCTCACCGAGGATCACAAGGCTTTGCAGGCCGCGTACCGACAACTGCTGGAGACTCACTGTCCTATCGAGACGGTCTGGGCCGCACAGGAAACCGGCTTCGACAAGAGCCTGTGGGAGCGGTTGTGCGCAATGGGTGCCTCCTCGATGGCGATCAGCGAAGACGCGGGCGGGGACGGAGCCACCCTGGTGGATCTCACGCTCGTCGCTGAAGAACTCGGTCGTGCGCTGGCCCCGGTGCCGTGGATCGACCACGTCTGTGCCGCGCGACTGGCCGAGACACTCGGCGGCATCGAGCCAGACGTGATCGAAGGCACCCGGATTCTGGGGCTCGATCCCGCACCCGAACCGGCGAGCGGATCGCGGCTCATCCCGTCGGCGTCCATCGCCGACGGCCTCGTCGTGCGTGACGGCGACGACGTTGTCCTGTTGACCTTCGCCACTCGGCCCGCCCGGGTGCCCAATCTGGGGCAACTACCCCTGGCTTGGGTGGACCCCGGGGCGGCCGATTCGCGGACCGTCCTGGGCTCGGGTCCCGAAGCGGCGGCGGCCTACCGACGCGCACTCGACGAATGGCGGCTGCTGACCGCGGCTGCGCTGGCCGGCCTGGTCGAGCAGACGATGACCATCGCGGCCGAATTCGCCAAAACGCGCTACACGCTTGGTGTTCCGATCTCGACGTTGCAGGCGATATCGCATCCGTTGGCCAACATGGCGATCGTCGTGCAGGGTGGTCGCAACCTGGCCCGACGCGCGGCGTGGTACCTGGACAACGAACCCGAGGAACGGCCCGAGTTGCCTGGTTGCGCGTTCGTGTTCATGGCCGAGGAGGCGGCCAAGGCGGCCACCATGGCGGTACACATCCAGGGCGGACTCGGAGTGTCGGTCGAGGCCGCGGCGACGGCGTATCTGGTGCGCGCCCGCGGCTGGGTGCTGGCCGGCGGCGATCCCGGCGTGACGGCCAAAGAGGTGGGTCGGATCGTCGCCGAGCGGGAAAGTGGTGCGGCCTAATGGATTTCTCGCGGGTTGAACTCGACGACGACGACAAGGCGTTTCTCGCCGAGGTGCGCGCCTTCCTCGCCGAAACCGTCACCGACGAGGTTCGTCGGCGGGACCGGGAGACCGGCGACAACTTCGACGAGGGCGTGCACCTGGCGATCGGTGCGAAAGGCTGGCTGGAAAAGGAGTGGAAGCCGTCGTCCGAGGGCGGCTTCAGCCGGGTCCGCCGCCGGATCTGGGAGCTGGAAAAGCGTCGTGTGCACACGCCGTGGGTGACCTGGGGCACGACGGCCATGGTGGCTCGGGCGGTGGCCGAGTTCGGCAAGCCCGAACTCGTCGAAGAGGTGCTGCCCAAGGTTTTCAGCGGACATGTCCGAATGTGCTTGGGATACACCGAACCCGAGGGTGGATCCGACATCGCCACCTGTAAGACGAGGGCGGTGCGAGAGGCGGATGGGTCGAGCTGGATCATTAACGGCTCGAAGATGTTCACCACCGGCGCACACAACTGCCAGTACGTGTTCCTCATCACCAACACCGACCCGGATGCGCCAAAACACAAGAGCCTGACCATGTTTCTGGTCCCGCTCGATCTTCCGGGCATCGAGATTCAGGGCATTCGCACCGTCGACGGCGACCGGACCAACATCGTGTACTACAGCGACGTGCGGGTCGACGACAAGTACCTGCTCGGGGAGGTCAACGGCGGCTGGACGGTGCTACGCGGCCCGTTGGACGCCGAGCACGGCGCCGTCTCCGCCGCCCCGGACGGGTTGCAAGATGTCGCGATCATGCAGCACCAAGCGGGTTTCATGTCCACCGCTGTGGACGCTGTGGCGGCTTTGGTGGGCCGACCGGGCCCGGACGGGACGCGCCGGATCGACGACGGCTCGGTCGCATACCGACTGGGCCGCAGCGCCGCCCGCCTGGAGGCGGCGCTGTCCACACCGAGCATCTTCGGCAGGGTTGCGCAGGCGCAGACGATGCGCGACATCGGGCCTGAGTTGATGGATATCGCCGGCCCCGCATCGGTGTTGCCCATCGAGACCGAGGGCGCCGCCGACAACGGCGCGTCGGAGTACCTCTACCGATTCGCCCCGCTGGCTGGCATCTACGGCGGCACCCTCGAGGTGTTCCGCAACATGATCGCTCAGCATGTGCTCGGGCTGGGCAAGCCGAACTACTCGCCACCGGCCAAGAAGATCTCCTGAACGCGGCGCAGTCGCCTAGGCGCTGTTGACCAAGATCGCGTACTGAGCCGCGGCCCGCTGCTGGGCGTCTTTTTCCTCGTTACTCCACACCGAGCCGATGTAGCGGCCGAACGATACGAAACACACGAAGCGCGCATTGGCATTGTCGGCCACGATTTCCGCCTTCTGCTCGACACAACGGGCGTCGCTCAGTGCCTCGGGCGGAGCCACGTCATGGTCGATGTACTCGGCGCGGACCGCTTCGATCAGTTTGGGCAGCAATGCCTTTGCGGACGCCTCGTCACGAGCCCGCAGCAGTTGGCCCTCGGTGCTGAACGCGCAGCGGTCGACGTCCGCCTGCTCAAACAGCCCTTCTTTGCGGACTGGGCTGTCGGCACAGAAGCCGGCCGCGTGCGGACCCATGCTGCCGAAGGTGCTTGATACCTGCGGCTGTTCGGCCGGGACGAACAGCCGACTGAGCATCCGATCCGGGTCCAGCGGCAGGGTGGTGACTCCGATGGCCACAGACGGGATGACCTTGTCCAGCAACGGTGTTTGCAGGTCCAACGTCCGCTTCACCCGCTGGGTCAAGAACGCCACGTTGTCGTTTTCATCGCTGCGAACGATGACGGAGACAACCATTCTGCCCGAAGGCATGGTCGCGCCGATCGAGGGGGAACCGGGTCGATAGTGTGCCTTGGCCTTGGCATAGCCGGGGATTTGGGCGGGCCGGTTTTCGCTGTTGACGGCGAAGTCGACGGCGTCCATCTCGGCGGCGGCCTTGGCGGCGGCGTCGTCGTTGGGAAAGCTCGTCACCATGACCAGCAGGACGTCGCCGAACTTCTCCCGGGCAAAGTCCTGGATCCGCTTCGAGACGCCTTGGACGATGTACGCCGAGATCATGCCGTATTTCTCGAGCACGGGTTGAGTGAGCGGAGTGCCGGTGCCGGCGATGGTGGTGGCAGCCGTCGCCGGGTCGGGGGTGGCGCTGCCGTAGACGTGATCGAGCACGGGGTCGACGTCGTAGGGATTCACGACGCCCTCGGCCAGGCGATACGCCTCGAGAAACTTCCCCTGCTCAGTTGTGGTGGGGCCCGGCAGGGGCCGCGGCTTCGTGTTGTAATTCCCGACGTCCAGTTTGCTGAGGTCGACAGCGTTCTTGTGGCTGGATTCGCCACCGTCGCTGGTCAACGCCCAGATGCCGAACCCGGCCGCCACGGCGACGACCAGGAAAACCGCCGCGCCAACCAGGATCCAACGGGACTGGTTGCGCTTCGGGGGCGGCGCCGGTCTACGATTTTTTCTGCCGGGATACCTGGACGCAGGAGAACAGCGATGAGCGACGGCACGGTACC